>NZ_LWEE01000025.1:0-342731 GCF_001635445.1 Halioglobus sp. HI00S01
ACAACATCGTCTTCGGAGGAGCCGCTGCAGTGGTCGAGATAATACTTGAGCACCGCGGGGATAATCCCGGCCGCGCCGTTGGTGGGCGCAGTCACAATGCGACCACCTGCGGCGTTTTCCTCATTAACGGCCAGCGCATACAGCGTGACCCAATCCATGGTGTTCAGGGATGCATCGCCCAATGGTTGCTGCTCGCTCTTGAGCTGGCGATGCAATTGCGCCGCCCGGCGTTTCACCTTGAGGCCACCCGGCATAATACCCTCGGTGGCAACACCAGTGGCAATACAGGCGTCCATGACGCGCCAGATACCCAAAAGCTGCTCTTTGATCTCCGCGTCGCTGCGCCAGGCCAGTTCATTGGCCATCATGAGTGCGCTGATCGACAGGCCGTGCTCACGGCACTGTTGCAGGAGTTCCTCAGCGGTGCTGAAGGGGTATGGCAGTGGCGTCTGGTCCTGAGTAATCGCGTCTTCGCCCGCAGCGGTCTCGTCGACAACAAAGCCCCCGCCCACGGAATAGAACACCGCCCTGCTCAATAACTCGCCGGCGCCATCAAACGCGGAGAACTGCATACCATTAGCGTGGTACGGCAGCGATTCATTGCGGTGCATGACCAGGTCATCGCGGTAGCTGAAGTCAATGGCGTGCTGGCCCAGAATATTGAGTCGCCCACCCTCACGAATGGCCGCTACGCGCTCGGCAATACTCGCCACTTCAACGCCTTCGGGTGTTTCTCCCTCCAGCCCCATCAGAATGGCCTTGGGTGAGCCGTGGCCAGCGCCCGTCGCGCCCAGGGAGCCATAGAGCTCGGCACTGATGCGCTGACACTGGGACAGGCTCTGCTCGGCGGCGAGGCGCAGTGCAAAGTGACGGGCCGCATGCATCGGGCCGACCGTGTGTGAGCTGGAAGGGCCAATACCGATTTTGAACAGATCAAAGACGCTGATTGACATGCGCGGTGTCGCTACTGACCGTAGTGGACTTGCAGATGGTTGAGAATATCTGCCGACTCAAACAAGCCGCTATCCGTATTCGGATCCACAAGGTAGGGAATCGAGAGTCGACCTTCACGCGCCTGCAGATTGCGGCGATTCTCGAGCTCGCTGTCAGGGGTGATATTGAACGCACTGCGCACCGGCGGTAACAGCCACTCGCTGGCCATGGTACGGCCGCAATTGCGCACAATGTAGGGTATTTCCAGTGCGCACAGCTCTTCTCGCACCAGCCGCGCATAGGGGCTGCTTTCGAAGCTGTAGAGTTCGAGAAGTTCCGCGGGCAGCGCGCCGGTGCGAGCCTGCATACCCCTACTGATGCGCGGCGCGCTGGCCAGCATGGAGCCAAACGTCTGCAAACCACCGAGCTTCCACTTGAGGGGGCGCTTGCCTGCACCATAGGTTTCAAACAGGTAGTTGACGATGTCCAGTGACTCATACATTTCGACACCGGTATTCGGGTCGACGAGGTAGGGAAACTGGGCTCTGCCACCCCGCTCCACCAACTCAGGCCGGAAGCGCTCACCGTTCTTGGGGCACGGCAGTATCAGCACATCCAGGTCCAGCTCAGTCAGTGCCTCGCGCACCAGCCGGCAGTAAGGGCAATTCTCGATATCGTAGAGCTGCAGAAGCTGCTCGGGCTTGGCCGGCGCTGGCCGGCTCTGAATACCGTTGGTTGCCCTTATCAGGGTAGAAACAAAAGATGTCGCCAGCATCGGGCCTCCGTTACAGGGTTTGATATTCCTTTTCCAGGCGCTTCATGCCCTTCTTCGACACACCGCCGAGCACGCCAATGGCCTGACGCAAACGCGCGCGGCTCATGTCGGGGCCAATCAGCTCCATGGAATCAACAACGGAGAACGAGGCGCTGGTGCCGGCAATCGCCACGAAAATGGGCGCCAGAAAGTCTTTTACCTTCACGCCCAGGGCGTCGGCGACAGCCTTGAGCTCGTTCCAGATGTTGTCGCGATTCCACTGCTGCAGCGCTTCCATCTTCCACAGCGCAAATTGTAGACCTTTCACCACATCTTCGCGCTCGCCTTTCACACCGGCAAAGCTCTCTTCGTTAATGGGCAAGGTCCCGGATACCAGGAAAGCCGCCAGCGGCGCGAAATCGCTGAGGGTTTCCATGCGCTTCTGCGCGTGAGGCAACACCTTGAGCAGGTTCTCTTCGTTGAAGGCCCAGGCCACCAGGCGCTCAGCCAGTTGTTGCTCGTTGAGGTCTTCGCGGATCCACATACCGTTGAGCCACGATAGTTTCTCCACATCAAAAATGGGGCCACCGAGCGACACACGCTGAATATCGAAGTTATCCTGCATTTGCTGCAGTGAGAATTTCTCGCTTTCGTCCGGCATGGACCAACCCATACGTCCGAGATAATTCAGCAGCGCTTCAGGCAGGAAACCCATGCGCTGGTAGTAGAGAATGCTGGTGGGGTTCTTGCGTTTGGAGAGCTTGGACTTATCCGGGTTGCGCAGCAGCGGCAGGTGGCACAGTTGTGGCATATCCCAACCGAAGTACTCATACAGCAGCTTGTGCTTGGGCGCGGAGTTAATCCACTCCTCGCCGCGCAGCACATGGGTAATACCCATGAGGTGATCGTCGACCACGTTGGCCAGGTGATAGGTGGGCATACCATCTGACTTCAGCAGGATCTGCGCATCAATCATGCTCCAGTCCAGCTCGATGGTGCCACGCAGCATATCGTCGACCTCGCAGGCGCCCTCTTCCTCAGGCACGATCATGCGAATCACATAGGGCTCACCCGCGTTGCGGCGGCGGACCACCTCGTCTTCGGGCAGCATCAGGTCAGAGGGCTTGAGCGCGTTCACATCGCCGGACTCGCGCTTGGCCTCGCGCAATTCGTTCAGCTCATCGGCAGTGCGGTAGCAGATAAACGCCTTGCCATCGTCCACCAGCTGGTGGGCGTACTGACCGTAAATTTCCATGCGCTCACTCTGGCGATAGGGGCCGTTGTCGCCACCTACATCGGGGCCTTCGTCCCACTCCAGGCCCAGCCAGCGCAGGGAGTCGAGAATTGCCTGCTCCGATTCAGGGGTACTGCGGGTCTGGTCGGTATCTTCGATACGCAACAGAAACTGGCCGCCATGGGCACGGGCAAAGCACATGTTGAACAGCGCAATATAGGCGGTGCCTACGTGGGGATCGCCAGTGGGCGACGGGGCGACACGAGTACGTACAGTCATGATGAATCCGGGATCTAGGGAAAAGGCCGCGATTATAAGGCCTCACCACGGTAAATCCCACTCTCTACAGTGAAGCCACAGCCGCCTTCTCCCAGCCAAACGCCTGCAACACCCGTTTAAAGCGTGGCCCCAGCCCGGCGCGTAATAGCAGCGCATCATCGGTCACGGGATGCCGTATCTCCATGGTCGTACAGGCGAGCAGCAGGCGATCACAGCCATACTCGCTAGCAAAGAAGCGATTGTGCACACCCTTACCGTATTTGGCGTCGCCGATAATGGGATAGCCCAGGTGTTTCATATGGCGCCGCAACTGGTGCTTGCGCCCCTGAACCGGATCGAGCGCCACCAGCGAGTAACGCGTTTGCGGATAGCGCTCAACGACGTGGGGAATCTCAACCGTGGCGAGGCGCTCATAGCGCGTCAGCGCCGGTTGCGCCGGGCGCGGTTGGGTGCGATTGCGGTCGGCAATTTTGTCGGGCTTGTCGGTAATCGGGTGATCGATTTCACCGTATTCAGGGCAATAACCGCGCACCACCGCCAGATACCGTTTAGCGACACTGTGGGCAGCAAACTGGTCTGACAATGCTCGAGCCACCTCGGAGTTCAAGGCAAATAACAGAACACCGGAGGTGGGCTTGTCCAGGCGATGCACGGGATACACGCGCTGTCCGATCTGGTCGCGCACCAATTGCAGGGCAAAGCGGGTTTCGTGGCGGTCTATCGGGCTGCGGTGAACCAGCAGTCCGCTGGGCTTATCCACGGCGACCACATACTCATCCTGGAAGAGGACGGGCAGCGTTTTAGGGAGTTCAGTAGTGGTCAAAATAGTGTTGTACCTGAGCCGGATCTGACGTCTTACACAGCACCAGTTTCAGCAGCACCCGCGCCTGGGCTGGATTAAGCTCACCGGAGGCCACCGTACCCAGGGCATCATCGTCAATCTCAATATTGCGACCCACGACGCCGGTACTCACCCGGGTTGACCTGACCACCACCACGCCCTGTTGCACAGCACGCTCCACGGCGCCCAACATCGCGGTGGTCATGTTGCCGTTACCCACGCCTGCCAATACCAACCCCCTGGCGCCTCGAGCCACAGCATCGTCGAGCAGATCGGGCGAAGCACCTGCACTGACGAAAACCACATCTACCCGGGGCAAGGTATCCAACCCCGCGACGGAAAACTCCGACTCCCGGGTGTGCCGCTTGTAAGGTTGGCGAAAGTAGCGATTCTGGCCGTAGTGCGTTTCGCCCATCAATCCGCGGCCCGGCGAAACAAACGTCTGCACATCGGTGGTTGAAGACTTGGTCATGCCCCTGGCACCGTGGATATTGTCATTAATCACCACCAACACACCGCGGTCGGCACTGGCGGGGTCGGCAGCGACGGCAACGGCATTGAAAATGTTGAGCGGACCGTCGGCTGAAAGTGCGGTCGCCGGTCGCATCGCTGCCGTCATCACCACAGTCTTGCTTCCCTGAATCACCAGGTTGAGAAAATAGGCCGTCTCTTCGATGGTATCGGTCCCGTGGGTGATGACGATGCCATCCACATCCGGTGCGTCCTGTAACGCGGCAACGCACTGCGCGAGCTTTAACCAGGACGCGCCGTCCATGTCCTGGCTGCCCAGGCTCATCAGCTGTTCACCGCGCACCTCGGCCAGCTCGGACAGTTGTGGCACCGCCTCAAGCAGCTGTTCCACACCGAGCTGTCCGGAGGCATAACCGGCGCGGGTGCCTGAATCGCCGGCGCCGGCGATAGTGCCGCCGGTCGCGACAATCACAATATTGGGTTTCATTCAGATGCAGGCCGTGGCTGACAGTAAAAGTCCAGCGACTCTACCGCCAACGAAGCAGGATGCAAGCGAAACAAAGCCACGCCGTGAAGTTCCTGATCGCGCCAGTTAATTTGAGCCGTTGCCGAGACATACTGGCCAGCGGCGAGCAGCTTACTCAATCGCACCTCGCGCACCTGCTCCCGAAAGGCGTCGATGCTGAGCAGCTTGGCCTGAGCGTCTAGTGTTACGGGCGCATCAACTGCGCCGGTGAAGAGATCATCAAGCGGTTGCCCCGCATCAAGGCGGCGCTGCAAAGCCGTCACCCTGCCCTTACCCTTATCGCCAACACCACCGAGGCCACGCATATAACCTGCGACGCCCCGAGGACCCATTTCGCGCAACATGCGCCACAGTGCGCCAGCCCCGCCGGACTGGCTGCGTGCGGTCGTCAGTAGCTCCCAGTAAGCGGCCAGACGAAATATACGCAGCTGGCCGGCTTCCTCGACAAGTTCATAGCAGAGATGGGTCGGCGTCACCACGCTCGCCCCGGAGGGCAGCGTGATATGAATATCCAGGTCGCGCCAGACATGCTGGCCACATACCGTGTCGCGATGCACCTCAAAAGACACCGCGTTGGGAGCGATAAACGTGCGATAAAAGCGTGCGAGCGGCTCGCGCTCCGGATCATCCCCGGGGCGTCGCACACAAGGGAGTGCCCCCACAGGATCCTCTACCAGGCTATAGCGGGCGAAAAGATCCCGCCAGGCCGGCCAGTCATGCGCACCGACGGCCTGCGGCGAAAGCTCGACAAAATCCAGACACTGCTGTTCTGAAAAACTGAACGTACTCACGGCATGTTCCCCACTGGAATGCGGGGAACACTATGCACCGAGAGGCACGCCCAGCGCCAGTACTGTGCGAATCAAAGCCAGCCCTAATCCTCCAGGCTGCCTACCTGCTCAATAGTGACCTGCACCCGGCGACCAAACTTCGGCGCCAGATACTCACTGGTCTAAGCCGCATTATGGGCGAATGCAAATTCATCCAACTGCATGCTGTTGCATTCATAAGCAAGATGTTCGCGCTATGACGGATAGGAGTGGCCATAGCGGAATGCATCCGCCAAACCCTCAACATCGTCGTGCACAATCGACATACACATGGCGCGAGCCGACAGGACGCCTTCATAGCTATGATCCTTAACACGTTCGTCACCCAATGCGGTGACGGGGACTAAGGAACACCCATGGAACTATCGGACAAGACCGCCCGAGAAATTTACCACGACGTGATCAGTAACCCCGCGCGCAAGCGCTTCGGGTTTGGCAACAAGGCCGTGCTGGTAACCATCGACCCCAAGAAAGACCATGTTGCCTACATGGATTCCCGGGAAGACGCGGGCATCTGGGGCACATGCACCGATACGCCGGATTCCCTACAGAACATCAAGTTCAACTTGAGCGCTCCGAGTTTGACGATCGACTCAACATCGATCACGACAAGGACGTTGTCTACCTGAAGAAATTCCCTCCGCGTTTTTTGAAACCCAGCTGCAGTCGCTGCTGGTCGACACGCTCAATGAGCCCCGGCCAACTGGGAAAACTCCAGCCACGCGCCTTCGGGCGCACGCACCGCAAACATTGTCGTTTTCAAGCCAGGCGACAAATCAACACCAACCGGCGCTAGGCCAGCTCGATACCTGCTGCTGTGAACGTGTTGGCCAGACCGGTGCCATCTGCATCGAGAAGGCCAAAATTTCCTGATTGCTATCGAAGACAAAAGACCCGGGCTACCCGACAATAAACTGGGTCGTATATTTGATGAGTTCTATCGCGTTGACGAGGCACGCCAGCGCGAAAGCGGCGGCCACGGTCTGGGGCTGTCCATAGCCCGCCGCGCTGTCGAATTGCACGGCGGTGAGATTTCCGCGCACAACGGTCGAAAGGGTCTTTGCGTGCGTATTTCCCTGCCCGGTTCAAGCTGATACCTCCTCATGTACCCTGCTACGGTGCTAACATATGCGCTATTGTTATGAGACCCCTACCCCATGCTAGACATCAAACCGAGCGCAGGTGCCATTGGTGCCGAAATTTGCGGCATCGACCTGTCAGTGACCCTCAACGACGAGGATTTTCTGCGCATTCGCAAACTGCTGAATGAGTATCAGGTGATCTTCTTCCGCGACAGCAACATCTCCCCGGAGAATATGAAAGCCCTGGCCTTGTCATTTGGTCCGGTACAGACGCACCCCGCCTACGAAACCGTGGCGGGCTTCCCTGAGATCACCATTCTGGAAAGTACGCCGGACAAGCCCACCAAAATCGAAGCCTGGCACACAGACATGACCTACAGCCCCACGCCGCCGATGGCGACTATGCTGAAGTCAGTGATCCTACCACCCAAGGGCGGCGACACGCTGTGGTCCAGCATGACTGCCGCCTATGATGCGCTGTCGCCGGTGATGCAGAACTTCCTGGGCGGCCTCACCGCGGTACACGATTTTCGATTTGGCTTTAAAGAAAGTCTGGCAGAGCCCGGTGGCCCAGAGCGCCTTGCTGACGCCATCGCTGCCCATCCGCCCGTGCGGCACCCGGTGATTCGCACACACCCTGAAACTGGCAACAAAGCCATCTTCGTCAATTCACTGTTCACCACTCACATTGAAGGATTGTGGCCGGCGGAAAGCGATGCACTGCTGGCGTTCCTGTTTGCGCACGTCACCACCGACGAATTCACCTGTCGTTTCCAGTGGGGGCCAGATTGCCTCGCCATCTGGGACAATCGTTGCACGCAGCACCGGCCGATCAATGATTACTTCCCGGCACACCGCCGTATGGAACGGATTACCATAGACGGCGACGCGCCCTACTGAGCTAGACGCGGCGGGGCCAGGGCATGACGGCTTATCTCGGCCTGTTCTTCGGTGCGTTTATCGCCGCGACTCTGCTGCCGGCCTATTCCGAAATTGTGTTCGCCGGTTTGCTAAGCGCCGGCTACAATCCCTGGCATCTCCTGTTCTGGGCATCGCTGGGCAATACGCTGGGGGCGGCCGTCAACTGGTTGCTGGGGCGATACCTGCTGCACTTCAAGGAGCGCAGCTGGTTTCCATTCAAGACAGACTCTTTGTCCGGCGCCCAGCGCTGGTTTAATCGCTGGGGCGTCTGGTCGCTGCTGCTGGCCTGGCTGCCGATTATCGGCGACCCGCTGACCTTTATCGCAGGCGTGATGCGCGTGCCTTTCCCGCTCTTTATTGCGTTAACTGCCCTGGGCAAAACCGCGCGCTACGCCACTGTACTGGGAATCCTATCGTTGGTTTAGCCTCAATCGTTAGGCCTGCACACCTGGCCTCATGAAAAATGGCCTCAGGTGACAGTACGATTTCACGCGCGCGCAGGTAGCCTGTATATTGGCCCAGCACACTGTCACCAGCGGAATCATTGCGAATGCGAATAACAAACAAGCACGGCCGGCAGATGAATAACAGCTGCCTATGCTCAGGCACCATCCGCCTCATCACGGTCTGCCTCACAGCGTTGCTGGCAGCTTGCGGCGCGGACGAGACTGCCACCAGCAACACGCCAGATGCTACCGAGGTGACGGTACGCACAGTGACCCTGCAACCTACTACATGGCAGGGCAATGTGGCCAGCTTCGGCGTGATCGAAGCACTCGAGGAAGTCAGCATTGCTGCGGAGCTATCCGGCACCGTCAAAGCTGTCTATGTCGATGAAGGGGATGAAGTCAGCGTCGGTCAATTACTGCTGGAACTGGACCCGCGAAAAAGCGAACTGGCATTAACCCAGGCCAGCAAGGCACTGGAAGAAGCCAAGGCGCAACTGGATGATGCCAGCCAGAAACTCGCGAGAAGATCCAACCTGGCCGCCAGCAACACCATCTCTGTCGAAGCTTTGGACAGCGCCAAAGTCGCTCTGGATAGCGCCTCGGCACGCTACCAGCGGGCCGTTGCCGCGCACGAATTGGCCCAACGCCATCTCGAAGACACCCGCATCTATAGTCCGGCCAATGGCCAGGTCGATATTCAGGCCGTGGAATCAGGCGAACCGGTGCGAGCCGGCGAGACCCTGGTCACGCTGCAGCTCAGCGGCGGTCTGCGCATGCAGACCTGGGTCAGTGAAACAGACGTACTCCTGCTGTATGCAGGTAATGCTGCGACCATCATTGCTTCCGCACTGCCGGGACAGAGCTATCCTGCAACCATTGAGTGGCTTGGGGTTGCGGCGGACAAGAATACTGGCAACTATCCCGTCAAACTGCTGCTCAATAGCCCGGACGCCCAGCTACGTCCGGGCATGACCGCCACTGCCACCATGCAGACGCGACCGGTAGACGATGTATTGATTCTCCCAGAGCAGGCTCTCGTGGACAGGGCCCGGCGCAAAGTAGTGTTTGTCGTCGAGGAAGGCGTTGCCCGCATGCGGGAGCCGGTTCTCGCAACCGGCCTGGCCAATCACCTGCAAATTCTGGCGGGACTGGCCCCCAATGAAGAAGTCATTGTCGACGGCCACGCATTTGTTGTCGAAGGTGCTGCAATCACTGCCCTGCAAAGGTAAGTAGAACATGGTCGCCATTATTAGCTGGTTCGCCCATCGTCCACTGCTGGTCAACCTGATCATGGGCCTGGTGTTCGTGCTGGGCTTCCTCACCATCGCCGACATGCGGTACGAGTACAACCCCAAGGTCGACATGGGCATCCTCAACATCACCACGATTAAGGCCGGTGCGGGCGCGGAGGAAGTCGAACTCACCCTCACCCTGCCCCTGGAGGAAGAGCTGCTCGAGGTCGACGGCGTCAAGAAGATGACGTCCCGTTCGATGGAAAACGTCTCGCTGATTACGCTCACTCTGGATCTCGAGGACGCCGAGCGGCACCAGATTATGCGCGACATTCAGCGCGCGGTTGATCGCGCTGAAACCCGGCTGCCGCAAGATCTTTTGGAAAAACCGCAACTGGAAGAAGTGTCCACCCTGCTCACACCCATCATGGAAGTGCATATTACGGGTGACGTACCGGAAGTCACCCTGCGTGAAGTAGCACGCAATGTCGCCGAGTCGATGAGGGTGGTTGAGGGCATCGCCAGCGTCAAGAAAATCGGCTACCGCCGCCCGGAAGTGCGCATCCAGCTACTACTTGAAAAACTGGCGGCACTGGGCATTAGCCACGATGAAATTATTGTCGCAATCCAGGCCAGGAATCAGCGCCAGAGCGGCGGCGCTGTCGATTCATTTCTGGTGGAAAAGAACGTGGTGGTGGTTGGTCAGTTCGACAACCCCGTCGATGTGCGCGACACATTGTTACGCGCAGGCTCGCCCGGCAACGCTGTCTACTTGCGCGACGTTGCAACCATCGTCGAAGACTTTGAAGACTGGGAAGTGCAGACCCGGGTCGATGGCCGTATGAGCATCGCTCTGCAGGCACTCAAGAAAGCGCGGTCAGATGAGGTTCATACCGCCGCGGCCATGCGCGCTCATATTGATTCGCTGACGCTGCCCCCGGGTGTTGAGGCGGTCATGGTAGCCGATGTGTCACGGCTCACCATGAACGTACTGCAGGTGCTCACCGGCAACGCCATACTGGGCCTGATCATGGTTTTCGGGCTGCTCCACTACTTCCTGCATATCCGGTTTGCGATCTGGGCGGCTATCGGCCTGCCGTTTGCCGTATGCCTCAGCTTCCTACTGCTGTCGGCCATCGATGTCACCATTAACGTCATGACCCTAACGGCCATCATCCTGATGCTGGGCATACTGGTGGACGACGCGGTGGTGGTCAGCGAAAACACCAAGCGCCTGCGACAGGCCGGGCTCGCGCCTCTGGACGCTGCGGTGAACGGCGCGGGACAAATGGCCCAACCGGTGATATTCAGCGCGCTCACCACCATGCTGGCCTTTGCGCCGCTGCTATTCATTGGTAGCGCCAATGGAGAATTCCTCAAACCCTTTCCCATGGCAGTAATCGTCCTGCTGCTGGCTTCCCTGTTCGAATCGCTGTGTATTCTACCGGGGCACCTGGCCCACATTCCCGCGCATATCAAACCTGTGGAACGTTCCGGGTTTAATCGTTTACGCGAGCTCTACCAGCGCCTGATCGATGTCTGCCTGAAACGGCGAGCCATCACCCTGGCGGTGTTTTTGTCCGCGTTCTCCGCCATAGTTGCGGTCGGCGCCATGACGATCCCTTTCAGCCTTTACCCGGATCTTGATATCGACACCATTTACGTCAAGGTCGAGCTACCCACCGGCAGTCGTTTTGAAGAAACCGTCGCCGTGGTCCAGACACTCGAAGAAGATTTGCGCGCCCAGGTCGATCCCATCGATCTGCGCAACATCACGTCAGTCATCGGTCATCACAATACCGATTTCTACGGCGCGGTTGAGGGCATGAATGAAGCCTGGGCACTAATCGCCATCCAGCTACAGCCACTGGGCCAGCGCAGCTCGGGTACCAGCACCCACGTACTGGTGGAGCAACTGCAGGCCCGAATTTCGCCGCGCGCAAACGGTTTCACTGCCCAGGTTGAGGCCCAGACCGACCTCCCCGTCACGGGCAAGCCGGTCGAAGTGGATGTCATCAGTAATGCCGACTACCGCTACGATGTAGCCGCTGAGATTGAGCAATGGCTCGCTGAGCATCCGGCCGTTTCCAGCCAATGGAACAGCTACCTTCCCGGCAAAGACACAATTGATATGGACATTAATCACGCCTTGCTGGCGTCGCGTGGGCTGACGGTGACCCAGGTCAGCCAGGCCATTGCGGTCGCCATGGACGGGCTGCTCATCGATGAACTGCAGACGCTGGATGAGCGCGTGCGCTACCGACTGAATATGGCACCAGGCACTGCAAACCAGCTGGAAACGCTGCAGCGTCTGGTCATTATTAACGGGCGCGGTGAACCGGTGTTCCTCAATGCCGTGGCCAACTTTGTCGTGCGCCCGGGCGATGCCAGCATTAAGCATCACTTCGGCCGTCGCACCACCACGGTGTTCGGTATTGTCGACACACGCAAAGCCGGCGTGGCCCAGGTCAACGCCGAACTCAAAAGATGGATGGCAGACCAGGCCTGGGGCGAGCAGTATCCGGATCTGCGCATCGTCCAGGGTGGCGAGCAACTCGACATGGAAGAGTCATTAACGGATCTGGGGCAGGCAGCACTTATTTGCCTGATCACCATATTTGCGGCGCTCGTCATCCTGTTTAATTCGCTGTCGCAACCGCTGCTTATCTTCCTGTGCATCCCCTTCGGCCTCACCGGGGTGGTGCTCTGCTACAGCGTACAGGGGCTGTCGATGGGCATGATGGCCATAACAGGTATCATCGGGCTGATGGGCGTACTGGTGAACGACTCGCTGATCATGATGCACTCACTGAACCGCCGACGCGGCGAACTCCAGCGCTATCTGACCATCCACGAAGTGGCCGACGTCGCTACAGCGAGATTCCGGCCGGTGTTCATTACGTCTGTCACAACCGCCGTCGGCCTGTTTCCGACAGCCTACGGCATTATGGGGGACAACAGTTATATTCGCCCTATGGTGATGAGCATGGCCTGGGGTGTCGTATTTGGCGGACTGGTATCACTGGTGCTGCTACCGACGATTTACACAGTTGAGCAGGATCTACGCCAGCGTCTGGGCGGCGGCAGCAAAACGCACTAACCTTGCTGCTTAACTCATCTGCCATCAGTCTAGCTCGAGTGCCTGACTAAGTCTGCCCATTAACTGCTCGGCCTCTGCCTTGGCTGCCGACACCGCGGCGCTTTCTGCGGAACGCCTGGAATATCTCTGTGCCGGCGAGTGCTTTAATCCCGCCGACGAGCGGGACATTATTGCCGCCATCGAAGTGGTGAGCATCCGGTCCCGGGCCTACCCGGGAGAACCGGTGTCAGATCTTATTGAAGATCGCTGCTGCCGGTTTGGGTCTGCGCTCGATGCTGCCGCCTGCAGCGTCCCGTTTACCCCCGTGACCAGCGCGACGCTGTGTACTGCGTCCGCGCGCTACAGGAGGCGACCCCCGCGATTAACGCAGATAATCTGCGCCCAGTGCACAATCCCACAGGTGAGGTGAACGACATTGGCCCCTGCTACGGGGACTGCCGGACAGTGTTTGAGGATGAATGTCTGGCCCCGACGCAGGAGTGCGCCTGGTCCTATCCGATCTATGTGGCTATGCCGAGGCAATAAGCTTGCCCCGGCGCTAAGCGTGATGTGGAAACAGCACGCTTATACCTCCAGCGCACGGAACCCCAGGCTGTCGTCTGCCGCCAGCAATTTACCCAGCTGTTCGAGTTGCTGACCGGCGTTGCCCAGCATGAAGCTGATCTGCTTGGCCAGCAGATAGAAGCGATGAATCGGGTACTCGATGTCTGCCCCCATACCGCCGTGCAGATGCTGCGCTGTGCAGACCACGCGATGCGCTGCATCGCATGCCCACCATTTGGCGGCGCGCACTTCGGCCCGCGCATCCTGGCCATTGCTCAGACGCCACAGGGCCAGCCAGTAAGTTGAGCGAATACCTTCGACGTCGATATAGCTGTCGGCCATACGCATGGCCAGGGCCTGAAAGCTGCCCAGGGAAATACCAAACTGTTTGCGCTCGCTCACATATTCGGCCGTGCGCTTCATGGCCTCTTCAGTAACACCCAGTTGCATGGCGCAGTGACCGATATTGGCGCGCTCTTCAATCCAGGTCAGGATCTCTTCGCCCTGCCCTTCGCTACCCAGTAGCGCTTCTCCTCCTACAGCCACGGCATCGAGTGCCAGGTGTGCGGCACGATCACCGCTAATACCAACCTCGGCGGCGGTCACGGTCACACCGGAAGCTGCCGTGGGCACGATGAATACGCTGGTGCTACCGCCGGTGACGGCCGGCACCAGAATAAAGTCTGCTACAGCGCCGTCCGGCACCATGGCTTTGCTGCCATCGAGCCGCCAGCTGTCACCGTCACGAGTTGCTGTCACCTGCGTAGCGATAGCGCTGTTCATGGCGATTTCAGCGATGGCGGCACTGAGCTTGGCCTGCCCCGCGCTCATGGCGCCCAACAGTTCCGTCTGCTGCGACTCCGTGCCGAACTCTGCAATCGGCAAGCCGGCCAGCACCAGGTTGGCGTAAACCGGAACCGGCGCCACGCGACGCCCCTGTTCCTCGAGGATCAGGCACAGCTCCGTCAGGCCCAGACCGGTACCACCAGCCGCTTCCGGTACCGCAATACCCAACAGCCCCTGCTCGGCCAGTATCGTCCACAGGTCGTCATCGTAGGTCGCATCCGTACGCGAAAATTCCAACAGGAATTCGTCGGTCGCACGGTCGGTGAAAATCTGGTGGGCCAAATCGCGAATGGCGTTCTGATCTTCGTTGAACTGAAAATCCATGGTTGGGTGCCTCAGTGTGTTCTGGCCATACCGGCCAGGTTGCTCGTGTAAGTCAATTTGTCTGGATCGGGCTGCTCGAGGAATAAGGCCCGATAAAACATGGTGGTCAGCAATTCAGCGAATTCCGCTTCGCTGAGTTTCGCCGCCCGCAGCGTCTTGCTCTCGTTGATAAAGTATTCGCGGATCAGTCCTTCACCAATGCCTGCCAGTGAATAGGCCACCATCAGCGCCTGATGGCGTTTAAACGTCACCTCGGGAAAGAGACCCGGCATCAGGTTCACCAGCCACATCAATTGTTCTCGGTATTGCTCGCGCAGCATTTGCGAGAATTCAGAATCTTCATCTGCCATTTGCAGCAAGCAGCGCATGACGCCGGGGCGGCGGGCATAGTTCTTCACGATCAGCAGGTTGTAGGCGTAGATACGGCCATACCAGTCGCCCTTTTCTACGTCCTGCTCCACCAGTGCCGGGTCGTGAATAGCACGCGCAAAATTGGTCAGCACTTCGACAGTCAGGGACTTGAGGTCCTTGAAATAGTGATAGAACAAGCCCTGGGCCATACCCGCTTCGCGGGTGACATCCGCAATGCGCATCTTGTGATAACCCTCGCGCTCGAGCACTGCCATGCAAGCGTCCATCAGGCGCGCACGCGCCTTCTCACCCTTGGCACTAAGCGGCTTGCCCTCAGCTTGTTCTGGTTTAGCACTGCGATTCATGGGTACAAAATAGTTGAATTTGAATTCAAATTCAATATTATTGTGGCAATCCGATTGGAGGAACTTTTCATGTTTGTCGACTACACCGATTCCCAGAAAGAACTTCGCCGCGAATTCCGCGCCTATTTTACCGACCTGATCAAGCCGGAATATCACGAGGAGTTACGCAATGCCGAAAGCGGCGACCTCTACAAAGAGCTGATCCTGCAGCAGGGTAAAGATCAAATGCTCGCCGTAGGCTGGCCTGAAGAATACGGCGGCCGTGGCCTGACTGAATCGGAACAGCTGATTCGCTACGAAGAAGCCCTCCTCGCCAATGCCCCTACCCCTTTCGTTACCTTGAACACCGTAGGCCCGGCGATCATGAGCAGCGGCACCGAAGAACAGAAAAAGCGTTTCCTGCCGGGCATTGCCTCTGGAGAGATGCACTTTGCGATTGGCTATACCGAGCCCAGCGCCGGAACCGATCTAGCCGCACTGACCACATCTGCGGTGAAGAAAGATGACCACTACCTTGTCAACGGCAGCAAGATTTTTACCAGCGGCGCCGAGGGTGCTGATTACGTCTGGCTGGCGGCGCGCACCGACGCCGATGCGCCCAAGCACAAAGGCATCTCCATTCTGATTTCAGAAACTTCAGACCCCGGCTTCTCCAGAGGATCGATTCACACCATGGGTGGCGTGCACACCAACGTGACTTACTACGAAGACGTGAAAGTGCCCCTGGACATGATTATCGGTAAGGAAAACGGCGGTTGGCGCCTGATTACCGAACAGCTGAATCACGAACGTATTGGCCTGGCCGCCTGGGGCATTCAGGCCTGGAAGCTATTCCGGGACGCCATGCAGTGGGCGCGCGAGACCAAAGGCAGCGATGGCCAGCGTGTCATCGACGACCCCCTTGCGCAGCGCAATCTGGCAGAAGTTTATTCACATCTCGAGGCTATGCGAGTGATGAACGCGCGTATGTCCTGGCAGCTCGATCAGCACGAGATGAACCCGGTTTTCCCCTCCGCTATCAAAGTGTATTCCACCGAAATCATGCTCGAGATCTGCCGCCTGCTAATGGAAGTCATCGGCCCGCACGCCCTGCTTACGGGCACTGCCGAAGGCACCGTACTGCACGGAAATCTCGAGCACGAGCATCGCCGAGCCACCATTAACACCTTTGGCGGCGGCGTAGTGGAAGTACTGCGCGGCCTGGTAGCCACCCACGGTCTGGGCATGCCCCAGCACCGCTAAACGAAAAACAGCACCCAAGGATCGGCACTATGACGCCTGAAGAAATAAAAGCCTTTGAAGACCAGGTCTACGCCTATGCAGGCAAGCAGGTCTGCACGGCAAGCCCGGCCAAGGACGCCGTTAACGACACCATGATTCGCCATTGGACCGAAGTCATGGGTGACACCAACCCGGCCTATACGAACCCGGAGTGGGCTGCCCAGAGCGCCCGCGGTAAAACTATCGCACCTCCTGCGATGATGTACGTGTGGAACCAGGAGGGCTACACGGTGGCCAGTACCGGCCGCCCGTCCGACGCGCAATCTGATCTGGTTCAGCTGTTTAACGACAATGGCTATACCGGCGTACTGGGCACGAACGTCAAGCAGGAATACTTCGCTGAGGCCAGTCCCGGCGACAAGATCGTTATGGAAATGGTGATAGATACCATTTCAGAGCGAAAGGCCACCGCACGCGGCACCGGTTATTTCTACGAAACTCTCGCCACTTTCAGCAACCAGGATGGTGTCAAGCTCGGCACCCAGCGGTTCCGGGTACTCAAGTTTATCCCTCAGGAGCAGCCTGCCGCAGCCAAGAGCGACAGCGCCCTGGAAGTGCCGACCCGTATCGCCTCGCCCCGTGGCCACGACAACAAGTGGTGGTGGGAGGCCTGCGATGAGGGCCGCGTCATGATCCAGCGCTGTACGAGTTGCCAGACCCTGCGTCACCCTCCCCGCCCCATGTGTGGCGAGTGTCAGTCCACCGAGTGGGATGCCATTGAGTCGACCCTTGATGGCGAAGTGCTTTCTTTCACCTGCCTGCGGCACCCGGCCATTCCCGGTTACCCGAAGGATCCGATCTGTGCCGTCATCAAACTCGATGAGGGCACCCATCTGGTCGCCAACGTCGTGGGCTGCGAATACGACGACGTCAGTATCGGAATGCGTCTCAAGGGCAAAGTTGAACAGGTCGACGAACAGAACATGCTGCCCCAATTCTACCCGGCATAAGGAGCGACGAAACAATGAGTGAGTATCCAACATTGAATTTCGCCGACGTCAGTGTCGGCGACACCCTGCCCGAGCAGGATATCGACATTACCTCTGGCCTGGTGGTGTCCGGCGCCCTCGCGACCCGCGACTACGAGCCGGTGCATCACGACAAATCCGTGGCGCAGGCAGCGGGCCTGCCAGATGTCTTCATGAACATCTTGACCAGCCAGGCCCTCATGACCCGCTTTGCCACCGACTGGAGCGGCCCCGAGGCTGTGGTCAAGTCCCTGGACATCAAACTGGGTGCGCCCAATGTGCCCGGTATGGTGATGAAAGTCACAGGTCAGGTAACGGCAAAGGACGGAGACAGCGGCGTGATTGATATCGCTGTCACCGGCGAAAACAATATCTGGGGCATGCACATGGCGGGCACCGTACAACTGGCATTGCCGCAGGGAGCATAAGACATGGTTGCAAACATCAATGGTAAAGCGGCCATCGTCGGGGTCGGCAACACCGAATTCAGCAAAGACTCCGGTGTATCTGAACTCAACCTTGCAGTGACCGCGATCAAAAACGCCCTCGACGATGCGAGCCTCAAGCCCACGGACATCGACGGCTTCGCGACGTTCACTATGGACAACAACGACGAGGTTGAGGTTGCCCGAGCATTGGGTTGCGGCGATATCAACTTCTGGGGTCGCGCCCACTACGGCGGCGGCGCCGCCACCGGTTCGCTGCAGCAGGCGGTCATGGCAGTTGCGACTGGCATGGCTGAGTGTGTCGCGGTGTTCCGTGCCTTGAACGGCCGCTCCGGTCATCGCTATTCCGAGGGTGTATCCGGTCAAATCCTCACCGCAGATGCGATTCATTGGGGCTGGTATATGCCCTATGGCCTGCTGACACCCGCATCGTGGACCGCCATGATTACCAAGCGCTGGATGCACCGCACCGGTGTCACCAAAGATGCTTTGTTCGAGGTCGCCAAAACAACCCGCGATTACGCGGTGAACAATCCCAATGCGTTTTTCCATGGCAAACCGCTGACCCGCGAAGATTATGACAACGCCCGCATGATTGCCGATCCGCTGCAGTTGTTTGACTGCTGCCAGGAGAGCGATGGTGCCTCTGCCGTGATTGTCACTACACCAGAGCGTGCTCGCGACCTCAAGCAACCCGCGGTCGTCGTCAAAGGCGTTGCGGCAGCGTTCGGCGCTGACCAGGAGCAGATGACGTCGTTCTATCGCGAAGAATTCTCCAACGTCGAAGAGCACCGTATCGCGGCTCGCAAGTGCTATGAAATGAGCGACCTGACCGCAGATGACGTCGATGCGGCGGTGTTTTACGACGCCTTCACACCCAACGTACTACTGCAGATGGAAGCGTGGCAATTCTGTGAGTTTGGCGGTGCCGGTGACTTTGTCCTCGGCGGCGCCATGCGGCCGGACGGCCGTTTGCCCACCAACACCCACGGTGGTCAACTCTCCGAAGCCTATATCCACGGTGTTAACGGCATCGTTGAGGCCACGCGACTGGCCCGCGGCCAATCGGTCAACCAGCCCAACAAGGACGTGAACCATGTGCTGGTCACTTCCGGCGTGGGCGTTCCCACCGGTGGCGCCATCCTCGGCAAACTGGACTGAAACCTTAGCAGACAACGCAACCTGAACACGGCGCAGTGAGAACCGCGCCGTTTTTCTTTGTGGGCCGGGGGCTGAAATCTCGGCTCCACCAACGTACGATGCCCGCAGCGCTCAAAATGCCGCCACTGATCTGAATCGCGCTGCACCTGCGTAATTAACTTTATGCGCGCCCCGATTCTGTCCCATATATTTGTTGCCCTGCTCTTGCTGAGCCCAGGGGCTCTACTAGCTGTGGATGTGGGTCAACGCCCTCCTTCGCTACAGCTACCCTCCCTGACTGACACTCAGCAACTCGTATCCCTTGATGATTTCTCCGGCAAGGTTATTTACCTGGATTTCTGGGCATCCTGGTGCGGCCCCTGCCGTGTTTCCCTGCCTGCGCTCAACCGCATCTACGCCGAACTGCAGAGCCAGGGGCTGATTGTTGTCGCCGTGAACGTTGATGCCGAAACAGAGGATGCGCAGGCATTTCTCGCGCGCTACCCGGTGGACTATGAAGTCCTGCTCGATCCAGAGGGAAACAGCCCGGCCGACTTTGAGATCCTCGGAATGCCCACCGCGTTCTACATTGACCGCAACGGCGTTGTGCGCGGCGTGCACACCGGGTTTCGCAAGAACGACGAACAAAAGGTACGCGCCACGCTAATGGAGTTACTCAACGAATGAAACGGCTGCTGCTGATGCTGCTCCTGCCTCTCCCCATGGGCTGCGCCACCAGTGAGGTGCAACCCTGGCAGCGGGGTTATCTCGCCAAACCTGAGATGCAGCTCAATGCCGACCCGCGCGAGTCAGCGCTCCAGGCGCAGATCCACTACAGCAAGGAAGCGTCCAGTGGCGGCGCCGGGGCAGCCGGTGGTGGCTGTGGCTGCAACTAGGACTGCGGCGCATGCGTGACACTGACAACCCCAGACTACTGGCACTCACGTCCAGTGCCCTGCTACTCCCCGCTTATACACCCGTCGCAAATGCCGACGCGCCGCCAGAGGTGGCGGAAGCCGTCATTCGCTATAGCAAATATCAGGAAGATGATCTGTCCAGGAACAAGGTGATCCTTGGCAGCAATGAGCGCTATGACATCGACATCTATCAGGCCCATCTCCTGACCCCGATTGCCGATGACTGGTCATTTGCCCTGGATGTACAGCGCGAACACATGAGCGGCGCCTCGCCCTGGTTTGTGGGCGAAACCGCGGATGGCGGCGCAGCGGTATTCATGAGCGGCGCCAGCATTTCCGATACCCGCACCTACGTAGGCACCACCACGCGCTACTACATGCCGCGGGGCAACGCGGGTCTTCAGCTGGGCTACTCCGATGAGGACGATTATCGCTCCAAATCCATTGGCCTGGACGGCGCCTGGAACAGCAGCGACAACTCACGCACCTGGAGCGGCGCTGTGTCGTACGCAGACGACGACATCTCCCCTACCCAGGGCACCATCCCCACCAATGTTGAAGATGAGCAAAAGGATACCGCTTCAGCCTGGTTTGGCATGACCCAGATTCTTAGCCAGACGGCACTGGTTCGTCTCGGCCTAAGCTATTCCGTATCCAATGGCTACCTGAGCGACCCCTACAAGCTGCTTGACCAGCGCCCCGACCGTCGCAGCAGAACCACCGCCAGCGCGTCCTGGCGAAAATTCCTGATTGCACCCGACGCTGCACTGCATATCGACTATCGCTACTACAGCGACAACTGGGATATCGATTCACATACGCTGCGCGGTGAATGGCATCAGACCCTGGGACGATTCTCAGTCGTGCCCTATGTTCGCTACTACAGCCAAAGTGAGGCCGATTTTTTCAGCGTAATCGCAGATCCCGCTCAGCGTTATTTCAGCGACGACTACCGACTGTCATCGTTCGGCGCAGTGACCCTCGGTGCGAGACTGGTCGCCAGTATGAACAACTGGCGCGTCACCGTCGCCGGCGAACGCTATCGCTCTGACAGTAGCTGGAGCCTCTATGGTGGCGAGGAAGCACCTGCGCTGGTGGATTTCTGGCGTGCGACACTGGCTCTGGACTACCGTTTCGAGTAACCACTCCGGGCGTATAATGCCAATATGCCTTTTCGCACCGAACATCGTTTCAAGGCCATGGGCGGCCCCTGCACTGTCTTCATGGACAGCCATACGCCCCTGCAAACATCAGTCCTACTCGGGCTGGAGGCGGAAATCGGGCGCCTGGAACAGAAGTATTCCCGCTACCGAACCGACAGCCTGTTGTCTACCATCAACGCCGCGGCGGGCCAACCCGCGCCCATCGCCATTGACCCTGAAACCGCAGGGCTATGCGCTTATCTCGACGAACTCTACCAACAGAGCCAGGGCCGGTTCGATGCCACGTCAGGGATTTTGCGTCGCGCCTGGGACTTTCGCAGTGGCACGGTACCGGCGGCCGGCGCTATTGAAGCACTACTGCCGCTGATCGACTGGCCCTCAGTGGAATGGGATGACCATGGCATACGGCTACCGCGGCCAGGCATGGAGTTGGACCTGGGTGGACTGGTCAAGGAATATGCCGTGGATTGCGGCATTCGCTATCTCGCCGAACAAGGGGTTCAGCATGCGCTACTGGATATGGCCGGCGATCTGGCCGCGCTCGGCCCGCAGGGTGATGGTCTGCCATGGTCCGTAGCGATTACCCATCCTCGCTCCCCTGGATCGTCCTGTGCGACCCTGCCGATGACCAATCTGCGCCTGGCGAGCAGCGGTGACTATGAACGCTGCATGATCATTGACGGTGTTCGCTACAGCCACCACCTGAATCCAACCACCGGTTTGCCGGTGCGGGGCCTGATCGCCGCATCAGTACAGGGAGAGCAGTGTATGGTTGCAGGCAGTGTTGCTACCGTGGCCATGCTCGCACCTGACAGGGAGTCGGCACTTACATGGCTGCGGGAGAGTGGCCTTCCATGGTGCGCTGTGGACAGCGAACTGCAGGTTCACGGCCCATTAGGCACCCCTGACGCTAGAGCAAGCGCAGGTAAGTGAACAAGTTCTCGAGGTCCTCGCTACCGGCTCGCAGCTGCACCCCTCCGCGATGACCGCTCTGGCCCTGGGCATTGCTGGTGACAAACGCCGTCACTTCCCGCACCGCCGCCAGACGTACAAACACCTGGTGATTCTGCTCGACATAATTTGGATTGTTGTTGCGCGCAAACACCAGCGCGGTATTGCGGGCAACGCCACCATCCACATGACAGTTCACACAGCGGGCCTGAATGATCTGGTCTGCAATCTTTTCCTCGAAGAACGCGAGGGCATCCAGCTCATCCTCGCCTATTACCTGGAACGCAGCTCTGCTGACATTTCCCGAGCCAGCTGTAATAACACCCTGCAGCTGTTCCACACTGGCATAATCCAACTGGTATTTATCGACGTCGAACAGCACAGTCCAGTTGAGGACATCCGCGTAGTCGACCGTGCCATCGTCCGTAGTGTCCGTAATGATAGTGCGGGCGAGCTCATCCAGACGGGCCAGCAGCTGGGGGTTGTTGAGCTGAGGGATTTCCTCGCGAACGACCTGGTAAAGGGCTTCAGTCAAGACTGACACCTTGCCGCCGCCCTCTTTGAGATCGCTACCACGCATGATGGCATGCCACTCCCCTGCCACTGGCGTCCCGTTAGCATCCACCTGGCCGTCGGTATTGGCGTCTACATCGACGCCGCCGCTGACAGTGACGAGATAGAAACGGGTATCGACCAGGGAGCCGGCATCGATAAAAAAGTTGCCCAGATTGATCAGCCGCTGCAAATCGTCGAAGCCATTCCAGCGACCCTGGCCGACCCTGCTGATGATCGACGCCTGATCTTCGCTGACGACCGGATCGAGCACCTGCGCCCGTGACCGCAGCTCGGTAATGGTGATTGTGCTTCCGCCGACTGGGCCCGCGATCTCCACCTGAAAACAACCCGCCAGCAGCACTACTAGCGCCGCCGTGAGCAAGCGACTGGCAAACCTGACCATGATCACCCCTTTAAAAAAGTACTTATACGATGTTTACGCCAGTTCGCCTCAATCAGATTACGCCCACTGCGGGCAGATCAAACCGCTGCAGTCACGCCCTTACTGTGGCGCGATCGTCGGTCAATGCGCGGTAAATCCG
This sequence comes from Halioglobus sp. HI00S01, assembly GCF_001635445.1. Classification (NCBI taxonomy): domain Bacteria; kingdom Pseudomonadati; phylum Pseudomonadota; class Gammaproteobacteria; order Cellvibrionales; family Halieaceae; genus Halioglobus; species Halioglobus sp. HI00S01. The sequence goes on from NZ_LWEE01000025.1 coordinate 23,045, forward strand.
ATGATTAGCAGCGCTGCAATAGCCACCAGAGAAAATGCAAATACCGCTGAGCGCGGCAGCTTCAGATTGGCGTAGTAGCAGACGGCATACAGAACCCGCGCGCCGACAAACCCCCAGGCCGCATACGCCGTTGCAGTCGGCGAGGCACCCGAGGCCACACAAAACCCGACCGCAACAATGAAGATCGCCATACTCACGTTGGTATTGGCGGCGGAGCGACTGGCGCGAAATAACAGGTCGTCGTGATCGGCCGGCGCGAGTGCTCCGGGAACATGTCCGCGACGCATTCCGATAATATCCGCCAGCAGTAGCTGACAGAGCATCACAGCACCCAATACGCCCAGGGCGTGAATCGTCGAAACATAGGCTGCAATGATTTCCATAAATTCAGACTCCATCAAAAACCAATTGGGGAACGGGATTCGCCGCAACAATCACCGAGCGCCAGCCTAGCGGCCCTTACGCTGCTGTCGCTGGACATACCAGTTCACCAGTTTATCAACCAGTCCCGGCGGACCGCCCGCTGCGTCGCCCGAGCTAAGGTCGAGTTCACCCCCTCCGGCACGATACTGCTCGCTGAACATCTCCAGGACCTTTTTGCGCACCATGCCCCGCAGCGGCACATGCGCCAACATACCGTAAGTGGCAGCCCCGCCCTCCCTGGCCAGCGCTGGATTGGCGCGCACCACGCCAACTGAAGCCTTGAGATCGGCAATATACTGGTCGACGACCTTCAAATGCTGAGCGGTGACCATGGCATGCAAGCCCTCGGGAAACTGATTGCGGTTCACCTGCCAGCCGCGCGCGTCCATCTGGTCGCCCACGGCATAGATACTCAACGTTGGATCTGTAGAGCGAAACGAAAACAGCGGTCCAATGGGATTCCCCATGACCTCCAGTTCAGGAATGCTGTTCACGCCTGCCTTCAGGGCATCGACCGCGCCCACCGTTTCCCGGGCAAGTTGACGATAACCCTCCTTGCCAAAGTACTGCAGTACGCTCCAGGCCGCTGAGTAGCCCCCACCCGGACGAGTACCTAACAAGGCCGGTGAAGCAAACACGCCCCCAGCCCAGTTTTCATAGACGAACATCTGATAACGCAGATAATCGAGATTGCGATAGGTAATCGTCGACGCGCCCTTGGCGGCATAGCCGTACTTGTGAATATCCGCCGAGATCGACGTTACGCCGGGTACACGATAGTCCCAGGGCGGTACAGCACCGCCATTGTCTTCGATAAATGGCAGAATAAACCCGCCCACACAGGCATCGACGTGTAACGGGATGTTCTTTTTCTCCGCGATAGCGCCCATCTCCTGAATGGGGTCGATGGTGCCGTGGGGATATTCCGGGGCGCTGCCAAGAATCATCACGGTATTGCGGTTGATCAGGCGCTTGAGCTTCTTTAAATCCGGTGTAAAGTCAGCGGTCAGTGGTACCAGGCGAATCTTAACACCGAAATACTCCGAGGCTTTGAACCAGGCCACGTGCGCCGTTTCCGGAAGAATCATTTCCGGTTTCTTTACGCCGCGCATATCCCTGGCCATGTCGCGGTAGGTTTTTACCGCCATGAGACAGCTCTCGGTACCGCCGGAGGTGACCACACCACACACATCCTCAGTGCCGTTGAGAATTTCCGCCGTTGCAGCAATCACTTCGGATTCGATTTTCTTCAGGCTTTTAAACGCACCCGGGTTGAGCCCGTTTTCGCTGGCGTAGCTGTGATAGGCATCCTTAATGAAGCCGGAGTGCTCTTCGTCAAGGTAGTACACCAGGCTCCACACCCTGCCCTCCTTGAATCGGGGGTCCTGCGCCTTGAAGGCATCGAGCTCTGCGAGCACTTCCGGGCCGGCGCGGCCCTTCTCCGGCATAGGTTTATGCATGTTATTCACTCCTGCTCAAAATCTAGATTCCCGACAACACCAGCGCCAGGGAGATACCAAGGTAGTTACCCAGGGCATAACCGACAATGCCCGTCATCATGCCGGACATAAGCAGGCCGGGGTTACCCAGCGCCCGCGCAATCAACGGCACAAACGGGGGGCTGCACACAGCCGCCACCGAGGTCACCATAAAGGTGTCCGCATCGACACCCACGAATCGGCACAACACCGCATGTACGACCACGCTACCGAGTACAGCACCCAGCACAAACAGGCCAATCATGGGATCTGCGCCAGCCAGCGTCTCCAGCGTCGTCGTTGCAGCGATCGAAAAACAGAATACATAAATCAGATACATACCGATGCGATACGCGTGGGTAAGCTTTTGCCGCAGCGCTGTAAAGGACAGTGCGACGCCGGCGGTGGTGAGTAATACGATAAGTAGCGGCGTCATGGGGAGCGCGGTGAATGTCGCGGCCAGCCAGCTCGCCAGTGCGTATACGGCGCCAGCTCCCGACGCCGCCACCGCAAGTGCAACGGGCACCTGCCATATCGTCTGTCGCTGTAACAACAGGCTGAAGTCTTCCTCGAGCCGGCTATCAACGGTACCTTCAGCCTGCATTTGCGCGCGCCCCGGCAGCAGGCGCCGAAACAAGGGAACACCGACGGTTAGCATCAGCAACAAATAGGCTGCGCCGATGACAGTGTCCACGCTGTGAAATAGCAGATAATCGGAATCGGCGATATCCAGCCCGGCCTTGATGGCGGCGAGATTCGGTGTGCCACCGGTGTAGACCCCTACCGACATAGCTGCCAGGTGCGAATGCCTGGCACTGACGCCATCAGCGAACAGGAAGTACAGCGAAGTAGCCACCGCCACTACCGCCGAAGTGGCCAGAAACATGGAGAGCATGGCCTTCCCCGCCAGCGAGCGCCAGCTGCGTAAATCCAGCGCCATTAACAGCAGCGGCAGCGCGAGGCCTATAGACAGCCATCCGACGGTGGAAGCCGCCTCAACCTGATTTTGGTCGAACAGATTAAGCGTGCTGACCAACAGGCCAGCCAGATAGCATATAACCACCACGCCCAGGCGCGCAGCCCAGGCCTGATGACGTACCAGCCAGATAACCGCCGCAGGGGAGGCAAACAGCAACCCGAATGTAAGAAGGGGCATTATAGTTTTAGTCGCGGAATACTTGCCCCAGAGTCTAACCGCTTTGAGGGGGTTGCGGGAGGTTTACATGTAGAAGATCACCAGCTCATAAATGACCGCAGGCCGCTCGTCCTGCCCCACCACGTGAATATGCTGTTCCATCACCATCTTGGTGCCTTTGGGAGTAGCACTGATCTCCTTAATGCGAGAGCGACTGCGGATGGAACTACCTACGGGCACCGCGCCAGTGAAACGCAACTTATCGGAGCCGTAATTGAGCATGTTGTTAAAGCCAACGACTTCATAGGTGGGCTCCGAGCGCATTTTCGGCATGAGCACCAGGGTCAGAAAACCGTGAGCGATGGTGCAGCCAAAGGGGCTGTCCGTCTTGGCCTTCTCAGGGTCGGTGTGAATCCAGTAGTCATCGCCGGTTAACTCAGCGAACTGGTTAACCATATCCTGGCTGACTTCAACCGGCTGGCTCCAGTTGCCAAACTCTTCAGATACCAGCTCCTGCAGGGCTTCTACGTCATCGTGTTTATACTGTTTCATAGCCTTTTACTCCTTGCGGCATGGAAAGTTATCAACGGCTGCCTATGGTACTCGCAGCTCGTCACACATCGGGCCTAAACCTCTATACCGCAAGCATTTTTTGAATTTCACCTGCTTGCGACAATGCGCGTTCTGGCGGCAGAATAGGTCCATCTAAATGACGCAATCTGTCATTGTTCCCACACGGCCTTACAGTAGACTGTGTGGCCCAAGATTCTCCCCCGAATAAGGACTTAACATGCGCGAAGCAGTCATCGTAGAGGCAGTGCGAACCCCCATTGGCCGCGGCAAACCCGTGGTTGGCGATCTCAGCGGATTCCACGCGGTGGAACTACTGGGGCTGTCACTGGCCGAAATCATGAAACGCAGCGGCCTCGAATACAGCGATGTCGACTACCTCGCCGGTGGCTGCGTCACCCAGGCCGGTGAACAATCCAGCAACATTACTCGCAACGCTTGGCTCAACCTCGGCAATGACTACACCGCCGGTGGCACCACCCTGGACAACCAGTGTGGCTCGGCCCAGACCGCCAACCACATGATCTCCTCGATGATTGGCTCCGGCACCATCGATATCGGTATCGCCTGTGGTGTTGAATCCATGAGCCGCGTCGGCCTGGGCATGAACGTCATGAACGGTCCGGGTTACTTTGTCCCCAAAAACTGGCCCTGGGATTCCACCCCGGATCAGTTCTCCAGCGCGCAGCGTATCGCCGACAACCGCGGCATTACCCGCGAAATGGCCGACCAACTCGGCTACAACTCCCAGCTGCGCGCCAAGCGCGCCTGGGACGAGGGTCGCTTTGACCGTGAGACCTTTGCCGTAGAGGCGCCAATTATGGGCGAAGACGGCCAGCTCACCGGTGCAACCAAAACCGTCATCAAAGACCAGGGCCTGCGCGATACAACGCTCGAAGGCCTGGGCCAACTGCGCCAGGTCATGGACGGCAACATTCACACCGCCGGCAACTCGTCCCAGATTTCCGACGGATCCGCGGCGGTACTGTGGATGACCGCAGAAGAGGCCAAGGCCCGCGGCCTCAAGCCCCGGGCGCGCATCATCTCCGACTGTGTTGTGGGGACAGACCCCTATTACCTGCTCGATGGCCCCGTGGACGCCACCGCGCGCCTCCTCAAGCGCAGCGGCATGACCATGGACGATATCGACCTGGTTGAAATCAACGAGGCCTTCGCCGCAGTCGTTCTGTCATGGGCGAGCGTATACAACGCTGACCTCGACAAAGTTAACGTCAATGGAGGCGCGATTGCTCTGGGGCACCCTGTTGGTTCAACCGGCGCCCGTCTCATCACCACAGCGCTGCATGAACTCGAGCGAGCGGACAAAACCACCGCTCTCATTTCTATGTGCTGCGGCTCCTCCGTGGGCACCGGCACCATCATCGAACGAATCTAAGGAGTATTCACATGGGAGACCTGACCGGAAAGGTAGCTGTCATTACCGGCGCAGGCCGCGGCCTGGGACGCGAAGAAGCGATCCAGCTGGCCCGCCAGGGCGCACGGGTTGTCATCAACGACATTGGCCTACCTGACGCCAAGGAAGCCGCTGAGGCTGCGGTGGAGGAAATCAAGGGATTCGGCGGCGAAGCCATTGCGGTCTACGGCGACTGCGCCGACTCGGCCGATGCTGAGAACCTGATGAAAACCACCCTGGACAGCTTCGGTGACCTCAACATCATGGTGAACAACGCTGGCTTCTGCCGCGACAAGACAATCTTCGGTATGTCCGACGATGAGTTCGACTCCGTCGTACGCGTTCATCTGCGCGGCCATTTCGTGAACATGCGCAACGCCACCGCCTACTGGCGCAACAAAGCCAAAGCCGGTGAGGAAGTGTATGGCCGCCTGGTCAGCACGTCTTCTGAGGCGGCATTCTACGGCTCTGCCGGCCAGCCCAACTACGCCGCCGCCAAGGCGGGTATCGTGGCAATGACCATGGGCGCAGCGCAGCTACTGGGCAAATACGGCATTACCGCCAACGTCATCATGCCACGCGCTCTGACCGACATGACCGCCGGCGGCCAAACCGCTGAAATGTTCGCGGCCCCCGAAGACGGTAGCTTCCATATGTTTGATCCCGCCAACGTCGCCCCGCTGGTGGGTTACCTGGCATCGCCCGAGGCAGGCAAGATCTCTGGTGAGGTGATGGTGGTATGGGGCAATGAAGTCCAGATCGCCCAGCGCCCCACCCTGCGCGAAACGTTCGTGAACCCCAAAGGCGCTGCCAAGTGGGATGTGGAAGGCCTGCACGACACACTGGCCGAGCACTACAACGACGACTACATGTCAGTTTGGGGTGGCTTCTCCGTTCCGCCGGTATAAGCGGACAATCTGCTGAAAAGAGAGCCTCGGGGTGAGACCTTACCCCGGGGCTTTTTTGTGCCTAGTCGCCAGCGAGCGCGACTGCAAGGCGTGCCTTCATCGGCTTAACCCACTCCTCCTTCAGCTGCAGGGAGAGCAAACCGGCACTTTCCAACTCATCGCACAAGCGCATCTGGTGGGCCAGATCAAACATATCGAATTGCCGGCAAATACGCGCCTGATTATTCAAGGTAATAAATGATACGCCGGGCGTCTGGTAGTAGCCGCCCTCAGGGCGCTGGCCTGGGCCGCGGTTCCACCAGTGAGTCACCAAGCGATTGTCGCCGCCTACATAAACGTCCTCATAGGGAAACGTCCAGCCTTCCCAGCCAACCTGCATATCGCGGCCATAGTGCGTAGCCTTGATCTCGTCTATACCGTTGGCGACAACTTCCATCACACCGGCATATTCACAGGTGTAGATGCAGTCTTCGGCATACAGTTCATCGACGAAAAACAACCAGTCCTGAGTACGCGAAGCCTCCTGGTGCGCTGCAACCAGCTTTGCCGCCGTTGCACGCATTACTTTCTCTGTCGGGTAAACCATATCAGGCCGCCAGGTCAGGTATCACTTTTGCAAATTCATCGATCATGGGCAGCGCCGCCTCGGGCTGGTCCCACAGTTCCATATTCACACCAATAGTAGCCCGCTGAATGCCCATGTCACGGTATTCCTTGAGCTTATCCATATTGCTGGTGTCCATGATCTGAATATTGATTTCGACCTCATCAGGGTTGCGGCCTGCCTCCCGGACCTGCTCCTTGAAGGCAGCAATACTGGCGGCAACATCACCTAATGCGACATCCACGGGATACCAGCCATCGGCCCAGGCTGCCGCGTGCTTCACGCCCACAGGCCCCATCGCGCCCAGGAAAATCTTCGGCCCGCCGACCTGCAGAGGCTTGGGATCACTCCATACGGGATCGAATTTCACAAAAGTGCCTTTGTACCCGGCTTGTTCCTCCGTCCACAGTGCCCGAGTGGCTTCGACGGTTTCGCGTAACAGCGTATAGCGCTTCTTGAACGGATGCGGGCTGGCGTTCTCGAACTCTTCCTGATTCCAGCCCACGCCCGTGCCAATCATTACCCGTCCACCCGAAAGACGATCGAGCGTGGCAATCGTCTTGGCCTGGGCGAAAATGTCCCGCTCCATAAGCAGCGCAATTCCAGTGCCCAATTTCAGGGTTGTCGTCGCGTTGGCTGCCGTCATCAAAGAGAGATAGGGATCCATCATCTGTCGATAAGGATCGGGCATTTCACCGCCGGGGGGATACGGCGTGGCACGCGAACAGGGAATATGGCTGTGTTCGCCATACCAGAGCGACTCAAAGCCGCGATCTTCCAGGGCCCTGGCCAGTTCCGCCGGGTGCGGATCATTGGGGGTATTCATTGAACTGAACGCGAGATGCATCCTTGTCACTCCTTACTCTTGTTATTTGTGAGCCCGATAAGGGAATTCGACCACTGCCGTGGCGGTAACGTGGTCGCCAATACGGTTAACGCCGCGGATGCTCAGTTCCACCCGGCCCGCCGCGCTATCCACGGCACTGACCTCACCCTGCAAATGCATGGTATCACCCGGGAAGTTAGGCGCACCCAGGCGTATTGCAATTTTTTGCACGCGCGCATTTTGCCCGGCCCAATCGGTGATATACCGGCCCACAAGGCCATTGGTAGTCAGAATGTTCATGAAGATATCCGGTGAGCCCAACGCCTGTGCAGCGTCTTTGTCGTGGTGGACGTTCTGGTAGTCTCGAGAGGCAATAGCACCGCCGACAATCAGCTTAGGAGTAATTTCAATGGCCAGTTCCGGAAGAGTGTGACCGACGGTCATTTCCGCGAGAGATTCACTGCTCATCACGGCTCTCCGGTGCCTGGTGTGGGCGGTACTTGAACACCCTGAAACGCATGGTCGCCACCACCTCATCGCGCTGATTGAAGTACGTACACAGTTGCGTCACGAAAAACCCGACGCCCAGGGCCGTGGTCTTTTCTTCGGAGATCGACTCAATCGTGGAGCGATGATAAACCTCATCACCCTCCTCCAGATAACGCTCGTATTCCTGTTCGCAATTCACCGCAACGATGGCGGGAAAGCCAGCCGCTTCCAACTCCGGCAACACAGCCATGGGGTTGGCATCGGTTGAGCCAGGGGCCGCCTTTCCTTGATAACCTGCCATCGTCCAGGCCTGCAGCATGGCCGGGGGCGCGACCACACCTGCAAACCCCTGGGCGCGAGCGGCCTCGGCATCGGTATAAATTGAGTTGCTGTCACCCATGACCTCACACCAGTGTCGAATCATCGGCGCGTTGACAGCGTCCCAACTATTATAAGGTCCACAGTCACCACCGAGAAAAGAGGTGGTATCCAACACGGCTTTCATAATTCAGCGCTCCTGGGCTTACTCGGCTGCAATGCGGGCGGCATTATCTTTATTAGCCATGGCCGGCATTGCGAGAGGTCACAAGACAGAAACTATAGCCACGAGACAGGTGAAATGGGAACCGTACAACGCGGTTTTCACCCGGTTGTACAAGCAGTCGTACCGCGAACAACACCCAGGTTGACCGCAGAGAACAATGTTTTTGACGCCATCGGTGCTGGCGCGGTGGCTACCCAGGTCTTATCTTTGTGTACATCTCTCCTGAGCGGCAGATTATGAGCGAAGACACTCTCGACCGAGCATCGTCAATGGGCAAACGCCTGGGCCCCTATCACAGCTTTAATCCTGTTTCGCGGGTGCAAATCTGGCAATGGTGCAGCGCCATGGGTGACAGCAATCCGCTTTACCTTGACCAGGAATATCACGCCAGCCACCGCATTGAAAACGCTATTGCCCCACCTACCATGATGCAGATGTGGACCATGCGCGACGTCAATATGCGCTACGCACCCGGTTCCACACAGGCGGCGCCCTACCGGATATTTGACGACCTGACGAAGGCGGGCTACCCGGCCAATGTCGCCGTCAGCTATGACCTGGAGTTTTTACGCTACCTGCAAGAAGGCGACCGCGCTCACCACTACACCACCATTGTCGATATCTCGCCACTGAAGGAAACCACTCTGGGCAAGGGCTATTTTGTCACCGAGCAGGTTGAATACCTGGACACTGACGACCAGCCCTTTGCCATCGCCAGAATCACCTATTTTCAGTATCAACCCCGGGCCGAACAGGCCAGTGGCACAGCGGCAGCTTCCAGCGAGCCAGACCAACCGGCAGCCTCCTCCCACACCTGGCAAACCGACTATCGTGATATCACTACCGCAGCGGTATCAGAAGGCCAGACGTTGCCTGAATTGGCTATTCCCATTACCCACAAGCTGATAGTCAGCGGCGCTGTTGCCAGCCAGGACTTTATCGATGTCCATCACAATCTCGGCGCTGCTCAAGACGCCGCTATGCCCGACATCTTCATGAATATTCTCACCACCTGTGGCCTATCCGGCCGTTACCTGAGCGACTGGGCCGGGCCCGGCGGCCGCTTGCAGACGCTGCGCTTCAAGCTAATGGCACCCAACACGCCAGGGGACACCATGGTGTTTCAAGGCCGTGTCAGCAGTATCGAGGCCGACCATGTCTGTGTCGATTTCGGGGGCCGCAACAGCCGTGGATATCACGTGACCGGCAGCGCCACCGTGCGTCTCGCCGACCAATAACAAGGAGTTAGTACATGAGTAACCGCTTCCAGGACAAAGTGGCCATCGTTACCGGCGGCAGCATGGGTATTGGCAGAGCGACCGCCCTGCAACTGGCTCGCGAGGGCGCACAGGTCATTGCCTGTGCGCGCCGCCGGCCGCGCCTCGATAGTCTCGCGGATGAAATCGCAGCCTTAGGCGGAAAATTCCGCGGCGTTGATCTGGACATTGGTGACATCGATGCTTTCGCCGCGCTTATCCAGAATACGGCGGATGAGTTCGGACGCCTGGATATTCTGGTGAACAATGCACCAACGGTCATCGGTGGCACGATAGTCGACCAGGACATCGATGCCTGGCGCGCCAACTTCGGGGTCTGCGTGGAGAGTGTCTTCATTGGCGTACAGGCCGCCCTTAAAATCATGCAGCCCCAGGGCAGCGGCGCCATCATCAACATCTCCTCTGTCAGCAGCCTGCGCGCTGGTATCGCCGCCGGTGCGTACTCCGCCGCTAAAGCTGCGGTCAACCAGTTCAGCATGTGTGCCGCCATGGAAGCAGCACCCTATGGTGTGCGCGTGAATGTCGTTGCGCCCGGCGCGGTGGAAACACCGGGGCTTGACGCTTCCGTGTACAAGAACGATGCAATGAAGGCCCTTATGGCCTCGTCCATTCCCATCCAGCGCCTGGGCACACCAGAAGACCTGGCCCAGTCCATTTGCTTCCTGGCCTCCGACGAAGCGACATTCATCACCGGAGTGGTGCTACCGGTTGACGGCGGCAAGACGCCACAACTGCACGTACCGGACTGGGAGCTAACACTGGATAATCGCAGTGCCAAATAAGTTCCCCGCCCTGCTCGCTCCCGGCAAGATCGGGGGCATGGCACTGCGCAATCGCACGGCGCTGGCCTATGAACCCAACGGTCGGCTCATCCAGTATCTGCAACAGGAAATGCGTCGTTTGCCGATCGCGCTTGAGAAGGGCAAGCAGGCATCAGCAGTGACTATCGCACAGTACCGGGCAGACCATGTCATTGTTGCGACCGGGGCTCTGCGTCGGGCGCTTGATATCATGGGCAAGGAACAGCGACACGTCTTCGATGGTGATCAGCTGCGAGGCATCTTACTCGGCACCGACACCCGCGCCGCCGCTAAACTGTCGCCCCTGGCACGCATGGCGGTCAGCATCGCGCGGTTCTCGCAGGCCTTACGTTCGATCAAATTGCTGCGTTTCGCATCGCGCATCTGGATGCCCATCGCCGATGAAGTTGTAATTATTGGCGGCGGTCTGGTAGGTCTGGAGCTGGCTGAATTTCTGGTCGAACGGGGCCGCAAGATCACCGTCATTGAGCCCGGCACTGCCCTGGGCGCGGAACTGGCCATTGTGCGCCGAGCCCGGGTATTGCAAGAGTTGCGCGAGCACGGGGTCAGAATCCTGAATCGCGCCGCCGTCAAAGAGATGCGCAGCGACGCAGTGGTCTATGCACATAAAGGCGAATTGCAGGTTGTCCCCGCAAAACAGGTGATTATCGCTATGGGCGCTGAGGGAGATGCGAGCATGACTGACCAGCTTGTCGATTTGCCCGCGATCATCCACCGTGTGGGTGATTGCCGCTACGTCGGTTACATCGATAGTGCTATTGCCGACGCCCGCCGGATCAGCCAGTTAATTTAGTCGCTGACCACCTCATTTTTGTAGACAACGCCATCCTTCATGACGAACGCCACCCGCTCAAGGGTGGTGATGTCGTCCCGAGGGTCTTCCTGTACAGCGACAATATCGGCGAGGTAGCCTGCGGCTAGCTTACCGAGCTCATCATCAGTACGGGTGAGTTTGGCACCATGCCAGGTAGCGCTGCGAATCGCTTCCAGGGGCTTCATTCCCCCTTGCACCATCAGGGCAAACTCTTTGCCGTTCTCGCCATGTGCCGACACACCCGTGTCTGTACCGAACGCAATGGGCACACCGTACTCGTACGCCCGGTTAAAGGTGTCCATCATCAGCGGGCCAATTGTGGCGGCTTTAGTGCGCACCATCTCCGGAAAAAAACCCTGGGTCTGGGCCTTGTCTTCGACCCACTTACCCGCCAGCAACGTGGGCACCATGTACGTGCCCTGATTTTTCATCAGCTTCATGATTTTTTCGTCCATGTAGGTGCCGTGTTCAATCGAATCGACACCGGCCACCACCGCACGGTACATACCCTCGGTACCATGCGCGTGGGCCGCCACGGGCATGCCGTAGTCGCGCGCTGTTGCAATAACGCCCTCGAGTTCGTCGGCCATAAACTGCGGATTCTGACCGGACTTGGCGGCGGACAGCACGCCACCGGTGGCGGTGATCTTAATCATATCGGCGCCATTCTTATAACGCTGTCGAACCGCATGACGTGCTTCATAGGGGCCATTAATCACACCGCCCACCGGGCCGAGGTCAAACATCAGCTCGCGCTTGCGACCATTGGTACCATCGGCATGGCCGCCTGTGGTGGCGATGGAACGGCCGGATGCTATGACCCGAGGGCCTGGCACCAGACCTGTATTAATGGCGTTGCGCACAGCAATGGATGAGCCGTGGCTCTGGTCGGCAAGTTCCCGCACCTGGGTAAAGCCTGCCATCAGGGTTTTCTCGGCGTTAATCGTCGCGCGTATTCCATAATCGACGGCGTTGAGTTTGAAGTCTTCAAGGTACACATGCGCGGAAAATTGATGCGCCAGATGCACATGCATGTCCATCAGGCCGGGCATACAGGTTGCGCTCTTGAGATCGACGATATCGTCGTCCAGTGCCGGCGCCTGATATCCACTCTCAACCGCCACAATGCGATTGCCGTCGAGCCGGATCGTCTGGCGCTCGAGCATTTTGAGTGGCTCTACCTGGACCAACTGCCCGCAATAAACCACGGTCTCGGCCTGCACCGCGCCGGCACCAGTGAGCGCCATCGCTGCTACAACGCCCAACATCCGTTTCATGATTTCGCTCCTTAAACTGCAAATTATTAGTATTGACTTACTGCGTCACCGGCGCCATTACACCCAGTTGCAGTTGCAGGGACTCATTCTGCCCTTGATCCGGTACCAGACGCCAGCCTCCCGACGGTATGATACCGGCCTTCTCCAGGCTGGCCAGCGCAGCTGTCAACTGCGCCTCAACCCCTGCCTCCGGGGACACCGCAAATGACACAAAATCAAAGGCTTTAGTCGACACGACCCGATAGCGTCCTCTCGTCTGGGCATTGCCCCGCAATGGAATGCCTATACCTCTGATATTCTGCAGGTTGAGAAACTGGGGCGCACCGTCCGCGGTGCCACTGGCTTTGACCAGGCTGACACTCTGGCGCACCGCGAGCGTGCGCATCTGCGGCAGCAATTGTTCCAGTGGTTCGTCATAGGCCGCAAAGAAATAGCGGGTAGCTGCAGCGCGCTGCACTTCCAGCACCGGAACGGTGTCGACGTCCGCAGATTCAAGCTCGCTTTCAGGCTGGGTAGGCGCTGGCTGCTGCGGCATTGATTCGATCAGAGCCAACTGCTTACCCTCACTACCGAAACAGGGCCCGCGCACGCGTCGCAACTCATCCTCATTGGGTGGCACCGCATCCATAAACCTCAACCACTGCGCCGCTTGCTGATGAGCGCCGCCGACCAGTGTAGCGTTGATCAGCACCTGCCGTGCCGGCGCATCCCGGCCCTGCTTGAGCAGACTGACACCCAGCAGCAGGTTGGCCCGACTGACAAAGCGATCTTCAAGGCGACGCTGACAGGCTAACAGCACCGTTTGCTCCACGTCCGGCCAGGCCTCATCTTCCAATTGCAGCTGCGCAAGGTAGAGGTATAGTTCGGTGTCGCCCGTCTCCCGCGCGGCCGCTACCAGGGCCTGCTGCGCCCGTCCGCGCTCTCGCGCCTGGAACCATAATTCAAAGGCCTTGCGCAAATGCGCGCCGCTGTGGGGTAATGTACCGGCGGCCATAAGCTGCTCCAGCAGGGACGCAGCGCCATAGGGATTGCCGTTAACCGCCAACAGGTCAACCAGCAGCACATACTGGGATGGATCGAAGTCCACCCCTTGCTCCATCGCCAGCATCAGCTGGTCCAAGGCAGCCTGGCGCTTGCTCTGCTGTAGATAGACAGAGACCAGCTGATGCCAGTAATCCGCCTCCTGCGGCGCAGCCACAAGTAGCTCCCTGAGCAGGGTTTCACATTGCGGATAGGCGCCAGCGCGGTAGTACAATGCCAATGCCTGGCGTTTCTGCTCTTCATCCAGCGTGAGTCCTGCGGCTTGCACACCATCCAGTGCAACCACCACAGCCACATAGTCACCCAACCGGTAGCGCGCTTGCGCCAGCAGCAGAAAATCCGCGGTAGCTGGCACGAGTTCCATAGCCAACACCTCATCCAGCAGGCTGGCAGCAGCCGCGAATTCCTCCGCCTGGAGATAGACCTGGGCGAGCTCACGGCGCATTTCCCGATTGGCCACCGCAGACAGGCCATCGCTGCGCAGCGCCTCGCGATACCACGCTATTGCCGCCGGGTAGTCGCCTTCGTTCACGTAGTGACGGGCCAGGTGTCGCGTTGCGCTGGAACGCGCGTAGGGATCGCGAATGCTGTCTATGCTCTGCTCCAGCTCCTGCAGCGACATCTCGCTGCCCTTGCCAATGTCACCCAGCGGGTCGAGCAATACCCGGCTGCGATACTGGCCGGTGTCCTGGGCCAATGCCACGGCCACGAACTGGCTCAGCAGCAGAGCGAGCAAAAGCGGTTTAGTCAACATTGGGGAGATTCTGCGGATAGTCTTTCCAGTGCACCTCTACCCGCTGGGTGAGCACCAGATTACTGCGCTGTTTACCTTTGAATGAAAGGGTGTACCGCCAGTCTTCGACAGCGGCAATCACTTTCTCCTCGAAGACGCCGCGGGGTCTTGCATCGAGGATGCGCACATTGCGGGTTGCGCCCTCGGGTGTGACGGTAAATGCCACCAGCACCCAGCCACTGATCTTATTTTCCCAGGCAACCTCAGGCACGTTGGGTTTGCGCGTGTTGTACGGCACCACCTCCACAAAGCCCCGGGCATCCTGGCCACCGCTGCCAAAACTGGCCGCCCCCTGAGCCGCGGGGGCGGCCCAGGTATCGCCGACTGCATTGATAGCAAGATCGCCCACAGCCAGATCCAGCACCGGCATCTGCAATTCTTGGGTCACTTCTGCCACCGCAGGCGCCGCTACCTGTAGCGGCTCCAGTTCAGGCTCCACGGGCGCGTCTTCAGGGCTGTCTTCGGGCTCGGTATCATCCTCGGGCTCAGGCAGGTCACGCAGTATGGTCACTTCCTCGTACACCGCGAGTTCTATGTTCTCGCGCTGGCTGCCCTCGATCAGGCTCTGGATAAAGACAAACACCGCCAGCGTAATCGCCAGCGCTCCCAGGGCCGCAGGCAATACTCTCGCGGAAGCGATCACGCTCACTGGCTGCCCTTGTCGGCGGCAATGGCTATACCCTGCACACCGGCCAGGCGCACCTGGTCCATGACTTCGACCAGCATCCGCGTCGAAGAGGCCTCATCCGCCTGGATAATCACCGACCCTTCTGGATTATCCGCGTGCAAGCGCGCCACAATGGCGCGAACACTGCGAAGATCTACCGGTCGCCTGTCGACCCAGACTTCACCACTGGCCGTAATGGCGATGAAAATATTCGCGCTCTCTTGGGCGGACGCGGTTTCTGCCTGCGGCGAATTGACCGTCACACCCGACTCCTTGACGAACGACGTGGTGACGATAAAAAAGATCAACATGATAAACACGATGTCCAGCATCGGTGTCATGTCGAGTTCGGCTTCATCCTCGCTGGGGATATGACGACGGGCACTCATGCCGCCACCTCCAGTACCAGGCGCCCCTGGAGTTTACTGGCCGCTCGATCGGCGAGCTGCCTGAGGCGCACTGTAAAATAAATCCCTGTCAGTGCAACGACCAGACCCGCCATGGTAGGGATCGTCGCCCGATAAATGCCGCTGGCCATGGCCTGCGCATCATCGTTACCGCTGACCGCAATCACTTCAAACACGCCAACCATACCCACTACCGTGCCCAGCAAGCCCAGCAAGGGGCACAGGACCACCAGCACTTTGATCAACGGTATAACCGCATGCAGCGCCATACTGTTCTCTGATACCAGCGCCTCACGGATGCGCCGGGCGCGCCACGAATCCCGATCGATGCGAGCCTGCCAGGCACTGACCACCTTCTCCGCACGGCGCGGCCAGACAAAGCGCAGAAAAATGGCCCGCTCAAGAATTAGAAACCACAACAGCAGGCAGGTCGCAAATAACAGCCACAGCACTTCGCCCCCCTGGGCCATAAAATCGGTGATCTGGTAGACCTGATTCATTTTAGCCGTCCTGCTGCTCTGCGTGTCGGGCAAGCACGCCCGCGCATTGCTCGTCCAGACGCTGAATCATGCCGCGTGACAAATAGGCCACTACGCTGTGTCCGAACAGGAGGGGGATGGCCACAACCAGACCAAACACCGTGGTCATCAGGGCCTGAGAAATACCGCCTGCCATGAGCTTGGGATCGCCGGTTCCAAAAAGACTGATCGCCTGAAACGTCAAAATCATTCCTGTTACGGTGCCCAGCAGACCCAGCAGCGGTGAGATCGCGGCAAACAGCTTGATAAGGCCGTTGCCGCGTTCAATAGCTGGCATTTCTGCCAGCACAGCCTCGTCCAGTTTCAATTGCAGTAACTCTTCTTCCTGATCTGCAACTTCACTTACCGACATCAACACCCGTCCCAGCGGGTTGTCGGCGACAGGAGTATCGATGTTGTCCAACTGCTTGCGAATCTTTCGAGTGAGCAGGGTCAACGCCGCCAATCGCCAAAGTGTCAGCAGCGCACCGAAAACACCCAGGCCAATAATAATCAGGCCAATGGTGCCGCCCTGCTCTATCCGATCGCGCAGATCAGGCGTGTAGGTCATCACCCCGAGCAGGCTGCCTCGGGTAGGATCGATCGCCATCATTTGCGGATTCGTTTGCTTACCAAAGTCTGCCGCAGCAGTCCGATAGCGTGCGGGAGGCTGCTGGCTCAGCGCAAGAAGCTCACCTGTCTCAGGGACATAGCGCAGAAACAGGCCGCCTGCCCAAGCGGTAAACACGCCCACTCTTAACACCTCGGCTGGAACCGTCGCGCCTGAAGTTTCGACAATCTCTGCGGGGAAACGGGTGACCTTGCCCGCCTTGGTCATCTCCTCCTGCACCAGCAACCACAGCGACTGGATCTCTTCGATAGTGACTTGCGTTGTTGCATCGGCCAATTCACGCAGTTGAGCACTGCGCGCCGGCAACTGCGCAGTCAGCATCGACTCTTGCAGCACGGCAGAGAAATCCCCTGCGAACTCGCGAAAGCCACTGGAAATATCGCCCATATCTTCCACGACCGATGCCAGTTCCTGCTCGAGTCGCGCTATCTCACGAGCGTTGGCCTCAGTGACCTGCAACAACGGCTGGTTCTCCTGTTGCTGGCGCTCAAAATCACGCCGGGCCTCGATGAGCAATTGCTGTTGACGTTGCTTGTCCGCCAAAAACTCGCGTTCGCGTTGCTGGTTCAGCTGACGCTGTTCCTGCTGCTGCTCCTCGACGCTGAGCAACAGCGCATCCAGATTGTCTATCTGGGCATACGCAGGCGCCACCAGAATGAGCAGTGCAATCAATAGCGTGATTCTCATAGTGCACCTCCGCTTGGCAGTAGCGGCAGTTCGAGTAATTCAGGCGCTGCCTGATTGCGCGCCACGCGCATGGCACGGGCGATACTCCGATTGGCGGTACTGTCCAGATCTACCCAGGATTGGCTGTCGTGATCCCAGTAAGCACTGTGGGCCCGATCCAGGCTCTGGTAATACAGTGCGGCCCGGCCAATGCGCAGGTACTCGACGGTGCGACGTTCGCCATCGCGCTGCAAGGCGCCGCGCCAGGCTTCCACCGTGTTGCCGTAGCCCTGCTCTATCTGATAGGCCTCGAGCAACAGGCGAAAGCGCACCGCCACGGACAGCTGGGGATTATCGAGACGCTGTTTAAGCTGCAAGACTCCGGTAACGCGCTGCTCCTGATGAAACGGCAGATCGAGAACCACGAATTTCTCCAGGGCATCCGCCATACTGCGCATCAGCGGCAAGATGCGCTGACGGGTAATCCGCGCCTGGGCAATCTGCTGGTTCAGGGATTCAATGCGGGCCTGCTGCGCAGCGTCAAGCTGCTCCAGTTCACGCGTATAGGCATCCTGATATTCGGAACTTTCACGCAGGCTGCGATACTCTTCGAGGAGCATCCGGGTCTGGCGCGACAATTCATCAATCTTGCGCTGTGAGGCTTCTGCCCCGCGGTTGGTTTCAGCCACCACCTCCAGGGGCGTGTCTATGTCCTGCCCCTGCACAAGCGGGGCTACACTGGCCAGGGCGGCGATCAGCACCGTCGGGATAAGCGTCTTTTTCAACATGAGTTCCTTATCGAGAATAGCGCGAGCATACCAGTTCAACCGGGACCTCAGTAGGCCAACTCAAGTTCTGAACGCAAGGTCTTGAGGTCGGGCAATCCAAGGCCCTGGCGGAAGCTGTCGATCAGTTCGAGCACCAGTGTGTACATCCAGTCATGTACTGGCGATCCCAACACCCGACGATGCCTGACGGCGACATAGCGAATGCTCAACTCCTCCAATCCGGCCACGGGCAGCGCCACGACGTAGCGATCGAGATCAAACTGCGTAGTAAACATCGGTGGCGCTGGAAAAACGCAGTCTGTGGTACGCAGGATGTGCAAGGCCGTCTGTAAATCGTCGGTATGATATTGAGGCGGGNATTGGCGTTCGTACTCAAGCAGCTCACTGCTGGCACCTTCATAGAAGCGTGCATTGGCAATATCCGTCGACAGCAGGCTGACCATCGGGTATTGGGCAAGCTCCTCTACACCGGTGGCCCTGCCCGCCAGTGGATGTGCCTTGCGTGCGAGGATCACCGGCTCAGTGATACCGAGGGTCGTCAATTCCAGTTCTGGCGGGTAGGACAGACGCTCGATCTGAAAGACGAGGTCCAGGGTGCCGTCCGCCAGGTTATCCTCAAATGCCTGGTCGCCGGAGACGGTATTAAGACGCAGGCGCGGCGCACGCTCCTGTAACAGCTGCACCAACGGGGGCACAAACCACGCGCCCATGTGCCCCTGAACCAGCAGGTTGATCTCGCCTTCGTAGGTACCAGGGTCGAACTCCTGCGGCTGAACCATGGATTGCACCGCCTGCAGCACCTCAGGCAGGCGCTCTGCCAGCTGTTCGGCACGGGGCGTAGGCACCATGACGGCACCGCTGCGAACAAAGAGTGGATCGTCAAACAGGTCGCGCAAACGCCCCAGAGTTTTGCTCATCGCCGACTGGGTAATGTACAGACGCTCAGCCGCCCGGGAGACACTGCGTTCCTCGAGCAGGGCTTCCAGCGCCACAAGAAGATTGAGGTCGAGCCGACCCAACTCACTAAGTTTCATTTAGCGCCCCGCATAATGAACAAAATTCATCCATTTAATGAATATATGCCATTTGAGGAATAGTTCAACTGGCCCTACATTAAGTCTCGAGGCCGGCAGAAGAAGCCGGCGCAACCTACAAGGGAAAGACCATGACCTATATCGTCTCTATGGGCGTCGCCATTCTGGCCGCAGGCGTGCTGCAGGAAGCACTGGGTAACAGCCACGTGGAAGCGGATCTGGGATCGGACCGCTACGGTCGCTGAACTAGCGCCCCGAGACCCGGGTATGCATTAGCGCTGCCCAACGATTAAACAGGTCGGCCAGATCCGGGCCGGCCGCCCTGCCCCACTGTAGCGACGCGATCGTGCGCCGATCGCGAATCACCGCCAGTAATTGGCCGCTGTCAGCATCGTGCACACGAAATTCCGCACTAATATCCACAACATCCGACGTACCGTAAATCGGTGACCCGCTGGCGGCTGTTTCACTGGCCACACCTCTGCCCGGAGCTACCTGTAGCAGCGCTGCTGACAACGTCAGACGAGCCTTGTCGCCCTCACGGGGGTAGTCATCGAAAGCCCGGGTCGCGGCACCCTGCCAGGAGGCAATAAGCGCCTGCTCGCGCTCGGGTGTCAATTGCCACTGGTTGCGGGTGGTGCCCGTCACTGTGGTTTGGGTCACTTCGAGTCGACTGAGATCGAGCGGGTCAAATGCGACCTCCCGATAGCCAGGCAAACCGGCATCGGGCAGCACATACGCCTCGCTAAAACCGCTGTTGCTGACCGCCACAAGCCCTTCACTGGCGAATTCGGGAGCGACCTCCTGCCCCACCTCTGGCGTTGCACACCCTGCAAGCCAGAGCGCGCAAAGCACTATTGCGAGGCGCCGTATCATCAGGCGTGCTCCGCGTCAGGTTTGGGTTTGACCAGGAAGCAGGCCAGTGCGGGCATCAAAATCAGCGCACCAAACATATTCCAGATGAACATGAAGGTCAGCAGAATGCCCATATCGGCCTGGAACTTGATCGGTGACATCACCCAGGTGATGACACCGGCAGCCAGGGTTACACCAATCAGAGCCACTACCCGCCCGGTAAAGTTGAGGGTTTCGTAGTAGGCGGTGGTGAGGTCCATCCCCTGTTTTTCTTTCGCCAATATCACCGTTAACACGTATAAGGCATAGTCGACACCAATGCCCACCCCGAGGGCAATCACAGGCAACGTAGCTACTTTCACACCCATACCCAACCACACCATCAGTGCTTCACAGAGGATGGAGGTGAGCATTAGCGGCAATACCGCGCACACGACGCCGGGCACGGAGCGGAACGTCAACATACACAACAGGGTAACGGCGCCGTATACATAAAACAGCATCTCGCGGTTGGCCTGTTTCACCACGATGTTCGTCGCCGCTTCAAAGCCGGAGCTGCCTGCAGCGCCCATGAACTCAATTTTCTCGATATCGCCCCAGTCGGCATTGAACTGTTCAAGAGCATCCACCACCCGGGTCAAGGTCGCCGCCTTGTGGTCAGCCAAGTACACCAGCATAGGCCAGATGGAACAGGCCGGATCCACATATTCCAGCGTTACCAGTTCGCTCACCGCATAGTTCACGGTATCCTGGTTGCGGAACAGCGCCTGCCACTTTGGGAAGCCCTCGTTAATGCCCATCATGATTTCACGAGTACGCACGTTCAGCCCGCGCACATCTTCAACGCCCTCAACCTGACGCAGACGCCACTCAAGCTCATTGGCGAGGCTCAGGCCCTCGTGATCAATACAGCCGTCCAGCGGCGTCTTGACGATAACCGCGAACACATCGGTACTCACCGAATAGTTCTCAATCATGAAGGCCACATCCTGGTTATACCGGGAATCCGGCCGCAGCTCCGGCGCACCCTTGTCCAGGTCACCGATCTGTAAATCCTGGGCCACGTAAATGCCGATGCCCGCCAGCACTACACTCAGGGCTATGGCAGCCGCAGCGGGTCCGCGCTTGGTAAACAGCAGCAGGAATCGCCAGACCGCGTGCATCTCTTCCATGGACTTGGGCGGACGTGCGGCACGTTCGGCGCAGGTCTTTCCCACACCGGTGTAGGACAGGACAATCGGGATCAAAATCAGGTTGGTAAAAATGAGCACCAGCACGCCGATGCTGGCGGTTACCGCCAGGTCCTGAATCACCTGAATCTGGATAATCATCATGACCGCGAATCCGACGCCGTCAGACAACAGTGCCGTTACACCGGCCAGAAACAGGCGGCGGAAGGTATAGCGCGCAGCAATATAGCGGTGAGTGCCGCGGCCGATATCCTGCAGCACGCCGTTCAGTTTCTGGGCACCGTGGGACACACCGATGGCGAAGATGAGGAACGGCACCAGAATGGAGAACGGATCCAGTTCGTAGCCAAGCATGGCCAGAATGCCCAGCTGCCAGAGCACCGCCACGAGGGTACAGGCGATCACCATAATCGTGGAACGCAGACAGCGGGTATACCAGTACAGCAGTACTGTGGCGATGACGACGGCAATCGCAAAAAATATCATCACCGAGAATAGACCGTCGATAAGGTCGCCAATCAGCTTGGCAAAGCCAATGATATGAATGGAGCGGTTGTCGTCGCCCTCGGTATACTTGGCGCGAATCTCCTCGAGTTTGTCACTCAGTTCAGCGTAGTTCAGACGCTCACCCGTCTCCGGATTGTTGTCCAGCAGCGGAATAATAATGGCCGCGGATTTTTCATCATTCGCTACGAGGTCGCCACTGATACCGGCGCGCAGAATATTGCGTTTCACCTCGGCAATGGACTCGTCCGAGCCATCGAAGTCTCCGGGAATCACCGGCCCGCCCTCAAAGCCCAACTCGGTGACCACCCGCCAGCGGGTATTGGGCGTAAATAGCGATTTCATGCCGTTGCGGTCAACGCCAGGAATGAAGAAAACCGCATCGTTCACCTCTTCCAGGAACTTGAGGTTTTCCCGGGTGAAGATAGTGCCCTCTTCAACGGCGACAACTACCCGCAGGTTGTTACCCAGGCCCTTAAGGTCATTCTTGTTGGCCTGGTAATTGATCACGAATTCATGGGCCTTGGGCAGGGTTTTTTCAAACCCGGCTTTCAGCTCAATCTGAACAGCAAAGAAACCCAGGACAAGGGTGACTAGGGCGCACAGCACCATGACCGCCGCCCGGTTGTTGAACACCAACTTCTCGAGTAAGGTGCCCGAATTGAAATCAAATTCGCTGAGATCCGAAATAATCGGCAGGTCTGAATTTTCAGCGTGCGCCATGTTGTGCTCTCCGGTCTTGCGTCGTTATTGTGGCAGTGCGAGTTTCTGGATACCGGCGGGGCCGCCGATTAGCAGGAAGCCTTGCGGCCCATCCTCTACGGTGTAAATCCGGCCGCCGGCACGCACTGGCAGATAGTTAAAGGTCTGACCATTGTCGCTGCTAAAAAACATATCCCCGGCAATACCGGCGAAGATCATGCGCCCGTCCTTGAGCGTGACGGAATCGACCAGCGAACTACCCGGTGGCTTCTGTACTTCTGCCCAGGTCTCTCCTGCATCAACCGTGCGGAACATTCTGCCACGCAGCCCGCCCAGCACAATGGCACCGTCAGCAGCTGATTCAGCGGTAAAGAAACTCCCCTCCCAGGGAACATTCTCAACCAGCGAGCCCTTCTGAGCGACTGCATCGCCGATCATGAACAATCCGGCTTCGCCGGCCAGGAAGAACTTGCCCTCTTCCGTCAGCGGAGCGAAGTCAAAGACGTGGAAAAACGAATCGTTTTCCATGCTGTGCAGCACATGCATCCAGTTCTGGCCGCCATCTTCGGTGCGCAGAATCATGCCGTAGGCACCCAGCGCATGGCCGTAGTTCGCATCGTGGAAGTACACCTTGAACAAGGGTTTGTCGGCGCCCTGATCGATAGCGAACTGCATTTCATCCATGAGATAGGGGTAGAGATCATCGTCGGGATTCTGCTCCGCGAGCTGTCGATAAAACTCCAGTCCCTCGGTACCGTAACGCAGGCCGTCGTACTGTTTTTCCCAGGTACGACCACCGTCCTTCGAATGCAGGATTACCCCTTCATGGCCCACGGCCCAACCCAGTTCCGGGGTCGGGAAGTGGATATCGAGCAGTGCGCTGCGCACGGGCACTTCAGCCTGGGTCCAGCTATCACCGCCATCCTCCGAGAAGAGAATATGGCCATGATGGCCAGTGGCGTACCAGGTGCCGTGATACTGGCGAATCGTAAAGATCAGCGACTTGGCCGCCAAATCACTCTTCACCGCCGGCAGTTCGAGGACGTCATAGCTCTTGGCCATAACCCCGGACCACGGCGCGATGGCCAGGGCCAGAAAGCAACCTAATAGTGCTCGTTTCATTCCCATCTCAGAATATCCAATTATTCGCGTGCCAAATAAAAAAGGGGTGCCGCAACCTACGGCACCCCTTTTGGCTAGACCAACTTAACGTACACCGCCGCGGGCCATGCCCTTGGGACTGAAGTACTTGTCGTTCTGGCTTACGCCATTTTTGAAGCCACCAGGCGCCGGCTTGGTGTTGATATTGTAGATGCCCTGAAGCAGATCGTAGGCACCGTAGGCAAAGTGGTAGTTTGACTTGATGTCATATAGGTTTGCGCCGTAGGCGTACTGTACTCGCCACATGTTGCCCTGGCCGTCGTAGTTCTCGGCCGCAAGACCCTGCCAGCTGTCTTCATCGATGTAGAAACGACGTTTGGAGTACAGGTGGCGGTTGCCGTCTTTCAGGTTGGCTTCCACAATCCACACGCGGTGCTTCTCCCAGCGGATCAGCGCCGGATCGAGGAACTTCTCGCCCAGCGCGTCTTTCACCTCAGTCTGGAAGACAAAGTCGTAGCAGTTGTAAGGCACATACATCTCTTTCTTGCCAACCAGTTTCCAGTCAAAACGCTCGGGAGAGCCATTGATGATAAACGAGTCGTCGTAGGTGGATGTACCGGCAACACCGGGGTTAGGCGTATCAAACGATACCGCTGGCGCCAGGCGCACACGACGCTGGCCGGTCAGATACTGCCAGGCTTTGCGGCCCTTGCCCTTGGTAAAGTCAGCGCCCGGTTCGTGCACCAGCAGAATCTCACCGGCGCGGCGCGCAGGTGCCTTGTAGTTGATGCGCAGTTTCAACCACGGGGTGTCGTCCATGATCTTGTCCGGCGTGCGGTACATGGGCATCACGTTGGTCATGAAGCCGGTCGTCGACAGAATCGGCTTACCGTTAGAGCTGACGTAGTAGGTGTCATACGTCACCGAGTGGTCGGTCAGATAGCGCGTCAGGTGATTCCAGAGCACTTCCAGGCCGCTCTGGGGAATCGGGAAAGGCACGCCCGGATAGGAATTGGCCACCCGCTGGCCGGCATCTTCCAGGGTTGCACCGGTGGCGTTTTTCTCGGTGTTGTTGTACACCCAATCAGGCGTCACGAAATCGCGACGGCTCTGGTAGACGTCCATCTTGAAGCCATCGGCACCCAGCTTTTCGAACATCGCCACGGTGCCCTCGGTGAGGTTCTCGGCGTAGTCCTTGTAATTGTTCACATCGATGGTGAACAACACTTCGTCGTCAGGGTAGGCATCGATGTAATTGTCTGAGCCTTCCACGAAGCCTGCGGGGATCGGTGAACCTTGCGGGTTCCAGGCAGGAATGGAGCCATCGGCATTGCCGGCGGCCTCAGCGCCCATGGGCGTGAGGTCCTGACCCAGACGCGCAGCTTGTTCAGGCGATACTGCGGCAAAGGCAGCACCGGAAATCAGGGCGCTCAGGCCAAGGGCTGCCAGGGTTTTCTTCTGCAACATATTGAATTCCTCGTCTACAGCTTTTCGTTCGTTATAGTTCAGTATTAGAAAGTACGCTTAACGGTCACAGCGAAGTTATCGCGGTCAGTCAGCAGACCACCGATGCCAGCCAGTACCGGGCCGAAGCGCCAGTTGTAGGCTGCGCGCGCGGTCCAGGTCTGGTTAATGCTCAGCTCAGCACCCAGGCTGGCGCTTCCACCCTCTTCGTCACCGCCAAAGGTGAAGGGCGACTTCTCGCCATCGATGGTGTAGTTCACGCTCATCGGAATGGTCAGATCAATGCCAGGCCACACCTGATACCAGGTGGGACGGAACACACCCGCCAGGCTCGTCACTACTCGACCCTCCTTAATACGTTGATCCAGCAGTTTGCAATTCTCTGTACAGTCATCCAGCATAGCCGCAGTCACTTCGAAGATGTAACTACCACCCTCCCACAGGCCATTGTCGCCCAACAGGCCTACGCCGTTGACGACCACTGACCAGGTATCGCCCAGGGGCGCTACTGTGTTGTCGGAGGTATAGAGATCCAGGAATTCGGTGTCGCCATTGCGAATCACGTCAAAGCCGAGGCCCTGAACCAGGCCTTCCAGCTCCTCGGGGACGTTGTAAGCGCGAGTCAGAGCAGCGGCGAGCTCAGGCGCCATAGCCGTATCGGGGCGGTACACAATATCCAGACCGAAGCTAATGCCGGCGATTTCCTTAGCAAAGGAAACACCCATGACGTCCATATCTTCGGTAAACACCCAGTAGCCATCACCGATGGCGCGGGCGCCTTCGTCCCAGCCGGGCGTGGGGTCGGGATATACACCACCAGCCAGCAGCGGGAAGGTGCGGTTAAAGTCGGCACCCGCGGCGAGGCCATGCAGGTTGCGATCTACCACATTCATATAGATAAAGCTGGTTTCCAGCGCCCAGGCATCAATCCAGTACTGGAAGTTAACACCCCAGTCCCCGGATTCGGTGCGGTCCTTGTGGTCTACCCGGTAACCGGCACGCAGCGGATTGGTCAGGTCTTCGCCAATGATAGTGGGCGGAAATACGACAAAGTCAGTGTTCTCGGTGAGGCCGGCTGCCGGGTTGAAGAACGTACCCGTTTCCGGCAGGCGGTGACGCTCGTGCTCAAAATTGTAGAACGCGTTGGCGGTCAGGTTGTCTGTGAGCTGCCACACACCAGAGATCTTGGCGGTGGGCAGGAACAACTCCTTGGCCTCGGAGCCCGGTACAGACAGCGCCTTGTTAAAGTCGATGGGCGACATGGAGCCACCGAAGCCGTTGATAGCACCTACAGCGAGAAGGCTGTTACCCCAGTAAATGGTGTGGCGACCAGCGCGAACACCCAGCGAGGTCTCGCCGATGTCCCAGTTACCAAAGACAAAGGCGTCAAGAATTTCGCCGCCAAAGTAGTGATATTCATCGGCGGCGTCAGTGTATTCACCGGGTGACACGCTGGCGCTTGCCCAGGTGGCAATGCGGTCGCTCGGGTGGTCGCTGTCCTTGTAGGCATAGTCGTACCAACCAGCGGCACTGATTCGGAAGCCGTAATCCATTTTGTAGATCACATCGAACTCGGAGAGGATGTCGATACGGGAGCTGACGATATCGCCTTTGTCGACAGACAGGGTGTTGTCATCAGCAAGCCACCAGGCACAGCCCTTATAGGCACAATGCGGTGTTGTGATCTGCTTGTCCTGATCCTCAGTACGCACCATCAGGTTACCCTTGATGGTGTTATCCCAACGTACTTCCCAATCATCTGACGTATCGAACTGGAACGCCTGAGCCTGCGTGCTGATGGCGGTAAGAACCGACAGTGCTAGCAGCTTCTTTTTCATGTTACTTCCCTCTGCGAGTAGGTATTGCATTGTGTATTCGTGTGACGGCATAGCCGCCTGTATTGTTATTTGGCCCGTCATTCACGCCCTGAAGAGCGGCGTTACTCCGGTGCCATTCATACGCTTTGGGTTGTCGGATAGGCTGATTATTGTGGACGATTCTGCGCCCGGTGCCTGCGGTGCGTTTGATAAACCCATCGACAACAGCCCCATACCCAGGGGCAAAACTGACCTGTCACGCCACCCCAGAACTGAACAGAGGGCAACAAGTTAAACCAGATCGTTATCCGCGGACGATATTACAATACATAACAAAACGCCAAGATATTGATATGGGACAGGCTTTTGTGATTTTAGGCCAATACGGGGGTTTGTAAACCTGCACTGCCCGGCAAAGCCTGCCCCAGGGGGAAGTGACCTCAGCCGATCAGGGACTGGCCACCATCAACGGCGATAGACTGGCCGTTGATATAGCAGGAGCCTTCGCTGCACAACAGGGCAACGAATCGACCAATATCTTCCTCACATTCACCGATGCGCCGCTGGGGAATGCTCTGGATGAATTCCTCGGCCTGCTCGGGGTACTCGCGTGTCCACCATTCCAGGCCCGGAGACTTGGCATGGGGCAGTATGACGTTAGTTCGGATGCCCTCCGGGCCCCATTCACAGGCAGCGGCCCGGCTCAGAGCGCGGATGGCTTCCTTGGTGGCGGCATAGGCACCAAAACCATTAATGTCCCAGCGCTTGGCCGAAGAACTCCCCAGATTGATGATGCATCCGTCGCCTTTGAGGTGCGGATAACACAGCTTCATCATACGCATTGTGGCGAGCGGCCCGGACTCGAACCCTGCAATAAAGGCTTTATCGGTGACCTGATGAAGTTCACCCAGCGGCACCTCCTGGGCGTTGTTCACCAGAATCTGCAACCCGCCAAAATGATCGACCACCGCCTCGACACAGTTAGCCAGCGATGCCTCGTCTTTCACCTGACATACGACCGGCAGTGCGTCGCCACCGCGTTCGCGAATCAACTCACAGGTAGTCTCAAGTTTGCTCTCGGTACGCCCCGTGACGGCAACCCTGGCACCCTCTGCGGCCAATGCCAGCGCAATGCCCTGCCCCACGCCCTGCCCCGCGCCTGTCACGAGGGCAACTTTGTCTTTTAACATCATGTTGGAATCTCTTCGGTGAATAGGTGCTGCACATTATGCGCCGGTAGCAGACTGGCTGCTAAGCCCATGCGTTCAAATTTGCAGACTCCTGGGGTCAGTGTTGCTGGGCAAAACCCTTCAAGCGCTCGCGATAGGACCGCGGCGCCTCTCCGGTCCAGTGCTTGAAGGAGCGCACAAAGAAACTGGGTTCGGTAAAGCCAAGATAATCCGAGAGATCGGCCACCTTGATGTCTTCGTTGAGCAACTTGTCTATGGCCACTTCGCAGCGCACTTCGTCCTTGAGCTTCTGGTAGCTGGTGTCCTCGCGCTGCAGGCGCCGTCGCAAACTGGATTCGGACATATTGAGGTATTGGGCCACGCGGGTGAAAGACGGCAACCCCGAGGGGAGATCAATGGCAATTAGGGATTTAATGGCCGCACTGGTACTGGCCGATTGCTGTTCAAACGACAGCGACTCATAGATGGCATTATCCAGAAAATTCTGCAACGAATCTGCCGTGTGAACCACACGCCGGTCCAGCCAATGAGTGGGAAACACAAAGCCGTTGTCACTGGCATCAAATTCCGACTCACAGTAGAAGCTACCCGCCAGACTGCGGCTATAGGCACTATTGAGAAACGCGGCACCGATTTTCACCGCACTGATTTCCAGCGACTGACCGATCATCCAGCCACACAATCCCTGCCACACCAGAAGGCCAGAGGCCTTGGCCACCGTATCCTGGTATTCAGCGCTGTCCCACCTCTCGGGGGCGAGCACCCCACCCTGTTCGGTGAAACGAATGTGGCATCCCGGCTAGGCCTGTCCGTCATCTTCGCGCAGTTCAACGCAGTGGCCGATCATCGGATAAAGCATGGCTTCATAGCGCGCCGCCAGGCGCAGGGCCTCACCCGGCGTGCGCGCGGAGATCATACAGTGACACATCAGGGCAAAAGCTTCACTGCCCACCCCCGCCGCCCAGGGCAGTGGCTGCTTCAGGGTTTGCATCTCGCCCACCGCCAGTTGGTAGAGACGGGAACACTGTCACGCAGGCAGCGCTTCGTCTGCCGCCAGCGATGCGACTACTGCAGGTGCCAGATTGATCTGCTCACCCAGCGCGCCGGGTGAACTTTTTCGCGGCAACGGTTATCTCGGCCCTACCCGATCCCGGTTGAATATGTCTATCATTGTGACTCTTTGTGCCCTACAGCTCTGAACAAACAAGGTTATCATCACTGCACCAGAGCCTGACAACGGAACATTTGATGACTCTACTTGCAGATAAAATCGGTCTTGTCACCGGCGCCGGCCAAGGTATTGGGCGAGCCATTGCGCTGGCTTTCGCCCGCGAAGAAGCCCGGGTCATTGTCTCTGACTTCAATCGCGATATGGGCAAAGAAACCACCGCTATGATAAACGAAGCCGGCGGCGAAGCCCTGTTCGTATTTGGTGATGTCTCCAAAGAGGACTCTGTCGCCGCCATGGTAGACACCGCCGTCAGCTACTTCGGCCGCCTGGACATTGCCTGCAACAGCGCTGCCCTGAGCCGCGGCTCTGGCCCTATCCACCTCTACGAGCGCGAGGTCTTCGACCAGACACTGGAAATGTGCCTGACCAACACCTGGCTGTGCATGAAGTACGAAATCCCTGCAATGCAGGCTGCAGGCGGCGGTGCCATCGTCAACATTTCCTCCAATGCATCTCTGCGCGGTCAGGCGTTTAATACTGCCTACGCCGCGGCCAAAAGTGGCGTCAATCTGCTCACCAAAAGCTCCGCCGGCGAATACGGCCGGGAAAACATTCGCATTAACGCCGTGTCACCCGGCGTGATTCGAACCCCCGGCGTTGAGAAGTACTTTGAAGAACAGCCGGAGAAGGCCGAAGGGCTGAAGAAAACCGCCGTGCTCAATCGACTCGGTGAACCGGACGAAATTGCCGAGGCGGTGGTCTTTCTGTGCAGCGATCGCGCCTCGTTCATCACCGGACAGATTCTCTCGGTGGATGGCGGAGGCGCTATACGCTGATTAGATCAGTGCCTCTGGTGCGAGGTTTTCAATCTGGCGCCGGATGCCATCGCGCCAGCTCACCCGGGTGGGGCCAATAAGTTCGTGCATATACGTCGGGTCGATCGCCAGCGAACCAAAGGCCTTGGGGTTTTCGTTAAAGTTCGGCTTCAGCCCTGTCAGCTCGCCAATATACTCACACCACTCTTCTACCGAGACTTTCTCTGAACCGCCAAAATTGACCGTTGTGACCTCCGTCGAAGCGGTCCCGAGCAAATAGGGAATTTTCTCGATGTAATCGTCCGCGTGCAATGGATTGAAATAATTCGGTCGCTCTGGGTGGACATCAATGGCCATGTCCTGCTGCATCATCAGCAAGTGGAAATACATCCACCCGCCATTGTCGCCATAGGGAACACTGAGCCTGGCGATTGTCGCCGGAATATCAAACTGCCTAGCGGTAAACCGACACACGGTTTCGGCGGCGATTTTGGAGATGCTATAGGTCGGAAACATATCGCGGTGGCTGTCACCGAGCGGCGCATTTTCCACACGCGGCTTCTGCCCTTCTTCATGGTCGTAAACCGCCGTCGATGAAAAATGCAGAAAGCCTTTGGCGCGGCGGCAGCGCAGCATCAGGTTACCCACACCCTCTCCATTGGCTTTCAGGTCGTATTCGAAATTGCCGGTTTTCACGACAGCAAAGTTCAGTACGTATTCAATATCTTCCGGAACGGCGGTGAGCGTATCGCGATCAGCGAGATCGGCGGCAATAACTTTGGCACCTAGCGCCTCGATGCGATCGCGGTCCTCCTGCTTTGAAAAACGGGCCAGCGCATACACATCGGCGATTTTGGCGAAATGCTCTACCACAGGTAACGCTACCTGCCCGGTGGGGCCGGTAATGAGAATTTTACGTCCTGTCAGGTCTACGGGTGTTGTTGTCATTGTTGCTCCTCATTGTTGTTATTGATCGCTATAACACTAGTAATAAAAGCTTGTTCTCCACACCTGGCCTTATTTCGGCTCAGGCCAGCGGCGAGTAGCTGGAATAGCCCTCTGGCCCTGGCGTATACAGTGTTGCCGGGTTGAAGCGAGCGAGTTCAATACCCTCTCGCAATCGCCGCGGTAAATCGGGGTTGGCGATGAAATAGCGCCCAAATGACACCGCCTGCATATCGCCGGCGGCAATCGCGGCGGCCGCTTCCGAGGCGCCGTAGCTGTCGTTGGCGAGTAGATTGTCAGGGAAATACTGCCGACCGAGTTGCAGGTTATCTACGCGCCCCGATGGCAAACGGATGGTGTGTAAATAGGCCAGTTTCAGCGAGGCCGCGGCAGCCAGCATTGTATCGAAGGTCTCTTGAGGGTCGTCATCTGCCAGGTCGTTAAAGGGATTGTCCGGGCAGATACGCATGCCCACCCGCCCCGCGCCCGCCACCGACGTCATCGCCTCCAGCACTTCCAGCACAAATCGACAGCGATGACTGGCGCTACCACCGTAGGCATCCTGCCGCTGATTGCTGCCCGTCGAGAGAAACTGCGCAGGCAGATAACCGCTAGTGCAGTGCAGCTCAACTCCATCGAATCCCGCCTCACGCGCCATGATAGTGGCCCGTCGATAGTCCTCAATCACCCTGGGAATATCATCGAGTGCCAGCGCCACGGGTTCGTCCAGGGGCTGCATACCCGCCTGATCAGTATAGATTTCACCTCGGGCCTGTATTGCCGATGGTGCAATCGTGGCACTGCCTGCTGGCTTGTTGTACGCGCTTGAAACACGACCGACGTGCATGATCTGCGCCACCATCAGCCCGCCCTCGGCATGTACAGCGTCCGTCACCCGACGCCAGGCCTGAACATGTTCCGCGTTGTAGATGCCCGGCGTGCGACAGTAGCCCAGCCCACTGGCGCTGGGAGCGATACCCTCGCTGATGATGAGGCCGGCACTGGCGCGCTGCCGGTAGTAGTCCACCATCACATCGGTCGGCATACCGTTTTCGCCGGCACGGCTGCGCGTC
The DNA here is from genome assembly GCF_001635445.1 of Halioglobus sp. HI00S01. Classification (NCBI taxonomy): domain Bacteria; kingdom Pseudomonadati; phylum Pseudomonadota; class Gammaproteobacteria; order Cellvibrionales; family Halieaceae; genus Halioglobus; species Halioglobus sp. HI00S01. The sequence goes on from NZ_LWEE01000025.1 coordinate 54,997, forward strand.
ATCGGCGCCATCACAATACGATTGCGCAGCTTCAGGTCACCTAGCTGCGCAGCTTCAAACAAGGCGTCATGCATGGTTCAACGTACCCGAATTCTTGGTTCCAGGGCGCACCGGCGCATAGTGGTAAGAAAGGCATCCAGCGGCGCTGGTGGAGCGACCTGCGGTTCGTCGACCCCGGGCGGATGCGCCCAGAAGCTTTGCCAGGAAGGCCATAGATCATGGTAGGCCCCGGCATAGGGTTCGCGATCCGGCCAGCGCATTTTATTGTCACCCACCGGCGGCTTGTTCAGGTCGGTCGCGTACCAGTAACAGGGCAGCCGGCGCCGAAACAGCCAGCGGCCGTCGATACGCTCGTAATTGTCCCAGTACAGCATCTGCATGATGACCCACTCGGTGCCGCCGTCGTCACGGGGCGTCTCGTGCTCATTCTTGGAATACACAACACCCCGGGCGTAATCTGCGCTATCGAACTCGATAATGTGATTGCCAATATGGTGCGAGGTGCCGGTGAACTGCAGCCGCAGCGTATCGTCCAGCCAGCGTTTCAGATGGGCGCGGCCAGACAACTCACGGCTTACCCGAATATCCGGGGCGAACAGGTTTACATGCGCATCCAGATCGCGCATGTCCAGCGACAGAGAATACTTGGCGGCCAATTGGCGGATCTCGTCGAGCGACTCCAGTCGATCGATCCGCTGCTCCAATGATGCCATGGGATACGCCTTGCTTATTCGTGATACCCGAGCATAGAAGCCCCGACCGAATCGGGTCAACGACCATTGCGCTCACATTGCTTGTCTTTAGCGCTCACGCGTATTTTCTGGCGCTGAGGTTCAGATAGTTATAGTGTCGAACCAGGCTAGCAAGACACCACTATGCAAGCAATCATTCATCAACTGCGCGTTGCCGATGGCAGCGATATCCCCCTGCTCTGGTTTCCCTCTGACGGCGAGGGCCAATGCCTTTTACTCCTGCCTGCTCTTGGGATTCAGGCCAAGCTTTACAGGACGCTGGCATCACAGCTGTCCGCTGCCGGTCATCCGGTTGCCATCATGGAACAGCGCGGCCACGGGACAAGCTCGTTGCGCCCGGACTATCGGTGCCGCTACTCCCTCGACGACATGCTCGACTACGACATACCTGCTGCCCTTGAATGGCTGGAGCAACAATGCCCGGGGCGACCATTGGTGATGGGAGGACATAGCCTGGGCGGACACCTGACCACCATTTACGCGGCCTGTAACCCCCGTCAGTTGGCCGGGGTTGTTCATCTGGCCTGTGCTTTTCCCTATTGCGACGACTTCCCGGCGGCACAGCGTCGGTTATTAAAATTTCTGTGCGCGGTTATCCCCGTATTCAAGTTCATTCCCGGCTACTATCCAGGTGACCTGTTGGGCTTCGGGTCGCGCGAGTCCACTGCCATGATGGCGCAGTGGCGCCAGTGGGCGCTGAGCGGCGACTTCAACTATGACAAACATACAGATCTCGCCACCCGCGGAGCCTACACTGGCCCCGTGCTGGCGCTGGAGTTTGAGCGCGACGGCTTTACGACCGAAGCGGCGCTTATGCGAGCGCGCATGCCCTTTCAGCAGGACCGTATTACCCGCATAAGGTTGGGAGAGGCTGAACAGGGAGACTACCTGGGGCACACGCAGTGGGCGCGTCAACCTGACGGCGCCAGGCTCAGCATAGTCGACTGGCTGGCGAAACTAGTCAGCTAGAACGGGAATACCATCGGGATAAGCACCAACACCGCAGCTGAATAGCAAATCGACAATGGCAGACCGCTGCGGAAGTAATCGCGCAGGCTGTAACCACCGATGTTCTGGACCATCAGATTGGTCGTGTAACCATAGGGCGTCAGGAAGCTCGCGCTGGCACCGAATGCCACCGCCATCACCATTGGCATGACATCGATACCAAAGCTCTCGGCCAGGCCGAACGCAATCGGGAAGACCAGGGCTGCGGCCGCGTTGTTCGTCATTAATTCGGTGAGCAGCAAGGTGCCGAAGTATATGCCCGCCATCGCCGCCCAGGGACCCAATCCGCCCAGAGCCACATGGAGCAAATCAGCCAGCCCCGCAACAACGCCGGCATTGGTGGCCGCCTGGGAAAGCGTCAGCGCCGAGGTGATAATCAACCACAGTTCAAAGGGGAAGCGGCGACGCAATTCGGAACCGCGCACCACGCCCATGACCAGCATACACACCAGCAGAAATGCCATCCCCTTAATGAGTGGCACCAGCCCCGCAGTTGCCATCGCCACCACTGCTATCAGGGTCGCAGTAATAAAGTAGTTCTGAGCGGGAGTCGCTGCTGCGCCGCTGACCGTGTTATCGATGACTACAAAATTTTTGTCGAGATTCTTACGCTCATTGAAGTCGGCGCCCACGGCCAACATCAGATTGTCACCGGCCTGAATAGTGATATTCCCGAGCTTACCGGACAGCCGCTTACCACCCCGACGTATACCGACCACCGCCGCGTCGAACAGTGAACGGAAGCCGCTTTCCTTGATGGTCTTGCCCTCAATTGAGGCATTGGGCATGACGATGACCTCGGTCATATTCTCGCGCAGCAAGCCCTCCTCTATGGCAAACAGGCGCAAGCCCGGAAACGTCTCCAAGGCGTTCACCTGCTTGATATCACCCGAAAAGATCAGTTTGTCGCCGGCCTCAATGAACTCTGTTGGCGCCACCGGTGAAATCAAATGTTCTCCGCGCACGATCTCCACGAGGAACAAATCGTCGAGCTCACGCAGGCCATTATCGAGAATGCTTTTACCGACAAGTTCGGAGTCGGCTTCGACCTCGGCCTCGATGAGATACTCATTGATATCGATTTGCTCGGCGCTGCTGCTCGGCAGCAATCTAGAACTAAATACAATGACCACTAATCCGATCAATGTGACAGGCAGGCCCACCAGGAAGAAGTCGAAAAACGCCAGCCCCTCGCCGGTAGCATCTTCCAGGAAACTGCTGACAATCAGGTTGGTTGAGGTGCCGATGAGGGTCATCGTACCGCCCAGTATGGCGGCATAGGACAGAGGGATGAGAAGACGCGACGCAGGGTGGTGACGATTACTGCGCACGGTATGCGCAAGCGTTGCAACGACGGCCGTATTGTTGACGAAGGCAGAGAAAAACGCTGTGACAGCACCGAGGCGCAACAGGCTGGCCGCATAGCCCTGGGTGATCAACTTGCCGGACAATCGAGTAAGCCAGGACAACTTTTCCAGGCCCACGGAGACCAGCAGCAGGATAATCAGCGTCATCAGCCCCATGTTGGACGCTTTCGCCAACACCTGTTCAGTCTCAACCAGACCGAGAAAGTATGCCGAAAGCATGGAGCACACAAACACCCATACCGCCGGCCAATCGGTGAAAATGAGAATGGCCAGCAGAGCTATAAACACTCCGGCAATCAGCAGCTGGTCAATCATTAAGCGACACGCCCTTGGATAAAACGCCAAGCATATCCGTTTGTCGTGGTCGGCGACAACAGGCGGGGCGCGGTATGACGTCGCAGACCCCGCAGCGGTATCGCCAGCCAGCGCTGGCGCGACACCTCGCTTGGCGATAATAATACCTGCGCCTTAACAATAACCAGGACCGAATCATGAGCACAGCAGACCCCTTCTCCCCCGTCACGCTGGGAAGTTTTGCCATGGCCAATCATTTCTTGATGGCGCCCATGACCCGCGCCCGGGCACCGGAGCGCGTGCCTAACGACATCATGGTCGACTACTACCGACAGCGTGCAGGCACCGGCCTGATTATCACCGAAGCCACTCAAGTGTCGGACCAGGGCACTGGCTCTATCGCCACCCCGGGCATCCATACCGCAGAGCAGATCGCAGGCTGGCGCAGGGTTACCGATGCAGTGCACGCCGCCAGCGGGCGCATCATCTGCCAGATATGGCACGTTGGCCGGGTTTCGCACAGCAAAATGCAGGCAAACGACGAGCAACCCGTGTCGTCTTCGGCAACCGCCGGTGAGGTCAACACCTTTACGGCCGATGGTTTTGAGCCCTGCACCCCACCGAGGGCGCTGACGAGAGATGAAATTGCCGGTGTCGTCAACCAGTATCGCCAGGGGGCCCTGAATGCCATCGAGGCGGGCTTTGACGGCGTACAAATCCACGCAGCCAGTGGCTACCTGATCGATCAGTTCCTGCGAGACGGGGTGAATCAGCGCGAGGACGACTACGGCGGCAGCGTGGAAAATCGCGCCCGCTTCCTGCTTGAAGTAACCGACGCTGTGTGCGATGCCATTGGCGGTGAGCGCACCTCGGTGCGCCTGTCTCCGTTTACGGTGACCTGGGATTGCAGTGACAGTCATCCCGAGTCGATCTTCAGCCATGCGGTGAGTGAACTGGACAAGCGCCCACTGGCGTTTCTGGAAATTGTCGAGCGGGGCTTTGACTCGCTAGCAGTGGATACCGGCGGTGGCTCAGATCTGGGCTTCTCGCCAACCGACCTGCGCAAGCTCTACCGCGGTAATCTGGTGGCCAATGGCTGCTATGACCTCGAAAGCGCCCGCACTGCCCTGGCCAGTGGTCACGCCCAGGCTGTCTCTATCGGCCGGCCGTTGATGTCGACACCGGATTGGGTAGCGCGGCATGCCAGCGGCCAGCCACTTAATGACGATATTGAACCGGTGTTCTGGTATGGCGGGGCCAGTGAAGGCTACAGCGATCAGCCTGCAGCGTCGGAATGAGCTAGAACGGGTGCCCCACCATCACCCAGGCATTACTGCCTTCGTCGGACCAACCGACATCAAAGCGCACCACAATACCGCCCGTCATCGCCCTGAGGCCTAGCCCCACATCGCTGTGCCAGTCTTCCAGCAGTTCTGAGTCGTAGTCTGGTGCTACACTGCCCCCTTCAACAAAGCCCACCAGTTGGAACCAGTCCAGGCGCAGGAACCGGAGCCAATCCAGGTCTTTAACCGGGTTGTAGCGCAGCGTATAGCGCAACTCCGCGCTGGCATAGATTGAAGCCTTATCGTGGAAGCGGGCATCCCGATACCCGCGCATGCGATAAAAGCCGCCCAGGCTTGCCCCCTCAAGATACGGTGGCGCGTCCTCGATACGCACGCCACCAATATCGTTGGTCGTCTCTCGCCAGCTCGGCGAATAGCCTGTCCAGGCATTGAGCGCCAGCACTCGCTGGCGAGCGAAGCGATCCTCGCCAAGGGGCACGTATTTGGCGGCCTCTGCCTCGACAAACGTCCATTGATCTTCAGAATCGAGCCAGGCTGGATCGTGGTGCAAGGCCACATACTGCCAACTTCCCTGGGAGGGATTAATCGGAAAATCGGTATTGTCGTGCAACAGCCCCAGCTCAAACGCATGAATAGTGCCGTCCAGATCACCGGCCCGCTCGTACTCGAAGCTCTGATAGCGGTTATATTGGCGCAACGTCGCCACCGTCACGCCATGCTCCAACGGATTCCACCGCGGGCCGCCACTACCTTCAGAAACCAGAAGGCCACCCTCCAGCTCATAGTGGGCAATGGCTGAATCACGACCTTTGCCCGTTGGCAGCACATAGTCAAAGCGCATCTCCCACCAGTTACTATCGCCGCTGGACTCGAGAAAAAGGTCCTCGCTGGAATCGTTGGCCCCCGGGCGTATCACATCCGGCGGCAGATCCAGTTCACGAGGCCAGGTGTAGGCGCGGTGTTGCGGGTAGTAGCCCAGCATGCCGGTGACTGACACAAACAAGCGATCTGACCAGGGCGTGTTGTAATCCCAGACACCGGCAAACGCTCCCCAACTCTCTTCGCCCGCAAAGGCAGTGCCGCCTACGAGCATCTGATCTTGATAAAAGCCCTTGCGCATACCCCCGACTCCCAGCACGGTGTCAGTACTCTCCGCCGCGAACGCATAAGGCAGCACCATGTATTCCCCGAGTGAACCGGTGTTCTCCAGACGGTCCACCGCCGACTTCACCTGCACCGGCGGCCGGGCCTGCGCCACGGTGGCCAGCATGCAGGACAAAATAAGAACGATAGAGGCGTATCTATTCATTGTTGTTTCGGCCGACAAAAGGTCTGTGGCGGACATTATCGGCGATCTCCAGTCCAGCGACTAGCGCTGCCCGGGAATACATCGTAATCAGTCGTCATTTATTGCGCGGCGCGCTTGGCTCATGCTAGTTTGAAACGGTCAAATCGCGCGAGCCTATACAGGATGTACGGCCAACGACCGCGATACCACCCCCGCTATGACGGGGCACAACGGGACGCAAACATGGCAGTTGATGAAGTACCGGGGCAGGCCGATAGCGGCATGTGCAGGATATTGGGCAGATGAGCATAATCACCCGTCTCAATATGGTATTCGTGATCGGTGCAGTCACACTAGGCATACTTGCGAGCGGTGCCGCAGGCTTGCGCGATTACCAGATTCAGCTCAACCAAATCACCACGACGGCCGCCAGTGGGCTAGAGGCGCGCCCCGATCTGCAATTCCATATCTATCGCAACGACAGCGCGGCGATGGCCAACGTCATCGAGCTGTTCTTTCAGGACCCCGCCATTAGTGGCGGCGTTATCTACAACAACACCGGGGTCGAGATTTCGACACTGAACAGCCCTGCCAGGCGCGGGTTCATTGCCACAGATTTCGACAGGGTCCGCGGCGATGCACTGACGGTGGATGAAGTACTCGTCGCATTTGCCAGTGACGGTAATCGCATCACCCCCACATGGTTCAACTCAGTGCTGGCCGCTGACGAACCCATTTATTACAGCCTGCCTGTATTCACCCTGGTCAACCCCGCTGAACGACACCTCACCGAGGCGGATTTTGCCCTGGCACTGACCGACGCAACGCGCGATAAGAGCCAGTGGGTGATTGGCTATCTCCACCTCATCCTGGATCGAACGCCGCTCAATGCTGCCGCCCTGTTCGCTGCCGCCACGGTAATGCTCTGGGTAGCTGCACTGGTATTGCTCTGCTCTATTGCCGCATGGCTGGTGGGGCGTCGTATTACCCGGCCACTCAAGCAATTGGGCGACATTGCCAATGATGTTGCCGCCGGCAACGTGCAGGGGCCGATCCACCTCGAGGGTGGCGGCGAAATGCAGGAGGTTGCCCGGATTATTAATACCGTACTTGGCGGCATAAAGAACTTCAAAGCGGAACAGGAGATCGGCAACCGCCTCCTCAGCCTTAAGGTCGAAGAGCGCAACTCGCAACTGACGGAACGCAATGCACAGCTCAATAAAGTCGTGGGCGAGGTCAAGAAGACCCGCAGCCGACTCCACCACTTGTCTAATTACGACAAGCTCACACAATTACCTAACCGCCAACTGTTTGCCGAACAACTGGACTTACTTCTCAAGCTCAATCACCGCAATCAGCATAATCTGGCGCTGCTGTTTATCGACCTGGATGAGTTCAAACGGGTTAATGACTCACTCGGGATCAGCGCGGGCGATCGTCTGCTGCAGCAGGTGGCGGGCCGCTTGAACGAAACCGTGCGCGAGAGCGATAGCATTGGCCACCTGGTGAACAGCGATGCAGACATTGCGGTGTCTCGTCTCGGCGGCGACGAGTTTACGGTTGTGCTCAATAAAGTAGAGTCCGATAAAGCTGCCTTGCAAGCTGCGCAGCGAGTGGTGGCAGCGCTGGAGGCGCCCTATTACATCGATGACCATGAGCTGGTTATCAAGCCCGCTATCGGAATCGCCATAGCGCCACTGCACGGGGCTGACGTCGAGGAACTGCTCTTGGCCGCCAGCGCGGCAAAATGGCATGCCAAGAAGACTTCCCGCGCGGGGATCGAAATGTACAGCGAAAGTATGGGTGAGCAAGGCCAGAGCCGGCTGCGCCTGGAAGCAGACCTGCGCAGAGCCATAGAACGCGATGAGCTGTCGCTGCACTACCAGCCCCAGGTGGACACACGTTCAGGCTCCGTGGCCGGTGTTGAGGCCCTGCTGCGCTGGGAGCATCCGGAAGAAGGCATGATCCCGCCCGGCGACTTTATTCGCCTGGCCGAGGAAATCGGCGTGATCGACCAACTCGGTGACTGGGTACTGGTGCAGGCCTGCCAGCAGGTACAGGCCTTTAATCGCGCAGGCCTCAAGCTGCAGAAAGTGGCCATTAACATCTCCGCACTACAGTTCTGCACAGAATTTGTTGCGCGTGTAAACCAGGTAATACGTCAGTTTGGCATTGCACCCGAGCAACTCGAACTGGCGCTGACCGAAGGCATTATGACCAGCAATGACGAGGAAACCGTTGAAGCCCTACGGGCTTTGAAAGACACCGGCGTGTATTTGTCGGTCGATGATTTCGGCACGGGTTACTCACCGTTGACCTATCTAAGCCAATACCCGCTGGACGAGATCAAGATAGCGCGCGAATTTCTCCTCGACAGCGGCCGCAGCGAAGCCGGCGCTAAACTCATCGTGGCAATCATCGCCATGGCGCGTAGCCTGGGGCTGAGGGTATTGGTTACTGGGGTAGAAACCCACGCGCAGTTCAAGTTCCTGACGGAAAATGGCGCCGGCTTCCTCCAGGGTTATCTGTTCAGTCCGCCGGTCACCGCAGATGAACTCAAACCCATGCTTTCCCCCTGGCATTTTGTCGACCAGGTGCAGCGACTCTCTGAATCGCAGCCCCCGGCCAACACCCTCCCCTAGGCGCCATAGGCCGCCTGAAAGGCGGCCTCAAATGCTTCAAGTTGATCTGCGGGTAGATCATTGATTCCCGCGGCTCCAGCTCGACCACCACCAGTAGGAAATTGCATACACAACTCCGCGGCGCCCTGCTTGTTCGCCAGCGGTGCACGCACACTGACCAGATAGTTGCCGTTGTCCTTGGCGGTGAGTACGGCGTGAGCACGCTCGGGATTGGCCGTTGCAAGATCATTGCTGAATACACCGCTAACCCGCCGCGCCCAGGCTTCATTCGGCAGCATGAAAATCGCCACCTCAGCACTCGCCAGTGAGGCCTGTACTGCCTCCGCTGCCCCCATGTCCTGGGTGTAGCCTTCGGCCAGGGTACGGAAGTGCGCAGAGGCGCTGACAAAATCGAGGGCGCTTTGCGCTTCGGCCAGGTGAAGATAAAGATCCTTAGGATCAAAGTGCAGGTCGGCTATGGCCGGGCCATAGCCGTTGTAATTGATATACGTACCCAGCTGCTCCAGACGATCCAGATCTTCACTGGCGATATCCAGCCCCTTGGCGAGAGTCCGTGCAGTCTCTTTGAGGTTGTCGCCAAAGGCACCGGTAACCGCCCAGTCCAGGTAGGCACCCTGCAGATGGCCATTGACAAGCGCCGCCGTGCACACGTCAGGGGACTCATTGATCAAGCTCACCAGAGACGCATGCTCAGGAATATCACCCGGGAAATGATGATCGACATAAAACACTTCAGCGCCGGCCTCCAGTGCTGTGGCCAGACCCTGTTTGTTTTTGTCCATCGAAATATCGAGCACAGTGAGCCTGTCACCAGCCGCAGGATCAATCTTACTGAGCAGATTGATATCGCGCTTCACTCCGGTCACCAGTTGGGCATCGCGGGGCTCCGCTTTGCGCAACTGAAGCAACGCACAAATACCATCGGCGTCGCCGTTAAAAACATCGTAATCCATTCTGTACCTCCAAAAAAAATCGCGACCATTGGCCGTCCCGCGCCCAGGCGGGTCAGCCAATGGCCGCGATACGCTGTGCTAGCTATCGAGACTCTGGTAGTAATCGGACAGAATCTTGGCGACTTCAGGTCGGGAGAATTCCGGGGGCGGCGCAATGCCCTTACCCAGCATCTCGCGTACTGCGGTACCGGAAAGGAGTACAAAGTCATCCTTGGAGTGGTCAGGCGCGTCGCGCATCATCACAACCTTGTTCAGCTTCTTGCTGTATGCGGTGTGATCGGCCTTGTAGATTTCGAGCTCAAGCGCGTCCGCAGGCACTTCTTCGTCAAAGATCGTCTGAGCGTCAAAGCCACCGTAGTAATCTCCCACACCCGCGTGATCGCGACCCACAATCAGGTGAGTACATCCGCAGTTCTGGCGGAACACTGCGTGCAGCACGGCTTCGCGTGGTCCTGCATACAGCATGTCGAAGCCGTAGCCGGTAATCATGACGGTGTTTTCGGGGAAATACACATCCACCATCTTGCGAATTGCAGCGTCGCGTACATCCGCTGGAATGTCACCGGGCTTAAGCTTGCCGAGCAGCATGTGGATGAGAATACCGTCGGCGTTCAGATCGTCCTTGGCCATGCGACACAGTTCTTCGTGAGCACGGTGCATGGGATTGCGGGTCTGAAAGGCCACTACCTTCTCCCAGCCACGCTTGGCAATCTCCTCGCGAATTTCCACGGCAGTCCGGAAAGTCTCGGGGAACTCCGCCTGGAAATAAGAGAAGTTAAGCACCTGAATCGGACCGGACAGCAGCGTCTTGCCGAGGCTCTTGAAGGTCGCGACACCCGGGTGCTGACCGTCGAGCGTGCGGAAGATCTTCTCCGCCATAAAATCGATCTGCTCATCGCTGACGGATTCAACCGCCTCTACATCCATAATGGCAAGCACGGGATTGCCTTCGACATTGGGGTCGCGCAAGGCAATGCGGCTACCGGCCTCGACACCACTTTCATCGGTCATGTTAACCACGGGCACCGGGAAAAATACGCCGCTGCTGGTGGCCATGGATTCCGCGACGCTCATAGCATCCGCGAGATTCATGTAACCCGTAAGCGGGTTGAAATAACCGCCACCGAGCATCACTGCATTTGCCGCAGCGGCTGAGTTCAGCAAAATGGAGGGCAGCGACTCTACCTCAGTGAGCAGTGCTGCACGCTGGGCATCGTCGGCGACGTACAGGGGGTTCAGTTCATCAGAACCATGGGGCTTGATCATGCTTTTCTCCGGTTTACTTGGTGACAATGCCGCGCTCACGCAGCAGGTCGAGGATCAGGTTGACTTCTTCTTCCAGCGACTGCTGGTCAGAGTGCAGGTGCAGCTCAGGGTTTTCGGGCGCCTCATAGGGATCGTCAATACCGGTGAAGTTCTTGATTTCGCCGGCCCGGGCCTTCTTGTACAAGCCCTTGGGGTCGCGCGCTTCAGCGGCTTCGAGTGAACAATCGACAAAGATCTCAATAAAGTCCATGCCGGCTTCTTCGTGGAGTACCCGCACCGCGTCACGGTCTGCCTTATAGGGGCTCACAAAGCTCGACAGTGCAATCTGGCCACTGTCGACGAACAACTTGGCCACCTCGCCAATACGACGAATGTTCTCGGCACGATCTTCAGCGGAAAAGCCAAGGTTCTTGTTGATACCCATACGGACGTTGTCGCCGTCGAGGCGATAGCAGGCCACACCGCGTTCGTGCAACATACCCTCGAGTTCCACCGCCACCGTGCTTTTGCCGCTACCGGACAATCCGGTGAACCACAAAGTGGCGCCCTTGTGTCCCAACAGCTTTTCGCGGTGCTCTCTGGTGATATCGCCTTCGTGCCAGTGCACATTGGTTGCTTTTTGTTCAGCCATGGTAGGGTCCTGTCTGTTGGGATAATGAGGTCGGCGCAGCTTACGCACGTTACAGCTATATGTAAAACAGGATATTATGGATACCAGTATCGGTTTTTCCGGCGGCAGGTCCGTCGCTACACGAAGATGAAATATACCCTCAAACAACTCCAGGTCTTTCTCGCCGTTGCCCGGCACGAGAACATCTCGCGCGCAGCAGCTGAGCTGCATATGTCACAGTCAGCGGCCAGTGAGGCCCTGCTCAACCTCGAACAGGGCTACGCCATACCGCTGTTTGATCGCGCCAGTAATAAGCTGTCTCTAAATGCCACGGGGCACACGGTCCGCAAGGAAGCCGAATCGCTCCTCGCCCACTGCCAGCATTTTGAAGACCTTTTGCATACGCACCAGTCACTGGGACACATCAAGGTTGGCGCGAGCTTTACAATAGGCAACCATCTCGCCACCCGTTACCTGGCGGGCTATCTTGGCAAGTATCCCGAGGCCGACGTCCGCCTGGAGATCGCCAATACCCCGGAAATTGTGGCCAAAGTCCTCAACTACGAGGTCGATATCGGCATGATCGAAGGCGAGTATCAGCACCGGGAACTGGAACTGATTCCCTGGCGAGACGATGAACTGGTGGTGTTCTGCGCGGCCAATCATCCACTGGCGGAGAAAAAGACCCTATCGACCCGGAATATTCGCGAGGCAGCATGGATATTGCGCGAGCCGGATTCCGGTGCTCGTCACACCTTCGACCGTGCCATGGCGGGATTGCTTTCGGAGCTGAACGTTTATATGGAGTTCATGCACAATGAAGCGATTAAAAATGCCGTAGAATCGGGCCTGGGCATCGGCTGTCTGTCCCGCATTGTACTGGAGCGCAATTTCGCCAATGGCGATCTCGTGCCACTGACCCTGCCCCGCCGCGATCTGCGTCGCAGCTTTTACTTCGTCCTGCCAAGGCAGCGCTACCCAATCGAGTCGGTGAGCTACTGGATGGATACCTGTCGCTCCGTCGATACCTGAACTAAGATAGGCTTTTTTTGGAGGAGTCCGCCCCATGGCCAGTGGCCATACCAACAAGCACGCCGCCCGCTCAGCCCAGACCAGACTGCGCTTTATCGACGCTGCCCAGAAGTTATTTGCCGAGCGCGGTGTTGACGTCGTATCTCTGAACGAGGTGACAAAAGCTGCCGGGCAGAAAAACCGCAACGCGTTGCAATATCATTTCGGCAACCGGCAGGGGCTCATACAGGCCATTCTCGATTACCATGCCGATCCGGTCGAGGCACTGCGAAACCGGTTCCTGGCGAGCGCCGAGCTCGAGCAATGGTCGCCCGCAGAGCAGGTCGCCCGCAGCCTCGTCACACCATTGGGAGAGTACCTGAAGAGCACCCCCGAGGGTGAGTATTACGTAAGAATTCTGTCGCAACTGGCGGCCACCAACAGCCCGGCAACCAATCCAGGCGCCGATTCACAAATCAGTTTCCGCGATGTCCCTGCCCTGGAACCCCTGGTTGCCAGGGCGCTGTCACACCTCGGCCAGGCGGAGGCTAGGCGCCGCCTGTTTTTGGCGGTGTCGATTAATTTCCATAGTATTGCAGACATCTGCAGCGCCTTTGGCGACAAGCCCCGTCAACGCAGCATCATGCTCGACCAGGTAGCCGGCGCCATTGCAGCCATACTGGAAGCCCCCGCCAGGAACTGAGTTGAGCCAGCGCAAAATCATCCACATTGACGCGGATTCCTTCTACGCGTCTGTCGAGATGCGCGAAGATCCCAGTTTGGTCGGCCACCCCATCGCCGTGGGCGGGCGCACTGGCCGTGGCGTCATTGCCACCTGCAACTACGAGGCCCGTAAGTTCGGTGTGCACTCCGCCATGCCCAGTAGCCGCGCCCGGCAGCTGTGCCCCCAGTTGCAAATTCTCAAACCGCGCTTTGAGCTTTATCGCGAGGTATCTCGCCAGTTCCACCAGGTATTTAACCGCTATACAGATGTCATCGAACCACTCAGCCTGGATGAGGCCTATCTCGATGTCAGCGCAGCCACTGCCTGCCGTGGCAGCGCCACCCTCATTGCCGAAGACATACGCGCGAGTATTAAGCGCGAGCTGAATCTGACCGTTTCGGCGGGTGTCGCTCCGAATAAGTTTCTTGCCAAGGTCGGAAGCGACTGGAACAAGCCCGACGGCTGCTTCACGATCGCGCCGGAGCAGGTCGCAGAATTTGTGGCCGATCTTCCTGTGGCAAAAATCAACGGGGTCGGCAGCGTCACTGCTGCCAAGCTGGAAAAACTGGGCGCGACCACCTGCGGGGAGTTGCAAAAGATACCGCTGGAAACCCTGGCCCGACGCTTTGGCAAATACGGCATACGCCTGTCACGCCTTGCCCACGGTGACGATAATCGCCCGGTACAGACCAGCCGCATTCGCAAATCCATCTCGGTGGAGAACACCTATGCCGACGATCTTAAAGATACCGGAGCCATGCAACTCGCACTGGAAAAAATCCTCGAAGAACTTGAATCCCGATTTCACCACATTGACGAGCAGTACCACCCGCACAAGCGATTTGTAAAAGTAAAATTCAATAACTTCGAACAGACGACCATCGAAGAGGTCATTCCCGCCAACGGGGAGCACTGGCTACAACCGGTGGCCTACCGGGCCCTGTTGGAGAAAGCGTGGCAGCGCCAGAGCCGACCGGTCCGATTGCTGGGGGCGGGACTGCGGCTCAACCCTCGCAGCGAAGTGCGGGAAGCGCAGCTGGCGCTGTTTGAAGCCTGATCTGCGTCTAGCGTCGATCAAACTTTGTGGATAGGACAATCGCCGAATCTGTGTCCCGAACACCTTCGGTCTCGCCAATTCGGTCCAGGGTGGTGTCGAGCTCTGCCGGACTGTGCACCCGCATCAGTGCCACCATATCGATTTTGCCACTAACGGTGTACAAGGCCTCAACCTGAGGAAGTTTCTCAAGGGCACTGGTTACCATCGCCCCCTTGCGTGGATCTACCACCAGATTGACGTAAGCCTGTATTGTTTCCGCGCGATAACTGTCGCTCAGCTTGACCTTGTAACCGGTAATGACGCCATTGCTTTCCAGGGCCGTAAGGCGCTTTTGCACCGTCGTGCGCGACAAATCCAGTTCCCGGGCAAGCTCACTGACGCTCTGACGCGCATTGCGCTGCAGTGCCTTCAACAGCCGTTTATCGTTCTTACTCAGCTCCACTTCAGCTCCCCCACGACCAACAATTAACAAATTGAACATTATGCTGGTCAATTTGGCTCTTATTTGACCATATTAACCAGTTATTGCAACTGCCAATTCATCACCCAATAGCCACAAAATGAACGCATAACAACCTCAGGAATACCGACATGACAGGTGACATCAAACAACAATGGCAGCAAGACCGGCGCGAGACCTACTCCTGTACCGGTGGTTTCATTGCCAGCGCTCAGCCGGAAGATTCTGCCTACCTGTTCTGCGCTGCCAAACTGGAAGCCCGCGCGGCCGACTTTCTGAGCAACTTCAATGGTGCGGTTAGCTATGCTGTCAAGGCCAACCCCGAAGCCCGAATTCTGCAGACCTTGCGTCGCAGCGGCGTGCAGAACTTCGACGTGGCATCCCTGGAGGAAGTTCGCTCTACCCTGGCCATCGCGCCACAAGCAACGCTGCACTTTAACAATCCCATCAAGGACGACACATCAATAGCTGAAGCCTACCAGCGCTATGGCGTACGCTCATTTGCCCTCGACGAGACTGCCGAGCTGGAGAAAATCTACCGGGCCTGCGGTGGCGACCCTGAGGTTCGCTACACCGTTCGCTTCAAACTGGAACACAGTGGCGCCGCGTACGACTTTGGCAGCAAGTTCGGCGCTACGCCCGATGCAGCCGTACAGCTGCTACGCCTCGTCAAGGCGCGGGGCGGCCGCCCCGCACTCACCTTCCACCCGGGCTCACAGTGTGTTGAGCCCGCCATGTACGGCCGCTATCTCGAAGTGGCGGGCGATATCATTGAGCGCGCGGGTGTTGCGCCAGAACTGGTCAACGTCGGAGGTGGCTTTCCCGTTCAATATGCTGGCGCCGATGTGCCCGAACTGGCCACGTTCTTCGCTGAAATTCATTCCGCTGCCGAGCGCTTTCTGCCTGCTGGCACGCCGCTGATGTGCGAACCTGGACGCGCCATGGTGGCGGACAGCGTCTCGCTGCTGACCCGGGTCATTCATGTACGTGAAAACGGCCACAGCCTGTTTGTAAACGACGGGGTGTACGGCGGTATGCAGGAACAGCTGCTGATTGACCTGCAAATGCCCGTGCGCGCCTGGCGTGGCGACAGCCTGCTCAGCGGACCGGTCAACGAGTACCACGTGTTCGGACCTACCTGCGACCCTGTCGATAAGCTGTCGCGAGCCACACCGCTACCGAAGGACCTGCGCGCCGGAGACTACATCGAATTCGGCTTGCTGGGTGCCTATGGTTCAGCCACGAGCACCGGCTTTAATGGCTTCCGCTCCGGGGGCTATCGCGACATTCTGGTCGCTCAGGATTTTAGCGCTCGCTAGTTGCGCTAAACCAGATCGGCGAGGACCAGGCCCGTTCCTGAATAACGGGCCGATGCTCCGGCGCACAACACCCTTCAAACCCATCGGCAATGGTCGCAGGGTCGTCACATCTGACACCGGCGGCCACGCACTGACGCTGGCTCCAGCGACAGCTGGGATTTTCCAGAACACGCGTGTAGTAAAAGGCCGATTCGCCGAGCTTGAATTCAGGGTCGCGCCATACGCTGCAAAGTTCGGCGAACCCCTCACCACTGCGCGCACAGTTAGCGGGATTGACCGTCGCGCCATTGTCTGCCGATCCGGCTACATCGAAGACCTTTTCCCGGGCATTACCGCCGGCGTCCACCCAACCCTTTACCACCTGAATACGCTGTAAGGGCACACCCGGGGAATCCGGGGTGCCGGGGTCCTGACTGGCCGCAATCAGAAAAACCGGCGGCGTCTCAGTTGCGGCCCACTCGCCACCCATCGGCACGCCATTGGCGTACGCTATGGCAATGCGATCCGGCTGGTCACACAAATTGTCGGGATAGTCGCCGGCAAACATGCGACTGGTAATACGCGGACCGGAGGTGGCATAGGTTTCCCGGGCGCGCATGCCATTAAACAAGGCATCTCGCGAATTTTCTTCGGCCCAGACGACGGCCAGACCACCAGGGTTGTATTCAAGCTTGTCGGGCAGCCCGGGCGGTATAGCCTCGCCCGCGGGCACTCCGGCGCCACCGTGACCGAGGAAACGATCCTCTTCGGCGGCTCCGGGAGCCCCAAGGTGGGTATCTGTGCTGGCGATAACACCAAACTGATAAGGGTTTACCCCGAGTTCCTGCTCCAACTTCAGACCATCGACGAGTACCTGCCTGACGAACCCGGTGTCAGGCAGCGGCGGCTTGTTGCGGCCTGCGATGTTGTCGTTGGGCTGTTGTTCGAAGGCACACAACTCATCACTCGCCCCGGGGCCGTAGTAGCACTCAGAGGCGCCCTTGTGCTGCATGATCTCCACCAGCGGTTCAAACCGCATGCGCCGTGCAGCGTATTCAGGCGTCATTAAACCCCCACCGTCAAGCTGCGCCGGGAACATGTAGCCCGCACTCAGATTGGAGTTGTGGGGAATGACCAACGCATCACAGGTACCCGAGCTCAGGCATTTCTCATGCAATCCCTGCCACAACAGTTCAGGGGCGGGAGTATCGATAAAGCTCAGGGGAAGATCCGGGACATCGGCATTGCGAAATACCACATTGCGATGCAGATTACCGCCGCTGACGCCCTCCATCGCTGTCCACTCGTAGCCCACAAAACTGGTGAATTCACACTGCGCCGAACGATCGTAATGCTGCTCCGCCGCATGCTGCATTTCGCCCCAGGGGATGCGCGACGCCTCCAGACACACTTGATCGTCATCGCCACACAGGCCCAGATGCGCCTGCTGCATAGTGGCCACGAAGTTAAACAGGTAATAGGCAACCCGCGGCAGATTGCGATACACCACGCACTGCCAGCTGCCATATCCCTCCGCGTCCGGTGTATTACACATATACACTTCGCCAATCAGTTCGGCGTGATCAGAGACCATGGCGAAATCCAGTGGACGTCGCAGCTGCAGGCTGCGCATGCCTTCCCCAATATCGCTCCAGGGCTGGATAGGCAGTTTCTCGCCACGTGCGAATGCGTAAGCCTGGGCGGGGGTTGTCTGAGTACCCTGGGTGCTTGCATCGAGGGAATATCGGGTGTGGACATGCAGATCGCCAAACCACGGCTGCTTGAGCGGGTCGCGATTGGCGCAGGCCTCACGTTGCTCTGAATAGCCCTGCTCTGCCGTCAGAGCCGCCGGACATACCGAGAGTATGAGCAGTGTCATTAAAAGCTGTTTGTACCTGGCCATCCATCTCTCCAACTGACTGCAATGATGCCCTGGCCGAGCTTAACTCAGCGGCAGAGCCGATGTATTCTCGCGTCTCCAGATACTGGGTGAACGTCCTTCCCAGCGTTTGAAAGCGTGGCTGAAATTCGCCGATTCCCTATAGCCCAGCAATGTCGATATCTGCTCCATCGGCAAACGGGTCTTTCCCAGATATTCAAGCGCCAGACCATAGCGTAGCTCGTCGACGATTTCACGGTAGCCGGTATTCTCATCGCGCAATCGCCGCTTGAGGGTGCGAGTAGATAAACCCAATGAATTGGCCACAACATCGATATCGGGGAACACGCCGGGCCGGGAGAGCACCTGCATACGCACACTGTCGACAAATCGTCCCTGACCACTCAGCCGCGCCATGATCAACTGGCACTGCTGCTCAAGATGCAGGGAGGTTCCTCGATGATTGTTCAGCAGCGGTTCTTCCAGTAACGCCGCATCAAACACCAGCCGACTGTGTTGACTGGAAAAGCTGACCGGACTCTGGAACATCCGCAGATAGTTGTCGGCATTGCCGTTGCTAGCATGCGGCAACAACACATGATGCAGGTAAAAACGTTGTCCCAGTATGGCCCGAAAGGTGCGTGCAGCGGCTGCCAGGCCACGGTCGACGAAAACCCGGGTCAAATCAGGTGAGGTGTCAGGATTGCCACGCAGTTCAAACCAGGCATCGCGCCCCTGCTTGCCATAACCGAAGCTGAAGAAACTGAACGCCATGGGTCCAAAGCTCTCCGCCAAGACCAGGACGCGTTCGAACGTTTCTGCAGAGAGCAAGGCGTAACCAAACAATCCGTAGCGCTCGGGAATCACCACGTCACCCAGTTCCAGACCAATGCTGGGATCGCCGCTCAAGCGGATCACATTTTCGTAAAACCGGCACTCCTGCTCTCTACTGAGCGAGTCGTCAATTCCCTCACGTAAAACGTCCGCTTCGCACAGGCCAGTTCCATCCAGACAGGCCGCTGCATCGTGGCCGCGGGCGGCCATGACCTCCAAAGCGGGCAACAACGATCTTACAGGGTGGAGTATCACGAACAGGGCAGCAGCAGGCTAAGCACGGCAAAAGACCGCGAAAGTGTAAACATCCCATGTATAAAGCACAAACCGATAGCGACACCGCAGACCAAGGGGTATGATCTCGACCATGCAGAAACAGTACTCTCCTCCCCAGTTCCCCTGGCTCTCTGTCGGGGCGCTGAGCGTGTTCCTGATGGCGTTAATCGGCTTTGAATCCGGCGTCTCTGTCACCGAGCGCCCCGAGCTCAGCACCGAAGGGTTTCTGACCAAAGCCTACTATTCTCTGAGCCTGTTTGTGGTTGGCGGCGTTGACCTGGGCACACCTCTGGGCGGCCCGCTGTTAGGCCAGGCCATGGTTTGGACGGCTTATTTCGGCGCGCCCATGCTCGCTGCATGGGGCCTGATCAGCGCCCTGCTTCGCGCACTGGCACCGCAGGCGTGGCAACTCAAGCGCCTGCGCAATCACGTCGTGGTGGTTGGCGATGGCGAACTGGCCATCAGCTACCTGAGGGTGCTTAGGGAGCACAACCGGAAAACGCCCGTAGTCGTAGTCTCCAATACTGGCTCAGAGGTTTTGCGGGACGAGTTCAAACAGAGTTTTGGTGCGGTCGTGGTCAGCGGTGACATTACCCACCAGTTTTTCCTACGCGAGCTGCGCGTGGAACGCGCGCGGCGCATTCTGCTGCTTAACGATAACAGCCTGCGCAGTTACGAGGCTGCCAGCGTCTTGCTGAAACTGGTACCGGGCATCGCATCGAGAGTCATCATTCACTGTTCAAGCCTGCGCTTCATGCGCTCCATGGCCAATACCCGGGTAGCCAACCATTGCCACTGCTTCAACACCTACCATCTGGCGGCTTCTGGCCTGGTTCGCGGGCAAATGCTCGAGCACTTCCACGAGACACGCCCCAAAGACGTTGTCATCCTCGCGGGCTTTGGACGCTTTGGCCAGACCGTGCTCGAGGAAATGCAAAACTCTGCCTCGGGGGAACTGGATACCGTACTTATCATCGACAAGGACGCCCGCCGCCGCGTTCTGGTGGCAGACGAACAGATGAAATTCAGCGGCGACTATCGACGTGAGTTGTTTGAAGGCGACATTGCCCACCCGGAGGTCTGGGAGCAGGTGCGCAATACCGTCAGCGTCGACGGCGACAATACCGTATTCGTACTCGGCACCGGCCGCGAAGAAGAGAACCTGCGCACAGCGCTGTGGCTGCGCCGAAAATACCCGCAGTCCATGGTCATTGCACGCTCCAGCAAGGAATCCCTGTTCGCCACTGAAGTGGGCCGGGAGCACAATATCATCAGCATCAGTATTGCCCAGTTACTCGAAGACAATATTCCGCGCGACTGGATCGAGATGCGCTGATCAGCGCGTTTGTGCCCGACCACTAAAATCGTCATACTCTGCCCCCAGGAACACTGGAGACCTCCCCCTTGATTCGCCTCGCCACCCTCATCGTACTCGCCGCAACTCTTGCCGCCTGCAGCTCGGAAATCGAGGACGCCCAAAAAGCCCTGGCGGACAGCATCGTCATCAAGACAGACATATCTGTCAGTGGCCTGAGAGCCTATCCCGGCGATGTTGTGTGCGGCAAATTTACCGCCTACGTCTCCTACCACGAACCCCGTATGGAGGATGCACCCTTCATCTACAGAAACGGGCAAATCGATCGCCCCCCCCGGCCGAGTGACTGGAAGATCTTCTGCAATGAGGATTCAGCGACCTCGCTGACCGCCATGACCGGCTTTGGCCCACTGACCAACGACAGCGCCGAGTGGCTGGCGATAATTCGCGACTTTGGAAAGATCACAGCTGCTCTTGAAGCCTACTACGCAGATAATCACTTCTACCCTTATAACGAACAGGGTCTGGCGGCACTGATTGAGAAGCCTGAAAGTAAAATGCCCATGCCGAACTACCCCGAAGCAGGCTATTTATCTGCTATGCCAAACGATCCCTGGGGGCGGCCATACCTGTATAAGGCTGTCCAATGGGGTCGCTCCAAGGGCAAAGTCGAACTGCTATCACTGGGCCGCGACGGCACCCCCGGTGGCGAGGGTCTGGACGCCGATGTCAGTTCAGAGTACCTCAGCTACTTCAACCACGTTATAGCCACGCTCTAACACCGCTACCGGGTCAGAGCGAGCACCAGCGCGCGCAACCGGGCAGCATTCACCGGTTTGGGCAGGAACCGGAATCCAGCCGCCTTGGCCCGATCGCGAATAACATCGCTGTCGTCAGCGCTGATAATGATACAGGGCAGCGCTTTGCCGAGCAGTTTACGGGCCTCGATCACGGCATTCAGCCCTGTGTCGCCCTCATCCAGATGATAGTCGGCCAATACAATATCCGGCGTCGGGCGTTCACCGATACGTCGCAGCAGCGCCTCTCGACCAGCCGCAGTCGAGACCACCGCACCCATGGTGCTTAATAGTTCCTGCATACCATCGAGAATAAGCGGATCATTATCCACGCACACGATCTTCAGACCCTGCAGGTCGGCACCCAGTGACGACTGTTGCTCTCGTGTATCCTGCTGCTGAGGCTGGCCAAACGTTACCCCAATGGCGAAGCAACTGCCCCGCCCTGGCGCGGAGCGCAGCTTGAGATGGTGGCCAAGCAGTTCAGCGTACCGGGCGACAATCGCCAGCCCAAGGCCCAGACCCTCTTCGCCCTGGTGACGATGGCGCTCCAAACGCTGAAACTCCTGGAACACCAGCAGTTGATCCTGCTCTGCAATGCCGGGGCCGGTATCAAGCACCTGTAGTTCAGCGCCATCGCGCCGGCGCCGCAGACCAACCACAATCCGGCCACTGTCAGTATATTTCACCGCGTTGGATATCAGGTTTTGCAAGATGCGTGTGAGCAACGCCTGATCTGTATAAAGCCAGGCGGAACTGTCCACCACGCTCAGCTCAAGCCCGCGGGACTGGGCAACAGGAATGAATTCGCGACTCAGTGAGTCGAAAATCGCACTAATCGGGAAGTGACTGCGGCGAGGCATTTGCTTGCCCGAGTCCAACCGGGAAATTTCGCGCAGCTCTGCAATGAGTTCCTCGGCTCGTTGCAGTGAACTGTCAATCTGGTCGACTACGCGGCGGGTTTCGCCTTCACCATCTCCGCTCAGCCGCGGTTTGAGCACTGCCGTGAACAGACGTGCAGCGTTAATCGGTTGCAGCAGATCATGGCTGGTGGCCGACATAAATCGCGTACGGCTCTGATGGGCATCCCGAAGGCGGGACTCGACCTGAGCGCGAAGCCTATTCTCCTGGCGCAACTTGGCATTGGTTTCGCTCAATGTCTGCGACCCACTGGCTACCTTCTGCTCGAGCTCCAACTTGGCGTCTTCCAACTGCGCCACCACATCGCGATAATCCGTAATATCGATGTAGGTGGTCACGAAACCGCCGTGAGGCAAGGGGGTGCCACGGATATCGATCACCGTACCGTCAGGCAGGGTCCGCTCCAGGCGATGTGGATTGCCCTCGCGCAGCCAGGCCAGGCGCTTATCGATCTCCTCTTCGACCAGACGACCGCCCGTATCGAGTATGCCCCGCTCAGCATTGAAGCGATAAACGCGCTCTATCGGGCAACCCACATAGAGAAAGCGCTGTGGGTAGTGGAACATTTCTTCGTAACGTTTGTTCCAGGCCACAAGGCGCAGCTCCTTGTCGACCACCGACACCCCCTGGATCAGGCTCTCTACTGTCGTCTGCAATAACTCGCGATTAAACGTATTGAGTCGGCTGGCATCCGTCACCATGCCGGCCAGATCGGTGTATTCCAGTTGCTGGCTGCGCTCCAGTTGCTCCATGGCCTGATGCGCAGAAGTCGAGCCAATAATGCGCGCCAGCACCGCTTCCACCTGAGTGACCACGAAAATGGGCGCCCGGTCACCGGGCAGCAGACGCTGCTCATAGCTGTCTTCAAAACGCAGCCACATGGCCCGCGACTCAGCCTCATCCAGAAAAGGCGGCAGCAATGCCTGTAACTGGCTTACGCGAATCAGGCTGAGTTCGAAATCCCGGTCGCTCTCTGACGGCGATGCCTGTTGATCTTCCGTGAAGAGCCGCGCCTGGCGAATATCTGCCTGAGAAGGCTTGAATGCCAGTGAAAGAACCACCAGGGCCACAAGATTGACCGTCAAGCTCCACCCAGTGGCATAGGCCAATCGATTCTCACCGCTGATGCCAAACAGATTCATGGGACGCAACCAGTTCTGACCGAACAGGCCCTGGGTCAACAAAGTGGCATCGACATTCAGCACTACTGGCAACACACAGCAGTAAAACCAGAGTCCCAATCCGCACAGCAAGCCGACGATAACCCCGATACCGTGAGCGCGCCGCCAGTACAATCCCGCCAGCAGCCCAGGCGCCAATTGGGCGGCGGCAAGAAACGAGATAAAACCGATCTGGGTCAGCCACGGAATATTCATTATCTGCCGGGTCACGAGCCAGGCCGCCAGCAGTATGCCGGCAATGGTCAGCTGGCGGCTACGCCGCAGGCTGTCGCCCAGGTTGAGCACTGCTGCTGCCGACGCAGCATTGGCCCGCATGATCATGGGCGCGACGATCTCATTGGTAATCATGATGGCGAGGCTGACCGTGGCGACAATGACCATGCCCGTGGCCGCAGAGATACCACCGATAAAGGCCGCTACAGTCACCCAGCGCGCTTCGAGCGAAATAGGCAGTAGCTGGACATAAGTATCGGGACTAATCGTGTCAGACATTGCGTAGACATGAGCGCCTGCCAGACTGATAGGGACAACCAGCAACATGAATAACGCCAGGTACGCCGGAAATAGCCAACGCGCCACCCCGGTGCGTGTGCCCTGCCCAGCCTCTACTACCATGACATGAAATTGTCGGGGGAGACACAATATGGCCAAGGCACTGATCAGAGTCCGCGCCAGGAAATCGGCCGTAATCGAAAACTCACCCAACGCCTGAGAACCCTGCGTGACACGGATGTCCGCGGGCAGCCGGCCTAGATAGGCCAGCGCGAGAATGGCCACGGCGACAAATGCCACCAACTTGACGATGGACTCAATCGCCACGGCCGCCATCATTCCTTGATGCCGTTCGCGGCCATCGAGCCGCCGGGTGCCAAATAGAATAGTGAACACCGCCAGGACAATCGCCACCAGCAAGGCAGTATCGCCGTCGTACTCACCCATACCCTCAAGATTGCCGCCCACAATTGACCAGGCCTGTGCAAGCGCCTTGAACTGCAGCGCGATGTACGGCAGTACCGCCGTGGTGGCCACCAGAGTGACCAGTACCGCCAGCGCCTGACGTTTACCGTACCTGGCGCCAATGTAGTCGGCTATCGAGGTAACCCGGTGGCGTTCGCCCACAGCGAGCAAGCGTTGAATAATCGGCCAGCCAAGAACAAACAGCGCAATGGGCCCCAGGTAAATCGGAGCATGCCCCCAGGCAGTTGCCGTTGCACTGCCCACCGCTCCATAAAAAGTCCAGGAACTGCAATACACCGCCAGCGACAGGGCGTATATCAAACCCCGTACGTCGGGCCGCGCCAGCCAGCTATCCTGGGCACCCTCGTCCACCTGTCGATCCGCCCACCAGGCCACTGCAAACAGTACACAGATATAGAGGAGTGCCAGACTCAGCAAATTGGAGGCAGTTACCATCGGCGACTCAGGGAGTTGAATTGTCCAGCGAGCATACCACGCGAACAGGGGCTACTATAGTAAGCAAGCAGTGCCAAACCGTGAGCATATAACGTGACATTGAAACCACTCTTTTGCATCCTGAGTTTAGTCTTGTACCTGTGTGCATTTGAAGCCCATGCACATCGCAAGACCGACATTATTCATTTCTACAATGGCGACAAGCTCACCGGGGAAATCGTGTCCCTCTTGGGCGGCATCCTCAAGGTGAGCACCGATGCCATGGGCACCGTACAAATTGAGTGGCCTGAAATCGCGCGAATGGAAAGCGAGTACCATTACGAGGTTAGAGTCACCAATGGCGACCGTATCTATGGTTCTTTCTCCGATAAAGCGCGCCCCGGGCAGGTACTGGTCACAGACGTTTTCGCCCGCCACCAACTTGAGTCCCTGGCGATCGTTGAAATACGCCCGATCGAGGATAGCTGGGTCGATCGCCTCAACATCCATCTGTCGGGCACCTACGGCTATACCCGGGCCAGTGGTGTTACCCAACTGGCGTTTAACACCGAGATCAGCTACGAAAACGAACGCTCCAGAAACACCCTAACAGGACAGGTTGATATTTCAGACACGAACGAAGGAAGCACCTCAAGCAAACGACTAAATTTTCAAAGGGCGGTGTGGCCGGGCAACCGTTCGGACCAATTCCGAACTGGCTTCGTCAACTACGAAGATAACGATGAGCTCGAACTTGATTACCGGGTAGCGGTAGGTGGTGGTGCCGGTCGTTACTTTATCGATACCAATCGGTCACGCCTCACCGGCGCAGGCGGCTTGCAGGTAATTACGGAGAAGGGGTTCAGTGATGGATCTAATGAAGATATCGAGGGGTTTCTTAACGTCAGCTATTCCACATGGAAGTTCTCCACGCCGGAACTTCACGTCGATCTGAATTTCACCCTTTATCCCAGCCTGACAGATGCGGGGCGCTTACGAAGCTACAGCAACGCACGCATTAGCTGGGAAATTATTGAAGACCTTAGCTGGGACATCACGGCGTGGGCAACCAGCGACAACAACGTGGAAGATAACGTCAGCTACTGGGACTACTCCATCACTACCGGGATAGGCTGGGATTTCTAATCACCCAGGCGACTGCGAGTAAACATGCACGTCCCGCTGCGGGAAGGGTATAGAGATACCTTCGCTATCAAAGCGCATTTTCACCTCTCGGGTAATATCCCAATACACACCCCAATAGTCTTCAGTGCGCACCCACGGTCGTACGATGAAGTTCACCGATGAGTCTGCCAGCTCATGCAACTTCACGAGCGCCTCCGGCGTTGACAATACCTTCTCATGTTCTTCCAGCACAGACGCAAGTACCGACTCGGCCTTGGCTATATCATCTGTGTAACTGATACCAAACACCAGATCGACACGGCGAACTTTCTGCGCCGTCACATTTTTGATGACGTCACCCCAGATCTTACTGTTGGGAACCACCAATGTCTGGTTATCAAATGTAGTTATCGTAGTAGATACCAGGCTCATTTTTTTGACCAGCCCGGACGCACCGGCCACCTCAACAAAATCGTCGACATCGTAAGGGCGATACAGGAGTATCATCCCGCCGGCGGCGAAGTTGCCCAGTGTATCCTGCAGCGCAAAGCCAATTACAAACCCGGCGACACCAAGACCCGCCAGCATGGGGCCGAGCGATATCCCGACTTGTGACAATGCAATTAAATACCCGAACACCATCACAACGCCGCCGCAGACCGAAATCAGCACATCCTTGAGCAGTGTGGACATATCGTTACCCGGACGCTCACACGCCAACTTGACCAACTTACGTACCAATCGCGCCAAGTAACGGAAAACCAGTAATATGCTGATGAACAGCAGCAGTTTGAATAGAATATCCGGGGCGTTGTCTGCGATAGCAATTTTGACGTTGTCCCAGCCCGACTGCAGCAGGCTCACCAGAACACCCGCTCCCAGGGCGCTGACTTTAATGCTGTGGCTCTGTGCGAGCAGTACTTCCTTATATACCGCGGGGTTTTCGCCCAGACGCGCCAGTAAATCAATCAGCTTCTCAAGATGAGCCAGATCCAGTTCCTGCTGTCGAGCCATGCCGTTGCGCGCGACCGCCAGGTCTGCATTCTGAGTATCCTCAACAATGCGCTCATTCAGTTCGTCCAGCGCACCACCGGTGTATTTGATCCGGCCCGTCAGGGTCTCTGCCTGTAAATACAGCATGGGCAGCAGGTCACCTGAGAGTGTCCCATCGGACAGTCCGAATTCCTTGCGCCGCTCAATAAGCGTCACGAGTGCAACGTAGTAACGCATTCTCAGGTTTTCCAGGCTTTCAGCCTTCGCCTCGGCAACAACCAGGTCGGCCCCCGAGAGCTCCGTAAGCATCACTCTTTGCTCGGCGATACGAGCAGTTAGCTTGGAAGTGCGCTGCAGCACCCCCTTGCCTACGCCCCCGAGACCTTCGCCCAGGAAGATCGCTACACTCGCTCGCACTTCATTGTCTTCAGGCAGAGTCGAAGCTGCCTGCGCCAACTTATCCAGATTTAACAAGAGTTTGAAGCTGCGATCATCGCGTCGATAAAGCAGAGATTGCATGTCGTGATCTGACGCACCTTCTATGAGCGCGTCCAGCATTTGAATACTGGCGATATCCGCCTGCAGACGGTCCGACATTCTGGCGACCTGATCAGGCGTGATCCTATCGGTAATATCCGCCTGCAGGCGGTCCGACATTTTAGCGACCTGATCAGGCGTGATTTTATCGGCCCCATAGGCCGGAGCAGACAACCCAGTGTAGAGCATCAGTGAAACTAGCAGGGCGCGAACGATGGCAATCACAAATGTACTCCGTTCTTCGATATGCGGTGCAAACTTCTGAACATCGGTACTTTTCACATTAGCACAATCCATGTAATTTCCCAGAAGCACAAGGGAGTCATTTGGCAGTTCAGATAGTAGGACCAGCCTCGGTTACCCACCCGGTAAAATGGCCTTTATGGTCATATTTCGCGAAGTTGTAGGTAATATATCGACTCGCATATGGGACGACCCGCTGCGCAAGAAGGAGAGCTACATCTCCATTGCGGGACTCTTATAAAGATAACTAACCCGTCCACGCCGACACTGGTATGGACATCCGTGTGAGGTATTACAATGAGAAACCGCCGCCCCTCTACTCCGGTAGTGGCCAAAACCCTTCTCGCGACGGCTGTCGCTACTATTGTATCACCGACATTCGCCCAGGACCTGGTCCTGGAAGAAGTGATTGTGACTGCCCAGAAGCGCGCAGCTACGATTCAGGAAATCTCTGGCACTGTTAACGTGGTTACAGGTGAAAGCATGGATCGCTATTCTGCGTTCAAGTTTAATGACTTGGAACAGATGACTGCAGGCCTAACCCTGAACAGCCCCAACTCGCGCAACAACAGTATCGCCATGCGCGGCGTCAGCATTGACCCTGAAGCGGGCGCAAGCGCTGTTGTGAGCGTTTACTGGAACGACCAGCCCGTGCGCGAAGACGTGGCGTTCTCCCAGCTGTATGACATGGAACGTGTAGAAATCCTGCGCGGCCCCCAGGGCACACTCCAGGGCAGAACCTCTCCCGGGGGCGCCATCAACCTGGTGACCCGTCACGCGGACCTGGCGGAAAACGAAGGTTCTATCGAACTGAGTGCCTCTGACAACGAGGGTTTCAATGGCAAAGTGTCTTTTGGCGGACCCATCATCAATGAGGTTTTCGCAGCGCGTATTGCCGCCGTATACGACGTTAACAACTCTACCAACGTTGAACAGTTCCAGGGGTTCGACGATCCAGAAGCAGAGGCTTTGTCTGCACGCCTGAGCACCGTCTGGCAGGCCGGCGATAACCTGAACATCAAGTTCGTCTACCAGTACCAGGATCGCGAGACCGATGATCCAAAGGCCATGAACGGGACAGACAACCTCGGCGAGCGCCCTACACTGACCCCTGAGGACCTCACATCCCTCGGCGACCTGATCGACAACGCCGAGATGGAGTACGACCTGGCCAACCTGCAGATTGACTGGGATATCGGCGACATCAATCTGGCCTCTGTGACCGGCTACTCGGAGAGCTCCAAGGTGAGCTTCACCGAGAACGATCGAGCCAACTATGTCGACGAAGAGATTCCCACCTGGCAGAACTCCAATACCGACCAGGAATCTATCTCCCAGGAATTACGCCTGTCCACCTCAGACAATGACTTCTGGGACTGGATGGTTGGCATTTACTACCAGAATCAGAAAACCGCAACTGACTTCTTTGCCAATAGCGTGGATACCGGCATTGGCTTTATCACCGCAGGCGACATTCCCGTCGACCGGAAAGAGCTGGGTATCTTTACCTTCAATACTTTCTATCTGGGCGAGGCCACGAAGCTGGAAGTTGGTCTGCGCTACGCCGAGTATGACTCTTTCCGTAGAGCGACCGTAAATTATGGCGGTCTGACTTACCTGCCGCCAGTGTTCGAGCCTATCATAGACATTATTGAAGCAGGTTTCGCAGCAGCGTTCCCCATCGAGGGGGTTAGCGAAGAGAACCAGAACACCAAAGAAGATACCATCACCGGCTCCGTTTCGATCAACCACGACTGGACCGACAACACCACACTATATGCCGCCTACAACCGTGGCTACCGCCCGAGCGGCATCTCGATTAATCCGACACCGAACATACAGTTTCTGCCTAACGGTGAAGACGACCTGATTCACGACGAAGAGAAAAGTGATTCCTTCGAAGTGGGTTTCAAGGGTCGTTACCTGGATGGACGCTCCACGCTGAATGGCGCGTTGTTCTATCAGAAGTACGACGGCTATCTGGGCTTCACCCGTGGCGTACAGGTACTCGACGACGACGGTAACCCGCAGGATATTTCCGGCGGAGTTCTCTTCAACGGCGACGCCACCGTTTGGGGCGCTGAACTCGAAGGCCAGATTCTGCTAAGCGAACACTGGAATGCCGGCGGTGCGGTGTCCTACACCAAGGGTGAATGGGATGATGGCGCTACAAAGCCCTGTAATGACCGCCAACCGGGTGAAGTTCTGGGCTTCTGTGACATTGGCGGTGATGCCCTCGGTGGGGAGCCAGAGTGGAGTGTGACAGCCAACACTGAATACTTCATGCCCATTGGCAGCAACGAGTGGTATGTACGCGCCCTGTACAAGTACACCGATGAGCGCCTGAATACCGAAGCGTCAGCAGGTATCACCTCTCGCGAAACGTTCGATGCTAACCACGTCGTCAATGTTTATGCCGGTCTGCGCTCCAGTGACTACACCTGGGACGTGAACATCTGGGCCAAGAACCTGCTGGATTCCGATGAGGTCGTCTTCGAACAGGGTCACGACCAGTTCGACATACTGTATTCAGGCGGGTCCTACCTGCAGTCCAACATCCAGACCGAGCGCGTTATCGGCGCTACCGTGCGCTACAGCTTCTAAAGAACTGGCACTTCAGAAAAGGGCGGCTCAGGCCGCCCTTTTTCGTTTCAGTCCAATAGTATCCGGCCCCCGGGGTCATTGGCGCCCTGCCCTGCTATGACTATCCTCTGGATCAAACCATCGGAGATGCACCGTGAAAAAGCTGGTTACCCACGCCCTTGTGGCTGTCATTTTTCTGCTCATCGGGATGACCCTGGCAGATACCAGAATCGCTGACACGGCGCTGGACGCCGCGCGCTCGGCGCGTTCCGCTGCGATCGAAGTCGTCGGCAATCGCGCCGGCATCGAAACCCGAACCATGGTGTTGGCGGAAAACCCCGAGATTATCTCGCGGCTCATGGAGGGCGGTTCCTTTGGTGGCGAATACTCGGTGGAGGCAGCCCAAAACATGTTCGGCCGCACCCAGGCCGCGATCGACGATGTCATGAACAAAACCCATGTCGTCGAGGTTAGCCCGCGCAGCTATCTGATTCGCATGCCCATCGTCAACGCGGCTTTCTTCGTTACCGACGAAGGTGTGGTGCTCGTTGATACCGGCATGGGCCCCGCGGGTCCGGCCATTTACTCGGCAATCCGCTCCGTCACCGACCTGCCCATACACACCATCATCTATACCCACGGACATGTCGACCACAGCTATGGCACCTGGGCGATTATGGAGGCCGGTGAGACGCCGGAAATCATTGCCCACGACTTGCTCAAACCCCGATTTGAGCGCTATATCCGCCTGCGCGGTTCACTGGCCAAATACATGAGCCAACCCGAGGAGCAACTCCCCGCCTCTACCGATGACCTGGTCTGGCCCACACGCTATTTCAGCGATCGGCTGGAAATCGAAGTGGGCGGCGAAACCTTCGTGCTTCAACATCACAAAGGCGAAACCGATGACCAGCTGTACGTCTGGGTACCGGGCCGCGGCGCCCTGGCCAGCGCCGATTACTATCAGGGTTTCCTGCCCAACGCCGGCAATGGCAAGCGCACCCAACGGCACGTGGAAGCCTGGTCTGCGGCCATGAAGGAGATGGCGGCGCTGGAGCCGGCATTCCTGCTGCCGGCTCACGGCGAAGCCCTGACGGATACTGCTACGATTCAGGAAAACTTCCTGGTGCTGGCAGAGGCATTTGATCACATTACCGAGCACACTATCGATGGGCTTAATGCGGGCAAGCGCAAGGATGAAATCTTCCTTAGTGTGCAGTTACCTGAGCACCTGGCGACA
Organism: Halioglobus sp. HI00S01; assembly: GCF_001635445.1. Classification (NCBI taxonomy): domain Bacteria; kingdom Pseudomonadati; phylum Pseudomonadota; class Gammaproteobacteria; order Cellvibrionales; family Halieaceae; genus Halioglobus; species Halioglobus sp. HI00S01. Next base: position 86,347 of record NZ_LWEE01000025.1, read on the forward strand.
CACCCGACACTCAACGTGCAGTATGTGACACCCAACGACATCTCCAAAATGTTGATCAAACAGTACACTGGCTGGTGGGATGACATCCCCTCGCACTGGACGCCGGCGACCATGGAGGATCAGGGTGAGATGATTATTGAACTCGCCGGAGGCAATATCCCCGCGATTGTTGAGTACGCACAGGGCCTGATTGCCGACGATATTCGCCTGGCGTCGCACCTGACCGACTGGCTGTTCTACGCCCGGCCCGATGACCCCAACGTGCAACAGTTGGTGTACGACGTGTACAAAACCCGGATTATGGATCGGGAGACCAACACCATGGAAATGTTGACCTACCTGGATCAGATGACCGCTGCGCGAGAGCGTGCTCGCTCCCGCTAAGCGGCAGATACCCCTGAATTAACCGCGGCGCAGACGTGCTGCGGTAGCCAACTCCTCGAGCAAGGTCACCGTGTCATCCCAGTTGATGCAGGGATCGGTAATACTCTGACCGTAAGTCAGCTCCTGGCCAGGCACTACATTCTGTCGTCCCTCAACCAGGTTGGACTCAATCATCACACCGAAGATACTGCGTGTACCGCGCGCAACCTGTGTTGCGATATCAGATGCCACGTCGATCTGGCGGGCTGGGATCTTGCGTGAATTGGCATGCGAGGCATCAATCATGATGCGCTCAGGCAGGCCTGACTTGGACAACATTGCCGCAGCATCGTCCACGGAGAACATATCGTAGTTAGGATGCTTACCACCGCGCAGAATGATATGGCAGTCTTCGTTGCCAGCAGTCTGGAAAATCGCTGAATGTCCCTGCTTGGTCACCGACAGGAAATTGTGCGGCTGTGAGGCGGAACCAATGGCATCGATAGCCACCTGAATGTCACCGTCCGTTGCATTCTTGAAACCCACGGGACAGGACAAACCCGACGCCAGTTCACGGTGAGTCTGGCTCTCGGTCGTCCGTGCGCCGATCGCGCCCCACGAAATAAGGTCCGCATAGTACTGGGGGCTGATCAAATCGAGATACTCAGTACCGGTCGGCAACCCCATTTCCGCCAAGTCCGCCAACAGCTGGCGCGCCAGATGCAGGCCCTTGTTGATCTGGAAAGTGTCATTCAGATCCGGGTCATTGATCAGGCCTTTCCAGCCCACAGTGGTGCGCGGCTTTTCGAAATACACGCGCATCACCACCAGGACATCGTCAGCAATTTTGTCCGCTTCCGCCTTAAGCCGGGCAGCGTAGTCGCGGGCCGCAACGGGGTCGTGAATAGAACAAGGGCCTACCACTACCAGCAGGCGATCGTCCTCGCCCGTAAGAATACGGTGAATTGCCTCGCGGGCGTTGTTAACAGTGGCCGCCGCCGCATCGCTGACCCCGATTTCCTCAATAATATGTTCCGGAGAAATCAGCTCATTGGTTTTCTGAATTCTCAGGTCGTCTGTGTTGGCAGTCATACTCGCTAAACCTTTCTGTTGCTGCAAAAAATCGGCGCCTAATATAGCACCCACAGGCCACTTTGGGGATGGTGTGCTATGCAGTGTCGATGACGTTCACCGCCACGCTGTGGGCGGCACAAAACGCGCGCAGTACCGATTCACTCTCAACGGGGATCGAAATGTGCAGCCATACCTGCTCTCGATAGTCGACATGCTCAATCTCAGCATCGAGTTGCCCCAGGCGGTGGCGCAATGCTTGCTCGTCAGCAAAATCGGCGCTGAGTACCAGCCGGCACATATCGCGCAGCGCCCGGGTAGGTAGTTTGTCCATGGCCTGTTGGGTAGCAGCACTGTATGCGCGAACCAGCCCGCCAACGCCGAGCTTAATGCCGCCGAAGTAACGGATAACAATCACCAGTACGTCGCCCACCTCACCGTGCTGGAGGACGTTCAGCATCGGCTTGCCCGCCGTACCCGAGGGCTCGCCATCGTCATTCATGCCGGCATTTCGCGCATCCGCCGGCGAACCCAACAAGTAGGCCCAACAGTGGTGACGGGCATCGGGGTAGTCACTTCTTGCGCAGCGAACGGCTGCGTTTACCTCATCGCGATTGCTTACCGGGTGAACGCGGGCAATAAAGCGTGATTTCTTGACCGCATACTCGTGCTCGATCACGGCCGCCGGTATGAGGTAGGCCACGGCTCAGGCGGAATGCTGTCCGAGCACCGGCCAGTACTCACTAATGCGCCCCTGCTCCAGCACCGCTATATCGCCAAACTGGAGGAATACAAACTCACTCTGGTCGGGCCGCAGGAACACCCAATCGTCCACCGCCAGATCAGTTGCGGCAGAGCCGTTAAGCATTTCCTGATTGGTGGAACGACCATAGATAGTATTAGTGCTTAAACCCTGGGGCGATACCGGTAGCGCCTTCCAGAAACCACCGTAAGTGAACACAGTGCGACGCCGATTCACATCCCACAAAGATTGCAGTTGCCCCAGGTCTATCCCGGGAATCTTTACTCCATCGCTGGTCTTGATTACCGGGGTGGCTATGTAACTCGCTGGCTGATGGTCCGCCAGTGAGGGTAGATCGAAGTCGCCGGGCTTCACCAGGCAGGATCCTGCAGCTAGTTCATTGAACGGATAGTCGCCTTCATCGTACAACTGGTAGGTCGGGCTACCACCGCAGTTGAGCACCACATCCTGCGGCCAATCGCTGCCAAGGTAACCCTTTGCTGAAGCCACGTAACCGCGATAGGCATCCATGGCAGCCTGCTTGTAGCGCTCTGGCCCACCAGGCACTTTAACGATATGCGGCTCGTAGCCCATCAGACCCGCAAACTTCAGGTGGCGCGATGCCTGAATAATCGCCAGCGTTGTCTCAAGCTCTTCGTTTGACTGCACACCTCCGCGGTGCAATCCCACATCCAGTTCGAGGCATACAAGCATGTCCTCGCCCAAGGTATCGGCCAGGTCGGCGTACTGTGTCGCTCGCGCGGGGCTGTCCAGAAGCCAGCGCAACTGACGACTGGCATTGAACGATTCGCCGCGATATTCGGCATAGAACCTCGCTGCCGCCGCCACCGGCAAAGGCTTACCGAGCAATACGTCTGCCTGCGGCAGCCGTTCGGCGACGCGATTCAAAAACGGTTGGTGGAACAGCATCAGGCGGTTGCTATCGGCGGACTGTATGACCTCTTCCAGCAACTCAATCGAGGGCAGTGACTTAGCGACGATGCGATAGTGGAAACGGTTACCGATATGGCGCTTGAGCGTCGCGACATTGTCGTGCAGTAACTTCCGATCAATGACCAGGCGCGGCGCAGCCAGACCAGCGTGATCCAGCGCAGTGCTAAGGCCCCTGAAATAATCGGTATGCGGCGCCCCGCGATCACTGGGGCGCAATAAAAGTCCCGCGCCTGCGGCACCTGCCAGCCCACCCAGAACAAAGCTGCGACGTTTCATGCGACTACCCGAAGAGACCGGACAGATATTCGTTAAGGAAACGCCCCTGCGGATCCAGCTCGCGGCGCACCTCGGCAAAATCGTCCCAGCGCGGGTAGAGCTCGCAGAACTCCTTCTGACCGAGGCTGTTGAGCTTACCCCAGTGAGGACGACCCCCGTACTTGCGTAGAATCGGCTCGATGGTGGCAAAGTACGGCTTGTAGTCTTCTTCAAAATAGCGGTGTACCGCAATGGACATGGATTCCTGCTGGTAGAACGGGCTCAACCAGATGTCGTCGCCCTTCACATAGCGAATCTCCAAGGGGAAAAAGACCTCGTGATGATCGCGCTCCAGCGCATCGACCACCTCGCGCAATGCCTTCAGACCATTTTCTCGCGGCAGGTGGTACTCCATTTCATTGAAGCGCACATTGCGTTCATTCGCGTAATTGCTCCAGGAGTGGCCGATTTTGACTTCGTCGGGAATAGTGCGTGCGTAGGTGCTTAATACCAGCTCGCGAACCGCCGGCGTCCAGTCCAGCCAATCGCGAATCATCTTCAGCTCCATAGTGCCCTCATTGGGATCCACAGGCGCCTCAGCAGCAGCGATTGGCTCGTCGGTAATATCGTGCGAGTCGGTAAAACCCCAACCTGAGAACGGCACGTAGAAAAACTCGAAGTTGCGGTGCTTGTCGGCCATGCCATCCACGATTTCCAACATCTCTTCCAGTGGCATCCAGATCATTTCCCGGCGCAGTCGATACGGCGCCTGGTTTTGCATGCGCACCTGGGTAATCATTCCCAGACTACCGAGGGATACCTTTGCCGCCTGAAAAATTTCTGGGTTCGTTTGCGCATCACACCACAAGATGTCACCTGCGGCTGTCACCAATTCAAGTCCCGTCACCTGCGTTGACATACACCCCAGGCCTGCTCCGGTACCATGAGTGGCGGTGGCAAGGCTGCCCGCCAACGTCTGCTCGTCGATATCGGGCATATTGACCAGTGCCTGGCCAGCGTCATGCAGCGGCTGGCCGATGTCGCCCAAACGGGTACCACCGCCGATGTTGGCCTGCAGGGTATTGCTGTCGACGTTACTCACCCCACCCATACGCGACAGTGACACCAGTGTGCCGTCGGTTGGCACCAAAGGTGTAAAAGAGTGCCCCGCACCCACCGCGCGAATCGTTCCGGTGGTGGTGGTAAGTAGCTCCTGCAGCTCGGCCATGCTGGCCGGTGCTTTACGCGCCATCGGCAGGCACTGCTGGCTCCCTGACCAGTTCCGCCAGGGAAGCCGGCGCGGTTCGGAAGCAAGTGCCAGCGGGCTCATCTGCGACGCTACGGCCGTGGCCACCAGCGCCTGTAATACACTGCGACGCTGCATCATCAGCCCTGCTCCCCCGCCATAAACAGAATCAACGCCTCGAACTCTTCTGCGCTGCAATCCATACACAAGCCAAAGGGAGGCATGCCGCCGAAACCATTGATCACGCTGTCGAGCAGTGCGTCGATACCCTTGTCCATGCGCGGCTGCCAGGCTGTGGCGTCGCCGGTTAACGGCGACCCCGTGGCTGCGACCGTATGACAACTGCGACAGCTGCGATTATAGATTTCGGCCAGCTGCCCATCGGCCGGTTGCAGATCACGACTGGCGACCTCAGCAGCCGCGGTCTTACTGTCCTGCTCAGGCGCACAGCCCACGACGGTAAATGTAAGTGCCACCAGGAGTAACTTGATCATATGCATCGCAGAGCGCCTTATGTTAGTGATAACTATTTTTCTATTGTGGTTATTTTATGAGCACCCACCGGCGGGGTCAATTGCTTTCTGCGGCCCCTGCCCAGTAGTCATCGAGCATTCTGCCGACGGTATTGGATTCAACCAGGTGTGCTGCATACCAGGTGTGAAGACAGCGAATACGTGAGGTGTCGGCGATACCACCAATACCCTTGATCTCGAACACATCGCCAAAGCCCAACGCTTTGACCCGCTGCCGCTCCTCCTCGGACATGTAGGCTTCACGACGCGCCTTGTAGCGGCGATGATCCTCTGCCATTTGCGCCTGCAATGACGAGTCAGCATTAATCTGGTCCTGCAGCTGCGCAATCAGTCCCGACGCTTCCTCCTGATCTATCCGGTAGGATATCTCGCGATCCACCAGCCAATAGAGTGTCGGGAAAGGTTTGTCGTCAACGAGCGGCGCCACCCTGATCACACTGGGCTCACCCGCGGCATTACGAACTGATACCTCCTCGAGGCCGCGCGGCGCGCGCCCCAGTAATGTCGCCACTGCCTGGCGATCTGCTTCTGTAATACCCAAGCTACTCCTCTCCATAGCGGCCTGTGCCCACTATCATCTTAGTCATATTCTAGGGCTCCCACTGATTTTCCATGACGGACAACGCCAAGTCATCGCGCTGCCGCCAACCTTCGCGCGCCAACAAGGGCTCGTCGTAAAATTCGTCCGTATGGCCAATGCAGAGCAGCGCAATAGGTTTACTGCCGGCGGGCATTGCCAGTAACCGGGCCAGGTCATCGGGATCAAAGAGCGATACCCAGCCCACTGCCAGGCCCTCAGCACGGGCCGCCAACCACAGATTCTGAATGGCACAGGCGGTGGAGGCCAAATCCATTTCCGGCAGCGTCCGCCGACCAAACACATGCTCTTCGCGCTGGTCCATCAGGCCCACCACCAACAGCTCACCGCACTCGAGTATGCCCTCGACCTTCAGTTGCATAAATTCGTCACTGCGCTCACCCAGCGCTTCGGCCGTAGCCACGCGTTCGGCTTCAACCAATGCGTGAATCTGCTGGCGCAATGCTGGCTGGGTAACACGCAGGAAACGCCACGGCTGCATGAAACCCACACTCGGCCCGTGATGAGCCGCCTGCAGTAGCCGCTGCAACATGGCCGGATCAACCGGATCAGACCGAAAGTGGCGCATGTCGCGGCGCTCATAAATGGCGCGGTAAACGGCAGCTAACTCCGCCGGGCTAAATCGATGTTCGTCTGCCATGAATCAGTTATCATCCTTCACTTTGCCGCGCATAGTACTCAGGTATCGCCATGAACTCCACGCCCGATCATGCCCCCGCTTCCAGCAGGCAGAGACAGGAATTACGGGCATTGGCCACGGCCTTCAGTTTCCTGACCCGCATTCCCGTGCCACCCTTTGCCTGGTCCGAACACAGTTTTCGCCAGTCCACCGCCTACTTCCCTCTGGTGGGTCTGGTCATCGGCGCATTGTCCGCTGCAGTGTTCACCATCAGCGCGATGCTATGGCCACAGTCGATTGCGGCAGTGCTGACCCTGGTAACAGCAGTAGCTCTTACCGGCGCCTTCCACGAAGACGGTCTGGCGGACAGTGCAGACGGCCTGGGCGGTGGCTGGACGACCGAAGACAAGCTGCGCATCATGAAAGACAGCCGCATAGGCACGTACGGTGCGGTTACCCTGTTCCTGGCGCTCGCACTGAAGCTCGCCTGCCTGGCAAGCACTGCGGCCGCCATGGTTCCCCTCGCCCTGATCACCGCCCACACACTGGGGCGCTGGACGACACTGCCACTGGTGCGTTTCTGCGCCTATGTCAGTGAAGGTGCCAGCGGCAAGCCATTGGTAGGCAGTGTCTCCGCCCGCCGCATCGGTCTGGGCACAGCCATCGCTGTGCTGCCTTTGCTGTGGCTCCCGCTACCCCAGGCGCTTGCGCTGATCGCCGTGGTGGCGGCCCTGCTCGTGTCAAGCCAACGGTGGCTGCGGCGCAGTATCGGCGGCATTACCGGCGACACGCTGGGCGCTGTCAATCAACTGACGGAATGCGCAGTGCTGCTGTTTTTCTGCGCCCATTACGCCATTTGAACCGCCGTCTGACCCTGCTACGCCACGCCCATGCGGAACGCCCCGCCGGGCGCTGCGTGGGACAATGGGAACATCCCCTGTCCACCCATGGCCAGCGGCAGATCGCCGCACTGGCCAGCCACTGGACTGGCCCGCTACCGAGCCGTATCGTCAGCAGCGACATCGGCCGGGCGCGACAAACGGCGGAGATTCTCGCGGACCTGCTCAACGCCCCTGCCCCGCATATCGACGTTCGCCTGCGTGAGATCTCAATGGGCCACTGGGAAGGCCAGAGCTGGGATACGCTGTACGCCACCCACCAGGCCGCCGTCGACCACTGGGGCCAGCACTGGGTAGACGAAGGTCCCCCGGGGGGTGAATCCGCCGTACAGGTGGCAGAGCGCATGCACGCGGTCGTCGACCAGAGCCCTCCAGGCACCTTGCTGGTCGGTCATCGAGGGGCCCTGGGTATTCTGCTGTGCGAGCTGGCCGGACAGCCTCTGACCGGGGCGTTCAACTATTCATTCGCTAACGCCGCACCCGTCAGCCTCAATTGACTTAGCCTCGCCCAACCTTTATTCTCCCCGGCCCGTATCAGGTGCCTGCCGCATTCCGAGGAATTGCTGGGTGGGTTAAATGGGAAGCGTGCGACAGCGATGTCGACACCACTGCCCCCGCAACGGTATGCCGTCACTGACGGACAGTCCGACACCTGCCTGATGCACTCACCGATGGAGCGGAGGGCTTCATTAAGGTTTTCTGGCCCACCGGCTGTATTTCCTGATCCCCTCCCTCAGTCGCCAACAGACTAAATGGCAATTGAGGAATTCTAATGTCCAAACTTACACCGCTGGCGCTCGCCGTTATCAGCGCTACACCACTGCTGGCCCAGGCTCAGGTGAAAACCACCAACAGCCAACTCGAGGAAGTGGTCGTCGTATCCTCGCGGGTGGCTATGCCCCTGCGCCAGATCGGCACGTCCGTCTCTGTCATCACGGCTGCCGACATTGAGGCGCGCGGTTACAACTCGCTGTTTGACGTGCTGCGCACCCAGCCCGCTATCGGCGTGAGCAACACCGGCGGTGCCGGCTCCGCAACCAGCGTTCGCGTTCGCGGTGAAGAAGGATACCGGACCAAGCTCTATATCGATGGCATTGACGTCTCCGATAGCTCCGGCACGCAAATCGGCCCCAAGTTTGAAAACCTGATGTCCGCAGGGATTAATCGCGTTGAAATTCTGCGTGGCACTCAGGGCATGATGTATGGCGCAGATGCCGGCGGTGTCATCAACGCCTACACCCGGGCAGCCGAGCCAGGCTTCAGCGGCAGAGTGAGTGCCGAAGGCGGCCGCTACGGCACCCAACAATTGGCCGCAGATGCAGCCGGTGGTAATGACACCCTCGACTTCAGCATATCGGCCATTGACTTTGAAACCGACGGTTTCAACACCCTAGCCACAGACACTGACCTCAGTGACGATGACGGTTACGAAAACACCACCCTGCACGGCCGTCTGGGCTGGAACATCAGCGACGATTTACGTGTTGAAGCGGTACTGCGAGACACCGAAGGCGAAAACGAGTACGACAGCTGCTTTAGCAGTGCCACGTTCACCAGCAGCAATGATTGTTACAACACCTTTGACCAGTCCGCCTGGCACCTCTCTGCTGAGTTACAAACCGGACGCTTCAGCCACGACCTGAGCTACACCGGCAACGAAACCGAGCGCAAGTTCTATACCGAAGATGTATTCGGCTTTGGTGGCGATGGCGACCTCGACCAATACGGCTACCTGGGCAGCTTCACTGTTAGTGATGCAACCCGTCTCGTCTATGGCGCCGAGCGCAAGGAAGAGAGCTTTGACGACGGCTTTAATAATCGCGAGCGCAATCAGGACGGCTACTACCTGGAGTACCAGGGTGAAGTGATTGACGATTTCTTTGTTACGGCGGGCGCGCGCTACGACGACAATGACGACTTCGGTTCTCACACCACCTACCGCGCCAGCGGCGCTTACCTTATTCCCATGAACAATGGCGAACTCAAGTTGAAGGCCACATACGGCACGGGTTTCCGCGCACCCAGCCTGTACGAGGTTGCCTACAACAGCAGCGTCGCTGCGAGCCCGCCCGCATCCGAGGTAGTACTGAAGGAAGAGGAAAGTGAAGGCTTCGATGTCGGTATCGCCTGGTACGCCAATAGCGGTGTGTATCTTGAGGCGAACTACTTCGACCAGACGGTCAGTGACGAAATCTTCTTCGATCCCACCGGATTCTCGGGTTATCTGCAGGGCGACGGTGACTTCGACTCTAGTGGCGTGGAATTGATCGGCACCCTGCCCCTCCCCCTGGGGCTGACCCTGGATGGCAACTACACCTATAACGACACCGAACGCGCCGCCGGCGGCAGCCGCGCGCGTCGACCAGAACACCTGGCCAATCTGGGCCTGACCTGGCTGGGCTTGGCAGATCGCCTGTCGGTAGCGCTGTACCTCCGCGGCTCCTATGACGCCGTTGATGTCGATGGTAGCGATCTGGACGATTATGAACTCGTCAATCTCAATGCCAGCTTCGAGATTATCGAGGGCCTGGAGCTGTACGGGCGGGTAGAAAACCTGCTGGACGAGGACTACCAGGAAGTGCCAACCTATAACACTTCAGGTTCGGCGGCCTACGCCGGCGTGCGTTACAACTTCTAGAGAGAGTCACTGTGAGCGATAACAACCAGGACCAAAAGCGTGAGGCCAAACACAAGGCCGCTATGGAAAAGCAGAAAGCCAAGGTCGACGCCAACATCGAGGCCGCAGATCTTGAACGCGGAGTCTCGGTGCTGGTTACCGGCAACGGCAAAGGCAAGTCCAGTTCTGCTTTTGGTATGGTCATGCGCGCCCTGGGCTACGACATGAAGGTCGGCGTAGTTCAGTTCATCAAGGGCGCGCAGTTATCCGGTGAAGAAATCTACGTGCGGGACAAGTGCCCGCAGGTAGATTTCTACCAAATGGGCACCGGCTTTACCTGGGACACCCAGGATCGCTCCGGCGATATCGCCGCGGCGCAAGACACCTGGGCAAAGGCCCTACCCATGCTTCAGGACGACAGCTATGACCTGGTGGTCCTGGACGAACTCACTTACATGATTGCCTATGACTATCTCCCAGAAGCGGAGATTATTGAAGCGATTACCCAGCGTCCTCGTGAACAGAGCGTGGTTGTGACCGGACGAGGTGGCGGTTCCGCGCTGCAGGCCGCCATGGATACCGTTTCGGAAGTGAAGGAAGTGAAACATGCCTTCAAAGCCGGCATCAAGGCCCGGCGTGGTGTCGACTACTGAAGCCCCCCCTGCCCTGATGATTCAGGGCACCACTTCAGACGCCGGAAAATCCGTGATGGTAGCCGGCCTTTGTCGCTGCCTGCACCGCCGCGGCATCCGCGTCGCCCCCTTTAAGCCACAGAACATGGCGCTGAACAGCGCGGTTACTTCCGATCGAGGCGAAATTGGTCGCGCCCAGGCCCTCCAGGCCCAGGCGGCTGGTATCGCACCACACGTGGACATGAATCCGGTACTACTGAAACCCAGTAGCGATCAACGCGCTCAGGTCATACTTCAAGGTCGCGCCCTGGAGCACATGGAAGCCACTGAGTTTCACGACTACAAGAAAGTCGCCATGGACACGGTGCTGGACTCATGGCGGCGACTGCAAATCCAATATGAAGCGCTGCTCGTCGAAGGCGCTGGCAGCCCTGCTGAAATCAACCTGCGCGAAGGCGACATCGCCAATATGGGTTTTGCCGAGGCAGTCACCTGCCCGGTGGTGATTGTTGCCGATATCGATCGGGGCGGCGTTTTCGCACACCTGGTTGGCACCCTCGAATTACTGTCACCCAGTGAACAAGACCTCGTGCAAGGTTTTATAATCAATCGCTTTCGCGGCGACATCGCGTTGCTGCAGCCCGGGCTCGACTGGCTTGAGGCGCGCACCGGCAAGCCCGTGCTAGGCGTAGTGCCCTATCTACACAATTTGCAGCTGGATGCTGAGGATGCCATTACCACCGAGCAGGCCTGTGATACCGACGAGCCACTGCGCGTCATTGTTCCGGTGCTGCCGCGCTTATCCAATCACACCGATTTTGACCCGCTGCGCACCCACCCCGGCGTGGATATTCAGTACATCGGTGAGGGGGAAGTGCCATCGCCCGCTGATCTGGTGATTATCCCCGGATCCAAGAGTGTTCGAGCCGATCTCGCCTGGTTGCGTCACAACGGCTGGGAAAAATATCTGCAGCGGCATGTCCGCTACGGCGGCAAAGTGCTGGGCATTTGCGGCGGCATGCAGATGTTGGGCGCGCAGGTGAATGACCCCCAGGGCGTCGAAGGTGAGGCAGGCACTAGCAATGGTCTCGATCTACTGCCCCTGTCCACGACGCTTGCACCTGGCAAAACCCTGCGCCAGGTCACAGGTCATCTGAGTGATGGTGGACGCTTCGAAGGCTATGAAATTCACTGCGGCCAGACTCAGGTTGAACCCGGCACCCACGCTTTTGTGCACTTCGATGACGGCCGTGAAGACGGCGCCCTGTCAGCAGATAACCAGATCGCCGGCACATACACTCACGGCATCTTTGACCAGGGAGAGAGCTGTGCAGCGCTGCTGCGCTGGGCCGGACTCGAAGCTGCGGTTGCAGAGGATCGCGAGGTTTTGCGCGAACGGGAGATCGACCGGCTGGCAGACGCACTCGAGCAATCCCTCGACCTCGGCGCGATGTTTCCACAGTGGTTCACGCCATGAGAGCACAACGCGCACGCACAACACTTTGGTTGCTCGGTCTCGCATTACCACTGTGCCTGCTCCACGCCACTGCCTCGGGCACTGTGCCGATTTCACTACCTGAAGCGGCCGCCGCGCTCGGCCGCTATCTGCAGGGTGAAAGCGTCGATCAGGCGGCCGTGATTATTGGCCAGATTCGGCTGCCCCGCAGCCTGCTCGCCATGCTTGTCGGTGCCATGCTGGGCATGACCGGCGCAGCCATGCAGGGCTTGTTTCGCAACCCCCTGGCCGACCCGTCCCTGATTGGCGTGACGGCGGGCGCGGCACTGGGTGCGAGCATGGCCATCGCCATGGCGGCACCGGTTGTCGCCGGCGTGGGGGCGCTGGGCGTGGTCTCTATTGGCGCCTTCGCGGGCGGCATGCTGGCGGTCATATTGGTTTACAAGCTTGCCACCTCAGGTGGCATGACGTCCGTGGCAACCATGTTGCTGGCAGGCATTGCCATTTCAGCACTGTCGGCCGCCGCAAGTAATATCCTGGAGTTCTACTCGAGCAATGAAATTCTGCGCCGCATCAGCATGTGGCGTATGGGCGGTCTGGACGGAGCAAACTACCCGCGCGTCATTGTGGCGCTCGTCGCAACCACCCTGTTGGTTACAACCCTGCCACGTTTCGCCAACGCCCTGAACGCTCTGCTGCTGGGCGAATCAGAAGCCCGTTATCTCGGGATTAATATCGAGTTTGCCAAACGCTGTATCATCACGCTCGCCGCTATTGGCGTGGGTTTTTCCGTAGCACTGGCCGGTGTGATCGGCTTCGTCGGCCTGGTCGTGCCGCACATCATGCGCATGCTGATTGGCCCTGATCACCGCTACCTGTTGCCCGCCTCCGGGCTTGCAGGCGCGATACTGCTCATGCTCGCCGACACCCTATCGCGGACAATCGTGGCCCCTACTGAGTTGCCTGTCGGCGTTGTAACTGCGGCCATCGGGGTACCGTTCTTCATCTCACTGCTGCGCCGTCGGCGCGACTACGGCATGCTGTGATGAGTCTGCTCAACCTGCAAGCCACTCGTGTGTCGCCCTATGGCGCGATCGCACTGCTGGAGAACATCACTGTGGCGCTCGAGGCCGGCGAAGTGCTGGGGTTGATCGGGCCCAATGGCGCAGGCAAAAGCACTCTGCTCCACACACTCGCCGGCGGCCACCCTATTCAAGAGGGCAGTCTGCAACTGGGAAATCAGCCGCTGGCGGCCATGCACAACGAACAGCGTGCCCGCGCACTGGCTTTTTTATCACAAAACCCCGCGCTCAATTTCCCCTTCAGTGTCGAAGAAGTGATTCTGCTCGGCCGTATTCCCCATGCCAGTGGCAGTGAAGCGGACCTGGACATTCTCGACGAAGTGCTGGCATTCACCGACACTCAGTCACTCAGGGATAGGCTTTATACGGAGCTGTCTGGCGGTGAACGCCAGCGCGTACAACTGGCGCGCTGCGTCGCTCAGGTGTGGCGCGCCCAGGACAGCGCCCACCGGGTTCTGTTGATGGACGAACCGAGTGCCGCGCTGGATCTGGCACATACCCATATGGTCGGCGATACCGTAGAGCGTCTCAGCGAGGGCGGATGTGGGCTGGTCATCGCAAGCCATGACTTTAATCTGCTGGCAGGGCTGTGCGACCGCATCATGGTACTTAACCATGGCAACTTGCACAGCACCGGCACACCGGCAGAGGTACTCACAACGCAGATGTTCCGCGAAGTGTTTAGTGCAAACGTTTTGGTGGAAGCGCACCCTGTCCATCGTGGTCCTTTGGTCATCAAGTCATGAAGCACTTAATTCTCGGCGGCGCTCGCAGCGGTAAGAGTCGTATCGCCCAACAACTGGCCGAACAGGCGGTTCCCGCGCCATATCTAATCGCGACGGCCGAAGCCGGCGACGAAGAGATGGCGCAGCGCATTGCGCGTCACCAACAAGACCGCCCGCCTCACTGGGAGGTTTGCGAACAGCCTATTGGCCTGGCCCGGCAGCTGCAAACACTGGATGCGCCAAGCCGCTGCGTGGTGGTCGACTGCCTGAGCCTGTGGCTTAGCAACTGCTTGCACCAGGACTGCTGGGCGCGCGAACGCGAAGCCCTGATGAATTGCCTGCCGGGGATCGAAGCGCAGGTGATTCTAGTCAGCAACGAGGTCGGCATGGGCATTATTCCAATGGGCGAACTCAGCCGTAGATTCGTAGACGAGATCGGCTGGCTGCACCAGGATCTGGCGACCCTGTGCGACAAAGTCACATTGGTCACAGCTGGCCTGCCCCAGATACTCAAGGAGTAGCCCGCCATGAACTGGTACGAACAGCCCTGCCCGGCCCCTTCAGAAATTCACCGCATTGCGGCCCGGCAACGCCAGGCCACGCTGACCAAACCCGCGGGCTCGCTGGGACGACTGGAACAGGTGGCCGAGCAGTTCGCCGCTTGGCAGCACACCGACACCCCGGCGCTCGAACGAGTGAGCGCCCGCATCTTCGCCGCGGACCACGGCATTACGGCACAGGGCGTGTCTGCCTATCCGGCAGAGGTCACCGCGCAGATGATTACCAACTTTATTGACGGCGGTGCAGCGGCCAGCGTGCTGTGCAAACAACAAAATATTGATCTGGAAGTGATTAATCTCGGCACCTTCATACCCGTCCCTGACATGCCCGGCCTGCGCCAGCGTGTAGTCGCCGCCGGCACCGCCGATTTCAGCAGCGCGCCGGCGATGACAGCCGAGCAGGTCGACAAGGCCTTGGCGACGGGTGCCGAGGTAGTGGACGGCCTGGATTGCCAGCTAATGATTGCCGGCGATATGGGGATTGGCAATACCAGCGCTGCGTCGGCCCTGATGGCTGCCTTACTGGATCTGGGTGCTGCCGAAACCACCGGCCGTGGTACGGGTATTGACAGCGAGCGTCTCGCGGCAAAAGCAGCGACCATCCAGCGGGCCCTGAACCTGCATCAACAAAAACTCGACACGCCCCTGGCCGCGCTCCAGTGCCTGGGCGGCTTTGAGATTGCCGCCATGGCAGGCGCCTACATTCGCGCCGCGCAGCGCCAGCTACCGAGCCTCGTGGATGGTTTTATCAGCACAGCTGCCGCGCTGGTCGCCAGTCAGATGAATTCCGGCGTGCAGCCCTGGTTAATCGCCGGACACTGCTCTGCCGAGAACGCCCATCAGCTTCTGCTTGATGCCATGCAACTTTCCCCGCTGCTACAACTGGACATGCGCCTCGGCGAAGGCAGCGGCGCCCTTACCGCCGTACCGCTGATCAAAGCTGCATTGGCACTGAATAATGACATGGCGAGTTTCGCCGAAGCCGGTATCGCTGAGGAGTCCTGAATGATCCGCCTGATCGCACTGCTGGCCTGCCTGCAGATAGGTAACGCCGCAGCGGCAGTCACCGTCACCGACGCCCTGGGCCGTAAAGTCCAGCTGCCCGAGGCTGCGCAACGTATTGTCGCCCTCGCTCCGCACATTGTTGAAAACGTGCATAGCGCCGGCGCCGGCGGCAAGCTGGTCGGCGTGGTGGAATACTCCGACTATCCGGCCGCAGCAAAGGCGCTGCCACGCATCGGCAGCTATCACGCCTGGAGCCAGGAAAGCCTCACCGCCCTCGCCCCGGACCTGGTGCTCATGTGGGCGTCAGGTAACGGCATGGAGTCGCTGCGCAAACTGGAGGCGCTAGGTTTTACCGTCTATGTGAGTGCACCACGAGAGATCGAAGATATCGGCAATATGATTCGCGATATCGGGGTGCTGGCCGGGACATCTTCGATCGCAAACAGCACAGCCGACACGCTTGATGCGGGTTTTCATACACTCGCCCAAGCACACAGCCATCAGCGCCCGGTAAGCGCCTTCTACGAAGTGTGGAACAGCCCGCTGCAAACCATCAATGGCGAGCACATGATTAGCAAAGTGATTGCCTTGTGCGGCGGCAGCAATATTTTTGCCAATGCCTCGCAATTGGCACCGGTCGTCAGTCGCGAAGCCGTTCTGCAACTCAACCCGGAGGCTATTCTTGCCAGCGGCATGGATGCATCACGACCAGAATGGCTGGACGACTGGCGTCAGTACAGTTTCCTACAGGCAGTGCAGGAAGATGCGCTGTTTCATGTGCATCCCGACCTGGTGCAACGCCCCACGACCCGACTGCTTCAGGGCGCCGAAGTGATTTGCCGGCAATTGACGCAGGTGCGCTAGGACGCCTCGCCCAGTTGGTCGACCGCGTAGGTATAGACCACATCAGTACTGGAGTTAAGCGCCGTTTCCGCAGAGTCCTGGATCACGCTGATAATAAATCCCACCGCGACAACCTGCATGGACACATCCAGCGGAATACCGAACAACGAACACGCCAGCGGAATCAATAACAAACTGCCTGAAGGGACACCACTGGCGCCGCAGGCAGAGAGCGCAGAGATCACACACAGCAGCAACGCTGCCGGCATAGAGACCTCGATACCCAGAGTGTGAGTTGCGGCGAGCGTGAGGGTCGTGATGGTAATCGCAGCGCCCGTCATATTGACCGTAGCGCCAACCGGAATCGTCACCGAATAAAGCTCTTCGCTGATGCCCAGTTTCTTCGCCAGATTCAGGTTGACCGGAATATTGGCTGCCGAACTACGGGTAAAGAAAGCGGTAATGCCCGACTCTTCCAGACACCGGATGACGATGGGATACGGATTTTTGCGCGTAATCAGGAAGACAAACAGCGGATTGATGAGCAGTGCCATGATGAGCATCGCCGCTACAAGCACCGTCGCTAGGCTGGCGTATCCCGCCAGCGCCTCCATACCCACCGTGGCCACGGTAAAGCACACCAGACCAAAAATGCCGATGGGGGCCAGTTTGATCACGTAACCCACGATGGTGGCTACGCCGTCTGCTGCCACCTGCAGATGATCCCGAAAAGTATGTGGCGCCTTGCGGAAACTCATACCGAGCAAAATAGCCCAGGAAAGACATCCCAGGAAATTACCGGTTAGCAAGGCGTTGACCGGATTGTCGACCAGCTTGAGCAGCACATCGGTCAGTACTGCACTTACAGCGACGGGAGGCGCGCCTTCAGCGCTGGCAGCCAGGGCAATTGTCTGGGGAAAGATCTGGCTGAGGGTGAGCGCCACGACAGCCGCACTCACCATGCCGACGATATACAGCGCCACAACAATAAACGTTTTACGGCCATCACTGCCCGACTCGTGACGATTGGCAATCGCCGACATCACCAGCAACATAACCAGCAGCGGTGCAACGGCCTTGAGCATGGCGACAAACAGCTGACCGAGTAGCCCCAAAGATTCCGCCAACGAGGGCAGCAACATGCCAAGCACTGCGCCCAGCACCACGCCGATCACGATTTGTGGAATAAGCCCGAACTCTAATAAGCGCATTGGCGCCCCCTCTATTCTTTTGTTCTGGATCACTATAGCGCGAATCAACCCGCCCCGCCTGCCCGGATTGCTTGCGACTATGCCCGGCTTTGCTAGTCTCTAGTGTTCATCTAATAGCGAACAGAACCATTAGGAACCCTAGACAATGAAACCAGAGACTATCGCCCTGCATGCCGGTTACGACGGCGACCCCGCCACCAACGCTGCTACCACGCCCATTTACCAGACGACCTCCTTCACCTTCGACAATACGCAGCACGGCGCCGACCTTTTTAACCTGGCCGTGCCGGGTAACATCTACAGCAGAATCATGAATCCGACCAATGCAGTGCTGGAGCAGCGACTTGCGGAGCTGGAGGGTGGTGTTGGCGCACTGTGTGTGGGCTCGGGTATGGCGGCGATACGCTACGCCATTGAAGCCATTGCCGAGGTAGGCTCTAACATTGTCAGCACCTCACAGCTGTACGGCGGCACCTACAACCTGTTCGCACACACCTTTCCGCGCCAGGGAATCGAGGCCCGCTTTGCCGCTGCAGACGACTTCGACAAGGTCCGCGCACTCATCGATGACAACACCAAAGCGCTGTTTTGTGAATCCATTGGCAATCCCGCCGGCAATATCGTCGACATACAGCAATGGGCGGATATTGCCCACGATGCTGGTGTCCCCCTGATTGTCGACAATACGGTGGCGACGCCCCTGCTGTGCAAAGCCTTTGATCACGGCGCGGACATCGTCGTGCACTCACTGACAAAATATATCGGCGGCCACGGTACGACTATAGGCGGCGCCATCATCGACTCAGGAAAATTTGACTGGGCTGCCAGTGGCCGTTTTCCTGTCATGACCACGCCCGACCCTTCTTATCATGGTGTCGTCTATACCGAAGCCATGGCCGAAGCCGCATACATTGGTCGCTGCCGTGTGGTGCCACTGCGCAATACTGGCGCCAGCCTCTCGCCACACAATGCCTTCCTGATTATGCAGGGACTGGAAACACTGGCCCTGCGCATGAAGCAACACTGCAAGAACGCCAAGAAAGTGGCCAAGTACCTGTCTCTCCACCCTCAGGTGAAGTGGGTGAACTACGCCGGATTGAAGAACAGCCCCTTCCGCGACAACTGCAAGAAAATTTGCGGCGGCAAAGCCGCAGGCATTCTGAGCTTTGGCATTGAAGGTGGTACGGAAGCTGGCGGCAAGTTCATCGACGCACTGCAATTAATCCTGCGCTTGGTCAATATTGGCGACGCAAAGTCCCTCGCCTGTCACCCGGCCAGCACCACGCACCGCCAGCTCAACCCGGAAGAACTGGCGTCCGCAGGGGTCAGCGAGGAAATGGTGCGCTTATCGATTGGCATCGAACATATCGACGACATCATTGCCGATATCGAACAAGCCCTGGCTGCCGCTGCGGCCTGATCGCTACGCGCAAAAAAAAGCCCGGCGAGTGCCGGGCTTTTTCGCTATAGCGTACTTAAAAAGTCGCCGAAATCCGCGCGTACCAGAAGGCGCCATTAAAGCCATAGGGCGAGGTAATCGCATACTCTGTTCCGAGGAACTGCAGCACGTCATTGGCCTCACTGTCAGGGTACTCGTCGAAGATGTTCTCTCCGCCGATGGTTACCGTGTAGTGTTCTGCAAACGTGTAGCTGGCCTCAATATCCACCAGGAAGGTGTCGTCATAGGTGACCGCGTCAGACGCATCACCCGGGCCGAACAAACCGGCTGTGGTTGACCATTCGTCGTAGTAGTTCACCCGCACCAGGGTCTGGAAGGCATCCAGATCATAGTCAAAGCTGAGCACCGTGCTGTTCTCCGGCACCTGGTTCTCAAGGTCGAATACCCGGTCTGGACCAATCGCCGCAGACTGAACATCGCTGACTTCCATTTCGTTGTAGTTGTGGCGCAGGTCTGCGGTCAGTACGCCCGCACCCACGTCATACCAAGCCGTCAGGGACAAATCGATACCGCTAACCTGCGACTCGAAGCCGTTAACAAAGTAGTTGGCGTTACTGTCCAGCAGCAGTTCAGCATTCTCATAGCCAATGGCCTGCAGATCGTCGACGTTCTGCTGACTGATGGTATTAGACGACAGCGCTATGCGGTCTTCGATCGATATATCGTAGTAGTCCAGAGTAATGTTGTAGCGATCACCCGGTGTCCAGACGAGGCCGACGGTATAGCTAGTGGACTCCTCGGATTCCAGAGGCTGGGATCCCAACACTTGGGCCACTGGGGAATCGACAGGGTAGGTACCACTGGGAATCAGGTTACCGCTGCTATCGGAGGTGGTGGTCACGTTCAGGGTATTCACCTGACCCGGGCTGGGTGCGCGGAAGCCGGTGTTGGCGGTAGCGCGAACCGCAAAGCTGTCGGTGAAATCGTAGCGGGCAGACAGCTTCCAGTCAGTGGTGGAATCAAACTCTTCGTAGTCTTCGTAACGCACCGCTACCGCACCGGAAAGACGGTCGGTAATGTCGGTCTCGTAATCGATATAAGCGGCCCAGCTATCACTTTCAAACTCGCCAGCCGAATCCGGGGAAAAACCCTGGAAACCGTCGGAACCAACGCCAAACTGGGCGAAGGTGGGGCCAACGGCTATCGAGGCGGGGTCGCCCTGGTCAATAACGTATGTTTCATTGCGCCACTCGAGACCGAAACCGAGGTTGCCTGGCGAACTATCGAAGGTCTTAACGAAGTCGGCATTAATGCTGCTTTCTTCCTGGGTCAGTGTACCCGGGTTGAACTTCAGCGGTGACAGTGCGCCAAGGCTGGGGTTAATACTGCCTTCCAGCGTGTACTCAACCTCGTTCTCGCCGTAGCGTCCGCGCACATCCCAGCTCAAGCCCATGTTGTCCAGCTCACCACGACCGCCAAATACCAGTTCATAATCGGTGATATCAGCGCCAAACAGCGGGCTGTAACCGCCGGGGAATTCAGTGTAAATCGGGTTGCGCAGGACATAGCCGCTGGGGCTGGCAGGATCAGCCACCAGATAGTCAGAAGGATTCAGGCCCTGGGCGAGAATGGAATCGACCAGCGAAGTCTCGGCGAAATCGGGCTGCCCGTCGCCATCTGCATCGCTTTGCAGTGTTTCACGCGCGGGAATAGCGATATTGCCATCGCCCGGTAAAACCGGTGTGCGATAAAAGAAACCGCCCACGGTTTCGTTGTCCATGTAACTGACGTGGCCGACCAATTCAACGCTGTCACTGATGGCGTAGCCACCATTGGCGAACAGTTTGATTGCTTCAACTTCAGGGTCACCCCAGCGCTGCCCAAGGCCGTCATAGGGCACGTTACCCGATCCAACAATACCAGCTACATCTGCCGCATCAGGGCGCGCATTACCGCGACTGGTGGTATCGGTGTCCGAGTACTCAGCGGTCAGGTTCAAAAAACCATCGGCGCCCAGTGACAGGCCGCCATTGGCGCTCAACGACATGCGCTCGCCATCACCTTCCTGATATTCGCCGTGCTGGGCAGACACGTTAAAGCCCTCGGCGTCATCCTTGAGGATGACGTTGACGACGCCGGCAATAGCGTCGGAACCATATTGTGCTGAAGCGCCGTCTCGCAACACTTCAACACGCTTGATCGCAGCCGATGGGAACGCGGCAAAATCGACGCCCTGCGAGCCCTGATTAACTGTACCGAGTGGCGCCAGCTGCAGATTTACCAGCGCCGAGCGATGGCGACGTGTGCCGTTGACCAGCACCAGAGTGTGATCTGGCGATAAGTTACGCAGCGTCACAGGGCGAATAAAAGCGGTGCCGTCGGCGATCGGGAATCGCTGGGTATTCAGCGAGGGAGCTATCTTGGTGAGTGAATCCGTGAGGTCAAACGCGCCCTGCTCGGACAGTGCTTCACCGCCGATAAGATCAATGGGGGATAGCGTCTCTGTCGGCGACAGCCCTTCTTTGCGCGTACCGGTAACCACCACTTCTTCGAGTTGGTTGGCACCGCCCTGGGCAAGAACTGGCACAGAAAGCGAAGGTAGTACGGAGAAGACAGCCGTGGCCATCACTGTTTTTTGGAAAGTCTTCATTGCGGTGCGCTCCCTAAAGCGTGTGTTGATTGTTGTGTTTGTACTTGTAGATTTCAGGCGAATTCTAGACAGACGTCTGAAATTCGCCAGATTGAGAAAGGCACACTATTTCATAGAAAAAGTGTTCAAGTGAGCTTGTCTGAGACGAGTGGCGACTGCGCTGCGACGAATCGCAGCGTGGTCGTGGTGAAAGTGCTACATGGATTTGCGCAGCAGCGCGGGAATCTCTTCTACGGCATTAACCTGTTCGCCGAGTTCGTCGGCAATCACTTGCAGCGCTGGCCCTACACTGGGCATGACTTCTTCCGGACGCAAAGCTTCGCCACATTCGCTGCACGTCATCACAGCATGGGTTTGCCGACCACAGCGCTGGTGCACATACTCCATCGGCGCACCCTCGCCATTATCCATCCATTCGTCACCCCAGGCGGCGAGACTCATTAATACCGGGTAAAGCCCCAGGCCCTTGCGGGTCAGGCGATATTCATGGCGCAGGGGACGTTCACTGTAAGGCACCTTGACCAGCACGCCGGCTTCGACCAGTTTGCCCAGGCGCTCAGACAAGCGGTGTCGGGTGATGCCCAGGTTACTCTGGAACTGGTCGAACCGACGAGTGCCTAGAAACGCATCGCGGATTATCAGCATGGTCCACCGCTCACCGATTACTGACAGTGCACGTGCGACCGAGCAAACCTGTTTATCTATCTCATCCCAGCGCATGGACTATCCTCCCTATAGATACAGGAAATGTAGCACAGACATTCCGATTTGGAACGCAATATTGCCCATCAGGTGATTCTCGAAGCAGGCTGGCTATATACTGCAGGCACAAAAAAGGCGGCCAAAGCCGCCTTTTTCGCATTGCGTCGCACTTAGAAGTTGTACGATGCGCGCAGGTACCAGGAACCGCCTTCGTAGTTGGTGACAGTACGACGCGGATACGGCAGGCCGACACTTACGCGGTTTGCATAAGGGCCGTCATCACCAATTTCATCTGGGTACTCGTCGAATACATTGGAGCCGCCGAGGGTAACGTTCCAGTTTTCGGTGATGTCCCAACCGAGCTCGAGGTCAACATACCAGAGGTCGCCGATCTCCTTGGAGCGGCTGCCGGGCTCGCCATCGATGGTGCCACGCTCATCGTAGTGGCTACCCCACCAGTTGGCGCGGAACATAAACCACCAGTTATCCAGGAAGCGGGTATTGGCAGTGAACACCAGGCGATCTTCGGGGTAGTTGTTCTCGATATCTTCTACCAGCGAATCGCTGACAGGCTGAATACCATTCACCAGTGACTGATCAACCACTTCAATTTCGTTGTGGTTGTAAGCAAAGGTGAAGGTGGTAGAGGTGCTGTCATCCCAATACAGATCGTTGGTCAACACCAGGTCCAAACCGGTGTGTTCAACGTCGAGTGCATTGGTAAAGAACGAGATGCTCGTGCCGTCAGGCTGGGCAATATCACCGGTACGGTAGATGCGATCATCCACCTCGATGAAGTAGCCGTCCACTGTCAGGGTAGTGTTCTCACCAATATCCCAGGTGAAGCCCAGGGAGTAGTTGGTGGACTTTTCCTCGGTCAGCGGCGCACCGCCACTGGCAAGTGCCTGCGGCGATGTGGGCGGTACCAGACCTTCCTCTACCTGCAAACCGGTGGTGCCATCAAAGGTAGTAATGGTGCTGCGCACATTAGCCTGAGCGGGCGTCGGTGCGTGGAAGCCGGTTGAAACGGCACCGCGGATGGTGAAGTCATTGGCAAAACGATAACGGGTGGCGATCTTACCGTTGGTAGTATCACCGAAGTCTGAGAAGTCTTCGTAGCGCAACGCATACTGCATCAGCCAGTTGTCAGTAATATCGTGCTCGATATCACCGTAAATGGCCCAGTTGTCGCGATCGAATTCACCGGCATCCTGCGGCGCAGTACCGCGCATACCACTCACGCCCTGTCCAAAGTAGGAGTTGGGCTCACCCGCGATAATGGTGTAGGTCTCTTCGCGCCATTCCGCACCAAAACCCAGGAACAGGCTGTCTGTGAGAGCTTTACCGAAATCGGCGTTAAAGTTGAGTTCTTCCTGTTCCAGGTCACCGGTATCAAAGCCGCGCTGAATGGGCTCGCCATCAGAACCGAGTCCAAGGTCGGGGTTGGTAGAGTTGTTCAGGAAGTAGTCCAGTTCGTTCTTGCCATAGCCTACGCTGAAATCGTAAGTCATGTCGTTGGCGAAATTACCGCGCCAACCACCGACCAGGCTGTAGTCAGTCTGGTCGCCATCGAGGTACGGCGTGTAACCGGTTTGGTTCAGCGGACCATCGTAGCCGAATTCATCCCGGAACTGCTCCATGGTGCCGTGGGTCGGGCTGCGGTAGAAGAAACGGTAGCGGCCTTCTGTCTCGGCGTAGTTACCAAAGGCGTAGATTTCACCCTCGTCGCCCACTCCAAAACCGGAGTTAAAGAACAAACGGTAGCCGTCGCTTTCCGGGCGGCCCCATGACTGCGTGAACGGCGCATCACCGAACACTGCATCGGAACCCACGCCCTGTGCGCCAGCATCAATCAGCGCCTGTGCATCCGGGCGCTGGTCACCGCGGGACAGACCGTCGTTCTCGTAGAATTCACCGGTCAGGTTAACGAAACCGCGATCGCCAACGGCGAAACCGAAGTTGGCGCCTACCTTGGTGCTCTGCTCGCCCTCGAAGAACTCGCCGTACTGAACCATGACAGTACCGCCTTCGCTGGCATCTTTCATGCGGAAGTTCATCACACCGGCAATCGCGTCTGAACCGTACTGGGCCGCAGCACCATCGCGCAGAACTTCAACGCTCTTCAGGCCAATGCTGGGAATCATGCCGATGTCGACACCGTGTGCACCGTTACCGGCGGCGGGGGCGAAGAACTGCAGCAGTGAGGCGCGGTGACGACGCTTGCCATTAACCAGCACCAGAGTCTGGTCCGGAGCCATGCCACGCAGCGAGGTTGGACGGATGAACGCGCTGCCGTCACCGGTTGCGGGTGTCGCGGTGTACGACGGCACGAGTGCCTTCAGGTTATCAGTGATATCAGCGGTGTTCCCGAGGCTGTTGAATTCCTCGCTATTGAGCACATCCACCGGCACTGGGGAATCGGAGACAGTCCGCGGTTTGAGGTTACGAGAACCTGTAACAACGACCTCTTCCAGTTCCATCTGTGAATTGTCCTGGGAAAGAGCCAGGTTTGATTGTGTCATCGTGACAACCGCTGCAGCGACAGCGGCGTACAAAGGCGCATTCTTGAAATGCATGGTGAAGTCTCCCTAACGTTTCGTTCTTGTACTTTCTTGTAGCTTTTTTTGGGCGATACCCGGCATGAAACGAACCGTAGAGCCGGTTACTGCGCAGTAACACCATAACATGCGGCCATGGTCAGAGCGGACAGCACCAGTGTGAATATTTAACAACACAGACGGCCAAAAATGCGCAGCCACACGAGCATTGTACGACCCCGGGAAACGATGTTTGGGATCAGCCCCGCACTGGGACATGCGCGGGGAAACGCCCGCTGAGCCGCGGGCGCCAGCGTTACTGATCGATGGCGATCGAAAGTTGCACAGTGACCTGGTAGCTGTTTTCGCCGGCCGCCATGGGTACGGAATCCGCTTCCGCGGCAGCCATTCTCGCCATGGGTATCGGGCGTGGATGAGACATACCGGATTGCTCACTCAGGGAGAGAATATCGCCCAGCTTCACCCCTGCCGCTTCAGCCATAGTGCTTGCTATTCGCAATGCGTCTTTAACCGCAGCAGCCCGGACCTTGTCGATGGCCGCAGAAGGATCCGTGTTGCCAAAGCTGACATTGCCGCCCTCATTCACACCAAGGCTGACCGACTTATCCAGCAGTGCGCCCAGCTGGTCCAGATCGCGCACAACCACGGTCAGCGAATTCCGCACTCGGTAGCCGACCAACTGGGGCGGCTTTTCACTGCGATTGCTCGGGTATACATAGCGGGGTTGAATACTGAAGTTACTGGTTTGCAAATCACCGTCGACCACACCCTGGTCGCGCATGGCAGCAATCACCCGCCCCATTGCCGCTGAGTTGGCATCCAGTGCCTCGCGCGCTGTTTTTGCCTCGCGAGCGACACTAAGCTCCAGTGTAGCCATATCGGGCGCGAGCCTAGCTTCGGCCTGGCCTGTGGCGTGAATAGCAGCGGTGTCCTCGGCCTTCACCTGGGAGGCGATAAAAAGCATCACAAGGCCGCAGACAGCGAGGATTTGTAACAGTCGTGACATAAAGACTACCTGAGTGTGTTGGGCGTTTCTGCCAGCGCCTGCACCAGATCCGGCGACAATGCTTCACCGTCGGACGTGGCGTATGCTGACAATTGTTCACGCATGGCCGGTGTCCAGAATTTCTCCAGATGTTGCACCGTGCGTTGCGCTGCGAGCTTGGAGTCCCTGCGCTCGCCAAAGTTCAGTGCAATCTGATTGGCCATTTTCACCAGATGCGCGGTTTGTCCCGCCGTGGTCATTTTTTGTCCTCCACTCGATGGTCCCCGGTATAAACCGCGTGCCTGCCCTGCTGCAAATAGCCCACCAGACTCATGCCGGCAGCCCGGGCTTGCTCCACGGCCAGTGCGGTGGGCGCGGAAACCGCCGCTAACAGCTCGACGCCACAGGCCGCTGCCTTGATGACCATTTCGTAGCTTGCGCGGCTGGTTACAACCACAAAGCCCTGCCCGCGATCGGATCGGCATAAAGCGCCGAGGAGTTTGTCCAATGCGTTGTGACGTCCAACATCCTCGCGTACCAGGACGATACTGCCGTCGGGATCACACCACGCCGCGCCATGCACACCGCCGGTGACCGCTTTCAGGGGTTGTTCGCGCTGCAGCGTCTGCTGTGCTAATTGCAAGGCCTGGTGCGCTATCGTCAGCGTGGAAGGTAGAGGCGCCGGTGTAAAACTCAGGGCCTCCAGTGACTCCTTTCCGCACAGACCACAACCGCTGCGACCCGCCAGTGTTCGGCGTTTATCCTTGAGACCTGCAAACGCACCTGCAGTAATCTCCATGGCTATTTCCAACCCCTGCTCGCGCTCGACAATATCCAGCCCCAATAATTGCTGCGGGCCCGACAAAATACCCTCGGACACACTGAACCCTAGAGCGAAGTCTGCGAGGTCCGTCGGCGTCGTCATCATGACCGCATGGGAAATACCGTTGTAGCTTAACGCCACAGGCAGCTCTACTACGACTTCATCGGTGTCATACTCGCCGCTGCCATCGCGCCACTGATAGCGACCGACTTTCTCGATGCGCTCAGGCATCGACCCGCGCTTTTGCGAGTAAGGCCTGCTGGCGCTCGCCAAAAGCGCGCTGCCGTGCCTGCCAGGCTGAGGGCGCTGTCACCTTGGTAACCTGTACAGCTGTCACCTTGTACTCGGGGCAATTGGTCGCCCAGTCGGAATTGTCGGTGGTCACCACATTGGCACCAGAGAACGGATGGTGAAACGTCGTATACACGACGCCAGGCTTCACACTCTCTGACAGTCGCGCACGCAGCACTGTGTCGCCGGCCCGGCTTTGGATGCCCAGCCAGTCGCCGTCGCAAATCCCCCGCTCCTGTGCATCGTGGGGATGAATCTCCAGGATATCCTCATCGTGCCAAACGGTATTGGCCGTACGGCGCGTCTGCGCACCCACGTTGTACTGGCTGAGAATGCGCCCCGTGGTAAGCAGCAACGGAAAGCGACGATTGGCGCGCTCATCGGTTGGGACAAATTCAGTGATAGCAAAGTAACCCTCGCCGCGGACAAAGCTGTCGACATGCATCGTAGGCGTGCCCTCAGGTGCTTCCTCGTTGCAGGGCCACTGAATACTGCCAAGTTGGTCGAGCTTGGCATAACTCACGCCGTTGAAGGTCGGGGTGAGCGCGGCGATCTCATCCATTATCTCCGAGGGGTGTGCATAGTCCATGGGGTAACCCAGTGCATTGGCGAACGCCATGGTGGCCTCCCAGTCTGCTTTGCCTGACAGCGGCGGCATGACTTTGCGTACCGGTGAGATACGCCGCTCGGCATTAATGAACGTACCGTCTTTTTCCAGGAAGGAGGCACCGGGCAAGAACACATGGGCATACTTGGCGGTTTCGTTGAGAAAAATGTCCTGCACCACCAGGCACTCCAGGCCGCGCAAGGCCGCCTCGATATGATGTGTATTGGGATCAGACTGCGCGACATCCTCGCCCTGGCAATAGAGGCCGCGAAACTCGCCATCGACCGCTGCGTCAAACATATTGGGTATGCGCATACCCGGGTTGGGGTCCAGTTCAACCTGCCAGGCCTCCTCGAACAGGCTACGGGTTACAGCATCTGAGAGGTGCCGATATCCGGGCAATTCGTGCGGAAACGAGCCCATATCGCAGGAGCCTTGCACGTTGTTCTGACCACGCATGGGATTGACGCCCACGCCCTCGCGACCGAGATTGCCAGTGAGCATCGCAAGATTGGCAATCCCCATCACGGCCGTCGATCCCTGGCTATGTTCGGTCACGCCGAGCCCGTAGTAAATCGCACCATTGCCAGCATTGGCATACAGACGGGCCGCAGCCCGCAATGTTTGCGCTTCCACGCCCGTGGTCTCGGCGAGCGCTTCAGGAGAATGTTCATCGCTGCAGATAAACTCGAACCACTGCGCAAAGGCAGCACTGTCACAGCGTGCCGCTACATAGTCAGCATCGTAGAGCGCCTCGGTGGCGATGACATGCGCCATGGCGTTGAGCACCGCAACATTGCAACCGGGATTCACCGGCAAATGATAATCGGCACGAATATGTGGCGTAGCCACCAACTCAATACTGCGTGGATCAATAACAATGAGTTTAGCGCCATCGCGCAGGCGTTTCTTCAAGCGAGAACCGAACACCGGATGAGCCTCGGTGGGATTGGAGCCCATGACCATAATCACATCGGCCTTGGCCACGGAGGCAAAAGTCTGGGTGCCAGCTGATTCACCCAGCGTAGTTTTCAGTCCATAGCCGGTGGGCGAGTGGCAGACCCTGGCGCAGGTATCGACATTGTTGTTGCCGAAGCCCGCTCGCACCAGCTTCTGTACCAGATACACTTCTTCGTTGGTGCAGCGGCTGGAGGTAATGGCGCCAATCGCATTGCGCCCGTGGCGTTGTTGGATGTCGCGGAAACGACTGGCCGCAAAATTGACCGCCTCATCCCAGGACACTTCGCGCCAGGCATCGTCAATGCTGTCGCGTATCATCGGCGAGGTAATACGATCACCATGGGTGGCATAGCCCCAGGCAAAGCGACCCTTTACACAGGCGTGGCCCTCGTTGGCGGCCCCGTCTTTCCAGGGTGTCATGCGCACCACCGTATTGCCTTTAACCTCTGCGCGCAGTGAACAACCCACACCGCAATAGGCGCAGGTCGTCACCACGCTGTGCTCAGGTATGCCCTGTTCGATAATACTGTTCTCAGTCAGCGTCGCGGTGGGACAGGCGTCTACACAGGCGCCGCAGGAGACGCAGTCAGACGCGATAAAATCGGCCCCGCCGGCACTGACTTTGGAATCAAATCCGCGCCCTTCGATCGTCAGTGCGAACGTGCCCTGAACTTCCTCACAGGCGCGCACACAGCGCGAACACACAATGCATTTGCTGGGGTCGAAGGTGAAGTAGGGGTTGCTCTGGTCCTTTTCGGCGGACAGGTGATTTTCACCCTCGAAGCCGTAGCGCACTTCACGCAGGCCAAGCTCACCGGCGGTGTCCTGCAGTTCGCAGTCGCCATTAGCAGGGCAGGTCAGACAATCCAGTGGGTGATCGGAGATATACAGCTCCATGACATTTCGCCGCAGATTTGCCAGCTTAGGCGTCTGGGTGCTGACCGACATGCCCTCCTCCGCCGGCGTTGTGCAAGAAGCCGGGTAGCCGCGCCGCCCATCGATTTCAACCATGCACACGCGACAGGATCCGAATGCATCGACGCTGTCTGTGGCACACAGTTTCGGCACCTTGATACCGGCCAGCGCGGCGGCGCGCATCACAGAGGTACCTTCTGGCACCTTGATGGCAACACCGTCGATAGTGAGCGACACCTGTGCATCGCTACTGGCTGGCGGTGTACCAAAATCTTTCTGGGGTTCGTAATATTTCAGCATGTCACACCTCGCCGACATCCTTACAGAAATCCTCGGGGAAATACGTCATGGCACTGCGCACCGGGTGCGGTGTAAGCCCGCCCATGGCGCACAGTGAGGCATGTTCCATGGTATCGCAGAGATCCTCCAACAACGTCATGTTGGCCGTCGGATTTTCGCGCGCAATGATTTTGTCGATCACCTCAACCCCACGGGTTGAGCCAACCCGACAAGGCGTGCACTTGCCACAGCTTTCCTCAGCGCAGAATGCCATCGCAAATCGCGCCTGTGCAGCCATGTCCGCGGTATCGTCAAACACCACCAGACCGCCGTGACCCAGCATGCCGCCTATTCCTGCAAACGCCTCGTAGTCCAGAGGAGTATCCCAGGCTGACTCCGGCAGGTACGCGCCGAGGGGCCCACCCGCCTGAATCGCTTTAATGGGCCGTCCGCTGCGGGTTCCCCCGCCCAGTTGCTCCACCACTTCGCGCACACTCATTCCGAAGGGGACCTCGAGCAAACCACCGCGCTTGGTATTCCCCGCCAGTTGCAAACACAGGGTACCCTTGGAGCGTTCTATGCCAAGCGCAGCATAAGCTTCGGCGCCGTCTGCGAGCACCGTCGATACGGCCGCCAGCGTCAGTACATTGTTCACCACGGTGGGCTGGCCAAACAGTCCCTCCAGTGCCGGCAGCGGTGGTTTCGCTCTGACCATGCCTCGCTTGCCTTCAAGGCTTTCAAGCATGGCCGTCTCTTCGCCACAGATGTAGGCGCCCGCCCCAATGCGCAGCTCAAGATGAAACGCACGATTGCTATTGCTTATATTATCCCCGAGGTAGCCGGCAGCCTCCGCCTTGGCAATCGCTCTGTGCAGGACTTCCCAGGTCCGCGGGTACTCAGACCGCAGGTAGATGTAGCCGCGCGTGGCGCCCACCGCCAGCCCTGCTATCGCCATTCCTTCGATCAACTGATACGGGTCGGCTTCCATGAGTAGACGGTCCGCAAAGGTACCGGAGTCACCTTCATCGGCATTGCACACGATGTACTTCTGCTCTGCACTGGCCTCGGCAACGGTGCGCCACTTAATACCGGCTGGAAAGGCGGCTCCGCCGCGACCGCGCAGACCGGAGCGCAGAACTTCTTCAACAATGTCTTCAGGCGCCAGATGCAGGGCGTGCTCCAGCCCTTCAAAGCCCTGCTGCGCAAGGTAGCCATCCAGGCACAACGGGTCGTCAATACCAGCACGCTTAAAGGTGAGTCGCGTTTGGGCCTTGAACCAGGGTAATTGCGCCACTGGCCCCAAACAGCTTTCGTGCTCGCGCCACTGGGTATAGTCAGTCGCCAGTAACTCTCCGAGTTGCCGCCCGTCCAGCGGACCAAACGCAATGCGTTCGCCGCCCTCCTCTACTTCGAGCAGTGGCTCCAACCAGAACGCGCCTCGGGAGCCATTGCGAACGACCGTCTCGCCCTCGTGCAATGCACCTTGTAACTGCTCTGCAAGCGCGTCCGCGCCGAGAGCACCAGCGGTGGTATCGGCCGGTAGGAAATATCGTCGCGTCACGTGTCGCTCTCCTGCGCCCACTGTGTCGTCAGAGCGTCGAAGCGCGCCTTGTCGACGAGCGCATGGCTTTGCTGATCGATGGCAATCGCCGGTGAGCAGGCACAATTACCCAGACAATACACGGGCTCCAGCGTGACAGCACCGTCAGCGCGCGTCTCGCCCAGGGCGACACCCAGACGCTGTTCCGCATGCGCGGTCAGCTCTCGAGAGCCGCAGGCCTGGCAGGACTCTGCCTGACAGACCTGGATGACACACGCCCCCGCAGGCTCAGTGCGGAAGTCATGGTAGAAACTCACCACACCGTGGACTTCCGCAACGGATATATTGAGCGCCTCGGCAATCGCCAGATAACTTTCCTCGGGAACAAAGCCCAATCCGTCTTGCAGATCACGCAGCACAGGAAGCAAACCGCCAGGCTCGTTGCGATGGCACGTCAAAATCTGGTCCAGCAGGGCTTGGTCTTGCAAATGCTCTCCTCCCGACATGATGTTAGCGACGCGCTACTCAGAGGTTTGCCGCGTGAAAGGCCAGGTGTTCGCCGATAAAACTGGCGATAAAATAGTAACTGTGGTCATAGCCGGGCTGCGTGCGAATCGTGATCGGGTAGCCCGCCGCTTCGCTCGCGGTGACCAGCAGCTCCGGTTTCAGTTGCTCTACCAGGAAATCATCCGCCTCACCCTGGTCGACCAGCACCGGTAATTGCTCCTGAGCTCTACCAACCAGATCAGTCGCGTCGTAATCGCGCCAGGTAGTGCGATCATCGCCGAGATATCCCGACAGCGCTTTCTCACCCCAGGGGCAATTGAGCGGCGAGCAAATGGGTGAGAACGCAGACACCGACTGATAGCGCCCAGGGTTTTTAAGGGCAATAGTCAGCGCGCCGTGACCGCCCATGGAATGCCCGGATATCGCCCTTCGCGCGGAATCCAGAGGCAGCTCGGCTTCCACCAGCGCCGGCAACTCGTCGACCACGTAGTCGTACATACGGTAGTGAGCTGCGTAGGGTGCCTGGGTTGCATTGACATAGAAGCCGGCACCTAACCCGAAGTCATAAGCACCGTCGGGATCATCCGCAACGCCGTCACCACGAGGGCTGGTATCGGGCGCCACGATGGCAATGCCGTGCTCCGCGGCGTAACGCTGTGCCCCCGCCTTGGTCACGAAATTCTCGTCGGTACAGGTCAGACCGGAAAGCCAGTACAACACCGGCACAGGCCCAGCCTCTGCCTGCGGCGGCAGATAGACGGCGAACACCATCTCACAGCCAAGCGTTACCGAAGGGTGTCGGTAGCGCAGCTGACGCCCGCCAAAACAGCGGTTCTCTGCAATCTGCTCCATCAGTACTCCACCACCGAGCGGATGCTTTCACCGGAGTGCATCAGGTCAAAGGCTTTGTTGATATCGTCCAATGGCATGGTGTGGGTAATCAGATCATCAATATTGATTCTGCCCTCCATATACCAGTCGACAATTCTTGGCACGTCGGTGCGCCCACGGGCACCGCCAAACGCAGTGCCTTTCCAGGAACGCCCTGTCACCAGCTGGAACGGACGCGTGGAGATTTCCTTGCCCGCGCCGGCAACCCCGACAATGCAGCTTTCGCCCCAGCCCTTGTGGCAGCACTCCAGCGCCTGACGCATGACCTCAACATTGCCAATACACTCAAAGCTGTAATCCACACCGCCACCGGTAATCTCCACGATGTGGCCCACCACATCATCCACCTCACTGGGGTTGATGAAGTCTGTCATACCAAACTTGGTCGCCAATTCCACCTTGGAAGGATTGAGATCGATGCCGATGATACGCGTGGCGCCGACCATCTTTGCACCCTGGATAACGTTAAGGCCAATCCCCCCGAGGCCAAATACCGCCACAGTCGAACCCGGTTCCACTTTCATCGTAAAGGCAACTGCGCCGATACCCGTGGTCACACCACAGCCGATATAACAGATCTTGTCGAAGGGAGCGTCTTCGCGGACCTTGGCCACCGCTATTTCGGGCAGCACGGTGTAGTTGGAAAAAGTCGAGCAACCCATGTAGTGCAGAATCGGTTTACCATCCAGGGAGAAACGGCTTGAGCCGTCCGGCATAACACCCTGGCCCTGTGTTTCACGAATGGACTGGCACAGATTGGTTTTGGGGTGCAGACAAAAATCACACGTGCGGCATTCCGGCGTGTACAGAGGAATGACGTGATCTCCCGGCTTTACCGACGTAACACCTGGGCCGACGTCAACCACGACACCGGCGCCTTCGTGGCCGAGAATAGCGGGGAATGCGCCCTCCGGATCATCACCCGACAGGGTGAACGCATCCGTGTGACAGACGCCGGTGGCCTTGATCTCCACTAGCACCTCGCCCGCCCGGGGCCCCTCCAGGTCTACCTCACAGATTTCCAGCGGTTGGCCTGCACCAAAAGCGACTGCAGCACGTGTTTTCATCTTATCGACCCTCGATTGCTTGATTGGATGCCCTTATTAAAATAGTTGCAGTTAGTAAGATAAATAGCCTATCTTGCATCTAACTGTTGCCATACAGAAACAATCAGGACATTCACTTTGTCAGGCCATCGCTGGGAAAGTATAGAAGCCTTTGAGCGCGTTGTGCGCTTTCAGAGCTTTAGCCGCGCAGCCGAGGATCTTGGCGTCTCCCGCTCGCATGTGAGTCGCCAGGTGAGCGCCCTCGAGAACCGCCTGGGGGCCCAGTTACTGTTGCGCACCACCCGTAAGGTGTCGACCACCGAGGTGGGCCAGGCATTCTATTTGCAGTGCCAAGATATCGTCGGCAACCTCGATGAGGCGGAGCGCGCGGTACAGGACCAGCAGGCCAAACCCCGCGGCATCTTACGGGTTTCCGTCGCTGGCGCTTTCGGCGAAGACTTTATCGCCCCTGCGGCCATCGCTTTCATGGCCCAGTATCCTGACCTCACTGTAGAGCTGGATTTCAGCAATCGTCTGATCGACCTGATCTCGGAGGGCTACGACATTGCTATCCGGGCCGGTACTCTGAAGGATTCCTCACTCATTGCCCGCCGCATCAGTTCGCGCCGATTGACCACCTGCGCAGCACCGGCCTACCTCGAACGCTATGGTGAACCCTCCAGCGTCGACGCGCTCACTAATCACAATTGCCTGCTGGGCACACTCGATACCTGGCGCTTCCGGGACAACAACCGCCACATCGATCTGCGCGTTGCCGGCAACTGGCGCAGCAACAATGGCCGGGCGCTGCGGCACGCCGCTCTCGCCGGCATGGGCTTGGTGCAACTGCCGTCGTTTTATGTGGATCAGGACATCGCCGCAGGCACGCTACTCAGTGTGCTCGATCACTGCACCCCTACCGACACCGGAGTGTGGGCTGTGTATCCGCATAATCGTCACCTGTCGGCCAAGGTGCGTTTGTTTGTGAGCTTTCTGGCAGACCACCTGGATTGAATGAACCGTGACCGTCGCCGGCGTCAATCCTGCCCTGCCGATCTCAGCCGCCATGCTGGGAATGGCTACGTTTGCCGGCATGGACGCGCTGATGAAAGGACTGTCCATCGAGATGGGTGTGTACAACGCACTGCTCTGGCGGACAGGCATTGCCGCCTGCCTGGCGCTCTTACTGTTCTCTCTCAAACGCTGCTCGTTGCCGGGCCGGGCTGCGCTGCGGATTCATCTCTGGCGGGGGCTGATTACCTCCGTGATGGCTTACCTGTTTTTCTGGGGGCTGGTGTTTATCCCCCTCGCCGAAGCCATTGCGCTGTCGTTTATAGCGCCATTGATCGCCTTGTACCTAGCCGCATTACTACTTGGGGAAACCATTAACCGCCAGACAATCATCGCCTCCTTATTGGGACTGGCCGGGGCCATTGTCATCATCCAAGGCAAACTCAGCGGTGACTACAGCCCGGAAGCGGCCAAAGGTGTTGTAGCGATTCTATTGTCCGCCACGCTCTACGCTTACAACCTGATTCTGCAACGCCAGCAGGCGCTTATTGCCAACCCGGTGGAGATCTCCCTGTTCCAGAACGGGACAGTGACGTGCATTTACCTGCTATTCGCACCTTTCCTGGCCGTGGTTCCGCAATTGCATCAATGGCCTGTACTAACGCTCACTGCAGCGCTGGGCGTCGCTTCGCTGATGTGTCTCTCCTGGGCATACGCCCGGGCCGAGGCGAAAGCGCTAATTCCCGTGGAGTACACGGCGTTTGTCTGGGCGTCACTGCTGGGCTGGTTTATGTACGGCGAGCGACTCACGCTGGTAACGATATCGGGCACGGCGCTTATTGTCGCCGGCTGCCTGATCGCAGCGCGGTTAAGACCCAATGACGCTGAACATGTGGAGAGTACCGCGGTCTAGATAGCGCCGGGGCGTTGGCCGCCGCACAGGATGTCCGTCACCAGCTCGGTATCCATGTACTCCTTCAACTCGAGCAGGCCATCGTCGCGCCATGTCAGCAGAAAATGGTAGGCATTGCTGTATTGCTGACCGG
The DNA here is from genome assembly GCF_001635445.1 of Halioglobus sp. HI00S01. Lineage (NCBI taxonomy): Bacteria > Pseudomonadati > Pseudomonadota > Gammaproteobacteria > Cellvibrionales > Halieaceae > Halioglobus > Halioglobus sp. HI00S01. The sequence goes on from NZ_LWEE01000025.1 coordinate 121,968, forward strand.
ACACGTGCATGCCGTCAGACACCGCCTCAACGGCCACCCGATCACCCTCGGCAATCATACCGACAACATTAAAGGCCAATCCCTCGGGAAAAGCATCCAACACCCCGGACGCGAACTGGCGAATTTCCTCCTTTCTGCGCGATCCCGAGATCAGGGTTTGTCCCATCGTGACAACCCGACCTTCATCACAATAGGCATTGGCAATCGCCTCACCATCACCCCGCTGCATGGCATCGAAGAATTCCAGCGTGCGTTGCTTGTTACGTTCAATGGTAGTCACCGTCACCTCAGCTAATGTTCAGTAAATTATCCCGGGTGCCTGTAAATACTTCGGCACAATAGCCGAAGTCGACAGGCAGGTTTACGCCGCTGACAAACTCCGCCATAGCACTGTTTAGCCACACCAGTGGCTGAGCCATCTCTGCCCCTGAGGCATATCGTCCATTAGCGGGCAGGAACAAATCGATGGCCTCTGCCGGCATCTGGCCTTCCCCCGTGAGCTTGTCCATGAAACCACTGGCCGTTGGCGACGGCGATATCGCATTGATTCTTATCCCCCTACCCGCCAACACAGCCGCCTGCTGCATCGTATAGACGATCATGCACTGCTTGGAAAAACCGTAGCCATCTGCACACACTTCGGGGTTGGCTACCATCCATGCTCGCGCCGACTCGAAGTCTGGTTCGAGGGCCAGAAACGCTTTGACGCTGTCCAAGTGATTTCTCCACCCCATGCCGGCGGTTGAAGCAATAGAGGCAATCGCGCCGCCCTCGGTCATGCGCGGCAACAACTTCTCAGTCAGGTAGCGCATGCCACAAAAATTAATCAGCACTGTTTCTTCTGCTGAAAATGGTGGACTGGGGACACCTGCGCAATTGAATAGTGCATCCACCCTGTCGGGAAGCTGCTGCAGGCCTGCATCTATACTTGCAGCGTCTTGCATATCCATCATGAGCGCTGAGTAAACCGACGTCATCACTGGCGCTATGTCCAGTGCGTAAACCTCTGCGCCGAGTTCGGAGAGCATGTGCGCCGCGGCCTGCCCCATTCCCGAAGCTGCGCCGGTAATGACGATGCGCTTGCCCTGATATCCCAGTAACGCTGACATCCCTGCCCCCTTAGGTCTGCGAATTTTTGGGTGTGGGGATGTTAGGCCGAATCTCCAACAAGTCCACAGCCACACCACCTGGCAACGCCAACGCATAAGCGACAGCATCGCCGACTTGCCCTGCCTCCATACCCACGTCCATGTAGGTACCTACATGCGACCAGGCCTCTAGACCGGCCACAATGGCATCGACATTCCAACCCTGGGCAAAATTTGTGGCGGCGGCACCAGGTCGAATACAGGTGACACCGATGCCATCAGCCTGAAGCTCTGTCCGCAGATCACGACTGAAACGCTCCACCGCTGCCTTGGTCGCGGCATAGACTGATAGATGGCACATTTCGTCGTAGTGATGGGCAGACGCGGAAGAAATGTTCACGATGCGTGGCGCCTCGCCCCCTCGTAACAGGGGAATGGCCGCTTGACTGGAGAAAACAACACCGAGGAAGTTGGTGTGCACCTGCATCACCACTTCTTCTTCAACCAGATGCTCGACAGCATTGGGCCTTGCGAGCCCCGCGTTGTTGACCAGACCATCGAGACGCCCGAAATGCTGTTTGATGTCGGTAAACGCATCGCGCACCGCACCCGGGCTGCTAACCTCAGCCGAAACGCCGATAGCCCGCTCGGCACCGAGCTCGCTGACTGCCGCATCCAGCCCCTGCTGGCTGCGCGATACAAGACCAACCCGGGCACCCTGCGCCACCAGACTCTTTGCTATCGCAAGACCAAAACCCTGGGAACCCCCGGTGACGATATAAACCTTATTTTCTAGTGCATTACTCATACTGCTATCGCTATTGTCTTTGTTTCCAGATATTCCTCGAAACCTTCACGCCCCATCTCGCGGCCTATGCCGCTTTGTTTATATCCGCCGAACGGCGCGTCGGGACCGTAGAAATTTCCGCCGTTGACATTAATCGTTCCGGTGCGAATCCGGCGGGCTACTGCCAGTGCACGCTCTTCGCTTCCAGACCAGACGCTGCCGGAGAGGCCGAATTCGGAATCATTGGCGATGCGGATTGCATCCTCTTCATCGTCATAAGCGATGACGCACAATACCGGGCCGAAAATTTCTTCCCGGGCTATGACCATATCGTTGGTGACATCCACAAACACCGTGGGCTCAACGTAATAGCCTTTCTTCAATGTCTGAGGGATACCGCCTCCCAGCAGTACCCGAGCACCTTCCTGTCTGCCGCTTTCGATATAGCTCAACACGCGCTGCCGCTGCCGCTCGTTGATCAGCGGTCCCATAATCTCACTTTCCGAGGAGGGGTCACCGTAGCTGATAAACCCGAAGTAAGTTTGCAAACGCTCTTCAACCTCTTGCTGCCTGTGCCCGGGCACCAGCAGGCGCGTGTTAAGTGCACAGCCCTGCCCTGCGTGAAAACAGACCGCCAACGCGCTAAGCAGACTGGTATCAAAATCGGCATCATCGAGAATGATATTGGCGGACTTGCCTCCCAGCTCAAGAAACACCTTTTTAACGGTATCCGAAGCACGCGCCATAATGCGCTTTCCAACTGCCGTCGAACCGGTAAAGGACACCATATCTACTCGTGGGTCCGCGACTAGCATATCTCCTAATTCAGCCGGATCCTTTGCGGTAATAACGTTAAACACCCCGGCGGGAATATCCGTTTGCTCGGCGACGATGCGCCCCAGCATCGTCGCTGACCAGGGTGTATCCGGCGCAGCTTTCAGAACCACGGTGCAACCAGCAGCCAACGCGGGTATGCACTTGGCGAGGTTAATTTGTAGCGGCACATTCCATGGGGATATGGCGGCAACTACGCCGATAGCCTCCTTCTCCACCAGACGCTTGTTTTTGCCTCCCATGATCTCGTTCACACCAAGATCCCGGCTCCAGGGGTAATCAGGCAAGGACGCCAATGTGTAGTCAATAAACGCAATTGGCAGTTCACATTGTGGCCCCGACTGGCCACAGATACCCAGTGGTGCGCCAGTTTCAGCTGCAATTTGCTGCTTAAGCACATCCATTGACGACACCAGCGCCTCCTTGAGTTGCTGCAAACACGCGTGTCTGAAAGCGTGGTTGGTTGACCAGTCAGACGTATCGAATGCTCGCCGCGCTGCAGCAATGGCCTGCTCCATGTCCTGGGGAGCGGCATCTGCCACCTGCCCCAACACTTCTTCCGTCGCGGGGTTGAGATTAGGATAAGTGGCACCGCCCGTCGCTTCGACAAGCTCGCCGTCAATGAGCAATCGTGCCTCGCCATTCATATCAGCTGCAATCCCCCGCCTGAGCCGGCCGCGAGGCATCACGGGCCAGAAAAACATCTTCAATACGATCGCGCACATATTCAGCCGTGGGCAGCGTGACGCTGTGTGCGGCCGCCGTCGCGATAGCACACTCGAGATCCTTGCTCCCCAGAGCGCCCATCGCTCCGAAGAATTGCTGCATATCCTCATCGCTGGCGGATGCGGCCAGACTGTTTCTAGCGCTGACAAACATATGCATTTGCTCGTTGACCACGCCATTGGACAAACCAACATCACGCAACACATCCACCGACAGTCCGCAGGCCTCTGCCAGCCGTGTAGCCTCAGCCATAGCGACGAATTCAGTGTACTGAATGAAATTGTTACAGAGTTTCAACGCAATGCCCGCGCCGACGGCACCGGCGTGAACCACTTTTTCTGCGGAACGCATCAGGATCGGATGGCTGCGATCGAGAATGGCATCATCCCCACCAACCATGTAGCACAACGTGCCTGCCTCCGCGCGATGAGCGCCGCCGGTCATAGGCGCGTCAATCAAAAAGATACCGCACGACGACGCGTCATCTGACCACTTGAGCAGTCGCTCCTGGGTCACAGTACTGTGAATGGCGATAACCGTATTGGCCCCCGCATTACTCAAAAGACCAGCATCACCATAGAGCAAGCTCTCTACCTGTGCGTCGTCGCGCACACAGACTCCAATATGTTCACACTGCGACGCCAGCTCGGCGAGTGACTCACAGGCTGTGGCACCCTGCTCGACCAGCGACTGCACGGCCTCCTGATCAACATCAAATACATGCACTGAATAGGCATCGCTAATCAAGCGCGTAGCCACCGGCTTGCCGATATTACCCAGGCCGATGTAGCCGACGTGTGTCTGCAGACTCATGCTGATTCCGCTTGTTGGGAAAATGTTTTCGCAGCATAGAAAAGCGCCTTCCCGCATGTCAAGCCTAATTGACTACAGGTCAACCATGATTTACTTTATTTCCATGAGCACAGCGATTAACAGCAACCACCGGTCACTCCTGCGTCACTACCGGGACAACTTTGCCAGGCACATTCTCGCTGTGAGCATTCATCTACAGTCTGAAATCATGAATGCACTGACGGTAAAGCACGGACACAGCCAACTCCGCATCAATTTTGAACCCTATATGAACCTGGCCGGTGAACACGGTGCCCGACTGTCCGACATCGCCACCCGGCTGGGCATCTCACGCCAGGCTGCAAACCAGGCAGTGAATCAAATCGAACGCGCGGGCTATGTGGAACGCACACCCGACCCGCAGGACGGCCGCGCCAAGTTGCTTACGCTCACTGACGACGGCAAATCAATAACGCGCCAGGGTGCACGCGAGGCAATGCAGCAGCAGTCGCGTTTGGCAGACATCATTGGCGAGCCGGCCCTCGATGACACCGCAAAAAACCTGGCAACGCTATCGCGCAAACTCGGCCTGTTCGTACCGGACAGTATCGGCACACACAGCCCACTGGTCAGCCTGCTGCCCAGACTGGCAGACACCATCAGTAACAAACTAATGGAGCTGACAATCGCCTCAGGACACCCGAGGCTCAAACGAAGTTTCGGTCCGGTCCTCATTGCTATCGGCCCGCATGGTGGACGCATCCAGCAAATAGCCGAATACCAGGATGTCAGCAAACAGGCGATCAGCGCCACAGTTGCCGAACTGGTAACGCTCGGCTATATCCAACGCTGCGCCGACCCGGATGACGCTCGCCAACTAGTGGTAACTTTCACTAAAAAAGGCCTACAGCTGATTGCCGATTCAATAGCTGCTGTGCAAACACTGAAGACGGAATTTTCCTTACTCATGGGCAAGGCAGCCTTTGCCCAGGTCACGGCTGCGATGGCAGAAATTTATCGAGTCTTCCAGCTCGAGAGCGATGTATTCGGCCAGGCCTACGGCGATCAGATGGACGTCATTATCCGCAATTTAAACCGCGAGCTTGGGCCGGAACGGGCCCGCGAACTGGCCGAGCGCATTCTCGCGACAACGCCTGAAACAATAGGGGAGAAGTCACCATGAGTGATGAAAAGCGTCGAGCCATCGGCGAAAGCACGATCAGGGATGTGTACGCGGGCGACATTGTCGTGCCCGCAGAAGGCTACCCTTTTACCGACATCATGCTCTCCACGCTGTTTGCGGAGATCTGGACCAGGGATGCCCTGTCGATGCGCGACAAGCGTATTCTCTTGCTCGGCATGATCGCCGCCCAGGGAGAAAAGGAGACCTTCAAGATTCAGACCAAAGCAGGCGTCAAACGCGGCGAACTCACCCCGGAAGACATGCGCGAACTGCATCTGTTCATTGCCCAGTATTGCGGATACCCCAGGGCCGCTGCGATGCTGGGCCCGATGGAAGAAGGTATTTCCGAAGCTCAGCATGACATCACCAACAACGACACCAGCGAGACGCCTTCATGAATCTGACCTATCACTGGGAGGCGGCGCTCACCACCGTAGGCCTGGTTGTGCTGTTCACCTTCCTTGGCCAGAAACTGGCATTCTCCATTCCTGATATTGCCAGAGCGCGGAATGAAGACAGAACCCAGAACAAAAAGAAGTGGCGAGAAAAGGCACAGAAGTACCAGCATCGCGTGCCTACTTCACAGAAAATTGGCCTCGCATTTAACCTGGCCTTTTTCGTACTGATACTCCCGTTCATCGTGACACTGGAGCCTCAGTTGGTGTGGAAAATACTGCTGGATGTTGTTCTGATTTTGATGATTTACGACTTCTTCTACTACCTGATGCACCGCTTTCTCTTTCACGGCCAGGGCTTTCTCAGGCGCGTACACGCCGTTCATCACCAGGCTCGAAGCAGGGTAAGCTCCATCGATTCCTATCTGCTGCATCCGGTAGAAATCTTCATGGGAATCGCACTGTTCTATGTCGTGACAACCAGCTATGCACTCGCAACAGGGCAGCCGTTCAACGCTGCTACTATCGTCATCACCACCCTGATCTACACGCAGCTAAACCAGATCAATCACTGCCGAATCGACATTGACAAGCCTCTATGGAGAATGCTCAGCTGGATTGCCATCAAGCACGACGCGCATCATCTGGACATGCACAAGGGCAATTTCGCTACCATCACCCTGCTGTATGACTGGATCTTCGGTACGTTGGAGACGCACCCCCTCGAGCAGAAATCAACGCCCCACCCATAGGATGGGGCACAGCGTTTACTTGCTCAGCTCTTCCTCAACCTGACCAAGACGCTCCTTACCAAAAAACATCTCATCGCCGACGAAGAACGTAGGCACGCCAAAAGCACCGCGATCAGCAGCGGCCTGGGTGTTGGCCTTGAGTGCATCTTTAACGGCATCGGCCTGAATCATCTCCAGCAGCTTGTCTGCGTCCAGCCCAGCGTCGCGCCAAACCTGGGCAACCACCTCGGGATCATCCATCTTCTTGTCCTGTTCCCACATGGCGGTGATCACCGCTTCAATGTAAGCCTCTTGCACTCCGAGCTCAGTGGCGGCGACCAGACCGCGCATCACGGTAATGGTGTTCATGGGAAAATGGCTGTTGAACGCAAAGTCATCGAGACCGTGTTTTTCCTGAAAACGCTGGCTCTCCAGCATTTCGTAAGCCATCTTGCCCTTCACGCCACCAAAGGCCAAAAACGGCGCCTGATTGTCGGTAAGCTTGAACAGGCCACCCAGCAACACCGGCACGATCTCCATTTCGGCGCCTGTTCGCTCGAGAATACCCGGCAGCACCTTTTGACAGTAGTAGGCATTGGGGCTGGCAAAGTCGAACATGAATTCCAGTTTGGACATAACGTTTCCTCGTTATCGAAAGTTTAAGCGTGATTCCACCAGGCGACATCGCTGTGGGCGCGCAAATCAAGCTCGTGCGTCCAGGCGGAGCGGTGCTGGTGGGCGATATGAAAGTAAGTCTCGGCCATTTCCGAGGGCTGCATCAGGTTGTAGTCGGGAGCATCGCGCAGGGCCTGGAAAGCTTCAGCGCCCAACATCTTGCCGAGCGTATCAGGCGCGTCGACCGCTCCATCGACCAGAATATGCGCCACGTGCACGCCCTGTGAGGCGTACTGGGCGTTCAGTGTCTGGCATAGCATACGCCTGCCACCCATCGCTGCCGCATGCGAATGCTGCCCTGCGTTACCGCGCACCGCTGCAGTGGCAGAGGTGACCAGAATACTGCCCTTGCCCCGTTGAGCCATAAATGGACACAGCACCGACGCCAGGCGGAACAAGCCAAAAGTGCCGAGGCGCCAGCCAAGTTCGAAGGCTTTATAACTGGTTTCCTCGAGCGAGCGATTGCCGATCTGCGCACCCAGGTTATAAAGCGCCACCTCAATGGGCCCATGCTCCGCTTCCACAGCCGCCACGCACTCTTCAATACTGTCTTCCGCCGCCGCATTTAGTAATCGACCGCTTGCTGAGCCACCAGCGGCTTCGATGTCACGCACCATCGCTTGCAGGCCCTCCTCGTCACTGCGACGACACAACACCACATGGTAGCCGGCGGCGGCAAACCGCTTTCCGACATTCCCGCCAATACCGGCTCCCGCACCAATAATCAGACAAACTGGCTTCATGAACACTCCTCCGCTATGCGCAATATGGTTGCATGATGCAACTTATTTGAGTTGCAAGGTTGCATCATGCAACCGTATTATGCAAGCCACACCGCGAAGAAACTGTTGGACGGCCTGTGAAATACAAAACCTTCGACCACATGAACTGCTCCCTGGCGCAGACGCTGAATATCATCGGCGAGCGCTGGACACTGCTGATACTGCGCGACGCTTTCTTTGGTTCAAAGCGGTTCGCCCAGTTCGAGCGCAACCTGGGCATTTCCAAAAACATTCTCACCGCCAGGCTCAATACGCTGGTGGAGGAAGGCATTCTCACGCGCCGGACTTCTAAAGAAGATGGTCGCACCGACTATGTGCTCACCGACCAGGGACTGGAGTTACAACCTGTGCTCCTGTCGATGACCCACTGGGGCGACAAGCATCGCCCGCACCCGCGCGGCGAACGCGTGACGTTTGTCGATCGCGAAACCGGCCGACCGATCCAGAAAATGGGCGTCAGAGGTGAAGACGGCCGCCTGCTGGCGCCGCGCGATATCCGCGCCACGGCCGGGCCGGGCCTCGAAACAGACTGACGGGACTTACTGCTTAAGCGGCCCCGGAGTTAACACTGTAAACATTGGCGATAATCGCTATACTCAATCCAAACATAATCACCTGCCTGGAGTTTTCCATGTCCGAACTTGTCACCATTACCATCGACAACCACGTCGCCGACGTACGCCTGAACCGTCCGGAAAAAATGAACGCCCTGAGTTGGGATATGTTCGACGCAATTACCACAGCAGCCAGGGAACTCGCGGCGAACCGCGGGGTGCGCGCCGTAGTCCTGTCCGGAGAAGGCAAGGGATTTTGTGCGGGCATGGACCTGGAGAACTTCAGCGGCGGTATGGGCAACGACCCGTTCGGTAACGGCCGCGGTGATAGCCATCCAAATTACTACCAGGCGCCCGCCTACCTCTGGAAAGCCATTCCGGCGCCGGTGATCTGTGCAGTGCACGGGGCGGCCTATGGCGGTGGCTTCCAGATTGCACTGGGAGCCGATATCCGCATCGCCCACCCGGGCTCGAAATTCTCACTGATGGAGATTAAATGGGGCATGATCCCGGACATGTCCGCCTCGCAAACCCTGCGCGATCTGGTGCGCGTCGACGTCGCCAAGGAACTGTCTTATACCGGTCGGGTTGTCGGCGGAGAAGAAGCACACTCACTGGGCCTGGTAACTCGCCTGAGTGACACCCCCTATGAAGACGCCATGGCCATGGCGCGCGAAATTGCCGTGAAAAACCCGGATGCCGTTGCCCGCAGCAAATACATGTTCGAAACCACCTGGCGAGACAGCAGCGTAGACGGCCTCGCCGAGGAGCAGCGTCTGCAGACCCCCATACTTGGCCGGCCCAATCAGGTGGAATCAGTCATGGCCGCGCTGGAAGGTCGCGAACCCAGCTTCAGCGACCGCGCCTTTGGCGATTTCTCCGAACTCGCCAAAGAGGCCTGATGCGTGGCTGCCATTGATGTCTGGGCACAGCAACCCAACCCCCACTTCCTGTCCCAGCCTTACTTTGATTCGCTCAAACGCTGGACTGGCGAGGACCTGACCGACATTTCGCCGGAGTTCCTCATCGGCTGTATGGACAAGGCCGACGTGGGCCACGCGCTGCTGTCGGCGTGGTACGGACCCCAGGGACCGCTGATCTCCAACGAGCAGGTCCTGGAAATGATCCAGGCCTACCCCAGCCGCTTCTCTGGCCTCGCCTCTGCAGATCTGCGCGACCCCGTCGCCGCCGTTAACACCCTGCGTAAGTACGTCACCGAGCACGGTTTCAAGGGTCTGCGTCTCATCCAGTGGTTGTGGGAACTGCCCTCCACCCACGCGCTCTACTATCCACTTCTGGCCGCCTGCGTGGAGCTCGACGTGCCCGTCTGCCTGCAGGTCGGGCACACCGGGCCGCTACTCAGCTCTGAATCAGGGCGTCCCGCTCACATCGAGCGAATGGCGCTGGATTTCCCGGACCTGAAGATTATCGGAGGCCACATCGGCTATCCCTGGCATGTCGAGATGATTGCCGTCGCGACGAAATTCCCCAACGTTTATATCGACACCTCTGCTTACGTTCCCAAGCGCTATCCCCGGGAACTGGTGGAGTACATGCAGGGGCATGGCAAGCACAAGGTGATGTTCGGCACCAACTACCCGATGATTACACCCGACAGGGCCATGGCCCAGCTCGATCTGCTCGAGTTGAGTGATGATGTGCGCGACTTGTTTCTGGAAGGCAATGCCCGCCGCGTGTTTGATATCGACTAGTGGCGATGTTGATCGAACAAAATAGGATTGCCATCCGGGTCATGCACCAGGAAAAATCCGGCACCGCCGTCTGACGTAACCACCTGATCGATCTGGACGCCCTGCGCTTGCAGATGTGCCTGCCACTCGCGCACATCGGTAAACGCAGGCGCATCCTGACCAGACTGATCCCAACCGGGGTTAAACGTCAGGGTATTCAATTCGAACATACCCTGGAACAAGCCGATCACATGCTCACCGTGCTTAAGCATGAGAAAGTTGTGCTCGGCTGCGCCGCCAAACACCTCAAAACCCAGCTTTTCGTAAAACTCCCGTGAGGCCGCAAGATTCTTCACGGCCAGACTGATTGAGAAAGCACCCGTATGCATGGAGTTCTCCCGTTATGCTTATTCGCTGTTAACAAGCATAGACCAAGCGCTGCCAAGCCACGCGGCTTTAGGCTATGCTATTGCCGTCTTCTGCAAAGGAAATGCCTGTGAAAAAACACATCTCGATGCTGGCCGCGCTGGGGGCCAGCGCGTTACTCACCCTTACCGGCTGTTCATCTGACCAACCCGAGGAACAGACCGAAGCCTGGTCTCCCGAAAACCCCTTCCCGTCCACCTACCAGGTGCCGGACAGCCCACCGCTGCTGGTTCGCTCGGCGAGTGTTTATAACGGCACCGGAGAGCAACTCGAGGGCGTGGACGTGCTGGTGCAGGACGGCAAGTTCGTCGCTATTGGCGAAGATCTCGACGCCCCCCGCGGCGCCACCGTCATCGACGCCGAAGGCAAATGGCTCACCCCGGGCTTGATCGACGTGCACAGCCACATGGGCGTCTATCCCTCTCCGGCAACGGACAACCACGCCGATGGCAACGAGATGACCGCCCCGGTGACTGCCCAGGTGTGGGCAGAACATTCCATTTGGCCGCAGGACCCACAGTGGGAAAAGGCTCTCGCCGGCGGCGTGACTACCGCTTTAATCCTGCCGGGCTCAGGCAACCTGATTGGCGGCCGCGGGGTAACAGTAAAGAACATCCGCTCAACGACCGTACAGGGGATGAAGTTCCCGGGCGCGCCCTACTCGCTGAAGATGGCCTGCGGCGAAAACCCCAAGCGGGTCTATGGCGAACGCAATCAACTGCCCTCTACCCGCATGGGTAACATGGCGGCGTTCCGCCAGGCCTGGGCCGAGGCCGCGGAATACAAAATCGAGTGGGACACTTACCATGCCGCACTTGAAAGTGGCGACAACTCGGCTGAGGCGCCAGAGCGCGACCTGAAGCTCGACACGCTGATGGAGGTACTCAACGGCAATATCCGCATCCACAACCACTGCTACCGCGCGGACGAAATGGCACAGATGATGGATATGGCTCGCGAGTTCGACTACAAGATCACTGCCTTTCATCACGCCATCGAAGCTTACAAACTGGCACCGCAATTGGCGGACGCCGATATTTGTGCCGTGGTGTGGGCAGACTGGTGGGGCTTTAAGCAGGAGGCCTTTGATATGGTCAGGGAAAACCTGGCACTGCTGGAGAAAGCCGGGGCCTGCGCCATTATCCACTCTGATGACGCCTTCCAGGTACAGCGACTCAACCAGGAGGTAGCCAAGGCCTACTCCGCGGCACGACGCATGGGCATGGATATGACCCGCGGCGAAGCCATGCGCTGGCTCACGCTAAACGCCGCGACATCGCTGGGGCTGGCCGACCAGATCGGCTCTATCGAAGCCGGCAAAAATGCAGACCTGGTGCTGTGGACTGAGGACCCCTTCAGCGTCTACGCACTGGCCGAGAAGGTGTGGATCGATGGCACGCTGACGTACGACCTTAACAACCCGTCGGTCGCGGGCACCAGCGATTTCAATATCGGCATTATCAACCCTGAGGAGAACCGCCCATGAATAACGCCATGCGCAACATACTGGCTCTGGCGGCACTCTCTCTCGCCAGCGCCGCGCACGCCGAAACCGTGCTTATCCAGAACACCACGGTCGACACCATGAGCGACGCCGGCCAACTCATCCAGACCGACGTGCTGGTCGTCGACGGCAGGGTTGCCGCCATAGGTCGCGACCTCGACAGCACTGATGCCCGGATCATAGACGGCACAGACAAGCGCCTCACCCCGGGGGTATTCAATGCGATGACGCAAATGGGGGTTGTCGAGATCGACGCCGTCCACGAAACCTACGATGCCACCGCCGAAGGCGTTGATTACTCCGCGTCGCTGGCCATCATCGACGCATTCAATCCCAACAGCACGGTTATTCCGCAGAACCGTATTCACGGATTAACCCGCGCCCTGGTGGCTCCCAGCGCCAGTGACACCCTGTTTGCTGGCCAGGTGTCTATCGTCAATCTCTCCGGCAAGTCCGGGGGCAGTATTGAGCAACAAAGTGTCGGCGTACTGGTGAACTACAACGAATATGCCAAAGGTGTAGCAGGTGGCTCACGAGCGGCAGCACTGGCCAGCATTCGCCGGGCCCTGAACGACGCCCAACACTTCGCTGACAAGCGCCGTCAATACGCCGCAGGCGAAGGCCGAGAACTCAGCCTTCCCGCTGAAGATCTTGACGCGCTACTGCCGGTACTGCAGGGCGAAGAGTATCTGTTCGTCAAAGTGAGCCGGGCCAGCGACATTCTGAAAATTCTCGAGGTGGGTGAGAGCTACAACCTGCGCATGATTCTTGTCGGCGCGCAGGAGGGCTGGATGGTGGCTGACGCCATCGCCGAGGCAGGCACGCCGGTCATCATCGATCCCATAGAGAACCTCCCGGAGCAATTCCAGACGCTCGGTGCCAGGTTGGAAAACCCGGCGCTATTGCACGCCGCAGGTGTCGACATCATGTTTACCGGGATGGGCTGGCAGAACACCCACAACGCCTACCTGGTCACCCAGTGTGCGGGGGTGGCCGTTGCCCATGGCCTGCCTTATGAGGCAGCGATGGCGGCGCTTTTCAGTACGCCATCAACGGTATTCTCGCTGGACAACAGCGGCAGAATCGCGGCTGATATGCCCGCAGACATGGTGCTGTGGAGTGGCGATCCGCTGGAACTGGTGCGCGAGGCGGAACTGGTGTTTGTTGCAGGCGAACAGGTGCCGATGGTGAGCCGCTCTACCCGACTGCGAGACAAGTATCTGGCGAAGAACAGCGAACAGGATTAATACGGTGAGTTTGGGCAGGCCCTCCTTCCCTGGAAGGCCTGGTTTCCAAGACGCCAGACCTATCCGTGGAATAGCGGCTGGAACTTTGAGCAGCAAGCGCTGCGCGAACTAGAACGTACCGAAAAGACCGTTGAGGGCCGCGCAGACGAAAAAGGCGCTGGCAATCCACACTTCGTCAATTTGCTCTAACCAGTTTGTCAGCTTGGACATGATGTCCTCCGGGCTGCGCGATACAATAGCGCTAGTTGTACCAAATCGAATGCACGCGGCCTATTACCGGCCATTACCAGTGCGTTTTTTCGCTATGAGCGCTCAATTGGTTATAATGAAACGCTATAATCAGTCCGGCATACCAATGGAACACAACCGTGACGCGATTTCGTCCCTGTATTGATCTTCACCAGGGCCAGGTGAAGCAGATTGTCGGCGGCAGCCTCAACGATGACGGCGCCGACACCAACTTTGTCAGCCAGCACGACGCAGCCCACTATGCCGGCCTGTACCGGGAGCAGAACCTCATGGGCGGGCATGTCATCGCACTGGGCCCGGGCAACCAGGAGCAGGCGCTGTTGGCGCTGGATACCTGGCCCGGCGGACTACAGTTTGGAGGGGGGGTCACCGCCGGAAATGCAGCGAGTTATCTCACTGCCGGCGCCTCTCATGTGATCGTCACCAGCTACCTGTTCGAGAACGGCCAACTTTCCCCTGCCCGACTCGATAACATTCTGCGTGAAACCGGCAGGCAGCACCTGGTGCTCGATCTCAGCTGTCGGCGCACAGACAGCGGCTGGCACATTGCCACCGACCGCTGGCAAACCGTCACAGACACCCCCGTGGACGCCGGCACACTGCGCGAGCTGGGCCAGTATTGCGATGAGTTTCTCGTGCATGCAGCGGATGTGGAAGGCCTGCAGGACGGTATCGACGAAGAGCTGGTCACCCTGCTGGGCAATCACTGCCCGGTGCCGGTGACCTATGCGGGAGGCGCCCGTAATCTCAGCGATCTGGAGCGCGTGCAAGCGCTGTCCGGCGGCAACGTCGATCTGACCATTGGTAGCGCGCTGGATATATTCGGCGGCAAAGGTATCACCCTCGACGAGTGCATTGCCTGGAACCAGCGCGCCTGAATGCCGCCCCGAGTCAGGGCGTCACAATATTGAATTCGCCCTGGGGCTGCTCAAACATACCGAAGAAACTGGCGAGCGTGAGCGCATTGCCTTCCACGCTCAGTTCATCTGAGCGCAGCGTCTCCATTAATCCGACTTCCCCCATGAGCATGCGAATAAACATGCCGTGAGACACTTTCAAGACCACGTCGGGTTCATCCGCGGCATCCAGGCCTCGGTGATGCATCACCGAATTGCGAACGGTGAGCAGGTACGCCTCGTCGAGGTCCTCGAACACAATACCCACACGACGATCTACCCCGGCGGCCTTGTCAGGATCGAGACGCACCGACATAGTCTGGAAGAATTTCTCTACCGGGGTTTGCTCCAACATATTCACCAACAGCGACAACTTGATCTGGGATTCCTGGGGAGCACCGAAACGCAGCTCGTAAGCAGCGCTAAGATAAACATCTCGCCAGGGCCCGGATTCAGCCACATATGCCAACTGATCATAGGTGCTTGCAAGTAATTGCATGGCTTGCTGATTGTCGGGCTCAGCGAACACCAGATGATTGAGCAGCTCCGCGGCCCAGCGATAATCGCCCGCCTCAATGGATTTCTCTGCCTCGGCAATCACACCCTCGGCACCCCCGGCCAGCGCCACATAGCGGGCACTGGATTCTACCGGCGGCAAGGGGTTCAGGTTTGCGGGGTTGGCGTCATACCAGCCGAGATAGGCCTGGTACACGGCCTTGCTGTTATGGGCCACAGTGCCGTAGTAGTCGCGGTTCGCGTAGGCAGCGGTCAGCCCCTCCGGCAGCGCCAGTTCTTCTGCGATCTCTCGCGGCGTCATGCCGCCGTTAAACATGCGCACCGTCTGGTCGTGAATATACTTGTAGGTATCCCGCTGGGTTTCCAGATAGGCGACGATGGTCGGCCGATCCCATACTGGCCAGTGGTGGCTGGCAAAATAGACGTCACTGCCCTCAGACAATTCGATCATCTCATCGATATAGCCCGTCCACGCGAGCGCATCGCGCACCTTGGCCCCGCGCAGTGTGTACAGGTTGTGCAAATTGCGCGTCGCCACCTCGGCCCCGCAATAGGCTTTCAACTCAGGAATCGCAAACGTGAATTCCGCAGGTGCTTCTGAACCCGGCGCCGCCTGGAAAACAAACTCCAGGCCATCAAGCGTCAGCGTCTGGCCGGTGTGATCAATAATCTCAGTGGGCTCAGCGATACCCACGGTGCCGTAGGCCGGTGATTTGCCCAGGCCTGATCCGACATGCCCACGCGCTTCGCGGGGCAGGCGGCGTCCGTACATGAACGAAGCTCGACGGGACATGGCCACGCCGGCGATGATGTTTTCGCTGGTCGCCTCTTCCATAAACCCTTCTGGAGCGACCACCGGAATTCTGCCTGCCTGATAGTCGTCCTCATCGATGACACCCCACACGCCGGCGAAGTGATCGATATGACTGTGGGTAAACAACACCGCGGTGACCGGCAAATCGCCCAGGTGCTGACGGGCAAATTCCAGCCCTGCAGCGGCGGTGTCTTCACTGGTCAATGGATCGACCACAATAAAGCCTTGATCGCCCTTGATGAGGGTCATGTTCGCCAGGTCAAAGCCACGAATCTGGTAAATGCGCTCGGTGACTTTGAACAGGCCGTGAATGTTGTTCAGCGTAGCCTGGCGCCAGAGACTGGGGTTCACACTGTCCGGTGCCGGACCCTCCATGAACGCATACTCATCGAGGTCCCAAACCACATCGCCCGCCGCAGTAGTAATCAGCGGATCAGACCGGGTCGCGATAAATCCGCGCTGCGCCGCCGCGAGATCGGCACCACGGTCATCGGGCAGTTCGGCGGCGATATCTCGATTGGTGTCCGCGGTATAGGCGCTGGGCGCGGTAAAGCCCGCGTCGGACTCTGCCGAGGTTTTCTGGGCCGTATCGGAGCCTGAACAACCCGATAGGAGAATGGCCGCAGCCACAGTGGTCAGGGAAATCTTGTTCAATGTTTTTTCCTTTAAGCGATGGCTTCAACGCGAGTGCGGATCAGCACCCGTAATTCATGTTCGTAGGCGCTGCGGGTTTGAGCGTAGCGCTGGGCACCAAAAGTCTGGGTTAACGTGGGGCCCGACACTGCAAAGTAATGCGCAGCCCCGAGGAGCTGGTACACCAGGGCCAACGCCCTGGCATCATCCAATTTACCCGCAGGGTCCAGCGCCTGGGCAGTCGCTACCAGCAACTCCAGATAGGATCGCAGATACCAGCTCCCCGCCTGGGCAGCCCGCTCCTCATTATCGAGCAACTCTCGCATGATGAGCCTGGCGGCGTGGGGATTATCCATCTGATCCCGATACTGCGCCACTACCAGTGTTTCCAGCCGTTCCGCCGGCGCCAGGGATTTGGCCAGAATGCTGTCGGTTATCTCCGACAGGTTCTCGGAGATATGCTGCAACACCTGTCCGTACAACTTCTCCTTGTTGCCGAAATGGTGGAGCAATGCCTGCTTGGTCAGCCCGAGCTCGGTCGCAATGGCAGCAATACTGGCACCATAAAACCCGCGTTCGGCAAATAGCCGCTGCGCCGTCAGCAATAACTGTTCCCGGGTGGATTCACTCATTTCGTCATCCTGCGTTTAGGTGGCGAGTCTAGCGCAGCGCTTGACGCCTTACCAGTTGGTAAGCATTCTGCCCGCAAACTTACCGTTCGGTAAGCTAGCTCTATGAGGCCTCCACCATGGATCGCAGTGTCGAAATTGAATTGATCGAAGATCTTCTCGGGTTACAGGCACAAACGTCGCCGTTTCTGGATGTGCAGTGTCACCGCAAAAGCCTGGAGCGACACTACTCACCCGACATCTTTCGCCGTGAACAGGCGCAAATTTCTGTGCGCCTGCCCCAGATTATTGCCCACAGTTCCGCCCCTCCCCGAGCCCAATGCCTATTTGACCACGGAGGTGGCATGCCGCCCAGTGCTGCTGACGCGCAATGAAGACGGAGCGGTGCAGGCCTTTTTCAATGTCTGCCGCCACCGAAGCGCAAAGCTAGTGCGCGAGCATGAAGGCTGTGAGCATCGCTTCCGCTGCCCGTATCACGGCTGGACCTGGAACAACATCGGCGACTTGATCGGTGTTCCCCATGAGAAGACTGGATTCCCGGTGCTAGATCGCAGTGAGTTTGGCCTGGTGCCACTGCCCTGTCAGGAGTATGCCGGCTGGATCTGGCTCTCACTGGACAGCGACTCGAGAATCGACGTTGAGCATCATCTGGGAGACATTCGCCATGACCTGCTGGCCATGGATGCGGGCAGCCACGAGATCTTTGCCACAGAAACACGCGAGATCAAAGCCAACTGGAAAATTCTGGTGGAGGGCGGCATAGAGGCCTATCACTTCCGAGTCGCCCATAAGAACAGCATTGCGGACCTATCCCCCGACAACCTTTCCTCCTGCCGCAGCCAAGGGCCTCACCTGCGCTCGATACTGCCGCGCGCGACCCTCGCCTCGCTGGCCGATCAGCCCCGCGAGCAATGGCGCCTGCGCGATCACGCCAACATTCTCTACAGCTTTTTCCCGGGCGCCCAATTCCTGGTGCAGTCAGATCATTTTGTGTGGATTCGTGGCATCCCGCTGGGCCCCGAACATACCCGGCTGGAACTTTCGACCCTGGTGCCCCGCAGTGAGAACACGCTCGCCAAGCAGGAGTACTGGCGAAAAAATCATGCGTTCACGGTGCTGACCCTGGATGAAGATTTCCAGTTGGCGGAAGACATTCAGTCGGGGCTGGCCAGTGACGCCAATAGCCGTCTCAACTTCGGCCGCTTTGAAGGTGCTCTGGATACATTCAATCGCATCGTAGATCAGGCGATCGCTTGAGAAGCGCTCCGGATTGTGCAGAATCAAATGACTTGATTCACTGACAGGAAGACACCATGACAGACATTGCCGGCAAGGTCGCCTGGATAACGGGCGCCTCATCAGGCATCGGCAAGGCAGTGGCAACCGTGCTGGCTGCCGAGGGCGCGCATATTATTCTCTCCGGGCGCCGGGAGGCTGCGCTCCAGGAAGTCGCCGCCTCACTGCCCACCCAGTCGCTGGTACTGCCCTTTGAGGCGACCGACTATGCGGCGCTGGCCGCCCATGTGGAGACGGCATGGGCCTGGCAGGGTCAGGTCGATATTCTGGTTAATAACGCCGGCGTGAGTCAGCGCAGCCTGGCCTTGCACACTGCGCCTGAGGTCTATCAGCAAATGATTAATATCGACCTGCTCGCCCCCATCTGGCTGACTCAGCTGCAACTGGAGCGGATGCGAGCCGCCGGTGGCGGCCACATCGTCGCCATCAGTTCGGTAGCGGGACGGCTGTACGCCGCTGCGAACGGCCTACTGTGCCGCCAAACACGGCCTCATTGGGTACATGGATGCACTGCGGACCGAGGTTGCAAACCTGCACAACATCCAGGTCACTAATATTCTGCCTGGCTCCGTCGCCACCGACGTCTCTCGCAACGCCATGACCGGCGACGGCTCCCAACGAGGCGTATCAGACGACAACATCGACAACGGTGACGATCCCATGGATTGCGCCCGTGGGATTGCCGAGGCTATCCAGGCCAACACACCCGAACTGGTGTTCGCCAAAGGTATGGAACTGGAAGCCGCCAAATTGCGCCACAGTGACCCCGACAATACCTTTGCGCTCATGGGGCAGATTGGCGCCGATATCGCTGCCAAGGTAGAGGCCGGCGGTGACGCCACACACTAGGCACTGCAACGGTCTCATTTCCATGCGCTGATTCAACCGGGCTGCGCCTGCACCAAAAGATAGATTGGGCTGGCTTTTTGGCGGTGTCCCCGCTAGCGTTTCCTACTGCGGACTGCGCGGCCCTCACAATACTAATGACAGTCAAGTTAACAGCGCTGCATGAGTGAACTACAAACCCTGAAAGCCTCCATAGACCAGAACCCCATCAGTCGCCTCCAGGTGATAACCATCACCATCTGCGCAATCATCAATATGCTCGATGGTTTCAACGTATTGGTCATGTCGTTTACGGCCGCATCCATCAGCGAAGCCTGGGGGATTCCCCGGCCTGAACTGGGTGTACTGCTCAGTGCCGGACTCGCGGGCATGGCGCACGGTTCGCTGTTTATTGCGCCCTATGGGGACAGGATCGGGCGGCGCGCGATCACCTTAGTGTGTCTGGGCGTGATCAGCGTTGGCATGATTGCCTCGGCTTACAGTCAGAACGTGACCCAACTGGCCGCGCTGCGGTTTCTCACTGGCCTGGGAATTGGCAGCATGATTGCCAGCCTGAATATTCTGGTCACCGAATACAGCAATGCGCGGGCCCGCAGCTTTGCAGTCAGCGTGCTTCAGTCAGGCTATCCCGCCGGCGCTATTATCGGTGGTGTGATTTCCATTCCACTCATCAGCAACTATGGCTGGCAATCTGCGTTTTTGTTTGGCGGTTTTATGTCGCTACTGATGATTCCAATAACGCTATGGATACTGCCGGAGTCACTGGACTATCTCCTTACCAAGCAGCCCGGGGATGCGCTGCGTAAAGTCAACAAAGCACTGCTGCTTATGGGACGGGAACCCCTGCAGGCGCTGCCGGAACTTACCGCCGAGGACAACCGAAAACCCAGCGTAGCAAGCCTGTTTGGCGACGCCTCTACCCGCAATACGCTGGCGCTATGGACGGCCTATTTTATGCTGATGTTCAGCATGTATTTCACGTTCAGCTGGACACCCAAGTTGCTCACGGAGGCAGGCCTTTCTGCGTCGCAGGGGATTTCCGGCGGCCTGATAATTCAGGTGGGTGGCATCATCGGCTCCCTGATTCTCGGCGTTATCTCCGGCTATTTCGGCCTGATGCGGCTGACGGCCATCTACCTGTTCGCCACATTCACCATGACAGTGGCCTTCGCTACGTTTTTACAGGCACCCCTCACCCTGCTCATGAGCGTGGCCTTCACGATGGGGTTCTTCCTGATCGGGTCCATGATTGGCCTGTACGCTATCGCGCCGCGGCTTTATCCAACGTTCAACCGCACCACGGCCATGGGCTGGGCCATTGGCGTGGGGCGTATCGGCGCCATTATCTCGCCGCTACTGGCAGGCTACCTGCTCGAGGCCGGCGTGGAAAAGTCAGACAGTTTCATCATTTTTGCGGTGCCGCTGCTGATTGCCGGTGTCGCTGTCATGCTGTTTCAGCTGCAGGAGCAGGCATCGGCGTGACCCTTCAGCCCTCTTCCCGCTTCGGGCCACGGGTGTAGAGCCTGATCAGAATCGGCGCAATCAGTAACTGCAGACCGCCGTAGAGCAGAACCGTAAACAGTACGGTGTCACCCAGTTGCGCGGTACTGGCCGCTGCCGCGGGGAACAGCGATGCCTTAATCATCACCCCAAGGTTGCTGTTGCGCACAATGACCTCGAACTCAACGGCGATGGCGTCACGCTTTTCCAGCCGCATCAGGCGCGGGACAGCGGCTCCCACGACCACCATCATCAGCATAAACAGGGCCACCAACCCTATGTTCGCCGCGCCAAAGGCCTCCAGGTCAAGCCTGCCGGCCGAGGTGGAACCAATGATAATGAGCACAATGCCGAGCAGAGAGGCGCGAATACACCACTTCGAGAACTGGGCCGCCGGTGCCGGGTAGAGATAGAGCAGCAACATGCCCAGGCTCAATGGCAGTAACAGCGACAGCGCGATTTCCATCATAATCTGCCCGGTGGGCATGCTGAAATCCGGTGGCAGGCTGTCGCTGATGAGCAGCGACAGAATCAGCGGGGTACTCACCAGGCAGGCCAGGGTACTCACTGCGGTCACGCAGATCGACAAGGCACTATTGCCGCGCGCAAAAAACGTAAAGATATTGGATGTGGTACCGCCGGGGATGGCTGCCACCAGCGCCAAACCGATCGCAAGACCGCCACTTATCCCCAGATGCGTTAAAAACATATAAGCCATGACGGGAACCAGGAACAACTGGATCGCCACGCCAATGCTCACCGCCCGGGGAGCACGCAGAATATCGCCAAAGTCGCGCACGGTGAGCGTGGCGCCCATGCCCAGCATCGCCGTGACCAATTGAAATGTCGCGAACCAGTACTCGTACTGGACGTAAAGCTCACCCATGCGTAAACCTGCTTATTGCTCTAGAGGCAGGCCTCAATCAGGGCCCAGGTATTTTCCGCGGTCATGGTAACAGGATTTCCACCAGCACTGGGATCGCTCAATGCCGCTGCGACCAGCGCATCGATATCAGGATCAACCACGCCCATAGCCCGGAGATTCTCCGGTATTCCCAATTGTTCGTTCAGGGCCACAAGATAAGCGTGGAAACCGTCAAATCCACCGTCGATCTCAAGATAGGCAGCCAGGCGCTCTATCCCCAGCTCGATCATCGGCCGATTGAAGTTCAGCACAGCCGGCATGACAACGGCGTTGGTCGTGCCGTGATGGATGTTGTAAATCGCACCCAGCGGATGTGAGAGCGCATGGATAGCACCCAGCCCTTTCTGGAATGCGGTGGCACCCATTAACGCCGCAGACATCATGTGACCGCGAGCCTCGATATCGCTGCCGTCGGCATATACCCGCGATAGATTGTCCTTGACCAGCCGCATGCCCTCCACGGCAATGCCGTGACTCAGCGGATGGTAGTTAGGCGCACAGTAAGCTTCCAGACAGTGTGCGAAGGCATCCAGGCCGGTGCCGGCGGTAATCGCCGGCGGCATGCTGAGGGTGAGCTGCGGATCGCAGATCACCTGGGAAGGCAGGATCTGCGGATGGAAAATAATTTTCTTTTCGCTCGTCGCCGAATTGGACAGCACCCCTGCGCGCCCCACCTCTGCGCCGGTCCCGGCGGTGGTCGGTACTGCCACAATCGGCGCAATGCCGGCCGGGTCGGCCCGCGACCACCAATCGTCAACGTCCTCAAAGTCCCACACGGGACGCTGCTGTCCGGCCATAAACGCCACCAGCTTGCCCAGGTCCAATCCGGAGCCTCCGCCCATGGCAATGACACCATCGTGTTCACCATCGCGGTAGGCTGCAAGACCCGATGCTAGGTTGTGCTCGTTGGGATTGGGGTCGACACCACTGAACAGTGCATCACCAAGGCCCGCTTCCGCCAGGATTTGGCGGGCTATCGCCACCATGGGGAGTTCAGCCAGGCCGCGGTCGGTCACCAGCAGCGGGCGCGCCATACCTGCCTCGCGACAGGCCTGTGCCAGTTCGCGGATCCGACCAGCGCCAAAGCGAATGGCAGTGGGATACGACCAGTTAGCCTGAGTACTCACAATTCGCTCAACACAACTTGAAGTGGCGCGACGCGGGGCGGGTCAGGTTCTGGTAGCCAATCACCGACAACCCTCCGCCGTGGCCGGTGTCCTTGCAACCGGTCCAGCACAAACCGGGATCTACGTAATCGCAGCGGTTCATAAACACCGTCCCGTAGTCCAGCTCTGCGGCGATACGTTCCGCGCGGGCCACATCCGCCGTCCACAGCGAGGCGGTTAAGCCAAAGTCAGAATCGTTCATTAATGCAATGGCTTCTTCATCGCTGCTCACTTTCATGATGCCCACCACGGGTCCAAAGGACTCATCGCGCATCACCCGCATGCTGTGATTCACATCCACCAGAATCTGCGGCATCAGGTAGGCGCCGTTGTCGGCGGGAAACAGAGCTGGGTCAATCAGCGCCCGCGCGCCGTCGGCTATTGCCGCCACTGTCTGCGCGCGCACTTCATCGGCAAAGCGCACATGAGCCATTGGCCCCAGCGTGGTTGCCGTCTCCAGAGGATTGCCGAGCACATAGCCCTCGACAATGCTCACCGCTTTACGCACAAAGGCATCGTAGTGTTCTTCACACACGTAGATCCGCTCGATACCACAACAGCATTGACCGGCATTAAACATGGCGCCGTCGATCAGCGTCTCTACCGCGGCATCAAGATCCGCATCTGGCATCACATAGCCTGGGTCCTTGCCACCCAGTTCCGTCCCCACCGGGGTAAACGTACCTGCAGCGGCCTCTTCCATCACCTTGCCGCCGGGCACCGAGCCGGTGAAGTTAACGAAGCCGAACACGCCCGAGCCAATCAACGCCGACGTGGTGGCATGATCGAGCACCACGTGTTGAATGACGGTGTCGGGCACACCGGCCCGATGAAAGGCCTGCGCCAGACGATCGCCCACCGCCAGAGTCTGCGAGGCGTGCTTGAGCACCACGGTATTTCCCGCGATCAGTGCAGGAACAATGGTATTGATCGCGGTGAGGTACGGATAATTCCAGGGGGCCACTACCAGCACCACGCCCAGGGGCTTGCGATCAATCCGGCGACGGAAGCTATCGCTGTCCTCAACCCCGTGCGGTGCCAGGGCTTCAGCGGCAATACTGGCCATGTACTCACTGCGCTCGCGCACGCCGGCCAATTCACCGCCATAGCGCACCGGCCGGCCCATCTGCCACGCCAGTTCCGGCACTATCTCATCGCCAACGGCCTCCAGCTCTGCGACCGCCGCCAACACGAGGTCGATACGTTCCTGTAAGGGGCGACTCGCCCAGGGCTTCTGCGCCGCAGCGGCTGCATCCACTGCGCTGCGTGCAGCGGCCTCACTCAGGGGCTCTCGCTCGATATAGGTGGAGCCATCAATGGGTGATATACACTTGATCATTGTTACCTCTTAGGCGCGCTCGAATCCGCGCCTGCGTTCGTAGTCGGTGACCTTGCGGTCGAATTCTTCCTGCTCCCACTCGGCACAGCGCACATAGTGGTCCACCACCGCATCGCCCAGGGCTTCGCGCAGCATGGACGAAGAACGCAATGCATTCGTCGCCGCCCGCAGGGTACGGGGCACTTCGCGAATCCCCTCTTCTTCATAGGCATTGCCGCTGAATTCGGGCTCGAGCGTCAGCTTGTCTTCTATGCCTTTGATACCCGCAGCCAACTGCGCGGCGATGGCCAGATAGGGATTGAGGTCGGCCCCACCCACCCGGCATTCCACCCGCACGGATGCAGTATCTGGAGCCACAATACGGTAACCGGCTGTGCGGTTATCCATGGACCAGACCGCCTTGGTAGGCGCAAACGTGGCCTCTGCGAAACGCTTGTAGGAATTGACATAGGGAGCAAGAAAAAAGGTGATGTCGTCGGCATGGGCTAATAGCCCGGCCAGATAGTGGCGCATCAACTCGCTCATGCCGTAAGGTGCATCCGCATCGTAGAACGCGGGCTCACCCTCGAGCGTTTGCAGGGATTGGTGAACATGACTGGATGAACCTGCAGCATCGGTATCCCACTTGGCCATAAAGGTCACGGCCCGCTCATGCTGGAGCGCGATTTCCTTCACCGCCTGTTTGACCAACACGTGGTTATCGGCCATCTCCAGCCCACGGGTATAACAGACGTTAATTTCGGCCTGCCCCGCGCACGCCTCACCCTTGGTATTTTCCACAGCCACACCTGCACCTTGCAGTCCGGTGCGAATGCCGCGCATCAGAGGCTCTTCCTTGGCTGTTTGAAACAGGTGGTAGTCCTCGTTGTACGGACTAATGGTGGTCATATCGGTGTAATCGGCATCGCGCAGGGATTCGAAATCCTCACGGAAGACGAAAAATTCCAACTCAGTGGCCACCGCAGAACTGAGCCCCATAGCTTCCAGCCGCTGCAACTGCTTTTTCAATACGGTACGCGGCGCGTGAGGCACCAGTTCGTGGGTGTGGTGGTCGACCAGGTCGCAAATCACCAGGGCAGTGCCATCAGCCCAGGGCAGCACCCGCAGTGTGGCCATATCGGGCACCATGGAATAGTCTCCATAGCCCGCTTCCCAGCTGGAGGCCTTGTAGCCCGCAACCGTCTCCATCTCCATATCGGTGGCCACGAGATAGTTACAGCAATGGGTTTCCTTCCAGGCGGTGGACACAAAGTATTCGGCCTGGAAGCGTTTGCCCATCAGCCTGCCCTGCATGTCCGGAATGGCAGCAATCACAGTATCAATGCTACCGTCGTCCACCCGCTGCTTGAGCGAATCAAAGGAAAGATTGCCGGCCATGAGCCCTCCTCTCAATTACGATTTGCGGCGCTGAAACTCCAGCACCATTACGGTGAGTGCTGGCAACATTGTCAAGGTCACCAGCATGGACCCGAGAATACCAAACAGCACTATCGCGCCCAGTCCACGGTACAGCTCGGTACCGGCCCCCGGCAGCAGCACCAGCGGTGCCAGGCCACACAGGGTGGTAATCGTCGACATGGCAATGGGCCGCAGTCGGGTTTGCACGGCTTCTGTGACAGCCTCCAGTGGCAGGAATCCGGTGCGCGCATTTTCAACGGCGCGATGCACAACGAGTATCGGGTTGTTAACCACTGTTCCCATGAGAATGAGGAAGCCGAGCATGGTAATCATGTCAAAGGGCTGAACGATCGCCGCACCGCCGAACAGCGGTAGCAGCGCGCCAACACCATTCAATGTCCACAACCCCACCAGACCACCGGCAATGCCGACGGGAATCGAGGTCAGGATCAGCAGCGGATAGCCCCAGTGATTGAAGATTGCCACCATCAGTAGATACACAATAAACAGTGCCACCAGATAGTTGCCCAACAACGCATCGCGGGTTTTCTGCAATGCGTCGGCGGCACCGGAGATACTTACCGTCACGTTGGCGGGAATAGCGCCACTATCGAGCAGGTATTGCATCACCTCGGACTTCACCTGTTCCACGCCACTCTCCAGCGGCGTGGTCCGCGGCGGAATAATATTGAGGGTGACAGTTCGTCTGCCACCGACACGGCGAATCGCATTGGTGTCGACACTCTCGCGAAAATCGGCAATAGCCCCCAGGGGCACGACCTCACCGCGCGCAGTGTAAAGCGGTAGCTGGCGCATATTCTCCAACTCCACATCCAGCCCGGTATCGCTGTATAGGTACATATCGATCTTGTCGTCATCGAGGAAAAATTCGTCCACGAACGCGCCATCGGTCATGGCTGAGACCGTATAGCCAAGGCTATTGGCATCGATACCCAGCTCGGCCGCCCGCTCCCAGCGCGGATGGATTTCCATCATGGGCTGGGCCAGCGACAGCGAGCGCGGCTGGCTCTGGATACGCGGGTTCTCCAACACCTCTTCGGCCCGCTGCTCGATGGTGCGAGCTACCTGGAACAGCGTGAACAGGTCTGGTCCGGAGATATCCAGGTTAATCGAGCGCGATCCACCGTCGTTACTAGAGATAATCGACCCCCGCGAGGCAAATGCCCGCATACCGGGGTATTCGCGATACTTGCCGGTCAGCGCATCCATCAGTGGCTCAATGTCTTGATGACGCACCGGCTCCACGAGCGCCCCTACCCTGCCAGCGTTCACACGCATGGAAAAGTACTTGAGGGCGGGAACATCGATTTCACCGCGATCGTAAGCCTCAGGATCTACCCCGACAAAGGTGAGAAAGTAGGCTTCCACCTCGCTGGCAATTCGTTCCAGAGTATCCAGGTTGTAGCCTGGCGGCGGGCTCATCGAGGAGAAGATCTTGGGCTCCTCGCCCTCAGGCAAGTACTCGGCGGGTGGTGTAAGCACCACGATCACCAGGGCGCTAGCGATAACAGCTACCAGAACTGTCGTCAGGCGACTGCGGGGGCTGTGCAACAGTCGAGCGACCTGGCGCAGCGTCCATGCTTTGGCGCCTGCTTCCTGGGCTGCGGCGCTCTTGGCCTGTTTGGATTCGTTGACAAATTCCAGGCGCGCAGCCGCGGTAGGCAAGACCGTGATAGCGACCAGCAGCGAAGCCAGAATCGCGGCCGAGATCGCAATGGCAATATCCGAATACAATTGCCCCGCCTCCTGCTCCACAAACAGCACAGGCAGAAACACCAGCACCGTGGTCATGGTAGACGCAAACACTGCCGGCCATACCTTGCGCACACCGTTCACGGCCGCCTGGAAGCGACTGGCTCCACCGCGGCGCTCGAGTTCGATGCTCTCGAGCACCACAATACTGTTGTCCAGCGTCATGCCCAGCGCGAAGGCAATCCCCGCCAGTGAGATGACGTTAATGGTGCGCCCCGCCAACAACAGACCAAGAAACGCCACGATGATACACAGCGGAATCCCGATCACACCTACCGCAGTGGCACGGCCGGAGCGCAGAAAGAGGTACATTACTGCCGTTGCCAGCAACGCGCCCAGAATCAGGTTCTTCCAGACCGTGGCCACCGAGTCTTCGACGTAACGCACATCGTCTGACGACAGCACGATATCCATCCCCGCCGGCTTCAGCACCTGTTCACGCAGTGCATCGACCTCGGCCAGCATCTGCTGCTTGATCTCAATCACATTGGATCCCGATTCACGGCGAATCGCGATCGTGATATTTTCCTGGCCGTTGTAGCGCGCAAACTGGCGCTTTTCGAAATGATCCAGCTGAACCGTGGCCACGTCTTTCAGGTGAATGACATTATCTTCGCGCCGATCGAGAATGAGGTTTTCCAGTTCGCTCAAATCCTCAAAGCGGCCGATGGTTCGCAGCATGTATTGCCGTTTGCCCGAAGACAGGTCGCCGCCGGAGCGGTCCTGGTTGCGGGTGCGGATAGCATTACGCACATCCATCAGCGTCAGGCCTCGCTGTGCCAGACGCGCAGGGTCCACCAGAATCTGCACCTGGCGCATGGAACCGCCCCAGAAATCCACCTCTGAAACTCCCGGCACACTGGCCATACGCGGCCGCAGGTTGTCGATCAGAAAATCGCGTACCAGATCCATATCCAGCTGCCTTGGATTGCCCGGCAGCGGCACAACATTAAAGAACATGAATGCATTGCTGGAGAACGAGCTGGCAAATACGGCGGGCTCGTCGACGTTCTCCGGGTAGTTAGGCACCTGACTCAGGGCGTTGCTGACCCTGATCATCATGTCCGTCATATCGACCCCCAGCGGAAACTCCAGCTGAATCGATGCGGAGCTGGTCTGTGCTGTAGAGGTAATACGCGACAGGTTCGGCAGGTTGCGAAGAAAATCTTCCTGCTCAATGATGAGTTCTTTCTCCACATCCTGGGGAGTTGCCCCGGGCCAGACGGTGCGCACACCAATGGTGCGCACATCCAGATCCGGAATCATTTGTACGGGAATACGTGTGGCAGCGAGAATGCCAATGACCGCGACGATCAGTACAGAGACCGTTACCAGCGTGCCCCTGGCGATAATTTTTTCAAACACGGTTAGCGCCCTTGTCCGGGACGAAGGCTTAGCGCCTGACCATTGCGCAGGCTTTCATTGCCCTCGACCACCACCTGCGCCCCGTCGCTGAGCCCGGCGCGAATTTCCACCAGCCCGTCGAATTCGAACCCTGTTTGTACCAGGCGCTCTCGGGCCACTGGCGCGCCATTCTCCGTGACTGCTTCCCAGATAATAATGCGGCCATCGGGGTAGCGAAGAATCGCATCCCGCGGCACCGCCAGCCCCTGTTGTCCTGCGCCCAGACGCAGGGTGACCTGCGTAGACATACCGGGCAACAACGCGGTTATCACCTCATCCGACACCACCCTGACCAGGAATGTGCGCACGGTCGGATCTGTCACCGGCACCGCAGCAATCACCGAGCCACGATAGCGAGTCGACTTGTCGGCTCCGATCGAAAACAGCACCGGCGCACCCGGCTCGACCTGTCCCAGATAATCCTCCGGCACCTGGAAATCCAGCCGCAGGTCCTCGGTGGAAACGAGGGTCATGACGGCGGCCCCGGGCGCCAGCCACTCGCCCAGCTCAGCGCTCCTGGCGCTGACAACACCGGCAAATGGCGCCCGCAGCAAGTGCCTGTCCAGCACACCCTTGCGATAGGCCAACTCGGCTCCAAGGCGCGCCAGTTCTGCGCTGTCCTCTGCCACTTCGGATTCGAGATCGCGCACGGCGGTTTCGGCAATGCTCTGTTGGGGCGCGAGACGCCGGGCCTCGTCGAGGCGGCGCTGGGCATCCTGTGCGGCGCGTTCGGCGCGGGCATATGCAGCTTGCGCCGCCAGCATCTGCTGCTCGGCCAGTTCTGGATCCAGCTGCAGCAACGGGTCGCCCGCCGCCACGTGGTCTCCGGCATCGACTGCCAGGTTTTGTACCAGCCCGGCCACTGCGACCGAGAGCTCTGCATTACGTTCGGCGGTGACAGTGCCGGTCAATTGCACCACCTGCACAATATCGGCCTGCTGCACCGTCGCCACCACCACCGGCGCAGCTGGCGCCTGGGCCTGCACCCATGGTGAAAGAACAGTCAATGCCAGAGCAATCCAGCGGTAATACAGGTGGCGTAACATTTGTTTATCTCGATACAGGCGTGAGGGCGCCAATGATCGCGCGTTTTGGGCTTTCGCACCAGCTTGGGATGCGCCCGGCCGCCGCAGCGGCTAAGATAGCGGCAGCCTTCACGATAACGACAATAAGGACCAATAATGGCCGAGACAACCGAGGCTCCGGTGGAGAACAATCCGTATACCAAGCCCGCCTATCGCACCTATGTGCTGATGGTGCTGACGCTGGTGTACTCCTTTAACTTCATTGACCGGCAGCTCATTTCCATACTGCAGGAGTCCATTAAAGCTGAGCTCCTGCTTTCTGACACCCAGCTGGGCCTACTAACGGGTTTTGCCTTTGCCCTGTTTTATGTCTCCGCCGGCGTGCCGATTGCCCGCTGGGCAGATCGCGGGAATCGCCGTAATATCATCTCGCTGGCGGTGGGTGTGTGGAGCTTCATGACCGCCATTAGCGGCGCTTGCATGAACTATACCCAGCTACTGCTGGCCCGCATTGGCGTGGGCGTCGGTGAGGCCGGCGGCAGCCCGCCAGCGCATTCGATGATCTCCGATATCTTCCCACCGGAAAGCCGCGCCACCGCCATGTCCACTTATAGTCTGGGCATTAACATCGGCATCATGTTCGGCTTCTTCCTGGGTGGTATTCTGAACGAGGTGCTCGGCTGGCGCTGGGCGTTTGTGCTGGTAGGCGCACCGGGCATCCTGCTGGCAATCTGGATTCGCATGACGGTTGCCGAGCCACTCAGGGGCTGGTCCGAACAAGCCGCTGTCGAAGAGACTTCGGTCCCCCTCAAGGACGTGGTCAAGCGCATCTATGCCAATCTCGCACTTCGCAATCTGTTCTTCGCCTCTGCGCTGAATTCACTGGTGGGTTACGGACTGGTGAACTGGACGGCACCTTTCTACATTCGCAGCCACGGGATGGGTACTGCTGAACTGGGTATATGGTTGGCAATCGGCGCCGGTATATTCGGTGGTGTAGGCACCTTCCTCGCCGGTTACTATGCGGACAAGCTGGGCAAAATTGATCGCCGCTGGTACCTGCTGCTGCCGGGTATTGCCGTACTCGCCATGGTGCCGTTTTGCGTCGCATTTCTATTGGCCGAGAATACCACCGCGGCCCTCTCGATTAACCTGATCCCGAGCCTGCTTTCCACCTGTTATATCGGCCCCTGCCTGGCACTGACCCACGGGATGGTCGAGCCTCGTATGCGAGCCACAGCCTCAGCGCTGTACTTCCTGGTGATTAATATCATCGGCCTGGGACTGGGCCCGACACTGATTGGGGCACTCAGTGACTATCTGGCACCCGAGCTGGGTTCGGAGTCACTGCGCTACGCTATGCTCTATATCATTCCGGCGACCGCGGCCTGGGCGTCTCTGCACTTCTTTATCGGCTCTAAACATTTGCGAGACAAGTAAGCCATGGCGTTATCCCTTTACGACATCACTGTTCCCAACTATCTGCAAACCCTTGGCGCGGTCATGCAGGTTCTGGCTAAGGGCGCAGCACATGCCGAAGCCAGGGGCAGCAGCCCTGACGAACTCCTGACACTGCGCCTGACCGATGACATGGCTCCCCTCGCCTTCCAGATCGTTTCAGTCTGGCATCACTCACTGGGCGCCATGCGCAGCCTCGAGTCGGGCCTGTTCCAGCCGCCCCCCAAAGTGGATTGCGAAGGCTGGGCCGGCTACAACACGCTCATCCATGAGGCGATCGAAGAAATCAGTGCGAAAACTCCCGATGCGGTTAACGCATTGAGTGGCAAACCCATGAAATTCAAGGCGGGAGAAACAGAACTGCCCTTCTTGACCGACGATTTCGTTCAGACGTTTTCGCAACCGAACTTCTTTTTCCACGCCACCACACTCTATGACTTGTTGCGCATGGACGGCGTTAAACTCAGCAAAATGGACTATCTCGGCGCTCTGCGCTTCAACCAGGAATAAACACTATGATCGGATACCTGACGCTCGGCACGAATGACCTGGACAAAGCCGTCGCCTACTACGATGAACTGCTCGCTGAAATTGGCGCCAAGCGGTATATGACCGAGGAGACCTTTGTCGCCTGGACCACCGGCGCCGACAGCACACCGATCTCCATCAGCAAGCCCTTTAACGGCGAGCCGGCAACCGTAGGCAACGGAGTCATGGCCGCCATTGAGGTGGACAGCAAGGAAGCGGTAGATCGCGTTTACGCCAAAGCCATCGCCATGGGCAGTGCCGACGAGGGCGCTGCAGGACCACGCGGCGAAGGCTTTTACGCCGGTTATTTTCGCGACCTCGATGGCAACAAGCTGAACGTGTTCTGCGTCAGCTGGTGAATCTCGACAAACTGCTCCAGGCCGAGGCGGATTTTCTGCAGCGCTACCCTGGCGGCTTTGCCGACCCCGGCCTGGAAACCGTCCGCAAACGGCACAATATTGGCAAGCTCAGCGACTTTGCCAGAAGCAACTTCAACAAGGCCGCCTTCGGGCGCCCTGAAAAAGTCTGCAACGATGCACTGACCGTGCTCAGCCGATCCTCCATGGTGTCGCGTTTCGAGAAACCACGCTTTCGCGATTTTATTAACAGCCTCAACAGTCACGAAAAACAGAGCTTTGCGGATGCGCTATACGAGCGTATCCATGGCAAAAAGCAGCTGGGATTCGAACTCATGCTGGGCATGCTCCAGCAACACAAGCTGGCCAAATGGTCGGTGATTTCGGTAGTGCCCTTTTACTACGCGCCCAGTCGCGAAGTCTTCGTAAAGCCCACCACTGCCAAGGGCATTCTGGCCTATCTTGAAATCGATAGTTTCCAGTACCACCCCACCCCGAGCTGGGACTTTTACAAGCGCTATCAAACGCTGGTGAAAGACGTGCGCAATGAAGTGGTGCCCACGCTCAGTGATAATAATGCGGCGATTACCGGCTTTTTGATGAGTGCGATGTAGGCCTTGAATGGCGATATGCCGTAAAGGCGTAGCGATGTTTTGCATCCACGTCGTGCTGCAGCACCCGCTCGGACCCCCAACCGGAAAAATCAAAGGCATCGACGAAGGTATCACCCTCAATATCCGCTTCGACGATAGTTTCAAATACCGTATCCGCCAGCGGCATAGCCTCGCGGAACAGACCGACACCGCCAATCACAAAAACAGGCTTACCCTGATCGCGCGCCAGCGCCAGTGCCGCTACCAGTGAATCGGCGACACGCACGCCGGGCACTGGCGTGTAATCTGGCTGGCGCGTAACCACGATGTTCAGTCTGTCAGGTAGTTCACTATTGTGATCTTCATAGCTCTTGCGCCCCATGATCACTGCACTACCGAGCGTCGTTTGCTTGAAAAACGCGAACTCCGCAGGCAACCGCCAGGGAAGATCGCCATCAACGCCAATGCAATAGTTGCGGGAACGGGCATAAATCAGGGCAATCGACATTCAGGGCGCCTCGCGTCGTACCTTCCTGGCCAGCACCATTGCACACAGCAGGCCCAAGACACTCAGTATCGTCAGCACCAGGAAGTAATTGGCAAAGCCCTCGGCGGGCGTGCCTGCATCGAGAATTCGGCCCGTCAGCGGCGCAAAGAAGATATCCGGTGTATAGCCCACCAGAGACACAATGCCCACAGCAGCGCCAGTATGGTGCGCGGCGATACGACTTTCTTGGAGCACCGCAAAATACACCCCACGCAGCGCATAAACAGCGACGACCGACAACACCAGGTTGGCCATGATTAAGGTCGCGCCCAGATACACAAAACCGAATACAGCCTGCACTAGATAGCTGAGCACCAATAAACCAAACACATAGCGGATCAGGCGATTCGCCCCAATCCTGTCTGCCAACAATCCGGCACACAGCGCGGCGATGGGACGGGTATAGCTGGCCGCGGTGACAAACTTCGCCGATGCCAGGTCGCTCATGCCCAGTACCTGTGCCGCGTAGAGGCCATAGTTATCTATGCCCTTGTAGCCACAATAGGCGGCCACCACAATACCCGCCAACCACCAGACAGATGGATTGCGAGCCACACCGGACCACGCCTGGCGCGAACCGGGAACGGCCTGGACAGAGCCCACGTTGCCGTCGCCAAGTGTCCACCAGACGAGCACCGCCGCTAGGAAAGTCGCCGCGGTGTAATAGTAAATAATCAGTTGCATGGACAGCTCGGCCTGCCCCTGGGCAAGCCACGGCAGCAACCAGATAGCGCCGGTTGCCAGCACACTGGCGACCAGCCCCCTGCCACCATCAAGCAATCCAAAGGCCAGGCCCTGCGAGTTGGCTCCGCCCCATATTCGCGTGGCTTTAATCATCGCTGCCCAGAACAGAAATATCGTGGTAAAGCCCCAATAGCCGAACAGGACATAAAGGGTTGTTTTGCTCGGCACGAATGCCAGGATCAGCCCGCCGGCGCCTGTCAACACTAGCGACACAACGATCAGCCAACGTGGTGCAAAACGATCAGCCAGGAACCCGCCTGGAAAATAGGCCAACATAGCCACGATTCCATAGAGTGCAAACATATCACCCAGTTCAGTATTGGTAAGACCGAACTCTTCGAGAAACGTGGGGCGAAAAAATCGCGAGGTATGAAACGGCAACGCGAAAATGACTTCGCCCGCGACAATCAGGCTGAGAATGGCGAGCGTACGCTGTAGTGTCGTAGTCAAAATTTTGCCTTAGCGGATGTTCAATGCCACTCTAGCACACCCAAACCCCAGTCCACCTGTTGCGGAGAACAATACTGTGAGTACCGAGAAACTACTGGTCGTCGGCCTGCTTTACCCCGGCTTTGAACTCCTGGACTTATTCGGCCCTCTGGAAATGTACTCGCTACTCGGCGAGGAACACGTTGACATCAAACTCGTCGCGCACTCACTTGAGCCGGTGGGTTCGGCTATGGGTCAGGCCGTTGGCATCGGCCCCCGCGCCACGCCCGACTACGACTTCAAGAGCGCGCCGCAGGCCGACATTATTGTTGTGCCGGGAGGGTTTGGCACCATGCCTGAACTGGAAAACACCGCGCTGCTCGCATTTTTGCAACGCCAGTCATCCAATGCAAAGTACACCACGTCCGTATGCACAGGCTCGCTACTTCTGGCCAAGGCGGGATTGCTGGATCAACACCGCGCAACGACCAACAAACAGTTCTTCGAACTCAATGCGATGGTGCCCAGCGACACCCAGTGGGTTGAGCAGGCGCGCTGGGTGGAAGATCGAAATATGTTGACGTCATCCGGCGTCTCGGCCGGCATGGATATGACCCTGGCGCTGATCGCCCGGGTTTGGGGTGAGAAGGCCGCCATCGCCGCAGCGGATGGTGCCGAATACCAGTGGCACCGCGACGCCGACAGCGATCCGTTTCACGCTCAGCTCAACGACGGTGCCCGGGCACTGGGGCTGGTTTAGGCTTATTGGCCCTGGTAGCGCTCGTCCCAGCGTTCAACAATGGCCAGGTGACTGCCATCGCGCTTGGCATTCGCCAGTGACTTGTTGAAAGCCGCGACGATTTCCGCATGCCCATCTAGGCTGCGGCTAATGGCCACGTGGCGCGCAACCGGCGGCAGTTCTACGCCGGTCACAGAGACCTGATGGCGACTGCCAGACAGGTACTCGTGCAATTGCTGGTTCACCGTGCGCAAATCGCCAATCACATAGTCGACTTTGCCATTGACCAGGTTGAGCAGGTTTTGAATCAGGTGATTCTCCTGCACCAGCACCAGGTTCTGGTTCGCGCTCAAATCAACCGGATAGGCGTAGTCGGTACGAACGCCGATGCGACCGGAGAGCTGCTCCAGTGACGTGTATTGGCGATTATCGCCGCGCTTTTTCAGAATAATCAGTTCGCTGCTGAGGTAAGGCTCACTGAACAGCAAGTCCTTGGCGCGCTCATCGGCATACCAGGCTGATGACAGACCGTCATAGACCCCCAACTGGGCCCCTTCCAGCGCTCGCGACCAGGTCTCAATGGTAATGGTGGCATCGATACCTGAGCCTGCGAACACATGTTCGACAAGCTCAACACCCAGGCCGCGCTGGGGCAATTGCTGGTCCGCATAAGGTGGCGAGGTGTTTGCCATCAACTTTACCGATTGGGCAACGGCGGCTGTACTGCCGATAACACAGGACAGCAGCAGCGCTGAAAGGGTGCGGATCATATTTACCTCGTGGGATCTCAAGTGCGTAAAGCGAGTCAGGATAAACCGGGTGGGCGCTAATTTCCATGCTATCCTTCCGCGCTATTGATAACACAACATGTCTACCCCAAGACAACAGATCTGAACACATGGCCAAGCCTTCACTTCTCATCATCGGCTGCGGCGATCTCGGCGTTCGCGTGCATCGCATTCTCAGCCCACTGGGCTGGCGTGTCTCCGGCATAAGACGCCGGCCGGAGGCAATCGACACACTCCCTTTACACGCTGCCGACTATACGCGCAGCGAAGATCTCGCGCTGCTCGAAGAGCTCAAACCTGATTACGTACTGACCACCTTTACCCCAATCTCACGGGATATCGACGGGTACCAGTTGGGGTTCACTCGCGCGGCCGAAAATGTCATCGCAGGCCTGGGCTCTCACCGCCCCAAACGCATCATCATGGCCTCCAGCACCCGGGTGTATGCCGAGCAGAACGGCGCCTGGGTGGACGAGAAGTCTGAGCTATCAGATACAGACCCCAGGGCAATAGCTATCGCCACCGCCGAGGATCATTTTTTAACGGCCGGACTGCCCGCAAGCATCGTCAGATTCGGTGGTCTGTATGGCGGCCCTGGCCCACGCCTGATCGAGCGGGTGCTCACAGGAAATGCTAACGCATCTAGCCCGATTCACTATACCAATCGTGTGCACCGCGACGATGCTGCCGGCTTTCTCGCCCACTTGTTCACACTCGCGCACACCGGCGCTCCGTTGCTATCGATTTACAACGGGGTCGATAACGAGCCGGCATCACTACAGGATATTGAAGCCTGGTTAGCCAGCCAGCTGCAGGTTGAGCTAAGGCGCGTGCCCGCCGCTGACGACGCCCAGTCAGTTGCTGTCGGTAAACGCTGTCGGAACCAGCGACTGCGCGACAGTGAGTATACGTTGCTGTACCCGGATTTTCGCAGCGGCTACGTCAAACTTTTGCCAAAGCCTGAACCCACGCCAGGAACACCACCTGCCACCGATTGATGGCAAGCGCCGCAGAGGCTGGTAAACTGCCGCACAGTAATTTATGACCGCGGGCACCAAGGCAATTCTATGCACGAACTCAATCCGAATTGGAGCGTTTATAGCCCCTTCGTGAGTTCTATTGTCCAGGCCGGCGAATCGCTCGGCGCCCCCATGGACACCCTGCTCATCAAGGCCGGCATCGACAAACACCTGCTCAAGGATTCCGCCCAGCGTTTCGCCGTGGCCCAGGCTTTGCAGTGCTTTGACCTCATCACCGAGTTCAGCGAGGACCAGAACCTCGGCCTCTACGCCGGGCGGGTTGGCTACGTCGACGGACTCAACCTGCAGTTGTACATGTCTACGGTCTGTTCAACCTTTCGCGAGTACCTCAACCTGATGCCCAGCATGCTGCGCACCACGGGCGATCTCGGTGAAGTGGCCATGCAGGCCGACAAACGGTTCTTGAAACTGCAGTGGCACCCGCTCTGGCAGCCCAGCGGCGAGCAACGCCACCTCAGCGACATTGTGCTGAGCATGTCCGCGGCTATTGTCGACTCGCTCTGTGTGCAGCCCATTCCCGTTCGCGAAGCCCACTTCACCTACGCTGAGCCCCGCGATACGCAAATGCTGCGCACGGTCTTTGGTGACAAATTACTCTTCGGGCAGCCGATCAGTTGTCTGTTTTTCGACCGCGACAGCCTCGACTATCCACTCACCCGCCCCTACGGCGATATGAGTTCGGCATTCGCGAAACTGCCCGTCGATCATCTGTTTGACAAGGATCACACCCAGGACCCCTTTCTGAGAGAGCTGCGCCAAAGCCTGCTCCGGCTGCTGCCCCAGGGGCGCGGCAATATCGACAGCGTCGCCGAAGAGCTCACGTTGTCGCGGCGCACACTGCAGCGCCGCCTGTCTGAGCGCGACACCCACTTCCAGCAGGTACTCCAGCAGGTTCGCGCCGACCTGGCGTTGCGCTATCTCAGCGACGAGCGACTCACTGTGACCGAAATCGCGTTTTTGCTGGGCTACAGCGATCAAGGATCCTTCTCCTCTGCGTTCAAAAGTTGGCATGGCATATCTCCCCTGGAGCATCGCCGCCCCTGACGCGGCGCCACAACTGCCAGGCAGATCAGGGTGTCTGCGATCGAGCAACCTGTGTGGCTGGCTCACGTACCAGTGGCCACAGCAACTGTTCGGCGGCGGAGGTCTCCGGCAGGTTTTCAACACCCATGCGCTCAGGGTAGCAGCGCGTAATT
The DNA here is from genome assembly GCF_001635445.1 of Halioglobus sp. HI00S01. Classification (NCBI taxonomy): domain Bacteria; kingdom Pseudomonadati; phylum Pseudomonadota; class Gammaproteobacteria; order Cellvibrionales; family Halieaceae; genus Halioglobus; species Halioglobus sp. HI00S01. Next base: position 160,210 of record NZ_LWEE01000025.1, read on the forward strand.
TTCGCAGTGCCGAACAGCACATCCCAAAAGAACAGCAGGTTGCCGTAATTGCCCTTGTAGTGAGTCACACCATCGTCGGCAAACTTACCATGGTGGGCACTGTGGGTTGCCGGCGTGGAGATTGTGCGTTCTACCACCCACATCACCGGTGATAGCCACTTGATACGATACAGCGGGGCATCCCAGCGGGCATCACTGTGCGCCCCGATGATGACCGTCATCTTGACGATGACGTAGCCCGCGTAAACCCAGCCGAGCCCCAGGTAGATGAGGGCACCTGAAAACCACAGGCCCGGCATCATGGCGTAGTAAAAAATGTTATTGCGGTAAACCACCCGCACTGACAGATACTCGGCGTTGTGGTGCGGTCTGTGCAAGTTGTACAGCCAGGGCACCGTGTGGGACAGGCGGTGCCACCAGTACTGCATCATGTCGTCAAACACGAGGAACAGTGCGATTACAGCGAGTATCGGAATCCCGACGAGCGCCCCCGCACCTTCCGGCCACACAAGACTCGCAACGTAGCCACCACCGAGCAGGACCAGCGGCTGGGTTACTGCGACCAGCAGCAACGTACTGACAAGTTCAACATACATGTCGCTCCGGGTTTCTCCGGGCTTCTGGAAAAAGCCGCCTCGCAGCGTCTCGGCCACTGCAAACAGCAAATAGATTATGGATATCGTGACTTTCTCCACCACAAAGCTCCCAGGTTCGACATATTCCCCACTAGCCTAGCGATCCGCCACAACATAGAATGCTAAATATTTAGCATTTTTAAAAGACTATCCAGATGAACGAAACTCGTCCCCTGCTCGCGCTCCTCCCCAAATCACTGGCCAGGGCACTCACCGCAAGTGGCCAGGAAAAACACTACAAGAATGGCCAGCACATCCACACCCGTGGCACCGACCATCAAGGCCTGTCGATCATCATGAATGGGCGTGTCGGCTTTGGAATCTATGGTGAAGACGGCGGCTTCATACAAACCGGCGTACTGGGTGAAGGTCATTGCTTCGGTGAAGCTACCCTGTTCCTCAATAAGCCCCGGCCCTACGATGCCGACGCTCTCGGCAAAACTACCGTTGTCACCGTCAGCAAGCCACAGCTGGATGCTCTGCTCGCCCGCGAGCCCGCTCTTACCCAGGCACTGCTGGTCACACTTACCAGCCGACTGTACCAGGCGCTGGAATTTTCCGATGACACACGGACCAACACCCTCGAGGTGCGCGTCGCAAAAGTCTTGTTGCGCCTGCAACAGGAAGGCTGTTTTGGCGACAACGTTATCCGTGTACGTCAGGTCGACCTTGCTTTTGCCCTGGGGCAATCACGCGTCAGCGTCGGCAAAGCACTGACCACGTTAAAGACTCAGGGCCTGCTGACACTGGGCTACGGCGAGATACACATTTCCGACCTATCGTTATTTAAACGGTGGATCGCGCAACACCAATTTGCTCGATAGTTCGTGCCAGCTGCGTGTCAACGCGGACCAACAGCTGTATGCGGAGGCCACTGCCTTCCCGAAGTTCGAACAACTGCTGTTGGTTTTCTCCATCGAAAAGTGGCGCGAGTAGCTGGGCCCGGTGCGACAGGACCGGCACATCAGCCCGGGCCCTGTTCGGTTCGAGACAGTACCTTGGCACCAATTCCCATGCGATTGGCACCCAAAAAGGGGCGCCGTACCGCCATCGGTCTACACTTAGCGCTCCCGTCTGCCATACCACCAGAATATGGAGCAAAATCATGGCTTTGGACTTTGACAGTGCCCGCCTGAGCAACCCCTATCTGACTCCTGAACACGAGGAGTGGCGCGCCCAACTGCGTCGCTTTATAGATCGCGAGATCATGCCCTATGCGGCGCAGTGGGATGAAGACGGCGCCCTGCCCGATGAACTGTGGCAAAAGGCTGCAGAGGTGGGCTTGCTGGGACTCGGCTATCCCGAAGAATTCGGCGGCGTCCAGGAGGGGATCGACCTCTGGCATGTGAATATCATGAACGAGGAACTCTCGCGTGTGGGTGTCGGCGGCATCTTCCCGTCGCTGCTCATTCACGGCATTGGGCTACCTCCAGTGGTCAACTTTGCCAGCGATGCCATCAAACAGCAGGTCGTGCCCGCGGTGCTCGACGGCAGTAAGAAAATCTCTCTGGGCATTACTGAACCCAGCGGCGGTTCAGACGTGGCCAATATCCAGACCACAGCGCGTCGTGAAGGTGACCACTATATCGTCAATGGCTCCAAGACATTCATTTCCGGGGGAATGCGGGCTGACTGGACCACCACCGCGGTACGCACGGGTGGCGAGGGTCCCGCCGGCGTGTCCATGCTGCTGGTCCCCATGGATGCCGAGGGCGTGTCGCGCACCAAGCTCGATCGCAAGCAGGGATGGTGGGTGTCCGATACCGCCACCATCTACTACGACAACGTGAAAGTGCCCGTAGAGAACCTCATCGGTGAGGAAGGACACGGCTTCCTGGTCATCATGAACAACTTCAATGCCGAGCGCATGTCCATGTGTGTGCAGATGGAGGCCTATGCGCGGGTTTGCCTGGAGGAAGCAGTTAACTGGGCGCAGGAACGCAAAACCTTTGGCAAGCGTCTCGCCGACCACCAGGTGATCCGCCACAAGATTGCTGAGATGAAACAGCAGATCAATGCCTGCCAGGCCATGATCAATCACTGCACCCGCGAGATCATGGCCGGCCAGCCGAACTTCGGCGATATTGCCCTGCTCAAGGTGCAGTGCAGCCAGACCATGGAGTTTTGCGCCCGGGAAGCCAGCCAGATTCTCGGGGGCGCCAGCTACCTGCGTGACAACCGCGTCGAACGCATCTACCGCGAAGTGCGGGTCCAGGCCATCGGCGGCGGATCAGAAGAAATCATGCGCGACCTCGCCTCGCGCCAGTACGGAGTATAAACAGTGACAATCAAAGTATGGCATTGCCATAACGCGCGCTCACTGCGCGCCATCTGGGCACTGGAGGAAATGGGCTTCGATTATGAAGTGGAAGTCATGCCCTTCCCGCCCCGCTTTATGCAGCCTGAATTTATGGACGTCAATGAGCTGGGTACCATTCCCTATATGATCGACGGCGACGTTCACATGACTGAGTCCTCGGGCATTCCCCTGTACCTGGTTGAGAAGTACGGCAAGCACGAGTTCGGCCTGCGCCCGGACCATCCGGAGTATGGTGACTACATTAACTGGCTATTCCACAGCGACGCCACCCTCACCTTCCCTCAGACCGTCTACATTCGCTACACCTTGCAGGAACCGCCTGAGCGCGGCCTGGCCGAAGCGGCGACAGACTACATGAAGTGGTACCACGCACGCCTGCGCAGACTGAATCGCTACCTCGAAGATGGTCGCGAGTATCTCGTCGACAACCGTTTCACGATTGCCGACATCGACATTGCCTACGCTCTACACCTGGGTGAAGTGCTAAAAATCGATGAACGCTACAAGCCCCAGGTACGCGACTACCTCAACCGCATGCGCGAACGCCCGGCTTTCCAGAAAGTGGTCAAGCTGGGTGAAGAAGGCAGTATTTTTAAATAATTGAAAGAGACAAGACTATGCGTTTAACTGAAGAACACGAAGCCATCCGCAACACTATCGCCCAGTTTATCGATAAGGAGATCAATCCCTACTGCGACCAGTGGGAGGAAGATGGCATTTTCCCTGCACATGAACTGTTCAAGAAGATGGGCGATCTGGGTCTGCTCGGTATTGCCAAACCCGTTGAATACGGCGGCATGGGGCTCGACTACAGCTACCAGATAGTATTCTCCGAAGAACTCGGCAGAATCGCCAGCGGTGGCATTTCCATGGCCATCGGTGTGCAGACGGATATGGCGACTCCAGCCATGGCCAAGTTCGGTAGTGATCACATCAAACAGGAATTCCTGCGCAAGGCCATTTCCGGTGAAGCAGTGTGCTCCATTGCAGTGAGCGAACCTCACGCTGGCTCAGATGTCGCCGCGATCAAAACCACCGCCGTCAAAGATGGCGAAGACTACGTCATCAACGGCACCAAAATGTGGATTACCAATGCCACCCAGGCCGACTACCTGTGCCTGCTGGCCAACACCGGCGGCGACCACAAGCACCTGAACAAATCGCTGGTTGTGGTACCCACCAACACACCCGGTATTTCCTTCTCCGAGAAGCTGAACAAACTCGGTATGCGCTCTTCCGATACCGCGCAAATTTTCTTCGACGATGTGCGCGTACCTCAGATTAACCGCATCGGCGATGAAGGCATGGGCTTTGCCTACCAGATGCTGCAGTTCCAGGAGGAGCGGCTATTCGCCGCCGCCGGTGGCATCAAGAGCCTGGAATCCATTATCCAGGCCACTATTGATTACACACGTGAACGTCAGGCGTTCGGCAAGCCGCTCATCGACCAACAGGTGATTCACTATCGCATGGCGGAATTGCAAACCGAGGTGGAGTCGCTGCGCGCCCTCACCTACGACGCCGTGGAGGGTTACATCAATGGCGAGGATGTCACCCTCAAGGCCTCCATGGCCAAGCTGAAGGCGGGCCGTATCGGCCGAGAGATCACCGATGCCTGTCTGCAATACTGGGGTGGCCAGGGCTTTATGTGGGACAACCCTGTGTCCCGCGCCTACCGAGATGTACGCCTGACCTCCATCGGCGGCGGCGCCGACGAGGTTATGCTCGGCATCATCTGTAAGAAAATGGGCATTCTGCCCAAGAGCTAATCGAGCTACAGGAACGTACTATGGCTGTCATCGAATCCCAGCTGGATACCCAGTCCGAGGACTATCAGAACAACCATAAGGTCATGACCGCCGCCGTCGATGAATTTCGCGGCATCGAGCGGCGCGTGATTGAAGCGGCTCAGGCCAAGGCCCCCCGCTACATCAAGAAAGGCCTGATACCACCGCGCGAGCGCCTGAGCCTGCTGCTTGATGCGGGCTCACCGTTCCTGGAGTTGTCGACGTTGTGTGGCTACATGCAGGAAGAGGACACTGACGGCTCCGCAGCGGGTGGCAGTTACATCGCCGGCATTGGCTACATTTCAGGTGTACGTTGTGTGGTGGCCGTAGACGACTACCTGACCAAAGGCGGTAGCATCTCTCCGCTGGGCGGCCTCAAGCGCATGCGGATGCTGGACCTTGCCCTGGAGAACAAACTGCCCATGGTCAACCTGTCCCAGAGTGGCGGCGGCAACCTGAAGCTGGTCGGTGATACCTTCGGCACATCCGGCGCCATGTTTGCCAAACAATGTCGCCTTTCCGCGGCAGGTATCCCGCAGATTACCGTGGTGCACGGCAGTGCCACCGCTGGCGGAGCCTATCAGCCAACGCTTTCCGACTATCTGGTACTGGTGCGCAAGCAATCTACGATGTATCTCGCGGGACCACCACTGCTCAAGGCAGCTACAGGTGAGATCGCCACAGATGAAGAGCTTGGTGGCGCTGAGATGCACAGTGAGATCGCTGGCACCAACGACTATCTGGCGGAGAATGACGCCGACGGCATCCGCATCGCGCGCGATATCACCGCTAAACTCGGCTGGAATAAGCGCCAATCCCTGCCACCGCAAATCGACCATGCTGCCCCGCTATACCCGGCGGCGGAACTGCGCGGCATCGTTCCTGAAGATGCGAAAACCCCCTTTGACATGCGCGAGGTCATTGCTCGGGTCGCCGATGGCTCCGACTTTCTGGAGTTCAAAGGTGATTTCGACAACGGCACACTGTGCGGCCACATCGAGGTGGAAGGCTACCCGTGTGGAGTAATCGGTAATAACAGTCCGATCACTGCCAAGGGCGCAGCCAAGGCCGCGCAGTTTATCCAACTGTGTGAACAGTCCGGTACCCCTCTGCTGTTCCTCACGAACACAACCGGATTTCTGGTAGGTACCGAACCAGAGCAGGCAGGCATCATTAAACACGGTGCAAAGTTCATTCAGGCCGTCACCAACTGTACAGTGCCCAAGATCACGATTCTCATCGCTGGCTCTTATGGGGCAGGAAACTACGCCATGGCGGGGCGCGGCATGGACCCTCGTTTCCTGTTTGCGTGGCCACGCAGTGTTGTCTCCGTCATGGGCCCCGCCCAGGCGGGCAGCGTGTTGCGCCAGGTGGCCGAGGCAAAGGTACTTCGCTCCGGGGGCGAATTGAACGAAGATACCCTGGCCTTTATCGACGGACTGGAGCAGGAAACCATCCAGGATATGGAAGCGCGCTCCAATGCCCTGGCCAATACCGCCAGAATCTGGGACGACGGCATCATCGACCCCGCGGACACGCGCTCAGTCGTGGCATTTGCGCTGAGCGTGTGCCGCGAGGGCGATGATCGTCAGGTCAACACCAATACCTTTGGCGTCGGTCGTCTGTAAGGGAACAGCATCATGAGTAAGATTACTAAACTACTGATCGCCAATCGCGGGGAAATCGCCGTGCGTGTCATTCGCACGGCTCGGGATATGGGCTATCGCACCGTCGCTGTTTACAGTGAAGCCGACGCGAATGCACTGCACGTGAGCGAAGCCGACCAGGCGGTATGCATAGGCCCGGCCGCCGTGAATGAATCCTACCTGGTAGCAGACAACATTCTTAAGGCCGCCAGGCTGACAGGCGCCGACGCAATTCATCCGGGCTATGGTTTCCTCTCGGAAAATGCGGATTTTTCCCGTGCGTGCGAAGACGCAGGCATTGTCTTTATCGGCCCGCGTCCCGATGCGATCGAATTAATGGGTAGCAAGCGGCTATCCAAGATCGCCATGATCGAAGCAGGTGTGCCGTGTATTCCCGGCTACCAGGATGCCGACCAATCCGACGACACGCTGCTCGCCAAGGCCGCTGACATCGGCTTCCCGCTGATGGTGAAAGCCTCTGCCGGTGGTGGTGGCCGCGGCATGCGGCTGGTGTTTGAGGCGAGTGAGCTGGCAGAACAAATTCGCACCGCACGCTCAGAGGCCGAGAGCGCCTTCGGCAGTGGGGAATTGATTCTGGAACGAGCGGTACTCGAACCACGTCACGTGGAAATCCAGGTGTTTGCAGACGAGCACGGCAATGCGGCGTACCTGGGGGAACGCGACTGCTCCATTCAGCGCCGCCACCAGAAAGTTGTGGAAGAAGCCCCTTCGCCCTTTGTAGATCCCCAGCTTCGCCAACGTATGGGCGAAGCGGCGGTCAATGCAGCCAAAGCCTGCAACTACCGCGGGGCCGGTACGGTAGAGTTCTTGGTCGACAAGGACAAGAACTTCTACTTCCTGGAAATGAATACTCGCCTGCAGGTAGAGCACCCGGTGACCGAATTGATCACCGGGCAAGACCTGGTCGCCTGGCAATTGAAAGTAGCTTCCGGCGAACAACTACCGCTGACACAGGACGAAGTCTCTCTGAGCGGACACGCGGTGGAAGTTCGCCTTTACGCCGAGGACCCCCGCAATAACTTCATGCCTCAGACCGGCACGGTGCGCCTGTGGGAATACCCCGAGCGCGCGGGACTGCGCATGGACCACGGCATCCAGCAGGGTCAGGAGGTCAGCCCCTTCTATGACCCAATGATTGCCAAGGTCATCGCCTATGGCAGCGATCGTGCGGAGGCTATCCGGCGCCTGGCTTCTGCCGTTCAGGATACCCAGCTGCTGGGCATGAACAACAACAAGCTGTTTCTGCAGAATGTTTTGCGCCACGAAGTGTTTGCTCAAGGTGAAGCAACCACGGCATTTATCGAACAGCACTTCAGTGCTGACATCAGTATGGACCAGAAGAAGCCGGGGGAAGCCACGCTCGCGCGGGCCGCCCTGCTCTTCCAGGCTCAGGCTACTGCGGCCGGTCCGGGAAGCGACGCGAGCTGGCATAACCCGGCTGCAGCGGCAACCACCTACCAGCTGGCCTTCGATGGGCAAGCCCAGGCCATCGCGATCACAGAAGGCAACGGCAGCTACGAAGTTGCAGTTGAAGAGGAGCGTCACTCCCTGACCCTGGTCGCCCTCAGCGATTCCGAGTGCGTCTATATCGACAATGGTGTGCGCGAATCCATGCGCTTTGCGTTTGCAGGCCACACGCTGTATCTGGATGACGGCACCGGTCATTTCATTATCGAGGACGTCACCTACCAGCCTGCCGCGGCTGCGGGAGGCGCAGGCAGCGGCCAACTAAAAGCGTCCATGGACGGCGCGATTGTCGATGTACTGGTCACGGAAGGTGATACTGTCGAAGCTGGACAGACCCTGGTGGTTCTGGAGGCGATGAAGATGGAGCATGCCCTAAAGGCAGGCATTAGCGGCATCGTGACGGCGATCAGCTGCGAAACGGGCCAGCAGGTGAAATCCAAGCAATTGCTGGCAACCATCGAGGGGGAACAAAGCGATGACTGATGTAATCAAGGTCGCCAACTGCAGTGGTTTTTATGGGGACAAGCTGTCCGCGGCCCGTGAGATGGTTGAGGGCGGTCCTATTGACGTGCTGACAGGTGATTACCTCGCCGAGCTTACCATGGCGATTCTCTACAGCCAGAAAATGTCGCGCAACACCGGCTATGTGGGCACCTTTCTCAAGCAAATGAAGGATGTTCTGGCACTGTGCCTGGAGAAGAACATCAAAATTGTCACCAACGCCGGTGGCCTCAATCCCGCCGCTATGGCGGCAGCCATCGAAGACATTGCCGCCGAGCAAGGCTTGCAGGCAAATGTTGCCTACATCGATGGCGACGATATTGCCCCGCGCCTGGAGGCGCTGGGTGAGAGTGGCGAAACGTTTACCAACATGGATACCGGCATCAACTTGGTCGACACCGAGAACACGATGCTCACCGCCAACGCCTACCTGGGTGCCTGGGGCATTAAGGAGGCCCTGGACCAGGGCGCTGATGTGGTGGTCTGTCCCCGCGTCACCGATGCAGCTGTAGTGATCGGTCCGGCGGCCTGGAAGTTTAACTGGCAACGGGATAACTACCATGCCCTGGCGGGTGCACTCGCCGCCGGCCACATTATCGAGTGTGGTCAGCAAGCTACCGGAGGCAACTACGCGTTCTTCCAGGAAGTACCCAGCTTCGACAACCCTGGCTACCCCATCGCTGAGATTGAGGCCAATGGTCACTGCACCATTACCAAGCACCCTGGCACGGGCGGCCTCGTTTCTGTCGGCACGGTAAAGGCGCAGTTGCTGTACGAGATCAGTGACCCCGCCTACAAAAACCCCGATGTCATCGGCCACTTTGACTCGCTGCAAATTGAGCAGGTTGGCGAAGACCGTGTGTATATCAGCGGTTGCAAGGGTTCGGCCCCTCCCAAAACACACAAGGTCTGCATTAACACCTTGGGCGGATTCCGCAACGGTTTCGAGTTGCTGCTGACCGGCCTGGATATTGAAGAAAAGGCCAAGATACTGAGCGAAACCTTCTTCAACAGTATTGGCGGCAAGGAACAGTTCGACGATGTGACGATTGAACTGCTGCGCACGGACAAAAAAAACCCCAGCATCAATGAAGAGGCCTTCGCCCGGCTGCGCATCGTATGCAAGTCCCGTGACAAGGATCTTGTCGGGCGCTTGTTCAGCGCGAAGATGATCGAACTCGCACTGGCCAACATTCCTGGCTTTGGACCGATGAACCCGATCGACAATGGCGACACATTTCTCGCGTACTGGCCAGCACTCATCGACAGCAGCCACGTCACTGAACATGTGCACGTAAACGGTCAGGTGATTGACGTTAAACCCACATCACAGTTGGGCCTGCCAGCGATTGAAGCGGAGTTTGCATCGGCACCTGTGCCCGCTGCCCCCCAGGGCGCCCCTGTGAGCTTGCCCTTTGGACGCTTGTTCGGCACGCGCTCCGGCGACAAGGGCGGCTGCGCTAACGTCGGCGTCTGGGCTACCAGCGAACAGGCCTACGGATTTCTCCACGAATTCCTGACGGTGGAACGGCTCAAAACGCTCATGCCCGAAACCGCCGAGTTCGACATTGAGCGCTACGAACTGCCCAACATTCATTCGCTGAACTTTTTTATCAAGGGTATTCTCGGCGAGGGCGTGGCATCCTCAGTACGCACTGACCCGCAGGCCAAATCCATGGGCGAATATCTGCGCGCCAAACTCATTGATGTGCCAGCGGATCTGGCAAAGTAGAGACAGCAACCATGAGCAATGAACAACTCTCACTCAACGAACTTCACTTTGAGACCGTCGAACTGGAAGAGAAAAACCACGTACTCACGATCACGCTAAACCGACCTGAGCGCAAGAATGCCATTAACCCCACGATGGCTGCGGAGATCATCTATGCACTGGATTACGCCAAGCAGGAGCGCGGCATTCGCGCAGTGGTACTGGCTGCCAACGGCGATATTTTCTGTGCTGGTGGCGACCTGGCCGCCATGAGCGGCAAGGCCAGTGAGACGGCCTCTACCGTACCGGTGCGTGGTAATCTGGACGATATCGCCCTGCGCTTCCGCCATCTCAACAAACCGTCTATTGCCTGCGTTCACGGCAACCTGTTTGCCGGCGCCTTGCTGTTCCTGTGCAATGTCACTCACGCCATCGCCGCTGAAGGTGTGCAGTTTTCGGCTCCCGAGATCAAACGGGGAATCTGGCCGTTTATGGTAATGGGCGGTTTGTTCCGGATCATGCCGCAACGGGCCGCGCTGGATTTCATTATGCGCGGCAACCCTATTGGTACCATAGAGGCAGAAAGATACGGATTGATTAACACCGCGGTACCGGCCGAAGCGCTGCAGACACATGTGGCAGCGCTGGCAGAGGAATTGGCCAGTCTCGCTCCCGGCTCAATGAGTATGGGGCTGGCGGCCTTTAATGCCCAGGACAGCATGGACTTTGACAGTGCCCTACCCTACCTGCGTGAACAACTAAACGCATGCCTGCAAAGCCCGGACGCCAAGGAAGGCATTAGTGCCTTTCTCGAAAAGCGCGCGCCCAACTGGAACTGACTGGGTCGTTGCTACCTGGCCTCCCATCACTGGACGGCACCCTCCAACGCCAGCAATCGCTGCATTATGGCGTCACTGTCTGTTGCGGCTTAGGCGATAGTCGCTGGAAACCAACCCATAATCGCTACCACCAAAGTGAAGAACGCATATCGTTTATTGATCATTGTTTCTGCTCCAACAAGGGGCATAAAAGCTATAGGCGCCGCACGCTAATTGGTCAACGCCCCCGGGATTGACCAGTAAATTCCACATATAGTTTGCACAAACGATGTTGCTCTCCACAGCAACTCGGGAGCCCGATATACTGGCCCAACATGTACGATGTCAGACAAACCCAATGAGTGCCCCCCTCNCCGGCCACCGCCAGTCCCGCGTCCTGCACAAGCCTGCCTGGGTATTTGGCTATGGCTCATTGATCTACAAAGTGGACTTTCCTTTCCTGCGGCGAGAAATAGCGAGCATTACGGGCTGGGAGCGGCGATTCTGGCAGGGCTCTCACGATCATCGCGGCACGCCGGAGGCTCCAGGTCGTGTAGTTACCCTGCTCCCGGCACCGGGCCGGGTTTGCCACGGCGTCGCCTACCTGGTTGAGCATCAGGTGTTTGAACATCTCGACTACCGTGAGAAGAACGGCTACCAGCGCTTCAATGGACTGATCACCTTGCGCAGTGACAACACCCAGGTGGCCGGTGTAATCTATGTTGCCGACAGCGACAATCCCGCCTACCTCGGCCCGGCCCCTATGCCGGAACTCGCGCAGCACATCGCCCGAGCACACGGCCCCAGTGGCAGCAATCGCGACTACGCGCTGCAATTGGCCGAAGCCCTGCGCGAACTGGGCGACCCCGATCCACACATCGCAGAATTGGAACGACTGCTCACCGACGAACAAACAACAACGACATTATGATTCTCGACAGCACCGGGACCGTGCTGGTCATTGTCTATCTCTGCTCATTGCTCGCAATCGGCTGGTTCGCAAGACGCGCCAGCGCCGAATCCAGCCTCAAAGACTATTACCTCGCCGGCGGATCGCTAGGAGTGATGAGTTTGTTCTTCACGCTGTACGCTACCCAGTACAGCGGCAACAGTTTTTTCGCACTGCCCGGCAAAGCCTACCGCGACGGCATCATGGCCGGCGCGTTTATTATCGGCGTGATGAGCATTGTGCTGATCTACCTGCTCTATGCGCCAAAACTGCACCGCATCGCACGCCAAGAGCAGTTTATCTCCGTCGGTGACTACATTCTGTGGCGCTATGAGAGCAACGCACTGCTCTACACGGTAAACGCTGTGTTTGTGGTAGTTCTGGTAACGTTTATCCTCGGCAACCTGAAGGCCATCGGCTTGTTATTGACTACTGCCAGTGGTGGCCTGTTGAGCTTTGCCCAGGCCATTGTTCTGGTCTGCATTATCATGGCGGTTTATGAAACCCTGGGGGGTATGCGCGGCGTTATCTGGACCGACATGATCCAGGGCCTGATGCTCATGGGTGGCAGCCTGATTGTGTTCTTTCTGCTACTGGGCCGCACCGATACCGGTTTAATGAACCACCCTGAACTACTACTGACTGAAACAGCCCGTTTTTTCTCTCAGCCAGCGCCAACGCACCAGTTTATCAGCCTCGTTCTACTGATTGCGCTCGGCGCGGCAGTGTATCCGCAGGCGATTCAACGCATCTATGCAGCCCGCAGTGAGACCACGTTGCGCCGGTCTTATACGCTTATGTTTTTTATGCCGCTGCTCACCACACTACCGCTGTTTCTCATCGGTATCAGCGGCGCCGAGTGGTTCAGCGATCTGAATCGCGCTGAAAGCGAACAGATAGTCGTCATCGCCATTAGCGATCTGCTCACCGATGGTAGCAGCTTGAGCTGGCTACTTGCGCTCTACATGGGTGCAGCCATAGCCGCCATCATGTCGACGATTGATTCCGGCCTGCTTACGCTGGGCTCAATCGTGAATAAGGATGTCATTGCTCGGCGTTACCCCGAGATTCCGCAGCCGCGTTTACACCGGATAGGCCGACGCCTCACATGGATGATGATGGCAGCAATGGCAGCCATGGCTATTTTGCTTCCCAACACCATCTGGTCGCTACTGGTGCTGAAGCTGGAACTGGTTATTCAGGTCTTTCCCGCCGTGGTCCTGGGCCTACGCATGCCGCAACTACGCACTGAAGCAATAATGGGAGGTCTGCTGACAGGTTGCGCTGTCGCTGTTGCTCTGCGGGCATGGCCACAGCTTTCGCCGCTTACAGACATCCACAGTGGCATATGGGCGCTGGCTATCAATCTGCTGACGCTGGCACTGCTTCAATACCTCTACAACAAAGGTACCCGCAAGCCAGCTCGACGCTGATCCGGCGGCGACCAGGCTGCGCACTTTCGGGCAGCCCTTGCATGCCAGGTGCAAGTGATCATAATCAGTGGCCACAGAAAAAGCCTGAGGCTATAACCATGAGTCAGCATACATTTCACATCGATATCGTATCCGACGTTGTATGCCCCTGGTGCATCATCGGCTACAAGCAATTGCAGAAAGCGTTACAGGCAACCCCGGAAGTGGGCGATATGGACATTCGCTGGCATCCATTTCAGCTCAATCCGCACATGCCGCCTGAAGGACAGAATCTGCGCGAACACCTGATGATGAAGTATGGCTCCACCGCAGAACAGAGTATAGCCGCCAGACAGCGCCTGACGGACCTGGGCGAATCCCTGGGGTTCAGTTTTGACTACTTTGACGACATGCGCATGGTCAATACATTCGACGCTCATCGGCTCCTACATTGGGCGGGACTGAAAGGCCGCCAGACTGAAATGAAGCTGGCCCTGTTTACCGCCTTTTTCAGCCACAGGAAAGACGTGAGCAATGCAAAGGTATTGGCCGCAACAGCGGCAGAGGCAGGATTGCCCGAGGATGAGGCGAGTCTGGTTCTGTTACAGGGAACGTTCTCAGACGAAGTGAACGCAGAGCTCGAACACTGGCTTGATCAGGGCATTCACGCGGTGCCGACCTTCATCTTTAACAATAAGTATCAGGTTCCAGGGGCACAGGACGCGGAAACCTTTGTTCGCGTCCTGCGCAAGATCAATGAGAAGGAATCAGTTGCCTGACTCGGTGCGTACCGCCGCCACTGCGCCCGGCTACACCAGTAGCAGAATCGCCAGGGTCAGGATTGAACCCAGAGTGCCGAGCATGGAGATCGGACGTAGCACGATGGGCAGCGATCGGGAGACGATCATCACGTAGTGCAGCACTCGGGCCGCCAACAGTACCGAGCCGAGCGCCATCAGCACAGTATCAGACAAGCCATTCAAGTCGTTGAGCAACAGCAGAATAAGGCCGATGGGGACGTTCTCGATAAAGTTGCCATGTGCCCGAATCCGATTGCGCAATTCCTTATCGCCCTCATCACCCAGGCTGATTCCTGACTTGAAACGGTATGCCCCTACCCGCAGCGTGAAGATCACATGCAGTATGCCGAATAGTGCAGCGAACATTAGCGTCGTGTGTATTTGCAGAACGTCTTGCATGGAATTCCCCGGGTTTTGTTATCGTGCCAGCCCATTGTAAACGGCTCGGGAGGCTTACGGCTATCATCTGCTCGCTGTATCGGGGTTTACGTCCACTTGCCTTTTTGTACCAATCGGTACAATATAATTCTTCTTTGACGTATACACGAGGCCGCCATGCCCCGCTCCGCAGAATTTGACCGCACCAAGGCCCTTGAGGCGGCGATGAAGCTATTCTGGGCCAGAGGCTATACCGCATGTTCTCTCCCGGACTTACTTGCAGCAATGAACATCGCCCGGTCCAGTTTCTACGCGAGCTATAGCACCAAGCGAGAGCTGTTTGTTGAGTGCCTGATAATGTTCGGCGACCGCACACTCACTATGGTTGAGCGGCACGCAGAGGACCGCTCCGCGACGGAGCTCGCGCGTGCGTTTTTCGAATCAACAATGTTGCAGGTATCGCCCAATAAAGTGCAGCAGGGCTGCATGATGGTGAATACCGTGTTGGAGCTAGCCGATGTCGACAGCGAGTTATGTGAACTGGCGACCGATAAACTCGACGCTATCGAGAACGCGTTTGTTCGCGCATTTACCGCTGACCTAAGCAGCGGGGCGTCGACTTCACATCTCGATCCACAAACCCTTGCCGCGCTGGTCATGACACTCAACCTCGGCCTGCGGGTGCAGTGTCGACGACCCCACTCGCCAGCCGAGTTACAACACCTTATCGATAACAGCCTGTCGATGCTCGAGCAGGCGGCCTGAATACCCTAAAGAAGCGGGATACTCATCATGCGATCTGAAACCATGCCCTACACAAAAAAAACAGCCACCGTCGCAGGTAAGAAAATCGCCTACATCGAAGAAGGGCAAGGCGACCCGATTGTACTGTTGCACGGCAACCCCACCTCATCGTTTCTGTGGCGAAACGTGGTTCCGGAGTTAGTTAACTCTGGCAGAGTTATCGTCCCGGATCTTATCGGCCAGGGCGATTCAGAAAAGTTACCGGCCAGCGAGGGGACGGACCGATATACCCTCGAGGTTGCCTATCATTACGTGGCAGGCCTGCTGGAGACCATTGACGCCCAGACGAACGTTACCCTGGTCATCCACGACTGGGGCAGCGCCATCGGTTTTATGTGGGCCATGCGCCACCCTGATCAGGTCAAAGGCGTCGCCTATATGGAAGGCATTGTCAGACCCGTCAAGTGGGCGGACTGGCCAGCGAGCGGCGTGGGTATTTTCCAGGGTTTCCGCTCGGAAAAAGGCGAAGACCTCATTCTCAATCGCAATATGTTTATCGAGGGCGTCCTACCCTCCTCCATTCTTCGCACCCTGACAGAGACAGAAATGGACGCGTATCGCGCCCCCCACACCGACGCCGATTCACGCCAGCCACTGCTTAACTGGCCGCGCCAGATCCCCATTGAAGGCGATCCTGCGAATATCGTGGAACTGGTCGAGGAATACGGCGCTTTTATGAGCGCGGCGCCTTTTCCCAAGCTCTTTGTTAACGCCGAGCCCGGCTCTATCCTGGTCGGCCCACAGCGCGAATTCTGCCGCACCTGGCCCAACCAGCAGGAAGTCACGGTAAAGGGCCTGCACTTCATTCAGGAAGATTCGCCAGTAGACATTGGACAGGCAGTGGCCGCCTGGCTGAAAAGCATATAACCCCACACACCACTTAAGGAAACAATAATGTCTGAAGCACCCGCCTATGTAGTCGCCAACCTGATTGTTCACGACCAGGCCGAGTACCTAAATTATGAGAAAGGATTTTTCCCAATTCTGAAAAAGCATGGGGGATCGTTTTTCACCTTCGATGACAACGTCAAACACCTCGAAGGTACAGACCCCAGAGAGGGCCGCATGGTGATCTTCCAATTCCCGTCGGCTGACGCCGCCGAAGCCTGGTACAACGATGCGGAGTACCAGGCGCTGTCCGAACATCGGCGTGCGGCCACCACACTGGTGTCGCTTACCCTCGTGCACGGATTACCTCCCAGAGGCTAGCGCTACTTGCTGGCGGTGTACCAGATCGGTGACGACCATGCCCGTTCCTGCACCGTGCGCTGGTGCTCCGCCACACAACAGTCTTCATAGCCCTCAGTAATGGTTGAGGGATCATCACAGTCCACGCCGGCGTCATTGCACTGATACTGACTCCAGCGACAGCTGGGATTCTCCAGTGCCCGGGCGTAGTAGAATGCATTCGCCGCAGGGTCAAAGGCAGGGTCTTCCCAGACACTACACAACTGTGCATGTCCTTCGCCTGTGCGTTCACAGGTCTTCAAGTCAACACTGGCGCCGTTGTCCCCCCCGGCCACATCGAGCACCTGTTCGTGCACTTCACCATCCTTGTACCAGCCCTTCACAATCTGAACGCGCTGCAAGGCCGCTCCAGGGTAATCCACAGTTCCCGGATCCTGACTCACCGCCACCAGAAAACGCGGCGGCGCATCAGCCGCGGGAAGATCGCTGCCCATAGGTACGCCCTGCGCATAAGCATTGGCGACCATAGCATCGCTGGCACACAGGTTGGGATCGAGATCAGCACCGCCAAAGAACCGCAACAGCGGACGTGTACCACTGGTGGCGTAGGCCTCTTTACGCTGCATGGCCGAGAACAATGACTCGCGGGTATTTTCCTCTGCCCACAGCACCGTCAGTCCGCCCGGGCTGTTTTCCAGTTCGTCGGGCAATCCGACAATCGCTTCCTTCGCGCCCCGGCCCGCACCGCCATGGCCGGGATGGCCTTTCTCCTGGGTCAAACCAGGTGCCGCAATATGCGTATCGGTGGCCGCACTGAGACCAAATTTCAGGCTATTCACACCCATACCCGCCTGCTGACGCAGGCCTTCTTTCAATGCCCAGCGAACAAAGTTGTTTGCGGTGGGCAGTTCCGTCGGTGGCACAAGATCGCCGGCGGTGCCGCGCAGCCAGTCGGGAATCCACTCGTTCACCCCGGTGGGTTTACCACCGAATGTGTCGTAACTGAATTTTTCTTCATTGCAGAACTCATCGCCGGCCCACACGGCCTGGCGAATATCGCACTCGGACTCACCTTTATGCTGCGTGAGTTCAATCAGCGGCTCCCAGCGCGCCCTACGCCGGGCCTGCTCGGGCGATACCGGCAACTCCGGCACGGCTTCAGAGGTCACTGCTGGATTCTGGAACATCAGTCCGGCACTGATATTGGAGTTATGGGGAATGGTGACAGCGTCACATCCCGGTGTATCGGCCACACAATCCTGCTCAAGGTAATCCCACAGTTGTTCAACAGAGGGCGTCTCCACCCAGCTTTTAGCCACCGGGGGCACGTGCTCGTTCTTGAAGATCACATTGCGATGCAGGTTCGCCGCATTGGGATTAGTAAGACCAGTCCACTCATAGCCAACAAAGCTGGTAAAGCTACAGGCCGAGCTTCGATCATAGGCTTCCTCTGCAGCATCCCGAATATTCTGCCAGCGGCTGAGTGCATGCTCCTCACACAGCGCACCCTCACCGCTATCGTCATCACAGAAACCGAATCGCTGCTTGTAGATCGCAGTTTTCATACTAAACATCTGCATACCGAGAACAGACATGTTGCGGTGTATCATGCACGGCCAACTGGAATAACCCTCAAGCCCCGGCGTATAGCAAACCTTAACTTCGCCGAGAAACTCGGCATGATCTGTCACCGCAGTAAAATCCAGTGGACGATCGATCTGGATCTTGCGCTGGCCAACACCATTTTCATCAAACGGCTGGATCAGCAGCGGTTCACCCTTGGCAAATCGGTAAGCATCGGCTGGCGTTGCCCGCGTATCCTGCGCTCGGGCGTCAAAAGAGTAAGCCGTATGTACGTGCGTGTCGCCGAAGAAAGGCTGGCGCAGCTCCGAATAATTGTCACAAGCTTCCCGGGCAGTGGCCGGCCCTGCGAGCCCCAGCAATACCAGAGAGATCGCGCCTGTACACCGGCTACGGGAAGTTAAATGTCCTCGAAACAACATGCTTACTATGCCTCTGTAATTTTCTTTCTAGAATTCGCTTTGCAGTGCAGCGCCCTAGGCCGCGGTGACGGTGACCGGTACGCCGTTAAGCGCAGCATTCCCTGACACTTCGTCAACGAACTGATCGTCAGTCAAATCATTAATGCTGACCCCAGCCTGTTGCGCTGCAACGGATAGTTTCACCCCCGAACGCTGATGCCCCCAGCCGTGTGGCAGGCAAACGACACCGAGCATCATATCATCCGTCGCAGTGACTTGTGTGACGACACTACCCACCCGCGAACGTATCTCAACCGTGTCGTCATCGCTGAGGTTACGCTCGGCCATGTCCTGCGGGTGCATAAACAGCTTCCACCTCGGCTTGCCCTTCACAAGGCGATGCG
The DNA here is from genome assembly GCF_001635445.1 of Halioglobus sp. HI00S01. Lineage (NCBI taxonomy): Bacteria > Pseudomonadati > Pseudomonadota > Gammaproteobacteria > Cellvibrionales > Halieaceae > Halioglobus > Halioglobus sp. HI00S01. Next base: position 179,033 of record NZ_LWEE01000025.1, read on the forward strand.
AATTGTGCATCCAGGAGTTATTGGAACGCACATGCCGACGACCAATCAGCAGCAGGCCATCGTCGCTTTGTGTCTGCGCCACTTCGGCAAGGCGCGGCATATCCGCGGTCACATAATCAGGCACGAGCGCGATTTTACCGCTCTCCGTTCCCAATCTCTCAGTCAATGAAGGTTGCAACGGCCCAAGGTCCAGGCCGTGGGGATGAGCGCGAATCTTATCCAGGGTCAGTGCCAGCGCATGGCCCTGTTGCTCGCCGTAAAACCCTGCCTGAATACCCATATCGATCAATACATCAGGCGCCGGCAACGGCTTGGCATCGAGCTCTTTACGCGCCGCAAGGGCAACCCCCAGGCCGTTCATAATCTGCCAGTCGTGTAACGCGCCGGGGGCAGGCTCAAAGACCGCCTCGTTCATGCGGGTGACGTTGCGCACCGCAAGCCGGTTAAAGGCGAGGTCGTAGTGATCGTGTTCCAGCGGCCCTGTCGGAGGCAAAATAATGTCCGCGTGACGGGTGGTTTCGTTAATGAAAAAGTCAATTGACACCATGAAATCCAGCGACTCGAAGGCCTCATCCAGGCGTCTGCCATTACTGGCCGAAAGCACCGGATTACCCGCAATTGTCATCATGGCCCGCAACTGACCTTCCCCTGGCGTTAGAATATCCTCAGCCATGGTTACTGCAGGCAGTTCACCGGCAAATTCAGGGAGGCCACGAACGCGCGACGTAAATCTACCAAGGCTGCCTGCGCCCTTTTCGCCTCTAGTGATATAGCCGAATGCGGGTGAGCATACGAGCGCCCCACCCTCGCGATCAAGATTGCCGCTGAGAATATTAATGACCTGAATCGCCCATTGGCACAAAGCACCAAACTGCTGCACAGAAGCGCCCATACGGCCATAGCAAACGGCACCCTCGGCATTGATCATCTCACGAGCCAGATCCCTGACGGTAGCAGCAGGAATGCCTGTCTTCGACTCGGCGAGTTCCGGAGTGAACGCGCTGACTATCTCTGGCAGCTCATCCAGGTGATCGATGTGCGCTGCCAGATGCCCGAGATCGACCAGGTCTTCATTGATCAGCGTGTGGATCATTGCCATGAGTAGAAAGACATCGCTGCCCGGGCGAATAAACAGATGCTCGTCGGCGATCGCAGCGGTTTCAGTGCGGCGCGGGTCGATTACAACGAATCGGCCGCCGCGAGACTGGATGGCCTTGAGCCGGTTCTTAACATCCGGCACCGTCATGATGCTGCCATTGGACGCCAATGGATTGCCGCCAATGATCAACATGAACTGGGTGCGATCGATATCAGGAATGGGCAGGCACTGCTGATGGCCGTACATGGCCCATGCGGCCAGGTGATGCGGTAGTTGATCCAGCGAGGTCGCCGAATACGTAACTCGCGACTGCAGGGCTTTGCGCACTACGCCTGAGTGAGTCATGCTGCCGTAGTTATGCACATTCGGATTACCGGCATAAATCGCGACCGTATCGTTGCCATACCGCGCCTGTATATCTGCCAGTCGATCCGCAACCGTCGCAAAAGCCTCGTCCCATTCGATCTCCTGCCAACTGCCATCAGCCAATTTCTTCATTGGCATACGCAGCCGATCAGGATCGTAGTGCAGGTCCTCCAGGGCGGTTGCTTTGGGGCAGATATGACCACGGCTGAACGGGTCGTCTTTATCCCCCTTGATCGAAAGAATCTGCTCACCCTGGGTTTTTATTTCTACACCACAAATGGCCTCGCACAAGTGGCAGGCCCGGTAGTGGCTGATGACGTCGTCGGTCATGGCTCTCTCCCGTTTTTACGGTTTAACACTGTAGCAGTATCTGACTTTCCAATCCGGCTTCCCGGTGCACGTAGAGATCCTGATATGCCTGACTTTCGGTCATCTCGAGAAACGCCTGCACCGACGGGTAATTGACGATAACGACCATGTCCCAATCGAGGTCGCTCTGCCCCACGACCAGCGTGTTTGCCTCGCTGCTGAAGACAAACGCTCCCCCCAGGGCAGCAATGAGCTCGGCAACCTTCACCCCATAGCGCAGGTAGGCATCGCGCCCCGACAAGTCGGCGTCGCTGCCGTCGGGATAAGTGGCCAGATCCTTAAACTTGAGCAGATTTAACATGTTGATGGGTCCACCCCCATCACGCTCAACCAGGGCGGCAAGCTGTTCATCAGTAGGCTCAATGGACATGTCATAACTCCTTAAACAGGCGCCTCATTGTGCGCCGAGAAAATGAATGGGGGACGACCAGGCCCGCTCTTGTAACGTTCTGGCCAGATCAGGTCTCGGATCCACGCCTGCGCGTATCGCATCCCAGGTTGACCAGCGGCAGGTCGGGTTCTCCAGCGCTCGGGCGTAGTAAAAAGCTCGCTGGCCGGGCTGAAAATCCGGGTCATGCCACAGTACCGCAAGCTGGCTGGCACCGGTCTCCACATTGATGGAACAATCACTGACATCAACACGGGCGCCGTTATCGGGACAACGTTGCGTGACAAGGTCCACAGCAGCGCCACCAGCACAGGCGACATCAACTACCTGCTCATGGGTAGTGCCCTGAGCATCAATCCAGCCCTTGATCACTTGCAGACGCTGTAACGGAGCCCCGCGAGGATCGGCAGAAGCCATGACAATAAACCCTGGCGATTGCGGCTCGGCTTCGAGGCCAGACGGCGCCGCCAACTCACCCCCCATGCTCACGCCCGTTGTATAGGCACGCTGCACGGCTTCGGCACTTTCCAGCATGCTGTCGTCCAGATCGTAGCCGGCGAAGAATCGCAGCGAGATCCGCGGCCCAGAAGTTGCAAAAACCTCCTTGCGACGAAAGGCCCGATAAATTGACTCGCGGGTATTTTCCTCTGCCCATACCGCCGCTAGTCCCGAGGCGCCATACAGCGGGCTTGATCCACGCGCATAAACATCGCCGTTAATACGCGTGAACATACCCTTGCCCTGGGGGGACGGCACCAGGGTCATGGCTGCCTTGGTAAACCAATACGAAAACTCACCGTCGAGGCCCTGCCGTGGCACAGATCCCCGCTGTTCAGGTAGTGCGGACAACAGGCCAAGCTTCGAAACATAGGTAGATTCATCCAGCTGGCTGGCCGCCGAATGCGTGTCGCTGGAGCCGATGAAGCCAAACATATAGGGGTTGGCGATACCCTGCTCTTCCAGCGTTAGCCCGGTGCGCAGTGCCTCACGCACATAAGAACCTTCAATCTGGCTCAGTGCATTGGTCGCCACGCGATAAGGCAGAATCTCGAAGCCGGCAAACTCGTCGCGACTGGAAAGTCGCGGGTGGGTCTCAGAGGTACCCTTGATCTGGGTAATCTCAACAATTGGCTCATTGCGCAGGCGCTGGGTAGCGTAAGCGTCATCCATGGGATTGCCCGCCCAGTCGACCATTTTGAACATCTGGCCATTGGACGCATTCGAGTTGTGGGGTATTGCCAGGCTCTCTACGCCCATGTCACGCAACTCATCCATCCAGTCCCACAGGTCCTCCGGGTTGGTGGAGTGAAAACGAGAGAAAGGCTCTCGCGGCAGGCGTTCGCTGCCCTCGAAGATCACATTGCGATGCAGATTGCCCATATCCGGCGTGGACGTGGTGTATTCGAAACCGACAAACGTCGTAAATTTACCTGGATCGTTGTACTGATCTGCGGCTTCGACGATATCTGCCCAGGTGCCACGAATAATGCCCAGCGCCTCTTCGCGATCCAATTCTCCCGCAGCAATCATGCCGGAGGCTGTCGGCAGAAAACTCGCAAATGTCGCCAGGCGGCGCAAGGTGCTGACTATGTCTGTGCCATTCTTTTCAGCGGCGTTAAAGTCGCGATAGGGCTCGGCGAAGGTATTGCGTGAAAACGCAGTGGAGGTATCTGATGCTGCATTAAACAAACCCAGGAACATCGCGTGATCAGTGACCGAGTAGAAATCCAGCGGGGCCGACAACTGCATATCAAATCCCGCGGGATTGGCAATCGCCTCGCCCAGTGCAAACCGATAGGCGTCATAGGGCGTTGCCAGCGTGCCCATGGAGTGCCCGTCAAAAGAGTACGTGGTATGCACATGTAGGTCGCCAAAATAGGCCTTGCGATCCGACGCAGCCTCGGCATCTGGCGCCCCAGGGTCCGCTTCGCGCTCCATGAGCACAGTTTCTGTTTCGAACACCTTGCGGGTAAAACCACCATCGGCATTCATATCGACGATAATACTGTCAATCTCCTCGGTGTTTTCGATAATCTGTGGATCGTCGTGCACATCCGCTGCCGCACTGAAAGCATCACCCGACTGCGCGATCTGCTCACCACCACAGCCCACCAACATCCCCGCCGCGACGGCAGCCGCCCAAGGCATCATTCTCACTGATTTCATTATTGTTGTCTCATTATGGTGTGCATGATGCCGGCCATATGGCCGACATCGCACTTGGCGTGAAGCAGCTTACTTCTTAACCTGACTGGCGATGGTACGCTCGGTATTCTTGTTGTACGGCGGCAGCATACCGCCCAGTTTGGCGACATTGACGCCGGTCTGGCTGTAGATGGATTTTGCGTGACTGAAGGTACGGAAGCCCTCGAGTCCGTGATAACTTCCCATACCACTCGGACCTACACCGCCAAAGGGCAGATCCTCCTGCATGACATGCATAATCACATCGTTAATGCACATGCCGCCTGAGGTAGTGCGCTTCTCCAGCGCACTCTGCTCCGCCGCGTCAGAACCAAAGTAATAGGCTGCCAGCGGACGCGGCTGTGCGTTGATGTATCGGATGGTTTCCTCGAAATCCTGATAGGTGAGTATGGGCAGTACCGGTCCAAACATTTCGTCCTGCAACACCTTGAGATCCGACGTGGGCTTAACCACCAGAGTTGGCGGTATCTTGTAGGTACCCTGCTGGCCTGCGAAGTCTTCCTTGGCAGGATTGATAGGGATCACCCTGGCACCTGCCTGCTCGGCCTCGGTAATGTAACCTGTCAGGCGCTCATAGTGTCGGTCGTTAATCACCGATGTGTAGGTAGCATTGCCTAGCAGCGTGGGATACATGGACGCCACCGCCTTTTCAGCCTCAGCGATCACCTCTTCCAATTTCTCCTCGGGCACCAGCAGGTAATCGGGCGCCAGGCAGATCTGGCCTGCGTTCAGTGTCTTGCCCATCATAATCCGTTCGATGCTCTTCTCGATATCGGCACTACGGGAGATGACCGTGGGCGATTTACCGCCGAGCTCCAATGTCACCGGCACAAGGTTTTGTGCCGCCGCCGCCATGATATGACGGGCGACAGAAGTCGCCCCGGTGAAGATCAGGTGATCGAAAGCCTGGCTGGAAAACGCCGCTCCCACCTCAGGACCACCGGTAAACACCGCAGCCTCCTCGGGGCTAAATGCATCGCCAATCATTTCCGCCAAGACCTCCGAGGTCGCAGGTGTGAATTCAGATGGCTTGATCATAATCCGGTTGCCGGCAGCCAGTGCACCCGACATAGGCTGGAATACCATGGACACGGGAAAATTCCAGGGGGCAATAATGCCTACCACGCCCAGTGGCTGGTACTCGATCCGCGAGCGCGCGCCCAGCAGCCCCAACGGAAACATGCTGGGACGTTTCTGTGGCTTCATCCAGGTGCGAAGATGCTTGCGGGCATGTTTCATGGCACCGAGCGAACCGCCAATGTCGGTGAGCAGGTTAATCTCTCGTGGACGGCAGGTGAAATCACTGTTCATCGCTGTGCTCAACTGGTCGCTGTAGCGCAGGATGGCATCAATACAACGATCAATCCGATCGATCCGGGCTTCTACACTGGCTTCTCCCTCGCGCAGATAATCTTCTCGCTGGGCCGCTAGGGTGTCGGACATCACGGCCGCAATACCGGCCTGCTGGGTGGGGTTCTCTGGGGCGTTCATGATTTTGATTCTCCCGTGTGTAGTGGAGCCCCAGCTTAGCCTATGCCGGGACAAGTTTGCAGTGGCTTCAGATCGACCGTTTTATAGCTCCAGAGGTTCGCAGACCGCCTGCAGCGCACTGAGCGCCGGGCAGGCGTTAAGCAGCACCTGATGCTGGCTGAGGCTCAGCTCAGCCCAGGCCTGCCCGATCTCGCGCCACACCTGAACCTGAAAGGTTTTCACCACGGCGCGAAACGGGAAACCCCGCAATTCACCGTCGTAGAGTGCCTCACCGCTGTCAAAGGCGCTCTCATTGAATTTAGTCTGCCCCCCGGCGACCTCCCGGTCATAGGCAACGGCATTCTGGGCCATGAGGGGAATAAAGGTCGCGCCCACCACATCCAGTAGCGGACCAAGGGCCTCACTCAGTGCACTCTCACCGCCACTGTGGCCATGCTCTCCCATTGATATCTTCTGCAGCCAGACATGCGTTCGGGGAGCTATCTCACGCATGAGTTCCTCCGCTCGCCCGTCACCAAGGTTCATGGCTAGCTGGCCATAGGCACTGGCGTCCGCCAGGCTGAACTGATCACCCAATAAATATGGCTGGACTGCCAAAAGCGATTCCATCGCCGCCAGGTAGTCACGCCAGCTCTGATCCAGCAGTGTATGTGTCGAGGGAAAGCCTTCTCTGGAGGGGGGAGTCAGCGCCAATGGCATACCACAATCGTAATCAGACGGGGCAACACTAAACAAATAGGGGCAACGACGGACCTGACGCTGCGGCAGTTCTCTGGCGAGACGACGCGCAAAACCCGGGGGCAACAAGCGACTCATTTCCGCCGCTGTCTTGTCGCCCATCTTATTGGTGTGTGCCGAGGTCACCCAGCGATGATGGTGCACCATATACAGACCGAATTCGTCGAAGGCTTCGTCGAGAAGCCGACACACAAAGGCCAGCACGGGGTCCTCAGGGACGAGGTGGCCCGCACCGCGCAGGGCGAGATCCCGACCCAGCCCACTCGAATCGTAGCGAATATCTTCGCCATCGAAGCGGTAGAAAGGCACCGAGGGATATTCGTCCATTCCGCTGACAAGCGCGGGCACCCGGGTAATTTTTCCCCGGGTCCGCGCCAGGCCCAGTTGCGCATACAACGCCGTGTTTTGCCAGCGAGAGCCCTGAGCCGGTAATCGTCTCCAGGCCACGCCGGCACCGTCCGCCAGGGCCTGCATTTTGAGCTGATATGGCGAGGCCTCCACACCAAAAAACGTCAGTTGCTGGGCGGGTGCTCCTCGCATTACGGCTTGGCGCTATCCACGAGTGCGCGAATAATGGCCGGCTGTTCCAGTGAAACAAAGTGATTGGTCTGCTGCGTCTGGACGATATTGAGACCCGCATTCTGCTCCGCACCCTGCTCGGCGCTCGCCGTCATCGTAGGATTGTCGAGTACGTGATCTTTCTCGCCAATCACCACATCAATATGTGCGTAGCCATTGAATAGCACTGCGGTGTGTTCTGCCTGCCAGCGACGAATGCTGACAAAATTGGTCACCGCCGTTGCGTAGCGCCGAGGTGTGAAAAAGATTGACTGACACAGCGCAGTCTTTAAAGGATTGGTAGGCCGCATCATCGGGTTTTCCAGAATCCGCTCGGGCGGCGCTTTCCGCAGCAGCGTCATGACCAAGGGGAATATCCATCTGGCAATAGTAAACCCTAAAGGCCTGCTGGTAGGGCCAACGGTACGCGCCTGCGGCAGCACCGCAGCCTCGAGTATGGCGCTCACTGCGCGCTCCTCAGGGCGCATTACCGCAGGGAACTGCCTGGCCGCCTCGAGCGTTACCGCACCCCCGCGAGAATGGCCATGAACAGTCACCTGAGTGCCACTGGCCAGTTGCTGTACAACCTGCGCCAGCACAAAGCCGTCGTGCTCAATCGTACCCAGCGGATAGGGATTCGCAGACCAGTCCACCAGCGGCGTGATATCGCCGTCGAAAGGATTGTGGTAGTCAGCGTTGTTGACGAGGATAAGCTGGCCGGTGAAGTCCTGATAAAGCGCCTGGAAATAGCGCATATCCTCGAGAAAACCGGGAAATGCTACTACGGTGCGTGAGTCATCCTCACTGCCGGTGCGAACCGCAATGACAGTATCACCAGTGCAATACAGCGCTCCACCCTCATCACGCCCGGGCCAGTCCGCGGTGAATCGGCGAGGCTGAACCTTGTTAGCGAAATGATATCGGCACCCGAGAAAAATACCGACCGCTAAGGCCATTAGGGTCGTAAACACACTCATCGTCACACTCCGTTACAGAACCGGGGTCTTAAGATGCCAGCCCTATCTTTTTTGTAAAGACTTTCAGCCGGTAATGGCGTCCAGAATCTCGATCTCGGGTGCAGCCGCCACCAGGCCTGCCAACTTTTGGTTGGCCGCCTGGAAGTGCTCTGACTTACTGTGGGCATCCAGCGCTTCCGGGCTGGCATACTGTTCCATAACCTTATACACCTGCGGATTACTGGTACTGCGGTTCAGCGCGTAAAACACGTTGCCCGGTTCGTTAGCCCGCACCTGGGCGGTCAGCTCCATAAACGCCTGTTCAAACTCAGCATTCTTGCCTTCCTGCACCGTAATGGTTGCCAGTAGTCCAATCGCCATGGTTTTTCCTCTTGTGTTTTTAGGACAGATACTCCGTGCTAATAGCCCGCCTGCCCTGATGTTATCTCTTGATAAAAAGTGGGCTCCAGCCGCTCGTAGCGATCGCTGCGAGGTCTGCGCACATAAACCTCGTCCTGGTCTACCTGATTCAGATGATAGGCCTGACGACGCAAATCCGTCTTGAGCAGTTTAAAGGTTCCTGTGGTCGCTATATTGCGTTGGACCCTTAAAAACACCGGCCTGGCGTAAATGGGCAGCTCGGCATCGACAAGCTCTGTAAAGCTCTCGACATCAAACTCGGCCCCCTGCTCGAGGGCAAATGCCACCATGCCCGCGCGTCCCTCGGCACCTGGCACCTCGACGCCGTAAACATTCGCCATATCAATCTGCGCGTGCTGATTGAGCACCTCGCCTACTTCATTGGTAGACACATTTTCTGCACGCCAGCGGAATGTATCGCCGGTGCGATCGACAAACTGAAAGTGTTTCAGACCGAAAGCAAAGCCAACGTCGATCTGACGCACAAGATCACCGGTATTGAACCACCTGTCACCGTCTTGCAGCACACCGGTAATAATTTTTTTAGCGGTAGCAGATGGGTCGGTGTAGCCATCAAAAAGCGCCTTATCGGATATTTCGCCTAGCAACAGCCCCGGCTCACCCAAAGGCACCTCTATACAGCGACCATTGGCATCACGAATAATATCGTCGTTTTCGTGGTCGTAGCTCACGAGTGCCACCTTGCTGATGGCGGCACCAATCGTCTTGTCCTTATTGAGCATATTGAGGAACGTGACATTGCCTTCGCTGGAACCATAGATTTCGCAAATTCGAGAAATCCCAAAGCGCCCCTTGAACTCGTCCCACACATCCGGTCTCAAGCCATTGCCGAGCATCTTCTCGAGGGAATTGTGCTTCTCCTCGGGACACTCAGGCTGCATGGTGAGATAACGACACAATTCGCCCACATAAATAAAGCTGTTGGGGCGATACTTCTGTATCTCCGGCCAGAATTTTGATGCAGAGAAGCTGCGCCGCAACACAACAGACGCCCCCACCGCAATAAAGGCGCAGAAGCCAGGCCCCATCCCGGTGATATGGTATATGGGTAAGCAGAGATAGAGCCGATCCTCAGGCTTCACACGGAAGCCAATCGCTCCCATGGCCTGCCCCGCGGCCAGTATGCGGCGATGGGGCATCACAGCAGCCTTGGGCAATCCCGTGGTCCCGGAGGTGAAGATATACAGCGCCGTTTCTCCAGCGGTAATCTCACGCGTCACCTCGAGGTTCTGGTCAGCCATGACCGCCATTTCGCTGCGGGCGTCCAGCGCCCATGCTGGCATGGCCTCGATGCCGTGATCCTGCAACCAGAGATACCCGGCGGCGTTCTCCAGGCCAAGATCTGACCGCACCTCATCAAGCACGACAACGCGCTCCTCGCCGACAATACAGGCTCGAGCTTCACTAACCTGAATGCAGTGAACCAATCCAGCGCCGGTAAGGCTGTTATTGATAAGGCTGCAGCTGGCGCCGAGCTTCACCACGGCAAGCATGCTCAGTACATACTCGGCGCGATTCTCCATGAATAGCGCCACCGTATCGCCGCGGCCAATACCGCGACTGGCAAGCACTCTGGCAAGCTGATTGACCTCGGCGTTGAAGGCCCGGTAGGTCCACTCACGATCTTCGAACAACAGCATGGTGTTGTCAGGGAATTTTGCCGCGGTATCTTCAAACAGCGCCCCCAACGACACCTGGCTGGCGTCGTCCGGCTGACGATAATTGAGATAAGGGATTACCCCGGCGAATTCCTTCGTTACCCGAAAGAATTCGCCAATTTTGGAACGATTCGACATAAAACGACGCTACTCCTGTCCAGTGGATCAGGCGACCTCAAAGAGGCCAGCTGCACCCATACCACCACCGACACACATGGTGATCACTACGTACTTCACGCCGCGGCGCTTGCCTTCGATCAGTGCGTGACCAATCATGCGCGAGCCACTCATGCCATAGGGATGCCCAATAGAAATTGCACCGCCGTTGACGTTAAGTTTATCGTTGTCGATACCCAGCTGATCGCGGCAGTACAGCACCTGCACCGCAAACGCTTCGTTCAGTTCCCACAGACCTATATCGTTGACCGACAGGCCGTGCTGCTTGAGCAGCTTGGGAACGGCGTAGACAGGACCAATACCCATTTCATCGGGCTCCAGGCCTGCGACCGCAATACCCCGGTAAATACCCAGGGGCTCCAAGCCACGCTGCTCGGCGAGTTTGGCATCCATGACGACCTGTGCAGAGGAGCCATCGGACAGCTGTGAGGCATTGCCGGCTGTAATCGTGCCGCCCTCTATCACGGTTTTCAGACTTGCCAGGCCCTCGGCCATAGTGGCACGGATGCCTTCATCGCGTTCCACCGTTGCCTCTGCTTCAGACGCTTCACCGGTTTCCTTGTCCCAGACAGTGCGCTTGCAGGTGACAGACACCAGTTCGTCGTCGTACTTGCCCGCTGCATAGGCATCAGCGGTCCGCTGCTGCGATTGAAGGCCATACTCGTCCATGGCATCGCGGGAAATATTGTAGCGCTGGGCAACCACTTCCGCGGTCTGCAGCATCGGCATGTGAATGTTTGGATGCATGGCCATCAGTTCGTCGTCGACCATACGGTGGATATTCATGTGCTCGTTCTGTACCAGAGAAATGGATTCCAGGCCGCCGCCGACCACCACATCCATACCGTCGTACATCACCTGCTTGGCGGCGGTAGCCACGGCCATCAGGCCCGACGAGCACTGACGGTCAATGGTCATGCCGGAGGTGGTTACCGGCAGACCGGCGCGCAAGGCAATCTGGCGGGCCACGTTGGCCCCGGTTGCGCCCTGCTGCAGCGCGCTACCCATAATGACGTCCTGCACCTCACCGGGCTCAATGCCCGCGCGACGCACCGCCTCTGCAACTGACGCAGCGCCGAGGCTGGCACCACCAAGGTTATTGAAACCACCACGGTATGCCTTGCCAATGGGGGTACGTGCTGTTGATACGATTACGGCTTCTTTCATTGTCTTTCTCCTTGTCTGCCTCTGGGGACAGCTAATCAATTATTCAGTTCGCGCGCGGTCATTTTGCCCAACTGCGACATATGGACTTCATCGGGGCCGTCGGCGATCCTAGAGAAGCGTGCCAGCGTGAACACTTCGGGAATCAGCGTGTCCTGGGACACACCCATGCCGCCGAACACCTGCATGGCGCGGTCCGCGACTTGCTGGGCCATATTCGGCGCAACGATTTTAACCATGCTGATATAGGGTCTGGCGGCAGTCATACCCTGGGTATCCATGACATGCGCTGCCTGCAAGGTCAGCAGGCGTGCCTGCTCGATGTCACAGCGGCAACGGGCAATTTCATGCTGCACACTGGTCTTTTTGATCAGCTTCTCACCAAAGGCCACACGTTCGTCGGCGCGGGCACACATGAGTTCCAGGCAACGCTGTGCCAGCCCCACAAGTCCCATTGAATACTGAAAACGGCCAGGCCCGAGACGCCCCTGGGCAATCTCGAAACCGCAGCCCTCGCCCTTGATCATGTTGGTCACAGGGACACGAACATTGTCGAACAACAGCTCCGCCTCGCCACCGGGTGAGTGCAGGCTATCGAACACGCGCAGGCTGCGCACCAGAGTCACACCCGGGGTATCTCTGGGCACGAGAATGGTGGAGTGCTGACGATGACGATCGTTTTCGGGGTTGGACTTGCCCATGACCAACATGATTTTGCAGTCAGGGTTGATCGCACCGGTAGTCCACCACTTGCGGCCATTGAGTACGTACTCGTCGCCATCGCGCTTGATCTCAAGCTCCATGTTAGTCGCGTCACTGGAGGCCACCTGAGGCTCCGTCATGGCATAGGAACTGCGAATCTCGCCGGCCAGTAGCGGCTTAAGCCATTGCTCCTGCTGTTCCTCGGTGCCGTACTTGGCCAATACTTCCATGTTGCCGCGATCCGGGGCGTTACAGTTAAACACTGCCTGGGCCCACATCACTTTGCTCATGGTTTCGAACAGCGGCGCAATCTCTGTATTGGTTAATCCGGGGCTCCAGGGCGCATACTCTCGCGGCAGGAACAGGTTCCACAGTCCTTCCGCCTTGGCGCGCTGACGTAATTCCCGAAACCAGTCGGGCGTTTGCCAAAGATTGTCCTGATCCAGGCTCCACTCGTTCCAGTCATGTTCACGCGGATAGATGTGCTCGCGCATAAAGGCTTCCAGCTGTGCGTTCAGCTCGGCCACGCGGGGTGTAATTTCAAATCCCATGGTTAATTCCTCTTTGTATCAATCTATTCGTTCACAGCCAACATCTTGGCGTCGGCGCGAAATGGAAGTTGGTTCTCCTGTGCCGGAGACAGGGGAAGAGTCGCCAGACGCCACAATGGCTCCCAGCAACCGTGTTGCTCGAGCAGCGCTTTCAGCGTGCTCTGATCGGCCTCATCAAGCTTGCGGTAGTGCCCGCGCAATTGCGCCAGACACCACACTCGATAACGTGAGGTTCGGGCGCCTTGATAAGGCACAGCGCCAAGTTCAATATCAAAGCGCTGCTTATCCGCCGCGACCGCCTCTGCATTGGCGCACAGGTAAGGGAGGTAAGCCCTGCCGATATCGCCCAATAGTGGCCCGATGTCGTCGGGAAGTTGCGTGCTCCACTGCCCACTGCAGCTTTCAAGCCTGGTGTTCCACAAGCGCGCCACCCACTCCAGCACCGACGGCGCTTTCTGGCGCAGAATCTCCAGAGGGACAGGATCGAGTGCGAAATGGCGGAAGAAGGGGCCGGAGAAGCCAATGTCCGCCAGTGAAGGGCGGTCTCCGAGCAGGAAGGGCCGATGGCTGAAGATGCCTTCCAATTGTCCCAGCAAGCGCATTACACCTGCCTCAACACCGGCCACTGATTCGGGGCGGATACCGTCACCTACGGTATAACCACTGCGCTGCCTGTACACCATCATTCTGCGTTTCAACCACACCGGTAACGGCAAGCCGCCGAGCACCTCTGTGGCCAGGTGGAATGACGCAAAACGCGCTCCCTCGGGATAGTGCCAGCGATAATGCATTGCCGGGCGCCACCACCATTCGTCAGCCCAGTCTTCCAGCAGGAGGCTAACAAAGCGGAGCACCGGGTCATCAGGAATCACTCCTGGGCCGGGTACTTCCTTCTCGAACCACTGAATCATGACCGTGGAATCTGTCATCCAGCGCCCATCAGGCAGTTCGACCGCTGGCATTTGATGAACGCCGACTTCTTTTACCATCCGGTCCCTGTGGGCCGGATAGGTCGGGCTCTGCAACTGGTAGGGAATCGACCGTACACGGAAGTAGTTCTCCATTTTTCCCGTGAAATAGGAAATGTTGGAACCGTGGAGAACAACAGGTGCCGAGTCGGTGGGCATATCGATCAGCCGGTATACGTCGAAGCGAGAGTATCTACGGCGCTGTAAAAGCCGGTCATGGTGCCCTGCACAATCTCGTCGGCGCTCTTCACCGAATCAATGCGCCCCACAACCTGCCCGGACAAGGGAATAGCCGCCTCCATATCGCCGCCAAAATACAGCTCCCCTACTCCGGCGAAATGTTCCATGGCGTTGAAAGCGCCCAACGGCAGTAACTCGCTGGTACGCTCGGTACGCAGTGCGCGCAGCGCAGGGCGCGAGGCTTGATTTAGGAATACCGTATCTGTTTCCTTGGCCGCAACCACTGCCTGCTTCCAGTTATCGTGCACCGGCGAATCGGCACAGCTAAGCATGCGTGTTCCCATTTGCACACCCTCGGCACCCATGGCGAAGGCGCCAGCCATGGACAGGCCATCACATATGCCGCCGGCGGCAATAATCGGCACATCGGTACGTGAGCGGATGAGCGGCAGCAGCACCATGGTCGATACCGGGCTGGGGTTTTTGAAGCCACCGCCTTCGCCGCCTTCGACCACGAGGCCATCAACGCCACAATCGAGGGCTTTGAGAGCCATATCGAACGTGGGCACTACGTGAAAGACCTTAATCCCCGCTTCCTGGAACGTTTTGGTACAGACACTCGGGCTACCCGAGGATGTGGTAACAAACTTAATCCCCTGCTCGATGACAAAATCGATGACATTGGTGCCCTTCACATAGGACAAGGCAACGTTCATCCCAAAGGGCTTGTCCGTCAGGTCGCGCATTTTCGCGACCTCATTGCGAATATTGTCGAACTCACCAGAAGAGGTTTCGATGATTCCCAGCCCCCCGGCGTTGCTGACCGCCGACGCCAGCCTGGCCCGGGCAATCCAACCCATGGGCGCCTGGATAATCGGGTAGTCTGTGCCCGTCATTTCGGTCACACGGTTTCTCATGGGGCGCGCGGTCATTCATCGACTCCTAAATTCGTTATGTTTTGTCAGGCCAATGAGAGCATAGTTTCTATGCCCGTACCGTCCAGCAAATTATCTACCCGGGCACGGTCGCTATCCGACAGCGCTCGATAGCGTTCGTTGGTCCACATAAGGCACTTGGCCTGATAGGGGAAAGTCTGCTGGGCCCAGGGGGCGCCATCAATTTCCGATTCCCAGGTTTTTTCGCCGGCCTGCACTGCCCTGGCGTTGGCCAGCTGCGCGGGCGCATACACTCTGCCTATCTCGGCAAGTAGACCACGCAACGTCTCGGGCTGCGAGTCGAGGGGAAGCCAATCTTCTGATTGGGGTTCTATACCGCCCTGGTCAGCCATTTGATCGACCCAGGCCACCGTTCGTGGCGACACTTCATGGGCAATGGCTCGCGGGGTTGGATCAAATCCAACCAATTGCGTCAGCTGCCCGTACAGGCCAAAGTCACCTGCGCCAGGGCGGTGCCCTAGCATAAACTTCTGCTGCTCGAGATGGGCTTCCATAGCAGCAAGGAAGCGGCGATAACTGGCGTCGATCACAGGCGCGGTCGTGTCGTTTGAACCTACTACATACAGGCGGTTGATCTGCCTCTCTGATACATAGTCTTTGAATTGCTTGTGCATCTCACCCGGCATACTGATCTCCAGCCCGAGCGGCAGCATAGTGCCCGCGTTATCTGCATCCAGCTCGGGGTACCAGCGATAGTGGAACATGTACTTGGTACACCACTCGTCACTGAAATCTTCGATCAGGTAGTCAATGAAGGCCAGCGCCGGATCTTCAGGCAGGACCGACCGGCCCGAATACATCGATTCAAGGCGGCGGATAATGGGCGTGGAGTCGCACTCGGCCTTAAGCCCATCTTCTTCCTCGAAAAAAAACGTCGGCATAAAAATGGGCTTGGGCTTGTCCACACCGCGAGCCTCACAAGCCTGCTCAGGCTGACCCCAGGTAATGGCATAAGGAACCCGACGATATCTCAGCAACGCCACCATTTTTTGCGTGTAGGGGGATCCGGTTCCTCCTACCAGTCGAATTGGATTCTGCGAAACCATGGATTATCTCCTTATGACGGTCAGCCAGCGGCGCTGTTGCAAGGGTCACGAATATTGACACACTTAGTGCCATTATGTAAACCTGTACCGAAATATACAAATAGGGGACAGCCCACAATTTCAAGGACATTGGGGGCTGTCCCCTATTTTCGGAGAAGGTATGTATCAAGGCGAATATCAGCTTATTGGTAGCGAACTGAGCTTCTTTACGCGCAAGCTGGAAGCTCAGTTGCGATATCAGCAAGTACCCTGGCGGTATCTGTATAAAACAGAAGAACGCAAGGCTGAGCTGGAGGCCAGAGCTGGAACGCACTTTATCCCACTCCTCCAAACGCCCGACAAATGGTTACTTCAAGACACCATCGCTATCGGGCCTATGCTTAGCGAGCGCTTCAACGAACGCGCTGTGATCCCAACAACGCCGCTCCAGCGAGCCTGCTGTTTCATTCTGGAAGATGCCTTCAATCATTGGCTGGGACGCGTCTGCGTGCATTCCCGCTGGTGTTATCCAGACAACGTCGACTGGGTCGGTATTCGCTTTGGTGCCAACCTGATATTGGACCGTTCCATCGACACGCCCTTTTCGGAGGCTGAACTGAAACAGCTGGCGCCCATTGGGCCGATGATGTTCGAGGGCTTTGGCAAGCAGGTATGTGAGGTTAACGGCGTCGGCCCTGAGCAGGGAGATGCTGTCAGAGGTGACTTCAACAACATGCTCGCTGCGCTCGGCGATCATCTTTCCCTGCATCGCTTTTTGCTCGGCGATCGCCCTTGCCTCGCCGATTTCGCACTGGCAGGCGCCAGTAAAGCGCATTTCATCACCGACCCAGAGCCCCTGAGTTGGCTGGAAGAACATCGCGAGATGCTGACTCGATACACGAACCAGTTCTTTGATGGGCAACCATTGGAGAAAGGCGAGTGGCTCGACGGTGACACGCTACCCGACACACTTACAGGGCTACTGGGATACTTTGAAGGGAGCTACTTCAAAGCCGCGACTAATAACATCGCCGCGGGCCTCGCCGGCGAAAAATACTACGAATACGACTGCGGTTTTGGCCCCACACAAGCCCGCACCCAGAAACGCCTCAACCAGGCGAGACTCCACGTAAAAGACGAACTTAATCGCATCGGCGCGAACGACAACGCAGAAATTCAAACATACTTCGCAGGCCGCGACATTCTCGAATACTACCTCGACTAAGCTCGAGATACGCGCACCAGAAGAAAGGATACTTCCATGTCGACACGTACAAAAATCTGGCTTATTCCAACGCTGCTCTATACCGCTTTTGTCTACTGGTATACGGATTTTGGCGGGCCACTTAGCGATACAGAAATCGCTGCCTATCGAGCCACCATGGAGAGCAATGGCAGCGCCCCTGAGACCATTGCCTTCATCGAAGAATTTGCCCGCCAGGACAGCGGCAAGCAATTCTTAATGGTCAACAATATCGACTACAACGAAACACCACCGGCAGTAGAGGGAGCCAATCCCAACGCGACCGCAGAAGAGTTGATGGCCAAGTACATGGAACACATGCTCCCGGCCATGCTAAGACGCGCCAGCCACCCTGTGCTGATGGGCCCAGTGGTTTACCAGAGCATCGATGTGGTCGGCATCGAAGACGCTGAAGTCTGGGACACTGGAGCCCTATTCCGCTATCGCAGCCGTCGCGACTTGATGGACATTGTGACAAACCCGGTGTTTGGGGGTAAGCACGAATTCAAGACGGCTGCACTAACAAAGACCGTCGCCTACCCTATTGAGCCGCAGCTGTACCTTGGCGATCCGAGACTGTTGCTCGGTCTCATCCTGCTCGCCCTTACAGCGCTGATCGACCTGCTTCGTCTTTCGAGACAAAACAGGTAACAGGGGCGAGACGCACGACTTCTCTACCCCTGACTGATGCGCTTAGCGTAATCCCGCGGCGACATCTTCAAATGCTTTTTAAAGAACCTGGAGAATGCCGCCGCATCGGTAAAGCCCAGCCGTTCGCTGATGGCCAACATATTGAGATCTGAATCGTTCAGGTACTCAAGGGCCAGATCAACGCGAGCGATATCGAACAAGCTTTGATAGGTGGTATCGCTCTCTCTTAACCTGTGTTGCAACGTACGCGCACTGATACCCAAAGCGCCCGCCACGGAATCGACTGATGCTTCATCCTTATTCAGCAATAGACGAATAGCACGATCAACTTCTAGCACGAAAGGTAGGTTCCTCTTCAGGTCCACAGGTGTTTCATGTTGCACAGCGAATGTTGGCCGGTCGGGGATGGGGGCAATTGTGCGTTTACAATCTGCCTGGCTGACCAGGATCGCATTGGCGTCCTGATTAAAGCTCAGCTTTTCGCCAAAGAACTTATATAGAGGCCTTGGATTTTCGGGGGCTGAGTGGCGAAACTGCACCAGCTCTGGGCGCCAATTGGTTCCTAGCAAACGTCGCATCTCATGCATGAAAATAGCACAGGCCAGTTCCACTACCTGGACACGGCTGGTGTTGAGTCCTCGCCCCCAATGAGGGTCCCATCTCGCCTCCAGAGATATCGAGATACCCCGCTCATCCTCTACCAACGGTGAAGAGATAGTACTTGCGTAAGACTCCAGGTGTGCAGCAATGACACGCAACAGTTCGTCAACCGTTTCCGCCTGGCGAATCAACTGCCACATCGGGCCCAGCAAATGCCAACCCTGTATTGGGGCCAATTTCAGGGAAAAGAATCGATCACCACAAACCAGCGCCGCTTCCTCAAGATAATCATTAAACACGCCACCCTCGATCAGAAGATCTGGCCGATACAGCGCAGACGGTTCCAGGTCCACACGACGGGCAATGTCGTCCGGGTCATAGCCATAGCTCTCAACCAGGCTCGCCACACCGGTGAGCGCTCGACTCACTCTCCGAGAAGTTTTACCAGACGGCGGATATCCCGTTTCTGATGCTGGCGGCAGATAGCGATGCCATTGTTCCCTACCCGGTGCACGCCCTGCCGATATTGAACCGGACCCCTTGATCAACCTTAGTCACTATTACCGGAGGTACCCGCCTGGGATTTGCCGCACATACCGGCATTCTACGCTGGCTGGACAACGCGGATTCCGTGGGTTGCTATGCAGTACTTGGGAACATAGACCCCGCGGAAGAGCCCTGGCACGACCTGGTGGGTTCGCCTGAGCAAGGCGTTCTGTATGAGGATGTGCCATTACCCTGCGCAACGCATCCCCAACCTGTTTCTATCAACCCGCTACGCCAACAGATGGCGAACCTGGTCACAATATTCAGTTTCTTCGAATCCCACTTTAATGCAAGCCAGAACAAACGGGACTATTTTCATTGGTTTTTGCATGAGGAAATGCCCAGGGAGATTGCCGAGGTGAAGGTAAAGATCGGACAATAAATTGGTCAAAATCGACATATTCCTAGGCGCAGATATTTCGCAAGATACCCTGTTAACTCAGCGCACGATATCGGCATCGAAGCGCCTGCACATTTACTGGTGAGGGCACCTATGAAAGTAAAAGCTATCGTTCTTCTCACTGCTGTCGCATCCCTGAATGCATGCAAAATTGAAATTGAGACCCCCGTAGAAGGCGGCGTAACCACAAGCTCTAACAATATTGAGTGCCCAGCCAACCAGGCCTGCACCGTGGATGTGAGCGACCTTTTCTTCAATGAGACCTTTGTCGCTGATCCCGCACCTGGCTGGCAGTTCGCCAGGTGGAACAAGAGACATATGGGCCTGTGCGGTGGCAACTCGACACCCTGCACTATCAACACCGCAGGCTTCGAAGGAAATGAAGACCTGGAAGCGGCCCTGGCCGAGCCTACCAGCATTACCTATCTCAAACCCGAATTCGTCGTACCCCGAACCACCAGCGGCATTGCCCTGGCGGACCAGGCAACCACCAGCCGCGCTGGCATGAGCTTCGACATGGACTTTTATCGCAACTCCGCCTACGGATGTGGCCTGTCGGGCAACTATACCTTTATGGTCTTCAATCCCGGCAACGGCAGTGCAGATGACGAGGCCCCACTGTGGGTGTACCTGCACGGCGGTGGTGTCGGCCACTTCGACGAGCAGGGCAACTACTACGGAGTGCTGAACCAGACAGCGGATACCTGGAATAACGAAGAGAACTTTGGGGACCTGCAGGAAATACTAAACACTCGCACGTCGAACAATGGCCAGCTTATCAACAACACTCTGATCCGTCGTATCCAGGAGGGCTACCGATTACTCGTGGTATCAATGTGCGACCATGACCTCTACTCCGGCCTCGGCATGTCCTACCCCAACAACCCGAACCCTGGTAGAGAAGTAAATGGCATGCAGGCAACCATGTCTGCGGTCGACTACACCGTGGCTAACTACCCGACGACAGAAGTCTGGGCACACGGCACCAGCGCTGGCTCCACAGGGGTCTACAACCTCACCATGAGCTTTGCCGCCGAAAGTACCTACCTGACCGGCGCCGTGCCCGACTCGGCGATCGTCACACCCAACGGGGATCCCCTGATTGAAGCCTACAATGGCGAACCCGGCTCTAACAACCAACCGGGCCTTGACCGGGATGCTGTTGCGGAAAAGGTGGGATTTTATGGCGACTTCGACAACAAGGCCTATCCCGAAGCACGCATCAACGCTGGCTTTGACGAGGTACCCATACTTTTCGTGGGGGGCCAGAACGATCCCTTCTGCTACGAAAGCTTTCCTGCTATCCCGGAAGCGCTGGAACTGGGTCTGGACAGCAATTGTGCGTATCACTACGAAGGTATCAGGCAGGCGATTGCCGACCAGCCAGACTCACCTCACCAGATGGCTTTTGTCACTGACCGCGGTCATGTCCCCACTCTTGATGCAGGGCCTGTGAACAACACAGTTGATGCATTTATTGACGACATCCTGGCAGACAACCCAGGCGCACCGTTCCGCAAGATTCCAGGTTTGAAGATGATGTTAATGGGCCACAGCTTCTTCAGGCCCTTTGCCACGGAAATGCCCTACCATGCAGTGCGCGCCGGGGTTGACGGCCACAGCCAGAGATTGGAATTTTCAGGTGGCGAATCGGGGGCCCCCCTGGCGTTGTGGAACGACCCAGGTCACCGCGCCAGCATCCAGGCCGTCTTGGACGCCGGCGATGTTGAGCTGTTTGGCATGACGTGCTGCGACACCGAGGAGGGCCCCGGTGAAGAAAGAACTCTCATCACTGAGGGCTACAAGCGCTGGTTTGACTATGCGCTCGCACAGAACCCGGACACCGACTTTTTTATCGCGCTGCCCTGGCGGGACTTCCCCACAGACTATGCTGATGCCGAAGCCTACGCCGACCCCTGGTATGAGTATTACGATGATATTTGGCTCGCCGAGATAGACGAATTGCGCTCGCTTTACCCCGGCGTCACCATCTATTCCATCCCTTACGGCGCTGCCGCTAATGAACTGCGCAGGATGTTTGAAGCAGGTGAGTTGCCAGATGTCAGCAGCCTGCAGGGGCCAGCTACCAGCGCAATCTTCACCGACTACAAGGGACACGCCGGCCAGATACTCAAAGACCTGGGAGAACTCATCTGGATTAACGCCATCTATGGTGTCGATCTCGACAGGTACGCCTATGACCCGCTCTACCAGACCGATCTAAAAGCCATAGCTAAATCCATCATGGATGCACACAACCCGGACTACAACGGCCCCAATCGGTAATTGAAAAATAGGGGACAGACCACGGTTTAAACCGTGGTCTGTCCCCTATTCTTTTCAGCGACTACGCACCTTGAACTTGCGCCCCTTCATCTTGCCGTCAAGCGCCCAGAATATCCCACGAGCACACCTTCTGTTTACGTCCGCCGGCAATACACAGCCTGACATAGCGGGGATGAGGCATCCGCCCTTCGGCCAACGCCACGCTCTCCAGAGCCTCAAAGGGAACTTCCTGCTGTAAATACTCCTCAATGGCCGTCAATTTTGAGGTATTCATTGAATGACCCGTAAGGCCTTCAAAAACATCGCAAGCCCTATTCCTGGGATGCGTCAGGAACTTCTTTATAACGAAGCCACTCGAAATTGCGGAAAAAAATGCCCCACTTTGCTTTAATGTTCATTTGACCGAGGCCCACGAGGGTGATGTCCGCATCCCGATATCTATCGCGGCCATCAGCAAGGATCTGCGCCTTCCATACACCCTCTTCGGCATTCACTGGAACAAGATCCTTGAGTACGTCCTTGCCGACCCGGTCAGGATGCTCATCATTACGCGCGACCACACCGGTCCCTTTCTCGCCGTCAATCACAATCCAGACGGCAGCGTCGTTGTATTTCCAGATACCTGTAATATCTTTTGCATATGTCGCCGGTGCGGCAAGCAAGACCGCAACGAGCAGCAGAAAACGTATATTCATATTATCCTCCAATCTTAAATGGGTTAGGCGATCCAACTACCTGCAAGATCACGCGTCTCAATATTCAATTGACCAGCGAGACCCGCAGCACGGTGCACCGCAATGGCCTGCATGTCTTCGGATTGCATGACTTCAAACATAACCTTGCGCGAAGGCCATACAGCAAGAGCCACCGTATCCCAAAGCTCTTCCACCTCTCCTATAGTGAGGCGCTCTACTTCGCCAAAAAAACCGATGCTGCCACCGACCTTCTCCAGGATCTTGGTCACACCTGCTTCATATATCTCGTATGCCTCGCGCCCCGTGAGATCACTCTCGCGGCCATCTTCATACTCGGCCTGTGGCTTGAACTTGAGTAAATTCACCATACAGATAGCTCCATCGGGACCAGGCTCGAGAAAACCTTGAATCTGCTCGCCGTTGGGATAAACACGATTATTAACTTCCACTACTTTACTCTCCTGCTCAGACCACGATATCGGTCTGGTATTGCTGCAAAATATTTCGCAACGTGCGGCTAATTTTGGTCTGCTGACGGATCATTTCCAGCTTGGGCCAGGTACAGCGCTCGCCAGATGCTATGAGGTTTTTTACCTGTTTCTCTCCCGGGAAGCTCAATAGCTTGGTTGGGTTTATCAGACGGTAGTCCGGAAGGATATTGATATCCCCAACGTAGTCCTGGTTGATGATCGAACGCATCAGGCTAGTCGTTTGGGTCACCACACCATTGCGCTTGTCGGCGCGATCCAGAATCATAGTGACGGCATTAAACCACTCGCGGGTGGCGCGGCGGCCCGCACTGCCGAGAATACCAAGCGATGTTTGCTTGCGATGACCATCCGTTACAAAGGGCAGTACATGCGGGTTGGTCTGGCTGACGATGTAGTGGTTAACACCGTACAGGCGCGCAAGTCGTTTTGCGGGCATGTCATCGCTCACGGATCCATCGACCCAACGACGCGAAGGCAGATAACTCTTGCGCTGGCCTTCACTATCCAAAGCCTGCAGAGTCACCGGGGGAAAAATGCCGGGCACAGCAGCAGAGGCCATCACCGCACTGCGCATTAACACACTGGGCGACGTGGTTGCATTGAGCAGGCGGGATGTTTGATGGGTTTCGGCTGGTGCTATCGACACATTCATAGCGCGGCCGGTTATTTCGAAGGCCTTCTGAAAGGTCATGTCATCTGGCAGAAAGGTCGCGAGGTAGTCCTCCAGATCGACTGGATCAGCGACGCCGGTATTACGCGTCAGACCAGATGCGGCGTCCACCAGTGCTTGAGGGTCCATAAAGTCACGCAATTCATCATCGGTATGGCTACATACGATGCTGCCCACGATTGAACCACCACTGGAGCCGGACATTACCATCGGCAATAGATCTGCCTCCAGCAGCGCGCGTGCTACGCCCACGTGAAAATAGAGTAACGAGCCGGAGCCGCTCATCATAAACGCAGAGTGTCCAAAACAGTGACTGGCGCGATGGAAGAAATCGCGCTTTTCGTCATCGGAAATATCGCTTTCGGTCTCGCTGGCCAAATGTTCCAGCGTGTGCACGATTTCATCGATGTAGTCTTCGATCAGGTGCTTAGTCCCTGAACGTGCGTGACCGTACAGGCCGGCCTGGCCCATACCACCCATATTGCCGTGAATGCCCTCGTTCAGGGTATACAGCAAGCCCCTGCTATCGTGCCGGGCCTTCAGGCTACGCAGCTGGTCCAGTCGACTTCTGATCGAGACATAATCGTACTGCTGGCTTTGGTCCTGACGGCGCCAACGATCGAGCCCCTTAAGGGCATCCCAGGCCTGGGCCGCGTCACGCCATTCCTCATAACTGCGCGCATCCTTTAATGCTCGCTTGATTTGCCTCTGTGTCGCGATGAGCAATACCCCCTAAAAAACTGGGGACGGACCACATTTTCATAAACGTGGTCTGTCCCCTATTATTCGACCAGTTCGAGCGCAGCTTCAGCGATAGGCTGAACCAGTTGAGCAACCTCTGCTGCGGCAGTGTTGGACGCATTACCCTGGGTAGCCCGCTTGGCTACACCCTGGGCAATAGCTGCCAGGCGGAAGAAACTGAAGGCCAGGAAGAAGCTCCAGTTGTCGATGCGCTCGATACCCATATATTCGCAGTACTTGGCCACGTACTCTTCTTCATTAGGCAAGCCAAGTGCACTCAGGTCAAGCCCCACCAGGCCAGAGGGTGCCATTTGGGGCTTGTCACTCGCTGGCAGTCGCATAGCCATGCACTGGTAGGCCAGGTCTGCGCAGGGGTGACCCAGAGTTGAGAGCTCCCAGTCCAGCACGGCGATCACTTTACTGTTGTCACTGGCGTACATCAGGTTGTCTAGCCTGAAATCACCATGCACCAAAGCCACCTGACCATCGTCAGCGGGAAGATGGGCCTCAAGCCGGGTAATCAGGCGATCCATTGGATCAATTCTCTGCAGTTCCGAAGCACGGTACTGGCCTGTCCATCGTCCTACCTGGCGCTCGAAGTAATTCCCGGGGCGACCGTAATCTCCTAGCCCGACAGCTTCAAAATCGACGCTATGGATTGCTGCCAGGGTTTGTGCCATCTGGTCGTACATAGCAGTGCGCGTCGCGGGGCTTTCTATTTCGCCCAATGCGGGGTTCCAGTAAACGTTGCCCTCGCAGTACTGCATCACATAAAACATGGAGCCAATGATCGACGTGTCTTCGCAAAGATGAAAAACCTCAGCGACTGGCACGGGGGTGTCACGCAATGCAGCAAGCACCCGGTATTCTCGATCCACCGCGTGCGCCGACTTGAGCAGTTTACCGGGAGGCTGCCGGCGCAGCACGTAAGTGCCGGACTGTGCGTCTATTTTGAACGTCGGATTCGACTGCCCACCCGGGAACTTGCTGGCGGTGAGCGGGCCTCTAAAACCGGGGACGTTGACCTCAAGATATTTGGCTAAAGCTGATTCATCCAGCGTATCGACAGAAGACATCAAATACTTTTCCTACTAAAACAATTGATAACGCGGGCCGCGCGCTGCGGGCACTTTTTCATCTTCAGGCAGCGTACAAATCCTGTCCATACGGGTTTTGCTGCCGTCGGCATACTCCCAGATGAGCTGGTCGCCATCCATATAGCGCCTGACGACAACAGGCCCCCAGCCAAAGGCATGGAAATCGAGTACACCATCATTCCAGATCATGGAGGCAGAAGTTCGCATACAGTATTCGCGCTCGCCTACCGTAAACAGCACTGAGCCCTCTGTGTCATCGGTATTCAGGCCAGCCGTACTGTTAGGCCCATAGTCGTGAATGATGCCACTACTGGTCACTACCGTGCGCTCGCCACACTGTTCCACCCGCTCCAAATGCCCGATATGTCCACCTTCAACACCGATCCAAAGACCCCGAATATCAGCTGCAGCATCGGGCAATGGCTCAGTACATTGGGCCAGAATCGGCAGGGGAAAATGCGAGTAGCCACAGCCCGGCGTATTACCTTTGGGGATGTCGGCGGCCATAACGCCGCTACCGTCGAGCTCGGGCAAGTCACAGTAATCCAGCGTACTGCCATCGCCCGCCAATGTGGCTGGATCGGTGGTCAAGGGCGGACGCGCGGACAAAAATCCCAGCCAGAATACAAACAGAACAAGACAAAAAGGTACAAGCAACAATGCAAGCAGAAACTTTTTCATGGCAATGCTATTCCTCCCCATATCTTCTAGCCCGCAACCAGCGCTTCAGCCATCGGACCAAACCAGGTCTGCTTGAGTGTCTTGAAAATACCGGGCTCTTTGGTGGCCAATAGGCTTGCCAGGGCCATGGATTGCTCCAACAATGTTTCTGCACAAGCTTTACCATCGGCAATACCCGCAGCCATTGCTTCTTCAGCGGTATAGCGTTTGCCCGTCAGCAGCGCGTCACGAGCGATGTTGGGTGTGAGTTTACCCTGCAAGATACCCATCATAGGCGGAGGAATTGGCACACCTACATCCACCTCGGACACGCAGAACCAGCCGCGATCTTCCCGCATGATTCGATAGTCGCAGGACAGCGCCATAAATGCGCCGCCCGCAAACGCATGGCCATTCAAAGCCGCGACAGTAGGACATTGCAAAACGAGGAACCGGCTATGGATCTCGGCCATATTTTTGGCAAAAACCTGCATCTCTTCCGGTGAGAGCGCCATGACCTTTTCCAGGTTAAGACCATTACAGAAGAACTTGTCGGTGCCCGTGAGGACCAACGCTGCCCCCTGCCCGCAATCATTCTCTACCGTATCGAGAATATCCAGCATCTCTTGATGCCACTGAGGACAGATGGTGTTCTGGCCGTCGTTCATAGTAACGAGGTGAAGACTGCCTTCTTTCTTATATTCAATCATTTCAGATCCTCTCATTGGGGACAGACCAGAATTAGTGAAACTAATTGTGTTCTGTCCCCACTTTTTTACGCTGCTGCCGGTGTGTTTACCAAAGCGGCGAACTGCTGCTGATGGTGATCGGCATCACCGAACAAGATGTTGGCAATCATAAGGCGCTTGACGTAGGCACCCACCGAAAGCTCTTCGGTCATACCCATGCCACCGTGCATCTGAATACCTTCACCGCCGATCTTACGCCCTGCCCGGCCCACCATGACCTTAAGAGCCAGCAGGCTACGCTGCGCGTCGGCGTCGCCGGCATCAAAGGCGCACACGGCCCGATACAGCAGTGATTTGGTGTTCTCGCAGGCAGCGAACATGTCCACCATACGGTGCTGCAGGGCCTGAAACGCACCGATATGAGTGCCGAACTGTTTGCGCGTCTTGAGATATTCCAGCGTCTGGGCATTCAGGGATTCCATCGCCCCAAAAGCATCTGCTGCTACGGCGAGCATGGCCTGCTCGATCACCGGTGTCATAAGCGCATAGCCTTCACCGGGGCCGCCAATCAGCGCCTGAGCGTTAACGTTATCGAGTACGACGTTAGCTGCTTCACGACCATCGGTCATACGGTAGCTTGTCGTCTCCACACCGGGAGCGTTGCCATCTACCAGGAACAGGCTCAAGCCATTCTCATCAGCCTGTTCGCCGGAACTGCGAGCAAGGACAATCAGTTTCTGTGCTGCGCCACCATTGAGCACAACTGTCTTCTCACCATTGAGGACCCAGTCCACGCCATCCTGTCGGGCACATGTCTTGACGTCGGCGACACTATAGCGGCTCTGGCGCTCCAGATAGGCGAAGCCGCCCTGCAGCTGTCCGGCAATGATCTGCGGAATGAGATCATTCTTGAGCTCGTCGCTGGCACCAGCCTGCAAGAGGCCACCGAACAGAACTACCGTGGGAAGAAAAGGTTCAATAACCAGGCCGCGCCCCAACTCCTGCATGATAACCATGGTATCCACAGGCCCGCCGCCAAAACCGCCGAACTCCTCTGCGAATGGAATGGAAAGCCAACCGAGGTCGGCGAATTGCTGCCAGTGTTCAGTGCTGAAGCCGCCGGGCAGTGCCACCACGGCATTACGCTGATCGTAGTTGTAGTTATCCTGGACAAAGCGCGCAATGCTGTCCTGGATCATGGTCTGCTCTTCAGATAGATTGAAATTCATCACATTACTCCTGGTGTTCTACCTACAAGCCCAGCACATGCTTGGCAGTTACATTTTTCTGTACTTCATCTGAGCCGCCATAGATGGAGGAGGCGCGTCCCCGGAAGTACTGCTTTTGGGCAACGTCAGCAAAGTCGTGGCCAAACTGCGCGCCATCCAGGTCACCCTGAAGCGCTTGGCTATAATAGCCCGCCACATCCATGCGCAATTCCTGTAGCGTTTTCTGGATTGTCGTCCCCTGCAACTTCAGCAGGGACGACTCTGGACCGGGCATGCCCCCCTCCGCCGCGGAGGCGAGAACACGCAACTCAGTGAACTCCAGTGCCATCAGGTCTATCTCTACCTCAGCCAGGCGAGCGGCGAAAATCGGGTCATCCAGCAGGGAATCACCGCCATTTACTTCAGCACGCGCTAGCGCGCGCAGCTTCTCAAGGTTGCGCCTTGACTCAGGCACTTCCGCAATCGACAGACGCTCATGAACCAGCAGCGACTTGGCGTAAGTCCAGCCCTTACCTTCCTCTCCAATCCGGTTCTCCACCGGCACGCGCACATTGTCGAAATGCACCTCGTTCAGGTGGTAGATACCGTCAATGGTTTCGATCTGGCTGACTGTCACACCCGGGGTCTTCATATCAATCAGCAGGAAGCTAATGCCATCCTGCTTGCGCCCGCTGTTGTCAGTGCGAACGAGGCAGAAGATCCAATCAGCAGCCTGGGCAAACGATGTCCAGATCTTGCTCCCGGTAACCACGTACTCATCGCCTTCTCTCTCGGCCTTGCACTGCAGCGAAGCCAGGTCTGAACCCGCGCCCGGCTCTGAGTAGCCCTGGCACCACCAGTCGTCAGAGGTGAGAATGCGCGGCAAAAAGCGGGCCTTCTGTTCCTCAGTACCATAGGTATAAATGACGGGGGCCACCATGGTCACGCCAAAGGGAATGGGTGCAAGGGCACCGGCATTGCCACGCTCTGCATTGAAGATGTAGTGCTGGGTCGCCGTCCAATCCTGGCCGCCGTATTCCACGGGCCAACCAGGCGCTAGCCAGCCTTTCGCATTGAGGCGGCGCTGGTACTCCACCATACCTTCTTTGAGCTTCGGCGACGCTTCGCCAGCTGCCAACATTGCATTGAGGTCATCATCCATCACCTCGGCGAAAAACTGCCGAACCTCCGCCTGGAAGGCGAGTTCCTCATCAGAAAAACGGGTATCCATATTTACTCCTTACTTGATTGGGTACAGACCACCATTAACGGAGTCAATGGTGGTCTGTACCCGATGCTTTGTTAGTTGCGACCGGTGATATCCAGGAGCGCCTGTACGCATTGCTCGGGCTGGTCCTGTTGCAGGAAATGCCCTGCGGGCTCGATAGTTCTATGTTTCTGGCCCCGACAACCGGGCACCTTATCCATGAACGGCTTCGCCATCGCCGAGGTCACAGGATCATCATCTGCAAAGGCGAGCAAAAAAGGCTTATCGAACTGCTCGAGAACTTTCCAGGCAGCACGATTTTCCTCGACCTCTGGCTCGTCCCGGAACAGGGGCACAAGCGAGGGAAAACGGCGCGCACCCGCCAGATAGGACTCATCCGGATAGGGCGCATTGAACGCTGCCTGCTCCGCTTCTGACAGGGGCTTGGCATTGCCAATCATGTCTAAAAAATTACCTGGCTGCAGTGCCTCCGGACTCTCTGCGCAGAATTTTCGCCAATACATAAAACCTGGCAGCCCGGAGGTATCGCGAAAACGCGAATCCAACTCAGCCGCAGGGACAACCGGCAGCGTCTTATAAGCTTCTCGCAACGGCTCAGCAAACTCTTCAGGAATCAACCCAGCCGGCAGCCCACCATTAGAGAGAACGACATTGGCGAATCGCTCGGGAAAGGCTGCCACCAGCCGCAGTCCAATCAGGCTACCCCAATCCTGGAAGAACACAGTGATGCCCTGAAGATCAAGCTGGCATAGCCAGTCACTCATCCAGGCCACATGCCTAGCGTAGGTATAATCCTCGGTACGAGTGGGCTTGTCAGAGCGACCGAAGCCAACCAGATCTGGCGCAATCACCCTGAAGCCGGCGCTGACCAACGGCGGGATCATGTGACGATAAAGGTAGCTCCATACGGGCTGACCATGCATCAGCAGCACTACATCCCCGTCCGACGGCCCCTCATCCAGATAGTGGACGCGCAGCTCCCCACCCTCACCATCGGCCACCTGCACATAATGTGGCTCATAGGGGTAGTCAGGAAGGTCTTCGAATCGCTGATCCGGTGTACGTTTGAATTCCATCTTTAAGGGATCCTTTTTCTTATCCTGTAGCCGCGCTCAACGCGTGGAGAAATCCACATTCGTCGATATTGCGCTTGCGTTTTTCATAATTATGACATACTTTATGCCACATACAAATGACATAATCAATGCCGTTATAAAATAATACGCCGTGAGGAACCTTACTATGATGAGATTAAAACCCCTGGTATCAGCACTCGCTCTCGCCACCTCTGGGTCTGGCGCATTTGCGCAGTCACTGGCTCTGGAAGAGGTAATTGTCACTGCCACAAAGCGCGCCGAAAGCCTGCAGGACATTGCAGTCACTGTCACAGCGTTCAATGAAGATACAATTCAGGAAGCCAATATCCGCGACGCTGGAGATGTCGCTGTACTGACCCCATCACTCAACATTAACGCCAACATCAGCCCTTTCAGCGCACGGATGACCATTCGCGGCATCGGCACCGCCGGCTCCACTTTTCTTGAACCCTCTGTGGGCACCTTCGTCGATGGCGTTTACCTGAATCGGACCGGCCTTGCTGTGTCAGACCTGGTGGATATCGAGCGTATCGAGGTACTACAGGGGCCGCAGGGTACGCTGTACGGCAAGAACACCAACGCCGGCGCTATCAGCATTACCACCTTGCGCCCCAACTTCGAGGAAACCGAAGGCCACCTGGAAGCCACTGCCGGCAACTATGCCATGCAGCGCTATACCGGCTCAGTATCAGGCCCCCTCTCTGACACCGTGGCGTACCGTATTGCAGGTAACTACCATGAGCGTGACGGATACTTGGAAAACCTCGCAGGACCAGACCTCAACGACGCCGATGAGTGGAATGTTGTGGGCAAACTGGCCTGGGAACCCACCGATGAAATGTCGATGCTGCTCAAAGCCAGCCGGGTAGAACGTGATATGTACTGCTGCTCGCCCGATGCCGTTCATAGCCCCATTGCAGAGCAAGCGATTATCGATCAAGGTCTCCCGCCCTTGGGCGACGATCCTTTTGATCACAAAACATCACAGGACACTCCCAGCCCATTCGAACAGGAATCCACTGCCGTTTCGCTCCATATCGACTATGAAGCGGATTGGGGCATGATTGAGTCAATCACCGCCTGGGATGAATATGAACTTGAATCTTCACAGGAAGCTAGCCGCTCTGTGCTGAACGTGACATGGTTGGACCAGCCCCAATCCGGTGATAGTTTCTCCCAGGAACTGCGCTTCAGCAACAGTACAGACAACGTCGACTATATGGTGGGTCTCTACTACTTCGAGCAGGAGACCAGGGAATTCGAGGGGCGTATTTCAACTATTGTGGGTGACGATATCGCTGTCGGCACCGAGATCTTCGGGCCATCGCTGCCACTGATCGCGGCGCCGGGTGACTATGCCATCCAGAACAGCGTTTTCGAAACCGAAACTATTGCTGTGTTCGGTCAAGCCACATGGCACGTCGGAGACAACTGGCACCTGACTGGCGGTCTGCGCTGGAGCGATGAAGAAAAGGATGCGGAACTGTTTAATGACGTCGAGTCAACAGCCCTGACAGCTCAGGACCCAGAAAATATTCCTGAATTTGTCCTCGCTCTGCTGGCTCAACAGGGCATTGTTCCGCCCTTCTCACTCCTGTCATCAGCCCGCCCGGAGATTGATGAGTCGTTCAATCGCAGCAGCGACAACGTGGACTGGCTGGCAAGTGTCAGTTATGACTTGAACCTCGACACAATGCTCTTTGCCAGTGCCTCAACGGGCACCAAGTCAGGTGGCTTTAACGGTGTAGCCGGCGAATCCGATGAGCGCGAATTCGACGACGAAGACACAACCAGTTACGAGCTCGGCATCAAGAGCACCCTGCTGGACAATCGCCTACGCATTAACTCCACCCTGTTCTTCACCAAGATCGAAGACATGCAGACCAACCAGCAGGCTTCCAGCGGTCTTGGCCAGTTCACCTCCAACCAGGGCGAGGCAGAAGTTGCTGGCCTGGACTTCCAGATGGATGCACTGCCGCTGCCCAACCTGACCGTCACCCTCGGCCTGCAGTACCTGGATAAGTACGAGTTCACTGGCGGACCGGATAAAGGCCTAGACCTCGCATACGCCTCGGACATCAGCGGCAGCCTGGCAGCAACCCTCGTCCTACCCCTCGCCGACGGCAATACCTACCTGCGCGGCGACTACAGCTTTATGGGTGACCACCTGACCAACACGGCGCCAGCTGCACAGTTGCAGGCCCAGGATGAACAGGACCGCCAGAACCTGAATATGACCCTGGGCTGGCGCAACGACAACTGGAATGTAAGCGTGTGGGGCAAGAACCTGACCGATGAGGAATACGCGGCCCAGACTCTGGTAGCCTACCCCATCACCGATATGGACGCCTACTTCCTGGCCCCACCGAGAACGTATGGAGCGACAGTTCGCTACGACTTCTAAACTTAGCTATGTCCTGATTATCAAGCCCAGCGCCTAGTGCCTGGGCTTTTTTTTGTGACAGACCACATTGTTCGCGCTTGGCCTGCCCCCAGTTTCAGGTTGGCATCGACGTGTCCGAACCTATCGCGAGAGACAAATGGCTGGTGTCATTGAAACGCCTGAGGCTCAAGCGCCCCCGGTGAGCAACGAGATGACTGATCGAGCCGTTGTCGGCACCGACGAAAGCAAATGGCTCCGAGCGAGTAGCCTGCGCCAGCAGACTGCCGATGACTCCGCCGTGCACGACAACGGCCACCAGCTGGTCGGGATGTTTTGAAATGATGTGTTCCAGCCCACGTGATACCCGGGCATCCAGCTCAGCATTAGTCTCTGCACCAGGAATCACACCCCACTCCTGTCGTTCATACATTTCAACAATGTTGGGATGATTCTGGTGCGCCTTGATTCGGAATACTCCGCCTTCCCAATCGCCCAGATGGACCTCACGCAGATCTTCTACAACTCCGGGCACAATTTCTTTGATCTTGCAAAGAGGTGCCGCCGTCTCATGCGTACGGGACAGGTTTGTTACATAGACCGCATCAATCGCGTGATCAGCAAGGCGTTGTGCCAACTTCTCCGCCTGGTCTCGCCCTGTAGCGGCCAACTCCGGGTCGCCCTGACCATTCACCAGAGGAAACGGATTAGCTTCGGAGGCCGCTCTAGATTCGCCATGGCGAATCAGCAAAATCTCGGTAGCACCCGCAGGTCGCACGAATTTAGTCTGGCGGTAGGTCTTCTTGTCGCTCAAGGAGCCAGCCTCAGATAGCAATATGGGACAGCCCACAGTTTTGCATAAAACTGTGGGCTGTCCCATATTTTCTAGTCCCAAACTTCGAGGTTATCGGCGCGAGAGATACGGCGGCTCAGGGTGGCCGTGAGAATGGGCGTCATGCCGCAGTCCGCCAAGAGCGAGTCGACCTCGGCTTTCTCATCATCTGCCAATGCAGCGTAGGTATCCTGCACTCGCTGCAGCAAGTAGAAGCGATGGGGCTGGGCCAGGGCATTGACAGTAGCACCGCGTAGGGAGAACTCTGCGGTCCCCAGGACCAGGGCCAGACGCCCCACCGCCGCCGAACCCACCTCGGGCTGATTTTCGTCCAGCCAAGCGTTGATTAACGCTGCGGCAGCAAGGGTTTCCGGCACGAAGTCTTCCGCCAATACCTTGAGTACGGCCACGAGGGTATCGGGAATTTCATCCTCCGCGAGGAAATCAGTTCCCGCATTGAAGTACTCGGGCACATCCTGATCCGCACGGTTCATGCGCTCTACCCAGCGATACACCCGCGTGGCGCGCTGCTGCATGAGTCTAGCTGGATGAGGGTCGCGCCCCAGGTGAGCATACATCGGCGCCAACAGGCCGTAGTCACCAATGGAGGGACGCCAACCCAGCAGGTAGGGATATTGCTCAAAGTGCGCGTTCAGGGCTTCCAGGTACTCCAGATAGAGAGCCTCAACCACCTCGCGTGTCTCATCGGTGACACCAAAAAACATCCCCGCGTGGCGCATGCGATTCATCATCGCCTCGGTTTTTTCCTCGCGCTCGGGCATGTCCCGCTGGGAGTGGAGGAAGTGATAACGCACAAACTCAAGATTGTCTTCCGGGAAATTCCAGCGGTAATGCATGGCCGGCCGCAGCAGGCCATCGGTTCCAATCACGTCGAACAGCGCACTGATCACCTGTTGACGAGGGCCTGTCGGACGGTTCGGACGACCGTTGGCCGCCTCGAAATGTTCAATGATAGCGGCGCCGTCGCGAATCACTTCCCCTTCAGGGGTCACCAGCGTGGGGATAGTGGCCAGTTTACCCTTGGGCAGCACCTCAGCCTTGAAGCTCTCGTGGCCCGTAGACAACTCCTGAAACGGGATCTGTTGTTTGATCAGATAGCTGCGTGCCCGGCCTGAATACAGAGAGTGGGTGATCGCGTATAGCTTGTGTGTGTTTGACATGTTATTGAACCTTTCTTCTTGCACTGTGAGCAACCAGGAATGGCAGCAAGATCAGCGCCGTCAGCAATCCCACCAGCACTGGCGTCTGCAGACGCTGGTAGAGCGTGTTGATCACCAGTTGTTTCATGTGGTCATATCCTGGCGGGTTTGCCAGTACTTTGTTGTCCCGGGCATACACTTCATAGGCCGACAGCATACGCTGAAGCCTGACCGGCTGCTCTGCAGCAAGGTCGATGGTTTCACCGGGGTCTCGCACGATATCGTAAAGACGCCACTGCCCATCCCCTAAAGGCGGGCGAATGGAGAGCAATTTGTAATCGCCCTGGAACAACGCCGCATGCCCTGCCAATTCATACCCGACAGCGTCTTCAGCTCCGTACACACGCGTTACTTCCTGCTTCAGCAGTGGCTTCAGGTCGCGCCCGATCATCGGCTCTACCGGCCGGCCGCCAAAGCGACCTTCAGGTGCAGCCACCCCGGTCAGTGAGAGTATGGTGGGCGTAATATCGGTGACAAATGAAAACGCATGATTGAGCTCACCCTGCCCGGCTAGGCCGGCCCCTGCCACAATCAATGGCACCCGCATGCCGCCCTCCCCCGCATAAAATTTGTAGTAAGCCAGTGGGCTGGCAGCGGCGCTGGCAAAACTGGGGCTGATCGTGTTGTAGCTACCCTTGAGGCCAAGACTTTCGTAATCCGTGTTATAGCCCAGCGCCTCTGGCCCGCGGCGGGCCACAAGGGAATCAGGATCTGCCGGGCCGCTGGCCTCCGCACCGTTATCCGAGGTGAAGATAACAATCGTATTCTCGTATTGCCCTCGCGCCTTGAGATAATGCAACAAGCGACCAAGATGGAAATCCATAGCCTCAACCATGGCGCCGTATACAGCCATTCGCTTAGCCTCATAGCGACGCTGCCCTACATCCAGCGCGCCCCAGTCACCGGTTGTCGACATCTGAACCATGTCGATGCCTGCAGGCACTATCCCAAGTTCTACGGCACGCGCCAGCCGCTGCTCGCGCAATTCATCCCACCCGCCATCATAGACACCCATATAACGATCGATGAATTCCTGCGGCGCCTGCACCGGTATATGAACCGCCTGGAATGGCAGATAGGCGAAGAATGGCTGGCCGTCATCGAGATTGCTATCGATAAACTCGATGGTTTTATCTACCAGGAAGCGTGAGGAATAGAAGTCGTCAGGCAGCTGGTACTCTTCACCATCGGCGTACCAATTGGCCTTCTCGTAGAGCGGGATATAGGGACGCTGCTCCCAGTTGTCGGCTCCCGAGTCCGCCAGTGCGATCGTGCGCTGAAAACCGCGCTGACTCGGTAGCTGCCCGTCACCTGCCCCGAGGTGCCATTTACCCGCCATATACGTGTGGTAGCCAGCCCCCTCAAGCAGGGTCGCCACGGTGACCACGTTGCTGCCCAACACGCCCTGGTAGTGTCTATGGCGTTGCTGTTCGGGGGCCAGCATTTCCGGGATATTCGGCACGCCGGCAAGATGCGCATCCACCCCGGTGAGCAGCATTGCACGGGCGGGGGCACAGTTCGCCGCAGTGTGATAGTTGGTGAAGCGCATGCCCTCCTGCGCCAGGGCATCGAGTGTGGGCGTGTTGATTTCGCTGCCGTAAGAACCAAGATCGCTAAAGCCCAGGTCATCGGCCAGCACCAGCAGGATGTTGGGCCGCGCTGAAGCGACGGGAACCTGCTCCGGCTCAACAATGGCTTCTTCAGACTGTCCCAGGGATGTATGTAGCAGCAGCGCGGCAAACAATGCGCTCGAAAGCGTACGGGCTATCACCACTCAGGGCTCCCGTGCCAAGCGCTGTGACGCGAGCAGAAGAATCACCGTGACCACCAACTCTACACCGATCTGCGGCGCCAGGGCGGCATCATGGAACAGCCAGGCGACTACCCGCCCAATGGCCGTCAGAAACAGCAGGAGCGCAGCCGGGTAAAACCAGGTGCGCCGCCCTGTCACCAAGCCAGCCAACATGCAGATGCCCAAGGTCAGAAAAAACCCTGACATATCCCCCACCTGCGAACTAAGCCCCAGGCCTGTTGCCAGCTCGAGTCCGAATTCAGGTGCGATGCCCGCCGGAGCTACCAGCCAGCGAACGCCCATCACAATAAAAAGAATGGCTGGCAGCAGTACCAGCACGCTCAACACTCTATTCATAATTTGCTCATCCGATAAAATGGGTACAGCCCACAATTGGTCAATTGGGGACAGAACACAATTAAAGGGCGAATTGTGGTCTGTCCACTTAAGCTTTATTGCTCGCGGTCGGCCAGGATAAGCATCATGCGATTGGCAGCCTCCAGGCCTGAGTTCTGATTCTGCCCGGTCACAAAGCGCTGCTCATCATCTACAGTGACGTGGGTGGCAAAGAAATCCTTGAACGCAGTTTGGCTTTCGTAGATAGCCCCGGCCTTGCGAAGCTCCGTTTCAGGGTGCAGTGGCGTGATATCAATACCTAGCTCCTTGACCTGCTTATCGGTCACCCCCGTCATGCGGCGTCCGGCGATCAGTAGCTCACCATCTTGATCACGCGCGCTCACGAGTCCTAGCACGCCATGGCAGATACCGCCGATCATCGCTGCCTTATCGCCGTAGTAGGCCTCACTCACCTTGGCCGCCAACTCCGGCGATTGCGCCAGGTCGTAGGCCGCTCCCCAGCCGCCGGCAATGAAGACGATATCGTATTGCGACACATCTACATCCGCGATGGGGATGGATTTTTTGACCTTCGCCAGCGCGATGCTGTCCTCAAGAAAGCGTTCGTCCTCGGGTGAAATAATCATAAACTGAAGCGTCTGCGGATCGATAGGAATCTCGCCGCCTTTGATGCTGGCAACGTCGACTTCCATCCCACCGTCGAGAAATGTGTAGTAAGGGTGGGTCAATTCAGAGGCCATCACTCCGGTTGCCGGGCCTTCGGTTTCGCCGGGAGCCGCCAGCACGGCGTGGCTGGTGGCAATGACCAGGGCACGCTTGCCAGGCAGTTCTACAGTCGGGCCCGTGTACTCAGGATGCACACCGGCCTTGTGCAGGATCGTAGGTAACGCAAGCAGGAACACACCCAGCAGCACAACCACTACCACACCGATCTTGAGCAATCTTTTCATAAACAAAAAACCTTAATTACCATACACTTATAGGCAAGCAACCTAACCGTGAATTAATTTGACACAAAGAATGCCATAAGTAACACTGCGGCATCAAGTCGAACTACTCTCTACTATGGTGGAACTATGAAAAAGACTGCGCTCGTTCTAGGCGTCATCGCCACACTTGCTGTGATCGCATACAGCCAACGTGCAAGTATTGCTGGCAGAATCATGGACGTTGGCCTTGAACGAATGATGGGGGCCAACCTGATTGCCGATCTGGACGACGGGCTGCACCTCACACTGTGCGGCGCAGGCGGACCGATGCCAGCACCCAAAGCCTCAGGACCCTGTGTCGCCGTCGTCGCCGGCGAGCAGTTCTTCGTGGTTGATACTGGCACGGATGGACCACGTAACCTCGGCCGCATGAACTACCCTATCGGCGACCTGAACGGTGTTTTTATCACCCACTTCCACTCTGATCACATTGATGGCCTTGGCGAACTAAGTACATTGCGTTGGGCCGCTGGCGACAATACCAGCCCGCTCCCCGTTTACGGTCCAACAGGCGTGGAAAAAGTGGTAGAGGCATTCAATGCTGCGTATTCACAAGACTTCGTTTATCGTCATGAACACCACGGGGACACAGTCGCGCCAATGAGTGGCGCCGGCATGACGGCCATCGCATTTGACGTGCCCGCAAAAGACGAGCTCACCGTAGTCTACGAAAAAGACGGACTCAAGGTAGAGATGCTCGTGGTCGATCACTTCCCGATAGATCCTGCGGTAGGTTACCGGTTCAGCTACAAAGGCCGTACGTTGCTGATCTCTGGCGACACAACCAAGCAGGCTAACTTGCAGGCATTTTCTGAAGGCATTGACCTGCTCGTGCATGAGGCGCTGGCGCCAAATCTCCTCTTGAGGATGAATGCAGCGGCCAAGAAAATTGGCAACCCGATCATGGCGAAAATCACTTACGATGTTCTCGACTACCACACCAGCCCGGTTGAGGCTGCCGAGATCGCCAGAGATGCCAAAGTTGGCCACCTGCTCTACTATCACATTGTGCCGCCCATGGTCATCCCGGGCCAGGATGCGCTGTTCCTGGACGGTGCTGAAGACATTTTTCCGGAGTACACCATTGGCCAGGATGGGGTTTCGTTTAGCCTTCCGGCAAACTCTTCTGAGATTATCAAGACCCGCATCGGCCTGTAGTAATTGAGCAAAAAATTGGGGACAGACCACCCTTTCAAAAAGATAAAGTGATGGTCTGTTCCGTGATAATAAGAGAGCTGAATATATGAGCGAAGCACTGCTGTTTACTGTTGACGACGGTGTGGCCGTTATCTCGGTTAACGATGCCCCCTATAACCGTATGAGCCTCGAGTTTGTCGATAAGTTGGAATCTCTCGTCAACAACATCGCCGACGACAACAATATCCGTGCAGTGGTAATGACTGCCGAAGGCCTGGACAATTTCTCGGTCGGCATGGATCTGATGCAGCTCGGCGCGGCGATGCAACAGGACTTCAATCCACACGCATTTTTCGACCAACGTCTGCGGATGATCGCCGCCATCGAGAATATGGGTAAACCCTGGGTTGTCACTCTATTCGGATACTGCCTCGGCGCTGGCCTCGAATTACCACTTGGCTGCCACTTCCGCCTTGCCGCAGCAGAAGGTGCCCAGATTGGCCTGCCGGAAATGGATCTGGGCTCTGTTCCCGCCTGGGGCGGCAGCGCACGCCTGAGCAAATGCGTAGGCCGCGATCACGCACTGGATATGATTCTCCGCGGCAAAAAAATATCCGGATCTGAGGCGCTACGTATCGGCCTCGTCCATGAAGTGTGGCCACTCCAGGAGCTGAAACAGCGTGCCATGGATCTTGCCCGTGAGCTCGCATCACAACCGGCTTTGGCAGTGAAAGGCGTCATGAACGTGGCGGTTGGCAGTGAAGACCGCGACCTGAACGAATTACTAAAAACCGAGAGAGCTGCCGTACTGGAAACATTCGGCACGCCGGATCAACAAGAGGGAATGCTCGCCTTCATTGAGAAGCGCAAGCCGGTGTTCAACCAGACGAAATAAAACCGGGGACAGACCAATATTTTTAATAGTGGTCTGTCCCACTTTGCAGGAGCGGGCGCGATGAAGAAGCTCAGTTTTGTGGACAAAGGTTTCCTGATGGCGGAAACACGCGAGATGCCCATGCACGTGGGCGGAGTCTCCCTGTACACACTTCCTGATGGCGTGGACGAGCACGAATTCATGCACAGCCTCGCCCGCAATGTGCGCGAGGCAGATGCATTACTGCCCCCTTTCGGCGACCGCCTCAAACTTGGGCGCCTGGGGATTGCTGGCAACGCCTATTGGGAGCCGGACCCCGCATTGGACATGGATTACCATGTCCGCCATTCCGCGCTCCCCAAACCGGGCCGCTATCGCGAACTGTTTACACTCGTATCCCGGTTGCACGGCACGCTGCTCGAGCGCACCCGACCATTGTGGGAAATGCACCTGATCGAAGGCCTGAAAAACAGGCAATTCGCCGTATATACCAAGACCCATCACGCGGCGGTCGATGGCGCACGCTCCATCCACATTTCACGCAGCATGCTCTCTGCCGACCCCTACAACGTGCTGAGCGAATCGCCCCTGTCTCTGCAATCCTGGCAACGCTATAAAGACGCCCTGCGCCTCGGCAAGCAGGCAGCACACACCGATGAAGAATTGCGTAACGCCGCGGACATGCTCAAATCGACATTCGACAGCGGCACCAACCTGTTCCGTGCGCTCAAGGGTTTTACGCAAGCCTGGAGTGGGCGCGGCGGTGAACTCTCGCTGCCTCATTTACAGGTGCCCACCAGCGCGCTCAACACCGAAGTGGATGGAGCGCGGCGCTTTGTCGCACAGTCCTGGCCCTTTGCGCGCATAAGGGCAGTTGGTAGTGCTTTTGACGGTACGTTTAACGACGCTGTTCTGGCTATATGCGCCGGCGCCCTGCGAAAGTATCTGGAGACGCACGCAGAACTACCCGAGGAGTCACTCAAGGCAATGGTGCCGGTGTCGATCAGGCAGGCAGGGGAAGTGGACTCAGGCAATGCTGTGGCCTCTATCAGCGCAGACCTGGCAACGGACATTGTGGACCCAGCCAAACGCATCCAGGCCATTATGGCCTCAGTAAGGGCAGGCCGGGCGTTCTATACCGACATGTCGCCCGAGGAGATCGAACTGGTCAGCATGGTCATGCAGACCCCTTCCCTGCTCCTGGTGCCCATGGGCCTGATATCCCGCATGCCTGCCTACAATGTCGCCATCTCCAATGTGCCAGGCATTAGCGAAACCATGTATTGGAACGGAGCACGTATGGACGGCTCCTATCCCCTCTCCATCGTCATAGACGGGATGGCCATGAATATTACCCTGGTAACCTACGACCAGAATGTGGACTTTGGCATCATCGCTTGCCGCCGCTCGATGCCACATGTGCAGCGCATTATCGACTACATGGAAGATGCGCTGGTGGAGCTGGAGGAAGCGGCAGGTCTGAGCAGTAAGGCCGCCAAACGCAAATCCAAACCCAAAAGGAAGCGAAAGCCGAGGCCAAAGGCCAAGAAGTAAGGGCAAGGGGGACAGACCACCATCAGGTGGTCTGCCCCCAGTTTAGTTGGGCCAGTAGATGTACTCGTCACCTTCGGCGAAGGGCTCCAGAAGGGTTTTGTCGATGGCGATGGATGATTCCAGTACGGCGGGGTAGAGGGGAGCTCGGGCGTTTGCAGCGTGTTCATCGAGCAGCGCCTGGAGCTCAGCCAGCTTGGCCGGTTCTGACTCCGCGAGGTTTACCTGCTCGGTAGGATCCTCGGCGAGGTTATACAGCCACTGCTTGGTGGGTCGCGCAGCGACTTGCAACTTCCAATCACCGTGGCGCACGACACGATAGTGGCCGCTCTGCCAGAAAAGGGTTTCCCTGTCCCACTGATCGGCGCCCTCTCCTGTCGCCAGCGGCAATAAACTCTTACCATCAATCTCAACACCCTCAGGGTGTGGCACTTCGGCGGCCGCCGCCAGCGTTGGCATCATATCGATGTGCGCCACCGGCTCTTCAGAGACAGTACCCGCGGTGATACGCGCCGGCCACTTAACAAACAGGGGCACGCGAATCCCGCCTTCGAACTGGCTGATCTTCCAACCCCGGAACGGGTGATTGATATCGGGCAAGCCGATATAGCCAGGGCCGCCATTGTCGCTGGTGAACAGCACAATGGTGTTATCGGCAATACCGGCCTCTTCGAGGGCGGCATTAATGCGCCCGACGCTGCGATCCAGAGAGCGAATCATCGCAGCATACACGCGCAAACGATGAGGTTCGATGTCGCCAACCGCCTCGTAATCTTCGCGCGTCGCCTGCAGTGGCGTGTGCACGCCCCAGTGGCCGAGGTATAGGAAGAAAGGACTATGCTTGTTGGCATTGATGATCTTGATAGACTCATCGGTCCAGTAGTCTGTCAGGTAACCACTGGGCTCAAATCGATCGAGGTCGCCGGTATTGAAGCTGGCCGCATAAACCAGGCGCGCCCACAGGAATTGATCGATCGGATCGAAATCAAGCTTGGCGTTAACCACATTGGGATCGTCCTCTGGCAAGTACAGGCCACTGGCCATAAGCAGACTCTGCTCAAAACCCTGATCATGAGGTGCCATGCCATTTGAACGCCCCAGATGCCACTTGCCAATGTGGTAGGTGTTGTACCCCTGCTCACGCAGCATTTCAGCAATGGTAACTTCCTCCGGCGGCAAGCCCTGTTGTTCGTAGGGCGGCTTGGATTCATCCATGGCCTGATCGTAAATCATCGGTGGCTTGCCGGGATCCATCTCCTGCGCAATGCGCGCCACCATGGGCGCCATGCCCGATGGGGTCGGCGTAAATTCGAAGCCGGTACGGGTGGGATAGCGCCCCGTCATGAGCATAGCCCGGGACACGGCGCAGGTACCCGATCCGGAATATGACTGAGTGAACACCGCCCCCTCTGCCGCCAGCTGGTCAATATGCGGTGTTTGCACACGGCCACCTGCAGCACCGCCGCCAAAGGTGGAGATATCGTTGTAACCGAGGTCGTCGGCAACAATCAGGATAATGTTGGGGGGACGATCTGCCAGCGGCGTGTCTGACTGCGCTGGACCCTGCTTCCAGGCAATCTCACGCGGCGGCCCTACCTCATACTCATTGGCAGACTTGTACTTGACCAGCGCCAGCATAATCGCGGTCTGGTTCTGGTACGCGAACGCGCCCAGCACGAAGACCAGAGCAACAATCGAGAGTAATACTTTCTTCAAAGTGGCTTTCTCCGCTTGGCCAAGCTCCGATGGATAGCGTCACCGGCAAATCTACAAGCAATCATC
Source organism: Halioglobus sp. HI00S01 (assembly GCF_001635445.1). Taxonomy (NCBI): domain Bacteria; kingdom Pseudomonadati; phylum Pseudomonadota; class Gammaproteobacteria; order Cellvibrionales; family Halieaceae; genus Halioglobus; species Halioglobus sp. HI00S01. Next base: position 222,241 of record NZ_LWEE01000025.1, read on the forward strand.
ATTGTGGCACAATTTATGTCGATTTAGGTAGCAATGCAATACGTACCCCAAAGCATTCGTGGGGAGTTTAGTCAGGCGTCGATGATTAGATTTTTAAGCAAACCCTTGAGGATGGCGATGCTGCTACTCTTACTCAGCCCCTGGTGATATCTCAGCCGGTTCCACATTTCGAATGATGCAATGGCATCAACAGCTTCGCGCGTGTCGCGTGGAACAGACTTCAGCTCGGGAATCCAATCGTCCAGATCCTTGCGCAAACCACGCTGATTGCGCGCGTAGTTTTTTCGCAGTGCTTCGTAGCGCCAGAGTTGGGCATGGGTGCCCAGTACCATATTGCTGACACTCTCGTAGGCATCACCGTGACGCTCTACGGCGTGCTCAATACGCTCGTCCAGTGTGCCGTTGCGATCACCCCCGAGAAACAGCGCCTCGTAGGAGTCACGAATATGGCCGTCAGCAACCTCGAAGAGCGTTTCCATATCTTCAAAGTGCCGAAAGAAGGAGCGGATACCGACGCCCGCCCGATCAGATACCTGCTGGGCGGTGGGGACGAGCACCCCCTCCTCCTGCAAGGCCAAAGCCGCCTCAACAATGGCAAGGCGACTCCGCTCACTGCGAAGTCTGCGTCCGTCGACCACGTCATCTCCCTGTGTCTTCGACATATTGCCCCCGGATCATCCCCTGGTTACTCTGGCATAGAGGATGCCAATTATACCATCAAGCAGCCGTGATAGATGCCAACCGTTCACGAATGATCTGCTCCGCGTCACCCACAATATTGCGCACCAGTTCCTCACAGGTGGGGATATCGTTAATCAGGCCACCACACATACCCACAGTGACCATACCTGCTTCGATATCACCGGTGCTCCAGGCTTTCTCCTGATTGGCCCCGGATACCAGGTGATGCACCTGACCAAAATCAGCGCCAGACGCTTCAATAGCCGCGACTTCGTCAGCGATGCCGTTGCGATACACCCGTGCGGTGTTTTTGTATGTGCGGAAAATCAGGCGAGTCTGGTTCTCATCCATCTCCACGACTTTCTGCTTAATGCCCTCATGCACCGGCGCTTCTTTGGTCACCAGGAATCGGGTGCCCATATTAATGCCCTCGCAACCCAATGCCAGGGCCGCTGCCAGGCCACGACCATCGGCGATACCACCGGAGGCCAATACCGGGATGCTCAGCGCCTGGGTAGCCGCAGGAAACAGCACCAGGCCGCCCACGTCCTGCTCACCAGGGTGACCGGCACACTCAAAGCCGTCGATGCTGACCACATCAACGCCGATACGCTCGGCCTTAAGTGCATGGCGCACTGCCACACACTTGTGAATCACTTTAATACCAGCTGCCTTGAAGCGCTCCATGAATGGCTCGGGGCTACGGCCGGCTGTCTCCACAATCTTGACACCACTCTTAATAATGACGTCCACATAATCGTCGTAATTGATTTCACTGGCGACTACACCCACGGTGAGATTCACCGCAAAAGGCTTGTCGGTCATTGAAAAACAGCGGGCAATCTCTGCCTCGAGTCCTTCCGGCGTGGGCTGAGTCAGCGCAGTCATCACACCCAGCGCACCCGCGTTGGAAGCAGCGGCAGCCAGGTCTGCCGTGCCCACGCGCATCATGCCACCACAGACAATGGGGGTCTCAATACCTAGCATTTCAGTAATGCGTGTTTTCATCGGTTCTCTCTCGTCACTTCGATTCGGTATTCAATTTATCAATATGGCACATGATGTGTCAATACATACAGAGCACATCCCTGCCCTCACGCCAGTACTTTCAATGACTCCACATCAAAGGCGTCGATCTGGGCTAAATCGCCACGCCTGAGCTTGGCCGGAAACGCGGGGTCCTGAAGCACAGCGCGCCCTACCGCAACCAGATCAAATTCGTCGCGATCCAGGCGGGCCACCAGATCATCGATAGACTTCTTGTCGGAAGACATGCCTACAAAGGCGCCGATAAAGTCTTCGCTCAATCCCACAGAACCCACAGTGATTGCAGTTTTACCCGTAATGTTCTTGGTCCATCCTGCCAGGTTCAAATCACTACCGGCGAATTCAGGCTCCCAGTAGCGACGGGTTGAGCAGTGGAAGCCATCGACCCCTGCCTTCACCAGCGGCGTCAGGAAAGCCTCCATACGTTCGGGTGTGTCGAACAACCTCGCTTCGAAGTCCTGTTGCTTCCACTGGGAATAACGGAAAATGATGGGGAAGCCCGGCGAGGTCGCCGCGCGGGTCGCCTTGATCACCTCTTCAGCAAAACGCAGGCGTTTCTCGAAGCTGCCGCCAAAGGCATCACTGCGCTGATTGGTACCCTCCCAGAAGAACTGATCGATCAGGTAACCGTGCGCGCCGTGAATCTCGATACCGTCAAAGCCCAGTTGCTGCGCGGCGGCCGCGCCGTCCGCAAAAGCCTCAATCACCTGTTCGATGTGCTCGACGGTCATCGGTTCGGCTAACTGCTTGCCAGGCGCCACGAGCCCCGATGGTCCTGCGCTGCTTAGCTCTGGATTGTCCGTGTCCTCGGCTTTCCGCGCCATACCGGTGTGCCACAACTGCGGCATGATCTTGCCACCGGCGGCATGTACCTCTTGCACCACGTGCTGCCAGCCGGCCAACGCAGCCTCGCCGTGGAAGTGTGGAATACGCTTGCCCATGGTGGCCACCGGGTCGTTCACCGTGGTTCCTTCGGTGATAATTAAACCCACCTCGCCCTCTGCACGGCGGCGGTAATACGCCGCCACATCTTCACCGGGCACACCGCCCGGCGAAAATTCACGGGTCATCGGCGCCATCAAAATGCGATTGGGCAACTCCAGCGAGTTAATGGTGTAAGGGCGAAACAGACTACCCAGATCGAGGGACATAATGAATTCCTGTGTGTTCAATTAATGTAATGACGTGTCACCGGCGAGAAGTGGAACCTCAAGACCAGACACGTTGCTCAAGCTTACGCGGCAGAGTGCGTCCTGGTTCAAATACAGCGCTCGAGGCGAATGCCACGCTAAACATCGAAGAGCGAAAGACCCAATTGGCACACTCTGCCGGCCTTACCAAATTGACACGCACCATGCCAATATGCAACGCTGCTGGCAAGCGTTTCATTCAACAGGAATTCACATGATCAAGATTTACGGTGTGCACGGCTCACCCTTTGTGCGCAAGGTTTTCATCGCCCTGGACTACAAAGACATCCCCTATGAGATCGTTGCCCAGATGCCCTTCTCCGGCGACCAGGACTACCTGAAGATCAATCCCACCGGCAAGATCCCCGCACTGGTTGATGGCGACCTGACACTCGGCGATTCCAAGGTGATCTGCCAACATCTGGAGAACGCCTATCCTGAGCGCCCGCTGTACCCCGAGGATGTAGCAGACAAAGCACGCGCCCATTGGTATGAAGATTTCTGCGGTGGCCAGGTCGCGGAATTGGCAGCAGGCATCTTTTTCCAGCGCTTTATGCGTCCACTGGCGTTCAAGCAGGATCCGGACGAGGAACTGATCGCCAAAATCACAGAGAAGAAACTCCCACCGGTGCTGGACTACCTGGAGAGCATTGTACCCGCTGAAGGCTTTGTCTTTGGCGAATTTATGATGGCCGACCTCTGCATCGCTTCTCCTTTCTTTAATGCTGGATATGCCGGCTACGAAGTAGACGCTGAAAAATGGCCCAACGTTGCCGGCCTTATTGCACGTGTCAGGGAACAGCCACACGTAAAAGCAGTGCTGGAGAAAGAAGCCAAAGCGCTGGGACTGGCGGCTGCCTGATCACCCTCACTGAATTCGGCGTGGAGCGATACTCACGCTGCGCCGATTGCCAGATTTATAAAGACGCTGGAGAATAGGCCCCATATTTTACAACGCCATTTGACTAGCAATGACCCAGACATACGACTACATCATCATCGGAGCCGGCACCGCCGGCTGCGTACTCGCCAACCGACTCAGCGCAGATCCTGATACGCAGGTGCTGCTACTCGAGGCCGGCGGCAAGGATGACTACTTCTGGATCAACATTCCGGTGGGCTATCTGTTTACCATCGGCAATCCCCGCACCGACTGGTGCTTCGAAACCGAGCCAGATGACGGCCTCAACGGCCGCTCCCTGGGCTATGCCCGTGGCAAAGTGCTGGGTGGCTGTTCATCCATTAATGCCATGGTTTATATGCGGGGCCAGCAGTACGACTACGACCAATGGGCTGCCGCCGGCAACCAAGGCTGGGGCTGGAAGGACGTGCTTCCGGTATTCAAACAATCCGAGAGCTACCAGCATGGTGCCAGCGAGTTTCACGGCGACCAGGGTGAGCTGCGCGTGGAGGAACGTCGGGTCAGCTGGGACATACTCGATGCCTGGCGCGACGCCGCCGCCGAGACCGGGATTCCCAGAATCGAGGAATACAATCGCGGCGATAACTTCGGCACCGCCTATTTCCAGATGAACCAGCGCAAAGGTCAGCGCTGCAGTGCCGCCCATGCCTTTTTGCACCCTGTCAAAGATCGCCCCAATCTCACCATTAAAACCCAGGCCATGGTGCATGGGCTGGAGCTGGATTCCAGCGACGATAAGCTGCGTGCTACCGGTGTAAAAGCGCGCATCGGCAAGGGCGAAGCCCAGATTTTCAAGGCGCGAAAAGAAGTCATTCTCGCGGCAGGTTCCATCGGCTCTCCGCAATTGCTACAACTCTCCGGCATCGGCCCGCGTCCCCTGCTGGAAAAGCACGGTATAGAGGTCCGCCAGGAACTGAGTGGCGTTGGTGAAAACCTTCAGGATCACCTGCAAATCCGCACCGTCTATAGGGTGAGTAACACCACAACCCTGAACACGCTCTACCACTCGCTGTGGGGCAAACTGAAGATGGGGCTGCAATATCTGTTGTTTCGCACTGGCCCTCTCACCATGCCGCCGTCACAACTCGGGGCATTTGCCAAGAGTGATTCGAATCTCGCCACGCCGGATCTGGAATGGCACGTACAGCCGCTGTCACTGGATAAGTTTGGTGACCCACTCCATACCTTCGACGCGATCACGCCATCGGTATGCAACCTGCGTCCCACCAGTCGCGGGCATGTGCACATTCGCAGCCCCGACCCAGAGGCGGCACCAGAGATCAAACTCAACTACCTGTCCACGGAAGCGGATCGTAAGGCGGCCGTTGAGGGCCTGAAATTCACCCGCCGCATCATGGCCAGCGACGCCATGAAGCCCTTCTCGCCCGAGGAGTTGAAGCCTGGCCCCAACATCGAAACTGAAGAGGACCTGGCCAGAGCCGCAGGCGACCTGGGCACCACTATTTTCCACCCGGTAGGCACCTGCAAAATGGGCGGCGACCCCATGGCGGTGGTTGACGAGCGCCTGCGCGTCCACGGCGTTGCCGGGCTGCGGGTAGTGGATGCTTCCATCATGCCCACCATCGTCTCAGGCAACACCAATGCCCCCACGGTCATGATCGCTGAACAGGGGGCGGCGTTTATCCTGTCTGAAAAGTAGAACCAGCTCTCAGTCTGGTACAGTTGCGCCCGGCAAAAAGCCCTAAAAAGGCTCGCCCTTCCCTGCTCGCGGGGTCGGAGGGACATAGGGGACGTGTTCCGAATAAAACACCTAAAAAATCAGGTGTTTTGCAAGCATAAGAAATTTACTAATGGACCATCCTGGGGGCGTAATGCGTAATCCAATGTTTGCGGCTGTTGCAGCTGCGGTCAGCCTGTATGCGAACACAGCCAATGCCAGCAATTGCCCGGCGCAAGACTTCACTATTTCTGACGATGCTTCAATCGAAGTACTGGCATCAGCACTGGACGGCAACACCTGTTCAGTCATTGACGGAAACCTGGCCATTGCCAATACCGGCCCGATGCCCGAGACCGGTCGCGAAGGCAAAACCCCTTCTTCCATGTCCAAACTCGACAACTTGAGCCCGTATTCGGCCATCGATGCCGAAAATGCCGTCATCGAAGGCAACGTGATTATCCAGCTGAACACCATTTTACCGGTGGGCTACACAGCTTCGATTTCCTGAGCCCGGACAACGTGACGTTCACCGACACCGCGTCCATCGAACTGCGCTCGCCCGATGGCAGTTTCGCAGTGCTTGAAGGCCATGCTTTCCCAGTTGCGTCAGGAACAACGCGTTTCCACGCTCGTGTCCGGGTACCGGAAGCGCCCTACGGTATTCCCACCCTGCCCCTGTGGGCACTGGGCCTCGTTGCAGCGGCACTGGCAGGCTTCGGCCGCCGGGCGCTGCAACGCCGTCTGGGTTAAATTATTGAGAGCACCGCAGAACGCGGTGCTCGATTTCTCTCTCGCTGTTACGCGCTAAGCACTGAAGCTGGCAAACAACGCCAGGCTGGCATCAACAGCGGCTGCATCGATATCCTTGTGGGTCACCAGCCGCATCACTTGCCCGCCGAGGGTCAGCACACCCCGCGCCTCCAGATGTGCCTTGAGCGCATCCGCGTGTTCGGTGTTCTCAATTACCGCAAACACCATATTGGTTTCTACCGTCGCGGGATCACAGCTAATGCCTTCGATACGCGACAAACCCTCCGCCAGACGCCGGGCATTGTCGTGATCTTCAGCCAGGCGCTCGACGTTGTTGTCCAGTGCATACAGCCCCGCCGCGGCAAGCATGCCGGACTGGCGCAAGCCACCGCCGAGCACCTTGCGCCAACGTCGCGCATCGGCAACCACCTCGGCGCTGCCCACCAACACCGAACCTGCGGGGGTTCCCAAACCTTTGGAAAGACACAGCGATACGCTGTCGTAATAGCGACTAATGGCTTCCAGTGAGACCTGCTGCTTAACGCAGGCATTAAACAGGCGCGCACCATCCAGATGCAGGCCGAGACTGTGTTCGTCGCAAAACGCACGTGCTGACGCGTGGTAGTCAAAAGGCAGCACCTTACCGGAGCAGGTGTTTTCTAGGCACAGCAGACTGCTACGGGCAAAATGGCTGTCATCCGCTTTGATCTTGGCCCTGACATTGGCCAGGTCCAGGGTGGCATCGGGCTCAAATTCAATCGGCTGCGGCTGAATGCTACCCAGCACCGCTGCGCCACCACCCTCATACTTGTAGGTGTGGGCTTCCTGGCCGACGATATATTCGTCGCCGCGCTCGCAGTGCGCCATGAGCGCGNCCAGATTACTCTGGGTACCTGTGGGTAAAAACAGACCCGCCTCTTTGCCAGCCAACCGGGCCAAAGTGTCTTCCAGTTGTTTCACGGTGGGATCATCACCGAGCACATCATCACCCAACTCGGCCTTGACCATGGCCTGCTTCATGGCAACACAGGGCCGGGTCACGGTGTCACTGCGGAAATCCGCGATCAGTTCACTCATTCGACACCCGACTCATCAAATTCAAACCCACCCGCTTTCTTCATGGTCAGGCGATGGCGTGGTCCCGGGGTGTCCGCCTCGCCCGCATCGTAGCCAGCATCGCCTTCCCACATGGACACCAGGTCCTCGCCACAGGCGGAGATCTTGGTACGGTAATAACGCGGCTCGAGTGGCACAAAATCTGCCATCGCCTGAGCCACGCTGTTATAGCGGCTGAGCAGACACAAGGTCACATAAGTCGGCGGCACCAGCTCAATCTCGCCAGCGCGGTGCTGGGCAAGCGCCTGTGCGCCGGTCAGCCACTGGCTGTCCTTGATCTCGCCGTCGTCGATGGTCACTTCACCGCTGGGAGCGGGCATGACAAAAAACCAGGTCGCAAAGCGGCGATTCCCCATGGGGGGCGGCGTCCAGTGCGAGATCATGGTCATATTGGCGGGGGNCACATCCAACGCCGCCTCCTCCATGGCCTCTCGCGCCGCAGCAATACGGGCACGCTCCTCTATGGTGTCTTCTTCAGCGCCATCCTCCGGATCTATCCGGCCACCGGGAAACACCCACATACCGCCAAAGGCAATCTTGGAGTTTTTGCGCAACATCAGGGTTTCCACACCGTCCTCTCCATCGCGGAGCAAAATAACGGTTGCGGCAGGAATCAGCTCTGTCGGCTCGGCCGGGGCCTCGCCCTTGGACAGACGTTGGGCGAAGTCTTTTATGTTCTTGTCAGTCATTGTGTTCGGGTCGGTTTACTTGTCTGCCTATGATAACGGCAAAGGGGCACTCTCTTTAACCGCCCGGAGGCTAAAGTTGGTTTCAATATTTTTAACCCCGGGTATTTTCAGTATCCTGTTCATGGCCAGTTCGGAAAAATGATCCATGCTGCGAGCCACGGTCTTGAGCAGGAAGTCGTGAGAGCCACTCATCGCATGCGCCTCAACAATGTATTCTTCGCCTTCTACCGCCGACAGAAATTTGGCCAGTTTTCGATCATCCTGGGTTTCTAGGGTGACCAGTACAAATGCCGTCACCTGTAGGCCAATAGCGCGCCGATCCAGTTTCGCCCCGTAGCCCTCAATCACGCCGGCCTCTTCCAATGCCCGCACCCGGCGATAGCACGGCGACTCTGACAGGCCCACCGTTTCCGCGAGATCCACGTTGGACATGCGCCCATCGTGTTGTAGTGCCCTGAGGATGTCTTTTTCCTGGCGCTCCAGTTTCACGGTGATTTCCCCCTGATATTCATTCTTTATAGAAATATTTCATCTATTTAGGCCCTATTATAGACACAAATAGAATAAATCCTGCCCCCACCTGCGACTACTATTTTGGAACCGCTTTCATAAACACAACATCAGGTGATATCTCATGGCAGACCTGTTCGAAAACCCAATGGGCCTGAACGGCTTCGAATTCGTTGAATACGCCGCTGCAGAGCGCGGCATTCTGGAACCCGTGTTTACATCAATGGGCTTTACCCATGTGGCCAGCCACCGCAGTAAGGATGTAGACCTGTGGCGCCAGGGCGATATCAACTTCATCATCAACTACGAGCCCAAGTCCTGGGCCTACTACTACGCCGAAGAACACGGCCCCTCCGCCTGTGGCATGGCCTTCCGTGTCAAGAACGCCAAGGCCGCCTACGAACGGGCTCTGGAGAAAGGTGCACAGCCCATCGATGTACCCGTGGGGCCCATGGAACTCAAACTGCCGGCCATCAAGGGCATTGGCGGCGCTATTCTGTACCTGATCGATCGCTACGAGGACGGTGCTTCCATTTACGATATCGATTTCGAATATCTCGAAGGCGTCGATCGTCATCCGATCGGCTGTGGTTTTAAAGTCATCGACCACCTGACCCACAACGTGTATCGCGGCCGCATGGACTACTGGGCCAAGTACTATGAAGACCTGTTCAACTTCCGTGAGATCCGTTACTTCGACATCAAGGGTGAGTACACCGGCCTGCGTTCACGCGCCATGACTGCGCCGGACGGCAAAATCCGTATTCCGCTCAATGAAGAAGGCCAGGCCGGCGGTGAAGGCCAGATCGAGGAGTACCTGCTGCAATACAATGGCGAAGGTATTCAACATATCGCCTTCTCCTGTGACAACCTGCTGGAGTGCTGGGACAAGCTCAAGGCCAACGGCGTGCCCTTTATGACCGCCCCGCCTGAAACCTATTACGAGATGCTCGACGAGCGCCTGCCCCATCACAGCGAGCCCGTGGATGAGCTCAAAGCCCGCGGCATACTGCTGGACGGTTCCACAGAGGAAGGCGATGAGCGCCTGCTGCTGCAGATTTTCTCAGAGACACGAATCGGCCCCATTTTCTTTGAGTTCATTCAACGCAAGGGCGACGAGGGCTTTGGCGAAGGTAACTTCCAGGCCCTGTTTGAATCCATGGAACGCGACCAGATGCGCCGCGGTGCGCTCAAGACCGACGAAGACGCAGCCTGAGGTCGACCATGAATCTGAAACGCATACATCACGTGGCCTATCGTTGCCGCGACGCCAAGGAGACGGTGGAGTTTTACCAGCGCGTGCTAGGCATGGGATTTGTTCTTGCCATCGCCGAGGATCAGGTGCCGTCAACCAAGGCGCCCGATCCCTATATGCATGTCTTCCTCGATGCGGGCATGGGCAACGTGCTGGCATTTTTCGAACTGCCCAACTCCCCGGATATGGGCTTTGACGGCAACACCCCCGACTGGGTCCAGCATATCGCCTTTGAGGTAGAAAACTGGGATGCCCTGCTCGCGGCCAAGACTGCGATCGAAGCCGAGGGGCTGGAAGTGATTGGCCCCACCAATCACGGCATTTTCCAGTCCATTTATTTCCGCGATCCCAACGGCCACCGCCTGGAACTCGTGGCCAATACCTGTACTGACGAGGAAATGGCTGAGCTCAACCGCGTGGCACCCGCTATGCTGGAAGAGTGGAGCCAGACCCGCAAAGCCCCACGTCATGCTGCGTGGTTACACGAAAAGGAATTTACCGGAGACAAAACATGAAACTGGCCAGCCTCAAATCCGGCCGCGACGGCAAACTGATTGTCGTTTCCCGCGACCTGAGTCGCGCCGTAAGCGCCGAAACCATCGCGCCCACCCTGCAAGCAGCCCTGGACGACTGGGCAGCGAAAGAACCGGCATTGGTTGCGCTGTACAATGACCTGAACGCCGGTGACTGCGACGGTGCCTTCGACTTTATCCCGGAAGACTGTGCAGCCCCCCTGCCCCGGGCTTACCACTGGGCGGATGGCAGCGCCTATGTCACGCACGTGGAGCTGGTGCGCAAGGCCCGTGGCGCAGAATTACCCGAATCTTTCTGGACTGACCCGTTGATCTACATGGGCGCCTCGGACGCGTTCATCGGCCCGCGCGACGACATCGAAGTCGAGAGCGAAGACTGGGGCATCGATTTCGAAGCCGAGGTCGTGGTGATTACCGACGACGTGCCCGCCGGCACATCGCCTGAACTGGCGCGCAACCACATCCGATTAATCGGCCTGGTCAACGATGTATCACTACGTAATCTGATCCCGGCGGAGCTGGGCAAACAGTTTGGTTTCTACCAGTCAAAACCCTGGACCAGCTTCACGCCGGTGCTGGCAACGCCCGATGAACTCGGCGATGCCTGGGATGGTGCAAAGCTGCACCTGCCGCTGCGCGCCACGCTCAACGGCGAGCTTATTGGCGCACCGAATGCGGGTGTGGATATGACCTTCGACTTTCCCACGCTGATCGCGCACTGCGCGAAATCCCGCGCGCTCATGACCGGCACGGTCATCGGCTCGGGCACGGTCTCAAATGTTGGCAGCGAGGCAGGCTCTTGCTGCCTGGCCGAAGTGCGCTGTCTCGAAACCATCGCCAATGGTTCACCGAGCACCCCCTTTATGAGCTTTGGTGATCGCGTAGAAATCGATATGCTGGACGACGCTGGCAACAGCATTTTCGGCAACATCGATCAGCGGGTGGTGCAGTACACGCCGTCCCAATAGAGGCAAAGCATGAAACTATACTCGTACTACCGTTCATCCGCGTCCTATCGACTGCGCATTGCCCTCAAACTGAAGGGCATTGCGTACGACTACCACGCCGTCAATCTGCTGCAGGCAGAGCAGCGCTGTGACGCCTATCTGGCTATCAACCCGCTGGGCCTGGTGCCAACGCTGATTCTGGATGATGGCGCCAGGCTGACCCAGTCGAGCGCCATCATCGAGTACCTGGAAGAGACCCATCCCGAACCTGCACTGCTGCCCGAGAATCCACTGGCCCGCGCTCGCGTCCGCTCCCTGGTGAATGCCGTCGCCTGCGAAATTCAGCCGCTGTGCAACAGTGGAGTGACAGAGCACCTTAAAAAGGTCATGGGGGTCTCTGACGCAGGCATTGGCGAGTGGTATCAACGCTGGATGCCGCGCGGCTTTGGCGCGGTAGAAGAAATGCTCGAGACCGCATCAACAGCCTTCGCAACAGGCGACGCGCCGGGCATGGCTGATATTTTCCTGGTGCCCCAAGTCTATAATGCGCGCCGCTTCAATCTCGACATGGCGCCCTACCCCAACATTACCCGCATCGTCGATGCCTGCAACGAGCTACCTGCCTTTATTGAGGCGGCGCCCGAGCAGCAACCGGACGCGCCATCGTCGTAACCACAGCAGAACAATGAGCCAGCAAGACATAATAAACAGCCTACCCGCCCACCTGCGCCCCTTCGTCAAAGTCCAGGACTACAGCGATTACACGCCACGAGACCAGGCGGTATGGCGGTTCATTATGAAACACCTCACCGGGCAACTGGAAAAAACAGCACACCCGGTGTACCTCGACGGCCTTGCCCGCACCGGCATCGCCCTCGATCACATTCCCTCCATCGAAGAAATGAACGCATGCCTGACCCAACTGGGTTGGCGCGCGGTGGTCGTCGACGGTTTTATCCCGCCGGCAATTTTCATGGAGTTCCAGGCGCTAAAGGTGCTGGTCATCGCGCTGGATATGCGCAGCGTGTACAACGTCTTCTACACCCCGGCACCCGATATCGTGCACGAGTCTGCCGGTCACGCACCGTTCATTGTCGATATCGACTACGCCGAGTTTTTGCAGCGCTTTGGCGCGGTAGGCATGAAAGCAATCGCCACGCGGGAAGACTTCGAGCAGTACGAGGCCATTCGCAAGCTGTCGATTCTCAAGGAGTGCCCAGACAGCTCCCGCAATGAAATCGCCGCAGCAGAAGCCGCGCTGGAACGGCTGGCACAAAGCGAGCAAACGCCCTCGGAGGCTGCGCTACTCACTCGCCTGCACTGGTGGACCGTGGAATACGGACTGGTCGGCGATCCCGATGACTATCACATCTTCGGCGCGGGCCTGCTGTCTTCACTCGGCGAGAGCCGCCACTGCCTGAATGATGAAGCCGTCAGGAAAGTACCGCTGACGGTTGATGCCGTGAACACAGCTTATGACATCACGCGCGAGCAACCACAGTTGTTCGTGACCAAGAGCTGCAAGCACCTCAGCCAGGTGTTGGAGGAATTCGCCGCGTCCATGTGCTTCAAACGCGGTGGCGCGGAGTCACTGCGCACCGCCATCGATGCCGCCAGTATGTGCACGGCGACCTATGACAGTGGCATGCAGGTAAGCGGCGTGTTCTGCGAGGTCCTGTGTGACGCCGTGGGCAATGCCACCTATCTGCGTACCAGTGGCCCCACCCAGCTCGCCTACCGCGACCAGGAAATCATCGGTCATGGCGTGGCCTGGCACAGCGAGGGTTTTGGCTCACCTATCGGTCATATCAAGGACTTCAGCCGATGCCTGTCCGAGTACACCATTGACGAGTTGGCCGCCCACAACATAGCCATCGGCAAACCGGTGCGCCTTGAATACCTTTCGGGCATCACCGTTGAAGGGACGCTCGACAAGGTGTTTCGACAGGACCACCGCAATCTGATACTGACGTTCAGCGACTGCAGTGTGCAGGATTTGCACGGCCGTATTCTGTTCGACCCCGCCTGGGGAACATATGACCTGGCAGTAGGTTCGAGCATTCCCTCCGTGCACGGCGGCGTCGCCGACCGCACCGCCCTGCAGCTCTACAAACCCACTCCGCACACCGAGACCATTCGCGTTGAACACGACGTGCAACTAATGGCCTGCTATGCGCTGGTCGAGAACGTGCGCCGCGCGGAAAAGAACAGCAGTGATCCGGACATCCAGGACGCGCTGACTGCAGCGCTGGAGGCGTATCCAGAGGAATGGCTGCTGCGCGCTGAAATGCTCACGGTGGCCAGCAAGGCGCTGCACGAACGCCTGGTCGACGAATTGCGCAGCCTGGGCGAGACACACGACGCACTACAGGAGTTGACTGCGCTGGCGATTAATCCAGAATACGCTTTTGCAGAATCCGCATAAGGCTATTCCAATGCTCAACAACAAACGCATCGTGATCACCGGCGCCGCAGGTACGCTCGGCCAAGCCGCCGCCACTATTGCTCACCAACACGGCGCAGAAGTCATTGGCCTGGACATCGTCGACAACGCCGACGTTCCCGGTGGCAGTTATCACAAGGTTGATCTGCTCGACCGCGAAGCGACGCAGGCAGTGATCGCAGGTATCGGACCCTTCGATGCGTTGCTTAACATTGCAGGCGGCTTTGCCATGGGTGTAGATGCAGCAGATCCCAGTGATGAACAGTGGAACTGGATGTTCCGCATCAATGTCGAGACCCTGCGCAATGCCATCATCGCCGCCGCACCGGTGCTGAAACAGCAGCGTGGCGCCATCGTTAACGTCGGCGCGCTGGGCGCGGTCTCGGGTCAGGCTGCAATGAGCGCCTACGGCTGTGCCAAGTCGTCGGTGATGCGCCTCACTGAGAGCCTGTCAGAAGAGATGAAGGCAGCTGGGGTCAACGTGAATGCGGTGCTACCCAGCATCATTGATACCCCCCCTAATCGCGAGGGCATGCCTGACGTTGACTTCGCTGAGTGGGTCTCCCCGGAGCAATTGGCGGAGGTCATGTGCTTTCTGGCATCCGACGCTGCAAGCGCGGTGCACGGCGCCCTGCTGCCAGTAAAAGGGCTCGTCTGACCGGCGTCAGGGCAGCTGTTTCAACGCTGAAATCCCACAATTACCTTGATTGCCTGGTCCGAGTCGCGGGCCACGGCAAGTGCGCTACTGAAGTCCTAGTGATCAAAGCCAGCAAGGAAGCCAGTGAAAACCGCATGGCATGAGCTGTTGCGTGCACCCGTTCACGAGTGAATGGATGTGAATGGCATGCTCAACGCCGCGAACAGGATTTTCGCGGTCAATAGCAGGGAACTTCGACAGGTCAGCAGGCCCGGTCGACATAATCAGCTAGGATGTCTACTCTCAATAGGCCGTTTATAAGCCCTGGCCGTGAGTCATAGTCTTCCATCCAGCCGGAGAATTCTTTCGCTGTTACCTCGTCGGCGGACAGCTAACCCACTGCCATAAGCAGTGCCATACCGCACAGCAAAAGTCGCTTTTTCATGGCCAAAGCCTCAGTCATAATTTCGATCTGAGAATGCGTATGCCTCCAATCTAATACAGTGCGGGAGTGTCCGCATAGGTAGTTTTCGTCAATGTGGCGCGATGTTGACTAAAACGGAGCTTTATCTACGCTATTGATACTCTAATTCAGTTTGAGATCGACTCACGTAAGGACACCGACCATGCGACGTATTCTGTTTCCACTTGGCCTGAGCGCCATCCTTGTCACTCCAGTCAGTCTGGCCGATACCATAGAGCTGGCCGATGGCACCCTGCTTGAGGGTACATTTGTCGGCATGAGTAACGGGATCATGATGTTTGATACGGGCGCCGGCATCGAGGCTTTCCCCGAGGATGAGGTGGTTGCGATATTCAACTCTGAAGGCGTAGCCGCACGCGAGGCTGCGCAAGAAGCGGTGCCCGCACCCAAAGCAGAACCGGCACCACCACCCCCGCCTAAAACAACCACCGTCGCCAGCGGTACCCGTCTGGTCATACGCATGTCCGAGGCCATCGACACCCGCCGTCATTCTTCGGGGCACCGCTTTCGCGCCCAGCTGGAAAGCGCACTGATGGTCGATGGTGTCACCGTAGCCCCTCGCGGCACCATGCTCTACGGCCGAATCACCCAGGCCAAAAGCGCAGGCCGCGTGGCGGGCTCCTCCGAAATGGCAATCGAATTCACCGACATTATGTTGAACGAGCTGATGTATGAAATTACCACTGATGGGTTGAAGGCACAGACAGGTAATGAGGCGGGAAGAACCGCCAAGCGCACCGCTCGGGCAGCGGCCCTGGGCGGCCTTTACGGAGGCAGTTCCAGCGCCAAGAAAGGTGCCAAGGTGGGCGTGGGTGCCTCCATTCTCACCAGTGGCGCATCCATTAATATTCCTGCTGGCACCCTGGTCGAAACGAACCTGCGTGCGCCACTGACGGTAAAACTGTAGTAACGGGACCTAGCGGAGATGGCTCTACGCCAACACTTCGCCAGCCAGCGCTGCTACTCGTCGGGTGCGCTACCACCTACAAGCCACCCAACCAGGCGATCACTGAGGTCGATGAATCCACAGGATACGGCCAGATCAGTCCCGATCGCACTAACAATGTCGATGAGACCCTCGTGCTGCTGGCCTTCTCAGGTGGTGGTACACGCGCAGCCGCCCTTTCTTACGGCGTTATGCAAGAACTCAGAGACACCTATATGGAGCGCAGTGGTGGACCTTTGCGTTTATTGAACGAGGTGGACAGGATTTCCTCACTCTCGCCGAATATATAACTTTATATTGAGCTATATGTATGCATTTTAGTCTTTAATAACAAGATTAACGAGCTTGCTGACTAGCGGGTTAATTAACAGAACAACTGGATAAGCAATTAAAAATGCAGTTCCCCAAGATTTTAACCAGATGAGTAAGATATTTTCTATTAAGCCAAAATTGAGAAGGCAAATTATTAAAGACATCAGACATGACATGAGTAATGACATGAAAAAAGAAAAAACTAATGGAGTGTACTTTTTCGGTATCAATGACATTCCTTAATTCAAGTATGACTCATAACGCTTGCGGCAGCGGACGGCCTAGAAGGCCGTCCGGGAGCGCACTGCCCACTCTTGTTATATTGTTTCATCCCTGTACGCCGCCGCCAAGACTTGGTTTCTACTCAGCTCAGGCCCCTTCCAAACAACTACAATGAGCCCACCATCCACTTCATCGACAATTTGCAGTACAGCGATCGAAGCTGGCGCAATAAACCTGCTTTCATAAGGCGTGACATCCAGCGCGGTCTCCTCCATCGCCTCTCTTGCCGCAACAACCCGGGCCCGCTCCTGGATGGCGTCCTGATCTGAGCCATCCTCGGGATCAATACGGCCGCCGGGGAACACCCAAAAGCCGCGAAAGACGATTCGAGAGTTCTTGCGCATCAGTTTTTCAACGCCGTCAGCGCCATCGCGCAACAGAAGAACTGTCGCCGCGGGGATCAGTTCAGTGGGCTCTGCGGGCGCATTGCTCTTTGACAAACGCTTGGCAAACTCCGCCACATTCTTTTGCTTCGTAATTTTCAGGTCACTGGAAATGCCGTACTATGATGACGGCAAAGGGGCGCTCTCTTTAACCGCACTTAGGCTGACGCCGACTTCGCCACCCGGGTGGCACTTCAGCCGCTGGCGGAAGTCATGTGTTTTCTGGCGTCGGATGCGGCGAGCGCCGTACACGGCGCCCTACTCCCGATAAAAGACCTGGCCTGCCCCCTGGGTTACCGCTAACGCTGGCAGGCTACGAGCACCTTAAGTGCCTGGGCTTGGTCGCGCGCCATTGCCAACGCATCGGGAAACTCCGACAAGTCATAACGATGACTGACCAGCGGTGAAGGATCGACCTTACCGCTGGCCAGCATCTCGATCACCTGTGAGAATTCATCCGGATAGGCCATCGAGCCACTGACCTGAAGCTCCCGGAGCAGCAGGTTCACCAGATCAAATTCCACCGGCGCTTTGTGCACGCCCACTACAACTACGCGCGCATTCACCGGCGCCATATTCACGATCTGATTGAACACCGGGCCGGCACCCGTAGCCTCGAAGAACGCATCTGCTGCAGGCATGGGCATTCCCATGACGTCGCGGGAGCCCCAGCGCTCAGACAGGAATTGGGGCAGATCACCTTCGCTCGCCTTAAACGGTGCGGCGCCTAACTGGCTGGCGGTCTTGAGACGCTGCTCCGAGAGATCCACCACCACAATGTCATCAACACCGTAGTAGCGAGCCACGAGCACAATACCAAGACCGATAGGACCGGCTCCAAACACCACGACCCGATCCTGCGCGGTCAGCGACGCCTTGTGCACCGCGTGCATAGACACTGCCAGCGGCTCCACCAGTGCGCCCTGCTCGAAATCCAGGGTATCGGGCAGCTTGATCACGCCCTGCTCGTCCTGCGCTGCGCCCCTGACATGCAGCAGTGGTGTAAAACCACCCTCGGGGCCGCCATTGCCAATCTGGTTGCTGTTGGCCACCGGATTAACGATAACCCGGTCACCGACGGCGACATGAGAGACATTGCTGCCAGCTTCCACCACAGTGCCGGAGAGTTCGTGGCCAAGGCGCATGGGCACACCAGGGCCGAGAAGACCACCCATGCTGATGTAACCCAAATCCGAGCCGCAGATACCGCACTGCTCGACTTTCACGATCACATCATCGGACGTCGCCTGAGGCGCATCCACCTCGGTCAATTTGACGCTGTCGACGCCGTCGACAACCACTTGCAAAATCCCCACTGTGAATCTCCTTATTGTTCAGCGCAGGCAGAGCCTGGCCCCGCATGCGCCTGGCGGCAGCAACCACCTCGACACATATGCGCAAATGGTAAACCATGACACCAAAGCGCCAGTATGGGTATTGATACCCAAGCCACCGACCCACCTATATTTCCATTTTTTAGAACATATGAGCCGCTTTAATACGATTTTATTTCGCTATTTTCGGACTTATAGTTTCTCCATCGCAGGCCACTACAGGCCGCAACCAAACGCACCCACTGGAGAGACACGATGACCACCGCAGAAATCAACCAACAACTCAACGCCGGCATTAGCGCTGCAATCCCCGCCGGGCTCACCGATTTACTGGCCAGAACCCTGATGGCAGCGGTTTTCATTCTCGCCGGACTGTCGAAGATTTCCGGATATGAAGGCAACCTCGCTTACATGGCCAGCGTGGGAGTTCCCGGCTTCCTGCTCCCCGCCGTGATCGCCCTCGAAGTGCTTGGCGGCGCGGCCCTGGTAGTCGGCTTCCAGACACGACTGGTTGCCATTCTGCTCGCCTTGTTCAGCATCGCATCCGGCGTACTGTTCCACTTCGATCTCGCCGACCAGATGCAGTTCATCATGCTCTTCAAGAACCTGGCGATGGCGGGCGGCTTGCTGGCCATAGCCAATGCGCGCCCCGGCGCCTTCACCCTCGACCGCAAACTGGGCGCGTAAGCGCCCTCCATACAGGAGGAAACAATCATGGGATTACTCGTAGACGGCAAGTGGCAGGACACCTGGTACGACACTAAATCTTCCGGCGGTAAGTTTGTGCGCGAGGATGCACAGTTCCGCCACTGGATTACCCTCGACGGCAGCGCCGGCCCCAGTGGTGAGGGTGGCTTCAAGGCAGAGCCAGGTCGGTACCATCTGTACGTATCATTGGCCTGTCCCTGGGCGCATCGCACCCTGATCATGCGCACCCTAAAGGGGCTTGAAGACCTTATTTCGGTCTCGGTGGTCAGCCCGATCATGTTGGAAAACGGTTGGACCTACGACGAGACCACCGGCAGCTCTGGCGACGCATTGAACCAGCGCCAGTTCCACCATCAGGTCTACACCGATGCCGACAGCACTTACTCAGGCCGGGTCACGGTACCCGTCCTCTGGGACAAAGAGCGCAATACCATCGTCAACAATGAGTCCTCAGAAATTATCCGCATGCTCAACACAGCGTTCAATGACTTAACGGGCAATACAGATGACTACTACCCCGAGGCCATGCGCGCAGGCATCGATGAGTGGAACGAGCGGATTTACCCGGCCGTGAACAACGGCGTGTACCGCGCTGGATTTGCCACCAGCCAGGACGCCTACGAAGAAGCCTACCAGGTTTTATTTGCCGAGCTGGATGCACTGGACGCACATCTGCAGAGCAATCGCTACCTCATGGGCGACACACTGACTGAGGCCGATATTCGATTGTTTACCACGCTGATTCGTTTTGACGCGGTGTATCACGGTCACTTCAAATGCAACCGGCAACGGCTGGAGGACTTCGCCGCCCTGCCGCGTTACATCCGCGATATTTATCAGCTAACCGGCGTGGCCACGACAGTCGATTTCGATCACATCAAGCGCCACTACTATGCCTCGCACCTGATGATTAACCCCACCGGCGTGGTACCCGCAGGGCCTGATATCGACTACATGAGCTGATACAAAAAAAGGGAGTGGCCAGGCCACTCCCTTTTCGTCATCGTCGCAGGACTTACTTGGGCGGCATACGGATACCACCGTCCATACGAATGACTTCAGCATTCATATAGGGGTTGGTAATACACTCCATGACCGTGAATGCCAGCTCTTCGCCGACACCCAGACGTTTGGGGAACAGTACTGAGGCACCAAGCTTAGCCTTGAACGCTTCGGCGTGTTCGCCTTCACCGTAGATCGGCGTATCAATCAGACCGGGCGCTACCGTATTCACTCGAATACCAGCAGAGCTCAGGTCACGGGCAATCGGCAAAGTCATGCCCACTACACCGCCCTTGGAAGCCGAGTAGGAAGCCTGACCGATCTGGCCGTCAAAGGCGGCGCAGGAAGCGAGGTTAACAATTGCGCCACGAGCGCCATCTGCATCCATGGGCTCTGTTTTGGCCATAGCCGCAGCAGCACGACTCAATACGTTAAAGGTACCAATCAGGTTGACCTGAATGACAAATTCGAAGCCCTTGAGATCCATGGGGTCGTTGTTGCGATCGATGGTACGCGCAGGCAGCCCCAGCCCCGCAGAGTTAACACAGGCCCGCAGGGGGCCAAGCTCACAGGCAGCCGCTACGGCGGCGTCGGCATCTTCAGTCTTGGTAACGTCACACTTAACAAACACACCGCCGATTTCTTCAGCGACCTGCTTACCTTTTTCTTCGTTGAGATCAGCGATGACCACTTTGGAGCCGGCCTCAGCCAGCTGACGTGCGGTCGCCTCGCCGATGCCGGAAGCACCGCCGGTAACAATGGACGAACTACCCTGCAGATTCACTCTTGGCATGATGATTTCCTTGATAACTGAGTTAGAAATTGAGTCGGTATCTGGTTCCGAGGGCCGCATAGTACCCCACTTCTGGCGGATTGAACCTGACCGCAGGTGACAACAACATTTACCGCAGGTGACGCCCTACAAGATCGGTTCGGCTGCGCGCAGACGGCGCCGCAAGGGCCTGGCTACGTCTCGATAGCCAGGGTGCGCCGCAGGAACGTGGCATGTGCTGCCATATAGTCCCGGGTAACCTGGGCTTGCCGTGCAATGATTTCGAACCCGTGAAAGCCGCCAGGGGCGGTATGGAACTCGCAGGCAACACCTGCTGCACGCAGGCGCTCTGCATAGTGCGTGGATTCGTCGTAGAACAGGTCCGCATCACCAATCCCAATCCAGGTTTCAGGCAGGCCTGTCAGGTCCTGGCGCCTGGCGGGAACCGCGTACTCACGCACCTCAGGCTCACCGGGGGCGTGCCCGAGAAAGTGGCACCAGCCTGCGCGGTTACTCTGGTTATTCCACACCGCGTGCTTGATCGCATCCAGTTGAGTATTAGCGGCGGTCTCGTCGTCCAGCATCGGGCAGAACAGCCCCTGGGCCACAGGTTGCACCCCGCCTTCATCGCGGATGCGATGCGCCAGTAAGGCGGNGAGACAACCGCCTGCACTCATACCAGAGATGGCGATGCGGGCAGGGTCCACACCCAGCGAAGGCGCCTGCTGCTGGAGCCATAGCCAGGCGGCATAGCAATCATCTGGAGCCGCAGGATACGGATATTCGGGCGCGAGGCGGTAATCCACCGACACCACCACTACGCCAAGGTTCTGCACCCACTGGAGACACTGATAATCATCCATAGGGACGCTGCCGATTATCAGCCCACCACCGTGAATCCACAGAACTGCCGGGCCTGTCCCGCCACCCTCGGGGGCATAAACCCGGACACCGAAGTCGCCGCAATCGTGGTCGTTGACAACCACGCCCGCAGGGGGCGTCAGGCTCTTAGTCCGCCCTGTAATCCGCTTGCCCAGCCACAGCACCCACCCCCAGTCGAGACGAATACCAGGGAGACGCTTAAAGATGCCGCGCAATTCAGGGTTAATGCGTTCAATATCCAAAATCTGCTTTCCTCAGGGTGGGTTTACGAAACAATCGAGGCATTGAACGGTGCCAGAAAATTCGGCCGCCGAAAAGATCGACACCAATCAATAGGCCAACAAAGGATGCCGCAGGTCGCCTTGCACAAGCACCGAGAGGTCGACGGCTTCGTCTTCCGGGTACAGGGTATTAATCGTCAGATTAGGTTCAGAAACATAGGCGTTAGGTCCCATGGCACCAACAGTCTGACTGACGTTAAAAAACGTTTGTGATACGCCGTCAACTTCCAACTGTATGCGATAGCTTGCCATGGGCTCCAGGCTCGCGCCCCGCTCACGCCAGTCTTCCGGCACATTGGGCGAATTCATCAATCGGTCCAGTTGGGCCTGATCTTCTTCACTTCCACGCATCAGGGCCGCCTGTTGCAGCGACATGAGAATTACCGACAAGGTGTCTTCCCAGCCGTTCTTCATTGTTGCCGCCCCCTGGCGACTAAATAGAAAGTCAAAATGATTGCTGACCTGACTCAGCGATGCTTCGCCTATAGCATTACTGAACAGCCCCACCCAGCCACGATTGACCATAAGAATATTACTGGCACCATCGATCAGCGTTGCCGGGTATGGGTCGAGGGCCCGCAATGTCATGGTCATCGCCTTGCGCAGCCAGCGCATTTGCGGCGCGTGGAAATCCACCCTGGTGACATTGGGGTTGAAACCCGCCGCTATGAGCAGATGGTTCGTATCTCGTTCACCGAGGGCCAGCTCCCTGGCTATGCCAAGCACCAGCGCCTTGCTGGGCAGGGAACGACCATTTTCTAATCGGCTGATATGGCGCGGCGATGAATCTAGCTTCGAGGCCAGCGTTTCCTGGTTCATTGCCCGCACCCCACGCCAGAATTTGAGCAGGCGCCCGAAAGGGAGTTCGATGGCAGTGTAGGAGGCAGAACCGGACATGGTATGTCATGTTATCTTCGCTCCGGATTCGCCACAATAGCCATCACAACTGCAATGCAAACAAAGAGGTAAACCATGCCCGCCCCCTTGATGAGCGATCGCGACCTGGAATTCATGCTGTATGAACTGTTCGATACCGAGGCGTTGACGCAGCGCGCCCAATACGCAGACCATAACCGGGAAACTTTTGACGCCACTCTGGGCACGGCCAAAACCGTGGCAGAGAAGGTGCTGCTGCCGTTCCGGCAGAAGGCCGACAACGAACAGCCCACGTTCGACGGTGAAAAGGTACACATGATCCCCGACATCAAGGTCGGCGTGGACGCTATCATTGAATCGGGCCTGGCCACTCCCACTGCCAGTTACGAGACAGGTGGTATGCAACTGCCCTATATCGTAGCCAATGCCGCAACATCCTATCTGGTGGCTGCCGGTGGTGTGGCGACCGGCTATACCGGCCTGACGACCGCCAATGCAAACCTCATTGAAGCGCACGGCAGCCAGGAGCAGATTGAAAAGTGGGTGCATCCCATGCGTGCGGGCCGCTTCGCCGGCACCATGGCAATGACCGAACCCGGCGCCGGTTCCGGCCTCGCCGACCTTACCACCACCGCGGTCAAACAGGCTGATGGAAGTTTCCGTGTCTCTGGCAGCAAGATTTTCATTTCCGGCGGCGACCATGAACTCAACGAGAATATCGTGCATCTGGTACTGGCCCGAGTGAAAGGCGCGCCCAAAGGCGTGAAAGGTATCTCGCTGTTTATTGTTCCGAAATTCTTGGTCAACGACGACGGTTCTGTCGGCGAGCGCAACGAAGTCGCCCTGGCCGGGCTGTTCCACAAGATGGGCGGCCGAGCCCAGACATCGACCGCGCTCAGCTTCGGTGAGCAGGACGGAGCCGTTGGCTATCTTGTCGGCGAAGAGAACAAGGGGCTGATGTACATGTTCCACATGATGAACGAAGCGCGCATCATGGTGGGATCATCCGCTGCCGTCACTGGCGTGGCAGGCTACCAGTACTCGCTGGACTACGCCAAAGAGCGCCCCCAGGGCCGTTTGCTGTCAGAGAAAGATCCGCATGCGCCGCCGGTTAACATCATTGAGCACCCGGACATCCGCCGCATGCTACTTGCACAGAAGGCCTACGCTGAAGGCGCACTCGCACTGTGCCTCTACGGCAGCTACCTGGTGGACGATGAAAAAACCGCCGCGACCGAGGAAGAGCGCCAGGCCGCTCATACACTGCTCGACTTCCTCACGCCAATCATCAAGACCTGGCCCTCTGAATACGGGCCCAAAGCCAACTATTTTGCGATCCAGGTACTCGGTGGCCATGGCTACATCAACGAACATCCGGTGGAAATGTTCTACCGCGACAACCGCCTGAATCCGATTCACGAAGGTACCACCGGCATTCAGTCCATGGATTTGCTGGGGCGCAAAGTGCCCATGAATGGTTTTGCCGGTTACACCGCGTGCTTGAATGAGATCGAAAAAACGATTGCCCTGGCTGCCTCGCGCGACAATCTTAGCGCCTACGCGACACAGTTGGCGGATGCCGTCATCCTGCTCAAGTCAACTACAGAAGCCGTGCTGGGCGCCACCCAGTCGCAGAATATTGACGCGGTCTTCTCCAACTCTGTGCAGTACCTGGAGATGTTTGGTCACGTGGTCATTGCCTGGCTATGGCTGAAGCAGGCCTGCGTCGCAGACCTTGCCCTGGAGCAGCAACCTCACGAAGCCGATGAACAGTTCTATCGCGGTAAGTTACAGGCCATGCAGTACTTCTTCCGCATTGAGCTGCCCGAGATCCGGCACTGGGCCAAGATCATTGGCGAGGTGGATACAACCAGCTACGACATGCAGGCCGCCTGGTTCTAAATCAGGGCAACACAAAAAAGGCGTTAACGCGCTGTGTGCGTTAACGCCTGTCCACACAATGAATGAAAGTTACCCGCGGTAAGTGCTAGCTGGCACCGTCATCAGCACCGGCCTGTTCCGGCTGGTAGCGTTCAAACCAGGCCAGAATAGCGGCCACTTTCCCCAACAACTGGCTGGGGCGCTTCGCAATACTGTGCGAGGCACCCGGCATTCTCACTATGGCGGTATCCACGCCCTGCAACTTCAGGGCCGCATAGTACTGCTCGGTTTCCCACATGGGTGTGCGCCAATCAGACTGCCCTGTTAACAGCATGGTGGGCGTGGTCACATTACCCACAAGCGACAACGGGGATCGCTCCCAATAACGCTCAGGATTTTCCCAGGGCATTTCGCCGAACCAGTAGCGGGCGAAGAAGGTGGTCATGTCTGCCGACAGCACAAAGCTGGTCCAGTTGATCACCGGCTTGGCGACCACAGCAGCGCGGAAGCGGTCGGTCTTACCGACGATCCAGGCCGTCAGCGTGCCGCCACCGCTGCCGCCGGTGACATAGATTTGATCTTCATCCACATAGCCCTTGGCCAGCAGACCATCAACCGCTGACATCAGATCGTCGTAGTCTTCACTCGGATAGTTATGGTGAATCTCATCGATAAACGCCTGACCGTAGCTGGTGCTGCCGCGGGGGTTGGCGTAGAGCACCACATAGCCCGCCGCTGCAAACAGCTGCACTTCGGACGAGAAGTGCGGACCATAGGCGGTTGATGGGCCGCCGTGAATCTCCAGGATCATCGGGTACTTTTTGGTCGGATCAAAACCCGGCGGTTTCACAATCCAGCCCTGGATATCCAGGCCATCGTGAGAGGATGTTACCCACATCTCTTCAACCTGCCCTAGCTCGCGCTGGGAGAGGATGTTTTGGTTAAGCTGGGTGATCTGCTCGCCGGCACGATTGGCGCGGCCGCTGGCCAGCTCCGCCGGTGAGTACGGGCCACCCACGGTGTAGGCCATCACGTCCTTGCCGCCCACATCGAATTGCGCGCCGGTGTAGGGGCGACCAAAGGCCACGCTGCCCAGGGCACGCGTAATCTCTTTGAGGTTGCCGGACAAATCCGTGCTGGCCAGTACCGTGTCGCCCTTGTCGTCGTAGCTGATGTAGAGACGCTTGCTATTGGCTGACCAGCGCACCGCCGTGACACCGCGATCGAGATCGGAAAGCACTGCGCGCGATTTGCCGGACGACAGATCCATCACGTACACATCGTTTTGATCAGCCGCCAGTTCCTCGTCATCATAGCCAAGGTAGGCCAGCTTGCGACCATCCGGTGAGACCCTGGGGCTGCTGTCCGGGCCCTTGCGATCGGTGAGCTGTTCGATTTCACCAGTTGCCACGTCAAGACGGTAGAGCTCTGACTCACGCGCCTGGTAAAGCCAATCGTCATTGGTATTCGCCGAGAGATACAAAGCCTTGCTGTCGCTCCCCCAACTGAGGCTGCTGCTGTAATTGAAGTCACCAGAGGTCACCTGGCGCACGCTACCGCCGTTGGTAGACACTAGGAACACATGGGTGTGCCCGGGGCTGATCTCCCCTGCCCCGTCAAAGCGGAACACCGGCTTGTTGACCACCGTGGGTGGTTTTGCCCACTTAGCCCCCTTGGGGGCCGCAGGCAGGCTGCCAATGGTTTCTGCCTTGGCCGGCACTTTCATGGTGAAGGCAATCCAATTGCCATCGGGCGAAAAAGCGAGATTACCAGGCGACGCCGGCAACCGCGTCAGCTGCGCGGTGTGGCCACTGTCGAGCCAATGCATAAATATCTGCGCGCCGGTGTCGTCGCTGGCCACCCAGGCCAACCGATTATCATCCGGCGCCACCGCCAGCGACCCGGCATTCATTGCCCCGGACGTAATCGGCCGGTGCTGCCCCCCATCGCTGTCGATCATCCACACATTGGTGCGGCGTCGGTCCTGCATAATATCCATGGATTGGCGCAGATAAAAAATGCGCTCGCCATTACCGCTCACAACAGGCTGGGTGGCTTGCTGAAGCTGGAAGATGTCTTCGGGTTGCAGGGGTGAGAGGCTGTAAGTGGGGGCACTAAAGGCCATTAAAAGCGCACAGGCGCCGCCAAGCAGGGTGGGTTTGTTACGCAATGGAGTGTTCCTGTCATGTGCATTAAAGCAGGAGAGTATAGAGCAAAAAAAACGCCGGTGAGTGACCGGCGTTCAGATTAAGCGCGTTGCTTTTCTAACCAGGGCCCCAACCAGGGCTTGGCTCGCCCGCCGGGCGCCGTGCCCGTGAGCTGCTCAGAGAGATCCGACGCACGCAGCAGTGCCTCCAGATCGATACCGGTGCCGACGCCCATTTGCTCGAGCATCATCACTACATCTTCGCTGGCCACATTGCCGCTGGCACCGGGTGCAAACGGACAGCCGCCGAGGCCGCCGATGGAGGCGTCGAAGCGATAAATACCGGATTCCAACGCGGCAAACACCAGCGCCAGGCCCATGGCGCGGGTGTCGTGGAAATGGCAGCCGAGGCGATCTGCGCCGTGCTCTGCCACCAGGTCGGCAGTAAGTGAGCGCACCTCCATGGGATTGGCGGCGCCGATGGTGTCAGCCAGAACCAGTTGCTCAATACCGGTATCCGTAAAACGGCGCACAATGTCTTTGACTACACCTGGATCGGTGGGCCCATCAAAGGGGCAGCAAAAGGCGGTGGCAATCGCGGCGACAACAGAAACACCGTCATTCTTCGCCATCTCGAGAATCTGGCCCGTGGCCTCTTCCGCTTCGACAATGCTCATCTTCACGTTGCGTTGAGCCATGCCTTCAATGGCGTACAACACCATATTCACCGTGCGCACACCGGCATCCCGCGCCAGCTCATAGCCTTTGCGATTGGGAATGAGTGCACTGTAATGCACGCTGTCGTCGGTCGGCAGGCGCCGCACCAGTTGGTCAGTGCCCGCCATGGCAGGCACCGCTTTGGGCGATACGAAGCTGCCTACTTCGATGTTTTTAACACCGGCAGCGGCGATCGATTCGATGAGCGCCAGGCGCTCATCGATGGTGAGAATCTTGGGCTGATTCTGGAGCCCATCGCGGGGCCCCACATCAGTAAAGACAACGCGATCAATCACCGATCACGCCCTCTTCCTTCAACTTGGCCATTTCGTCGTCACCCAGTTCGAGAATGCCCTTGAGCACTTCGTCGTTGTGGCTGCCGATGTCGCCGCCGGCCCAGTCGGTACGCCCGGGCGTGCCCTGCATTTTGGGCAGAATGGCGGGAATCTTCAGGGGCTTGCTGTCGATCTCTACCGATTCGAACATACCGCGTGCGTTGTAGTGCTCGTCCGCCACCATATCTTCGACACTGTAGATCGGCCCCACAGGTACACGGACCTCTTCCAGCACCTCAATGATGTGCTTGGAGCTATGACCTGCACACCAGTCCGCCAATGCAGCGTCGATTTCTGCCTGGTGGATCACACGGCCGGCGTTGTCTGCCATCTCAGGGTGCTCACCCAGGTCGGAACGGCCTGCAGCCGCCATCAGGCGCTTATATATCGAATCGCCGTTACCGCCAATCACCACATGTTTACCGTCGTCGCACAGGTAGGTATTGGTAGGCACAATGCCGGTCACCGTGGTGCCTGAAGGACCGCGAATCGCGCCCGCACCATCATATTCCGGCACAATGCCTTCCATCAGGTTGAAGATAGATTCGTACAGGGCCACGTCGACCACCTGCCCCTCGCCGCCGGGCTTGGAGCGCTGGATAATCGCCAGGGCAATACCCAGTGCCGCGTGAATCGCTGACAGGGTGTCACCCATGCTGATATTGGTGCGAATAGGCGGCTTGCCCTCTTCACCGTTAATGTAACGGAAGCCGCCAAAGCCTTCGGTCACTGAAGCGTAACCGGGCTTGGATGCGTAGGGACCGTACTGGCCGTAACCGGAAATGCGCGCGTAGATCAGGCCGGGGTTTACCGCTTTCATGGTGTCCGGGCCAATGCCCCATTTTTCCATCATGCCGGGACGAAAATTCTCAACCACCACATCGGCGGTGGTAATCAGATCCTTGGCCAGTTGCTGGCCACGCTCGGATTTCAGGTCCAGGGTCACACTCTTCTTGTTGCGACCCAAGCTTCGCCACCAATAGGCCATACCGTTATCGTCAAGCAGGCGCCAGCCGCGCACCGGATCGCCGGTAGGCGGTTCAACCTTAATCACCTCTGCCCCGAAGTAACCGAGGATCGTGCCGGTGAACGGGCCGGCCAACAGCTGACCCATTTCAATGACGCGAATACCTTCCAGGGGCCTTGCGGCTTTAGACATCTTTTGCTCCTTAGCGTTTAGGCAACTTCAATCCCAGCTTTGCCG
Organism: Halioglobus sp. HI00S01; assembly: GCF_001635445.1. NCBI lineage: Bacteria > Pseudomonadati > Pseudomonadota > Gammaproteobacteria > Cellvibrionales > Halieaceae > Halioglobus > Halioglobus sp. HI00S01. The sequence goes on from NZ_LWEE01000025.1 coordinate 251,187, forward strand.
CGGTTCTCTCCGCGCATCAGCTTACAAAACAGGACAGGCGCATTCGCAAGCCCTTCGACCCTATCTTCCGGAACCTTCAAGGTACCGGCATCAATCAGCGGCGCCACAGCATCCAAAAACTCCTGGCGCAGGCCCTCAAAGTCATACACCACCAGGCCATAGACTACGGTCCGGGCAACAATCCACAGCACAGGCGACGGCCCCGACCCGGCGCTACCGAGCCCGACAAGTGACGGCCGGCAATCTGCTCGCGCATGTATGGATCCAGCGTCAGTTGTTGCGTTTCTAAAAGCACATCATCGTCACCCAGTGCCGGCAACGCAACCTCGGCCACCTGGAAGTGATGCTCTTCGGGGAAACCTTCAGGCGTGCTCGACAATTGTACCTGTGTTGTTTTCATCCACCATCCTTAAAGCTGTGCAGCGCCTGTTGCACTACCTGGTAACGCGCCTCGATACCCGCAGGCGCGTCGATAAATTCAATATTGTCTGCCATAGACACCGCACGCCCGCGACAACGCACCCTGCCACATCATCACCTTCACCGGTTGCTCAACCGCCGCCTATTTTCCTGGTCGCTCATTGGCAAACGCAGCCTTGTAAGCTCAGGCATAATCCGGCCCCGCCTTTAGATAGGCCCGCACCGTCGTCTCGAGGACCTCCCGCGGTGGCTCTAGCGCCGATATACGCGCCGCTTACGAGGTGCCTTCCCAGGGAAAATGGAACATCTGTGGGGCGATCTGCCGCGCCTGACTGATATGCGAGCCATCTCCAGGCGGCCTCAGACCCTTGAAACATTGCGCGATCGCCGCATGCCGCTCCTCATCAGATGACGCCGCGATGTTCTCCGACGCAATGCTAATGAAGTAATCCGAGTACGATTTGGCTGATTCTATGGCCAGCTGAGCCCCCGTTGCAGTGCCAAATAGCAAAAAATGGCCATCTTCCAGTAACCCAAGTATCTCGCTGAGTACCTCCACATCTGGCTTGAGGATGTCTTCTGGCTGTGCCAGCGGGTCACTGTCGCGGTACCCTGGCGTATCCAGGGCAATGACATCGAAGTCATTCGCCGGCAATTGCGCAAACGGTGCCAGAAAAGCCGAGGCCAGCGGTGAGGGGTGCAATATGACTACCCGCTGCCCGGTGCCTATTCGACGGTGATGCAACTGTCGACCATTGGCCAGCGTGAGCTAGTCGCGTTGCAGACTCAGGACTCGCCGAAGCCCAGTACACCGGGGTTTATTATGCAGTGGGAGTCGAGGCTACCCTTGCGCCTCAGCATCAGGGCGCGATTTCCCGGCATGGGCCCCTCGCGGATGGGCGAGCAGGGTCTACTGCGCTTCCTGAGAACGCGCGCCATTGTGATCCAACGGGACAAGGCCGCCTCGATGGCGGTGTTGGATAAGCGCCTGATTCACTGAGATAGCTGCGTTGCGCAACACGCGCACTGCATGGTTAGACAACCATATGACCTGGAGGCTGCGCTCACACAGCTTCGTAAACCTATTTGTCGGGCCGGTCAGAAATAATATCGCCGCTCAAAGGGTCGACCTTGAGCTCACGCTTTTCCGCCCCTTTATAGGCTTCAGCCTCCCAGACACCATCATCTATCGATACCTCAACAATGGGCGCATAACCCTTTGCTTCAATAGACTTGACGATCTCCGACAAGGGAATAGCGTCTGCAGGTGGCTTCTCACCGGCAACGGCGATTATTGCACCCAGGAGCACGCAGGCGCCGGCAATTGAAGAGATACGGAGTACTGATTTATTCATGCTAACTTCCTGTTAATTTCAATGTAATAACCATCGGCATTGCTTGCTCTACACCAGCTAAACAAAGCCGCACTCAGGCTTCATTATAGACATGCGGCCAATATTAAAAGTGGAGGGAAAGACTATTTCTCGTGGCTAATCACCGCTTAGCCAGTCGCACCGAATCACGCCGCTGGATAACTCAGATAGGCGTAGTCAATAAGCATGTAGAAAAATGGCAGGTTCATCAGGCTGAGCACCAAAAAACTGATGGCAAACTTGCGCGGCGCGAGCTCTGACTTCATCCACTGAAACTTAGGCATCCAATAGCTGGCTAGAGATAGCAGAATGAAAACCACGACATATGCCTGCCAAAAGACCTGACCGAACAGAGCCGACTGGAATACGTAGCCGAAACACCCGAGTAACGCGACCAGCATAAAGGGCATCATCAGAGCTTCCTCTATCTGCACAGCATCAGGGGTACGATCGTAGCTACCCCGGAGTTTCATCAGAATCTTTGTCGCCAGCGACAGCAAGAGCAGGCCCGCGAACACGAACGTGTAAATTTTGAAGAAGGTCATCATCGACTAATCCTTGCCGGTTCATTAAACATTCATCCCGCCCTGTTTAGAGATGCTTCACCATTACCGTCGTATTGCGGGAGCCGGTAAACCGTTTGTCCGGATCATAGAAGGTTTCCACGAGCGCAAAACCCGCTTTCCGCATCATCCCTGCAGAGGCCAGATTTTCTTCGTGCCGCTCTATATACACTGCTTTAAAGGCCTCTCTAGCGGCCACTGCAACTGCTTCCTCCAGTAGGCGAGTGCCATACCCCTTGCCCACCAGCTCACGGCTGACAACGACATCATTGATATAGGCGACCTCTGCGAGATTCGCATACTTTGCCAACCTGGCGGGACTCTGTGCGCCAAAGATCAGCACAGCGAAACCGAGAATTCGCGTGTCTTCTACAATCACCGCCGTGGCTTTGCCCTCACGAATTAATGCCATCTGATCATCAACACTCTCGTCCGTCAGGTAATTCCATTGGTTGGGACCTTCAGCAAACAGCAGGGTTCGCATGGCCGACAGGTCAGCTGAAGTGAGGGGCCTTGTGTGAACATTTATCATACTTTCCGTGATCAATACGACGTTGCATATCCGCTTTTAGAATCAGACATGTGCTTTGTCGCTCTGCCACCAACCACGGGTTGTAAGCGGACGAGGCAGCGCGTAGCCGGCAATCACTAACAAACCCGACAGAATCCCAAGATTTTTGACAAAGTTCTGCATTTCCCTGGCCACCATATCATCACTCATGGCCCAGAAGTTATGCAGCATTAGGTTTACAAGCAGCACATAGACGACAAACCCATAGGCTACCAATTTCACATATCTGCCCGTCATTAACAGAGCGCCGCCCACGACGCTAACAACGCCGGCAAACAGCAATAGCTGGGACGCATAAGCTATATCATGGGCCTGCATATAGCTTGTAAGCCTTTCAGAATCTGCGAACTTCTGAATACCAGGTATGAAAAAGTAGAGACCTAAAAGAAACCGCCCCACCGCAATACTCGCTGCATCCATATCCTTAAATCTCCCCCATAGTTACTTCAACTAATCTTATTCTGCGCCACCTGTCAGTTCACGAATAATTATGCTCCAGTGATCCAACGCGCCGTAGAAAGTGGCCTTGGGCACTCGCTCATTCAGCCCGTGGGCGAACATCTCGTCAGGGTTCATAAAGATGCCGCTCACCGCCCAGGTGGGAATACCGGCTCTGCGAAAGTGCATGCCATCCGTACCGCCTGATTCCATATAAGGCATGACTCGGATACCGGGGTAGCGGCTGTAAACCGCTTTAGTCACGGCCAACATCACATCTTCCCTTGGCGAAGAGACCGGGCTCTCGATGACATCGGTAAGCAGCTCAAACTGTATTCCGTCATTGGCCACCACCTCTTTGAGCACCTCCTCTACCTCGGCTGCACTTGTGCCCGGGAATATCCGGCAGTTCACCGTGGCGGTCGCAGACTGCGGCAAGGCATTCTCCGCGTGCCCTGCACGCAGCATGGTCACCACACAGGTAGTGCGGGTGGACCCGACATAGGATGACTCACGAAAAAGACGATCGCTGGCCTGCTCATTATTGGGATCATAGGAAAATGCGATCATCGCCTCACCCAGCTCGCCGCCGATCAGCTCTCCTGTCTCTTTAAAGTAAGCCCGCGTCATTTCGCTCCACTGCACCGGAAAGCGATAGCCCTGAATGTTCGTTATGGCGCTGGCGAGATCGTAAATAGCATTGTCGAGGCGTGGACGTGAACTGTGACCACCCGGGTTAGTCGCTGTAATCTCCCAGGTTGAGTAGGTTTTCTCTGCTGCCTGAACCGCGTAGACAATGGGGTCACCTTTCGCGTTGAGTTCGCCGCGGCCAGCGTCCGAATTCAGGGCGTACTCCGCCTCAAGGATGTCCGGTCGCTTCTGTGCAAAGTAGCGCGTGGTGACCATTGCGCTCTCCTCATCACCGGTAAACACCAGAATGAGGTCCCGGTCGGGCACAAAGCCCTCTTCCTTGAGGCGAATAAACGTAGAGGTGAGCTGGGCTATGCCAAACTTGTTATCAACCGTGCCACGCGCGTAGAAGTTCTTTTCGTCTTCCGTCAGCTTGAACGGCGGACGCTCCCAATCCTCAGCCAGCGCCTCTACGACATCCATATGACCCAGAAAGAGAATGGGCTTTTTACCCGAGCTACCGTCACCACGATAACGCGCGACCAGGGCGCCGAAGCCAAACAGCTCCACCACTTCCACATCTTCCTTGGGCAGGCCGCCCGCAGTAAGCTGATCAGCCAGATACTGTGCGACCGGCACCGTATTGCCTTTGCTCTTGGAAGTATCGATTTCAATGATATGGCGATAGATGTCCAGCGTCCTCACCGCGTGGTGAGAGCGGATAGGTTCAGCGGCCTGTGCACCAAGCGCACTGACCAGTGCGAAAGCGGTGAATACGAGTCGAATCATGGGGGCTCCCCTGTGCGAGATTTTTCAAGAATGTCAGCATGCGGCTATAGAGGCAAGTGGCGCTCGAGCAATCTACGCCCGGAAAATGCTGTTCTTGGCAGTTCAGCAGAAGGGACTATGGATCAGGACAGAACGCGCTCGATAAACGCGGCCTTTGCATCTCTGTATTGTTCGTATGGCAGATCAAAGTGTTTGAGTTTCAGCGCGTTGTAGGCTTGGACAAGCGCGATGTCATTGTTCAGCCTATCCCTGAAACCCCTGAAGACATCATACTGGCTGCCAAGGATAACGACCTGACAAGCCAAATCGATTTCCTTGTCGCTCGACACGAGCATTCTAAGCTCGTTGGTTTGAAGTGTGTCTACCTTGGGCAGGAATTAGGCGATAGAAGCCTATTCGGCTTAGGCAATCAAACGTCCGCTTTGTGGACAAAAGCGGACGTTCACAAGACTAACACATCGCAAAGAATCAGCTATACCGCGAGAGCTTTCAAGTCGCTCTACTCAGAAGGATTCATTCTCATCGTAAACTGACACGATCAAGTAGCCTTGGGCATCCTCTGTGAGAGAGAAGGTAATGGGCCGGCAGCAAACCTGGCAGTCTTCGATGTACTGCTGCCCTGCTTCCTGCGCATCGATTAATACCTCAATCACCTCGCCACAGTATGGGCAACCGACAGTGTGTTGGGCCAGGTCATGCATTTCGCATTAAACTCCGATGAAACGCGATTTCGCATCGTCACTGGGAACCATACAGCTATCCCGCTTACCAAACAGCCGGTAGCGACGCTTTGCAAACATTTGGTACAGATAATTTCGGACAGCGCTGGGTATGATTCGAAATACATTGAACAGGTACCAGCAGCCTGTGAGGTCTCTCGCGATTTCCAGGGCCGCGTCGGAGAAAACGTAGGGCCTGCCGTCTTTCACCAACAGAAAGGTGTCAACGCCGCTGCTGCCAACGTCGTACTCAGCCAGTAGCTCCTGAGCCAGCTCACTCTGCATTGGCGTGAAAGCAAAGCGCCCCTCGGGATCACGCTTGATGATGAACAGAACAGCGGCATTGCAGAAGTGGCAAACCCCGTCAAAGACCACAATGCTTCTGTCGTCAGTCGGCACGAGCACCCCCAATCACTCCTGGGCCCCTAATCCAATGGCATTGGATTCCGCGCTCATGTGGCCTTAAAAATATCAAGGTTGAGTGCAATCTCGTCTCCCAGCCAGTAGGCGAACTCGGTGTGGTCCCGGACATCATCGTCGGTTAGCGGATGGATGAACACTGTCAACTGTTGCCGGTTTTTCTCCAGCCAGGCGATGTAGCGATCGAAATCGCGTGTACCCAGTGTCACCTGGCAGCTCCAACAGGGATGCGGCCCCACCAGCTTCTCGTGGAAGCGCCCTACTTTGAGCCCAAACTCACTCGCCGAGGCGTCGCACAGACGGCGGGCCAGTGCTTTGCTCTGCTCATCAAAATAGATGTGGGCGTGATAGGCCGTGTGGGAATTCACGGGACGTTGTGGTGTCGTCATAGGGCGACCTCTCAGGTTAGCCCACGCAGCGCCAATGCCAGCACAAGGGCAGCACTCGCCGCACACCAGGAGCCGAACACACGGACCAGGATTTTCTGCCAGTCTCGCCGCGGCAGCTCAGCCACTGCGGCCACGGCAATAAGCACAATACAGGTGCCGGTACCTGCACCCAGCATGGCGCCAAATGTCTCGCGTCGCTCGAGGTCAGTCACGCCCGAATCAGCACCGATTACAAACGCCGCGACTACGGGAAGCATCGCCAACAAGGCGGATGGTAACGCCAGGTTCGAAGCCACCAGCAGGCCACAGCCGCCCGCGGCAACCAGGAGCAGGGTTTCGGCAATGGAAATCGACTCTGGTGCGTACCCAGCGTAAGCCAGGCCGACCAACAGGGCCACTAAAAAGCACGGATAGGCAAGCCGCATTGCCTGCAGGCCGCGCTGGCCGATCAACAAACCCAGCGCCACCAGGGCTAGCAAATGCGAAGGCACCAGCAACGGATGGAGGATACCGCTGTAGAAATACCCGATACCGGGCATCGGGCTATGCGCAAAGGCAGCTGAAGGCGCCAGTAGTATTGGCACCCACAACAGCAGGCGAGGCACTTAGATTGCCCTGATGAGAAACAGTACGCCGGCCAGTCCGACCAAACCACCACCGGCACGCACAGCAACAGTACCGGCCTTGAAACGGGTCAGCAGGCCGAAGGCGATACCGCACATGTGCAACATACCGGTGGATAGGACGAAGCCAATGCTATAGGCCAACGGGCTCACCGCATGAGGAAGCTCGGTGCCATGTGCATGGCCGTGGAATATCGCGAAGGCCGCCACGATCACCGCCGCCAGCCACAAAGGAGGACGCGCTGCGGTGAGCACCATCACACCCAATACCAGTGCCGACAAGGCGATGCCCACTTCCACGCCTGGCAGGGGAATGCCAGCAACGCCGAGTGCGCCACCAAACGCCATGACCAGCGGAAAAGTTACCGGGAGCACCCACAGTGCCGGCTGGCCCAGCACAGCGCCCCACAAGCCAACAGCCACCATCGCGGCCACGTGATCCCAGCCCAGGATGGGGTGCATAAACCCACTGCTGAAGCCGCCCGCGACACCGCTGGCCTCGTGTGCCATGGCGGTCTGGCTGAGCAGGATAAGGGAGGCCAACAGGGCAAAATATCGCATAGCGTGTATTCCAATACCAACAGACATTATCGCGACGGACACTAACAAGAATGCCGAGACTTGTTAAGCACGCCATGCCAATCTATTGGACCACCGCTACGCTAGCAAGCTGGCGTACTGCTGCTGGATTGGCAGTTTGTCCGTGGCCTTTCTGGGCGCCACCAAGCCATATTAATCTGTGTTCATAGGCTCACCCGTACGATGGTCCCGTTAAAGTTTCCAGGCAGCGCCGCCCACCCAGTCACCTGCCATGGGCACAAATTCAACGTGGAGAATTTCCTGATAAAGGCCGCCCTCCACATAAGGGTCGCCCTGCATCACCTCATCGGCCTCAGCGAATGAACCCGCTTTTATCACGAAGGTACTGGAACGATAGGCAGCATCCTGATCACGGTTGGGGCCTGCCACAGCGTACCGCGACATATTCCGCTCGACGTAACCGAGATGATCTGGCAACAATTCGCGGCGAATCTGTGCGGCAGATTCCCGGTCCTCAATATCGCGGCAATAAAACAGATAGAAAGGCATTTTATGCTTCAGCATACGCCCCAAACTCCCCATTCTTGTTATCAGGCTTCAACATAGCTCATGCTAACAAAAGAAGCGGGGGCTTCACTTACAGGTGATTACCGACAAGTCCTGTAAGACACCTACAACACCATGATACAGGCGGAGCCTACCGATGATAGCCCTCGTTGCTATCCTTAGCGCCACACTTACTAGGCCGGCGCAGGCCCGGCCCGACACCGACATCTCGGGCGTGTACTGTTCATCGCCGGCACATGCGATGCGGAGTCAGCCATTGAATAGTTCGAGCGGTTTGGCTTCAGCGAGCCTACCAGAGCGACACTGATCGCCAAGCGGGCGCGGCCATCTGCAACGTCGACATTGCCTCGTTTGGCCAGCCGCACCTTACGGCGCGGTTTATGGCACTGAGAGACAAGCGCGCACTGCGTCGGGCGCAGATCATTGCCAATGGGTTTTACTGCTGCGTTGTTGTTCTACCTGCTTTCGAACACGCCCTTCAACATCGCCGAGCGCATTGTGCCCTTTACCCTGCGGCTCTGCGTATTGCTGATATTCCAGCCCAGGCCTCAAGCCTGGGCGGCCACCATGCGCCGATAAAGCGAGTCTTTGAGTTCGGCCCGGTCATGTTTGAGTTGGTGCATGGCCATATCATCAATAGGGCCACCGCGCAGTTCGAGGGTGCGAATTTCCTTGTCCAGTGCTGTGTACTGTTTATTGTCGGCAGCAAATAGGTGATCTGTCTCCAGCAACTGCGCAATAATCGCTTCCAGTTCCGGAAAATCATTGTTCAAAGAGTGCACTTCGCCAAGCATCAGCTTCTCCTCGACCAGACAGGTCGGATGGGGGGACACGAACTTTCAGCTTAGCACACGGCCTTGAGACTGCAGGGCAAAAAAAGGCGCAGCCGAAGCCGCGCCCACGGGACATCGTTGGTAACTAGCTGAACAGCGATTCGCCTGAAAGGCCCTGGTTTTCCATAATGCCACGCAGTCGCTTGAGTGCCTCTACCTGGATCTGGCGCACGCGTTCGCGAGTAAGGCCAATCTCACGGCCTACCTCTTCCAAAGTGCTGCTCTCATAACCTCGCAGGCCAAACCGGCGCGACACAACCTCGCGTTGCTTCTCTGAAAGTTCATCCAGCCAGCTGGCAATGCTGTCTTTGATGTCTGAATCCTGGAGCAACTCCGAGGGATCGCTCTCATGGGTGTCGGCAATCGTGTCGACAACGGTCTTGTCCGAATCTGGCCCCACCGGGGTGTCCACCGAGGTAACGCGCTCGTTCAAACCCATCAGCCGCTTCACATCTGCCGCCGGCTTATCGAGCATATCGGCGATTTCTTCCGCGGTAGGCTCGTGATCGAGTCTCTGGGTCAGCTCGCGAGCCGCCCGCAGATACACGTTCAGTTCTTTAACCACATGAATGGGCAAACGGATAGTACGCGTCTGATTCATGATAGCTCGTTCAATCGTCTGGCGTATCCACCAAGTGGCATAGGTAGAGAAGCGGAACCCGCGTTCGGGGTCGAACTTTTCTACTGCGCGAATCAGGCCCAGATTACCCTCCTCGATCAGGTCGAGCAGCGTCAAGCCACGATTAATATAGCGCCGTGAAATTTTCACCACCAGGCGCAGATTGCTCTCAATCATACGCTTGCGGCCAGCTTCATCGCCCTTGCGGGCAAGGCGCGCGTAGTACTTCTCCTCATCTGCCGTGAGCAGTGGGGAATATCCTATTTCGTTGAGATATAACTGGGTCGCGTCGAGTGATTTCTCGACCTTGCGGGCAGTCCGAGCTTTGGCCTCGTCAAAGGCCTCCGTCTCTCCCTGAGCTGCCTCCGCTGTTTGTTCCGGTGCCAGTTCTTCGACAACTTCTGAGCTTGCGGGCTCAGCTGCTTTGACCGGTACCTTCTTGCGGGAGGCTAGTTTTTTTCTGGCTTTCGCCGTCGTACCCATTTTAGCCCCTGTCTTACATCCCATTTTTGAAGTCCGTTTCGGGCTTGTAGATGAATCCAGATCCATGGCAACAACCTCTTTTTGCTGGGTCTATTGGCCGAGTTTCTACGCCGGGCACAACAGACTAACGCAGGCCAATCGGCAAATTCAAGCATCTATGCAAAGAATTGCAGAAGCTAACTTTCTATACTGGAGCGCCCCAAAAGGCGTTATCGGCGGGGCAAAAGCCGCAGGGGATCGATGGGTTTACCTTCTTTGCGGATCTCAAAATGCAGGCTGACGGTGTCGGTCCCTGTGCTGCCTTTTTCCGCAATCTGCTGCCCGGCCCGGACAGTGTCACCCTCTGCAACCAGCAACCGGCGGTTGTGGCCGTAGGCGGTGAGGTAGACCTCATTGTGTTTGATGATCAGCAGTTCGCCAAGCCCCACAATGCCTGTGCCGGAGTAGACCACTACGCCACCGGCTGCCGCAGTCACCGGGTCACCCGCCTTACCGCCAATATCGATTCCCTTGTGCACAGTTGATGAGTACTTTCGCACCAACCTGCCCTGCGCCGGCCAGCGCCAGGCTTTTACCGGCCCAGTACCCGCCGAACCGGATGGAGACGTTTTAACAGGCGCAGATGACACTGGTGTGACAGGCTTTGGCGCAGGTGCAGGCGTTGCGACAGCTACCGGCGGTGGGCTCGCTGGAGTTCGGGAACGGCTCGCAGTGGCGGTCGAAGTTGTGGCGGATTTACGCGGCGCCGGGTTAGCTACAGGAGGGTCTGCCTCGGCCAGCTTCAGACGTTGCCCGGGATAAATCGTATAGGGCACGGCAATGCCATTGGCCGCGGCAAGGCGGCGATAATCGAGGCCGTAGCGAAAGGCAATGGAGTACAGGGTGTCGCCGCGCTGCACCACATAACCGCTGTACTGGCCGCTACTGGAGCCGGCGCGATTGCGATCTTCAACCGGCGCGGGCGGGCTGCCGCCACAGGCTGTGAGCAGTGCGCACAGGAGACAATACATGGCACCCCGCTGGCCCAGTTTCATGCTCCCGCAGCGCTGCCCCTAGGGGCTGGCGCCTGCCTCCTGGCCCCAACGCCGCTCGACCAACCAAACGAGGCAAAAGCCGAACACCATTAGCGCCATGCACAACAGCGTCTGCGGATCGGTGCCCGTCTGCACCAGAAAACTGTCGGGGAGTACCGGCACCTGCTGCGCGGGTTTAAGGCCGCCGCTGCTGCTCTCTACCCAGGCCAATACCCGTTTCCAGGGCCAGACCACCAACAGCGAACCGAACAGAAAACCCGTGAGCAAGGCCATGGTGGCCTCATGGAAGCGTTTTAGAAGCCAGTGCAGCAGGCGCGAAAACACCATCAATCCAAACACCGCTCCCGTGGCCAGCACCCCCAGATAAGCAAGATCCAGCGACTTCACCGCCAATAACGTGGGCCCGTACATACCGATAAGCACGAGAATGAAACTGCCGGAGATGCCGGGCAGTATCATGGCGCAAATCGCCAGGAAGCCGGCGAGAAATACTCCGGGCAGGCCAAAGTCCAGGTTCACCATGGGCGCCAGGGCAATGGTCACCGCCACGGCAATGCCCGCAGCGAGGCACACCAGCCGACCCATGTTCCACGCGGGCACCTGTTTCAGTAATACCAGCGACGAGGCGAGGATCAGGCCGAAGAAAAACGCCCACAGGGGCACAGGATGATGCTCCAGCACCCAGGACAACAGCTGCGCCAGGGTCGCCACGGCGGTGACAATACCCAGCAGCAGCGCCAGCAGGAAGCCGCCGTTAATGTGCTCCCAGGCACCGCGAATATCCAGCTTTAGCACCTTGCGCGCAAACTCGAGATCCACTGCACGAATCGCGCCGAGCAGGTCGTCGTAAATGCCGGTGATAAAGGCCATGGTGCCCCCAGACACACCGGGAACAATGTCTGCGGCACCCATCAGGATGCCGCGCAGATATACGCCCAGGGAGGTCAAGGCTACCTCACTGTGCCAGGTCGCAGCGGCACGAAACGCACCTCTTCGACGATGGTGGTCTCAAACCCCTCGTGGGTGCGATCCACGATCTGCAGGTGCTGGGTGGCGCCACCCACGGGCATGACCAGACGCCCGCCCGGCGCCAATTGGCGCAGTAAGTCTTCGGGAATACGCTCGGGGGCAGCGGCGGCGAGAATAGCGTCAAAGGGGCCGCGCTCGGGCCAGCCCATGCCGCCATCGGCGTGATTCATGTGCACATTGCGCAGCTTGAGCTGGCGCATGCGCTGGCGAGCCTTCTGCTGCAGGGGCTTGATGCGCTCGACGCTGTAAACCTCGCCCACCAACTGCGCCAGAATGGCTGTCTGGTAGCCCGAGCCCGTACCGATCTCCAGCACGCGTTCCGGGGCCCCGCCCTCGAGTAGCAGCTCGGTCATGCGGGCCACGATATAAGGTTGCGACAGGGTTTGCTGAAAGCCAATGGGCAACGCGACGTCTTCGTAGGCGCGATGAGCCATAGCCTCATCGAGAAACAAATGCCGGGGCGTCGTCGCCATGACGTCCAGCACCTTCTGATTACTAATCCCCTGGTCGACCAGACGCTGGATGAGCCGCTCGCGTGTCCGCTGCGACGTCATACCAATCCCCTTGAGGTCTACCCTACTCACTCCTGATACCACTCCGAATGTCCCGTTATTGTTTGTTGTTACCCGGCAGAATCACTGCCCTTGCAACAATTCGCCCAGCAGCGCTGTCGCATAGCTGCCAACCCCTAAGCGAAACTCCAGTTGCAATACGTCATCATCACAAAAGTCCCAGCAAAAGTCATCCGCTACAAGCCGGCTCGGCCGCCAGGCCAGTTCCAGGCCCGCCCGCTCCAACTGCTCACAGAGGAGCTGCTCAGCAGCGAGCGGCGCACCGGGTTGCAGGTAACTTTGTGGCGCTCCACGGCCCCACAGCGGCAGGCCCGGGTGCAGATCACCCGCAGCGGCCCGCTCGGCTATGTCGGCATCGGGCTGCTCACAGACAAACAGGCTGCGCGTACCCTGCAACATGCAGGTATCGCCCGGCAATACCTCGCGCCAGGTACCGGCATTCACCCGCTGGGCGAGAGCAAGGTTGAACAGATGGCTGCGCGCCGCCGACAGAAACAGGCTGCGCTTATTGTGGGGGACCTTACGCGCACCGCGCTCCAGCCAATGGCGAGCCTGATCCAAGGTGGCACCATCGCGGCCAAAGCGTTGCTCGCCAAAGTAATTGGGTGTGCCCTCGGTTTGAATACGGTGCAAACGCTGATCAATCGCGTCGCGGTCGCCCTCTAGGTCGCGCAGCACGATCCGGAACCGATTGGCCTTGTGTACACCGCGCTTGAGTTTGCGCTGATGCCGCGTCACCGCCAGCACGGTCACGGCGCCTTCCTCGGACAACAGCTGCCAGTCGGGCTCGGCCTTGCCCGCCATGCGCACACTGAACCACTGGCGCGTTACGCCCTGGCGGTCTTTCATACCGCTGTAGCTGATATCCCGGGGATGAATCCCGCTCAGGGAAGAAATGCGTTGCGCCAGATCGGCCGTATTCAGCAGACGTTTTTCCAGGTGCAGAAAGACATGCTCGCCTTCACCGCCCGGCTCGAAACCGAGCTCTTCATCGACAAAGAAATCTTCCGGGCGGGCCTTGAACAAGGCCTGGGCCACAGCGTCGCCATGGGCCCGGGGCCGGGCTGCCATCATTGAGCTGCCACTTCCAGCAATACCACGGCGTGCGCGGCAATACCTTCCTCGCGGCCGGCAAAGCCCAGCTTCTCGGTGGTTGTGGCTTTAACATTCACCTGCCCGGCAGATACCTGCAGATCCGCGGCGATGTGCTCGCGCATACCGGGGATATGGGGGGCCATTTTTGGCGTCTGGGCAATAATCGTGCTGTCGAGGTTGGCCACCACGTAACCGGCCTCATGCACCAGCTTCATCACCTGGCGCAGCAATTCACGGGAATCCGCGCCGGCGTGAGTGGGGTCCGTATCGGGGAAGTGGCCTCCGATATCGCCGGCGGCAATGGCTCCCAGCAGCGCATCGCACACCGCGTGCAGCAACACATCGCCATCAGAGTGCGCCACCAGACCCCGGGCGTGCGGGATCGACACCCCGCCGAGCACAATGCTGTCCCCGGGACCAAACTTGTGCACATCGTAACCGTGCCCGATTCTCATAGTATTTCCTCGTCAGTGCGACGCTCAAGATACCAGGCGACCAACGCCAGGTCGGCGGGCACCGTCACCTTCAAGTTGGCGGCGGCGCCCTGGATCAGCGCCNCTCTATGACCTGCATACTCCATTGCAGACGCTTCATCGGTGACCGTCAGGCCCGCCTCTCGCGCATTTTCCATTGCCTGCAACAATGCGCCAAGGGAAAACATCTGCGGTGTCTGCGCGCGCCACAATTGGGTGCGATCCAGCGTGGTGAGCACGTGGCCCGCGGCATCGCNGCGCTTGACGGTATCCACCACCGGTTCCGCCAGAATCCCGCCGTTGCCGGTACTGGTGACAGCGGCGATAAGCCGCTCAACATCGGCAGGGGCCAGGCCAGGCCGCGCGGCATCGTGTACTAACACCCAGTCATCGGGCGCTGCCCGCGCCGACAAATCCTGCAGTGCCGCCAACACGGAATCGGCGCGCTCGTCGCCACCCACGACAGTGTGAATTCGCGCATCATCGAGCAGCGCCAGGGACTGTGCACGGGTATCGCCAGGATGAAGCGCTATCGTCAGGGAGCTGACAGAGGGGGCTGCGAGCAGCGCGCGAACGCTGTGTTCCAGCAAGGTACTCCCTGCCACTTGCAGGTATTGCTTGGGCGTATCGCTGCCCATGCGCGCGCCGATACCGGCGGCGGGAAGCACAGCGTGGCAGGCAGGTTCAGGCACGCCCTATTCCGCCTCGTCATCCATCTGGTAAAAGGTTTCGCCGTCGCGCACCAGGTTGAGTTGTTCCCTGGCTCGTTGCTCCACACCGGCATTCCCGGTTTGCAGCTCCAATACTTCGCGCTCAAGCACGGCGTTGCGCTCGCGCAACACCGCGTTTTCTTCGGTAAAGCGATCGACCTGGCGCTTCAGGCGCTGCTGCTCGGCGAGACTCCCCTCGGCAATCCACAGGCGGTACTGAAGCACCACCAGCAGAACCAGGAGAATGCCGAACAACCAGCGCAAGGGCCCGGTCCCGACTCAGCTTAGCGCTGGAATTCCGCCATGCCGCGGTAGGGAGCGCGGCTACCCAGCTCCGCTTCGATGCGCAGCAGACGGTTGTACTTGGCCACGCGATCAGAGCGACACAGCGAGCCGGTTTTTATCTGGCCAGCGGCCGTCGCTACTGCCAGGTCGGCAATAGTGGTGTCTTCCGTTTCACCGCTGCGATGCGAGATAACCGCGGTATAACCGGCAGCCTTGGCCATGGCGATGGCGTCGAGCGTCTCGGACAGCGAGCCGATCTGGTTGAACTTGATCAGGATGGAGTTAGCGATGTTTTTGTCGATACCTTCCTGCAGGATCTTGGTATTGGTAACGAACAGGTCGTCACCCACCAGCTGCACTTTGTCGCCAATTTTTTCGGTGAGCAGTTTCCAGCCATCCCAATCAGATTCATCCAGACCATCTTCGATAGAGATGATGGGATGCGCACCAGCCAGGTCTGCCAGGTAGTCGGCAAAACCGGCACTGTCGTACTGCTTGCCTTCGCCGGCCAGGTCATAAACACCGTTCTTGTAGAACTCAGACGCCGCACAGTCCAGCGCCAGGGTAATGTCAGTGCCCAGCTTGTAGCCGGCATTAGCGGTAGCTTCGGCAATCGCTTCCAGCGCCGCTTCATTAGAGGGCAGGTTGGGCGCAAAGCCACCTTCATCACCCACAGCGGTGTTCAGACCGCGCGCGGAGAGCACTTTCTTCAGGTTATGGAAAATTTCTGCGCCGGCGCGCAGGCCTTCGGCGAACGTCGGAGCCGCAACGGGCTGCACCATGAATTCCTGAATATCGACATTGTTATCGGCGTGCTCTCCGCCGTTGAGGATATTCATCATCGGTACCGGCATGGTGAAATCGCTGGTGCCGTTAATGTCGGCAATGTGCTGGTACAGCGGAATGTTTTTACCGGCTGCAGCTGCCTTGGCCGCGGCAAGAGACACCGCCAGAATCGCGTTGGCGCCGTAGGTTTCCTTGTTCTCAGTGCCGTCGGCATCGATCATCGCCTGGTCGAGGTCGCGCTGCGCAGCCGCGTCGGTGCCCTTGAGCATGGCGTTGATAGGGCCGTTTACAAAATCGACCGCCTTGGTGACACCTTTGCCCAGGTAGCGGCTGCTGTCGCCGTCGCGCAGCTCCAGCGCCTCGCGAGAACCGGTGGAAGCACCGGAGGGCGCGCAGGCGGCGCCCACGTGGCCGGATTCGAGCGTCACTTCAGCCATAACCGTGGGATTCCCGCGGGAATCCATCACTTCAAACGCCTGAACACTAGCGATGTTACTCATAGGGTATTACTCCGTATTTTCTAATCGATCTGCAGGGGCGGCAGTGATTTGACGAGATCGTCCACTGCTTTCGCCTGCGACAGGAAAGGGGCGAGCTGGTCCAGCGGCAGCGCGCTGGGACCATCACAAAGGGCTTTATCGGGATCGGGGTGGGCTTCGAGGAACAGCCCCGCCAGGCCAGTGGCCATGCCAGCACGGGCAAGCTCTGCCACCTGGGTACGGCGTCCGCCGGAGGCAGCCCCACCGGGATCGCGACACTGCAGGGCGTGGGTCACGTCGAAGATCAGCGGCGCATTGCCGCAGACCTGCTTCATAACACCAAAACCAAGCATGTCGACCACAAGATTATCGTAGCCAAAATTGCTGCCGCGCTCGCACAGCAGAATGCGGTTGTTGCCGCATTCGCCAAACTTCTCAACGATGTTGGCCATTTGCGAGGGACTTAAAAACTGGGGCTTCTTCACGTTGATGACAGAGCCGGTGGCTGCCATCGCTGCAACCAGGTCGGTCTGCCGTGCCAGGAAAGCCGGCAACTGAATAATATCTGCAACCTCGGCAGCGGGCGCAGCCTGTTCCGGGGTATGCACATCGGTAATCACGGGCACGCCAAAGGTCGACTTGATCTCGGCGAGAATGGACAGACCTTCTTCCAGGCCAGGACCGCGGAAGGAATGAATCGAGGAGCGATTGGCCTTGTCATAAGAGGCCTTGAACACGTAGGGAATGTCGAGCTGGCGACACACCTTAACGTAGTGCTCCGCCACCGATAGGGCAAAGTCACGGCTTTCCAGCACATTGACTCCACCCAACAACACAAACGGAGCCCCGTTGTCGAAACGGATATCTCCGAGTGTAACGGTCTGGTCGTTCACAGATTGTCCTCTCGAACGGGCCGCAGCCCCTTAGTTGTCGCTACCGCCTGAATGGGCCAGTGCCGCTTCAATATAGCTGGTAAACAGAGGGTGACCACCGCGCGGGCGAGACGTGAATTCCGGGTGGAACTGACACGCGACAAACCAGGGGTGCTCGGGCAGCTCAATCATCTCAACCAGCGAATGGTCGGTAGACCAGCCACCGATGCGCATACCGGCATCACGCAGCTGATCAACGTAATTGTTGTTGACCTCGTAGCGGTGACGATGCCGCTCTTCCACAGAGGGCGCACCGTAAATTTCGCGTGCCTTACTGCCCTCTTCCAGGTGACAGAGCTGCGAACCGAGACGCATGGTGCCGCCGAGGTCGGAGGACTCATCGCGCTGCTCGGTACTGCCATCGGCGTTCTGCCACTCGGTGATCAGGCCGACGATAGGATGTGGGGTGCCCGGCTCCATTTCAGTGGAGTGCGCACCTCCGAGCTGACAGGCATTGCGCGCGTACTCGACCAGGGCAACGTGCATACCCAGGCAAATGCCCAGGTAGGGAATATTGTTCTCGCGCGCGTAACGCGCAGCGGTGATCTTGCCCTCGAAACCGCGATCGCCAAAGCCACCGGGAACCAGAATTGCATCGACATTTTCCAGCACGCCAGTGCCATCTTTCTCGATGTCTTCCGCGTCAATGTAATCGACTTTGACCTTAGTGCGTGTCTGCAGTCCCGCATGTGACAGAGACTCGTTCAAGGACTTGTAGGCGTCCAGCAGGTCCATGTACTTGCCGACCATGGCCACCCGCACTTCGCCGCCGGTCTTGTTGAATTCGCGATCCAGTACATCGTCCCAATCGGACAGATCAGCCTGACCACACTCCAGCCCAAAACGCTCGGTAACAAAATCATCCAGACCAAAGCCCTGCAGCATACCGGGTATACGGTAGACGGAATCGGCGTCAATCAGTGGGATAACGGCACGCTCTTCGACGTTGGTAAACAGCGAGATCTTCTTGCGGGCACTCTCTTCGATATCCACTGAGCAACGACACAACAGGATATCCGGCTGCAGGCCCAGGGCGCGAAGTTCTTTCACAGAGTGCTGGGTGGGCTTGGTTTTGATTTCACCGGCGGTGGGGATATAGGGCACCAGGGTCAGGTGCATGAGCAGAGCGCGGTTCGGGCCCATTTCAACTTTCAGCTGACGGGCAGCTTCAAGGAAAGGCAGGCTCTCGATATCGCCCACCGTACCGCCAATTTCCACCACGGCCACATCGGCATCGCCGGCACCCATGATCACCCGACGCTTAATCTCATCGGTAATATGCGGAATCACCTGTACTGTGCCGCCGAGGTAGTCACCGCGGCGCTCCTTGCGAAGCACTTCGTTGTAGACCCGGCCGGTCGTGAAGTTGTTGGTTTTGCGCATGGTGGTGCGGGTGAAACGCTCGTAGTGACCCAGGTCGAGGTCGGTTTCTGCACCGTCCTCGGTCACGTACACCTCACCGTGCTGAAACGGGCTCATAGTGCCGGGATCAACATTGATATAGGGGTCAAGTTTAAGCAGGGTGACCTTGAGACCACGGGCCTCGAGAACGGCCGCGAGCGAGGCCGCTGCGATCCCCTTGCCAAGAGAGGAAACCACACCACCAGTAACGAACACGTAACGCGTCATGAAAAGCCTTTAATTACGCTGTAAATCCGGAAACACAGATTTCCGCCCCGGCATCTGAAGACGCTGGCGAAATACTGCAAAAAGATGGGTAGCCAGACTATCAGAAAGGGCCCGCCAGCTCAATCGAATCCCGGTGCCACAGCTGGTTTCCAGTACAATTGCCAAGATGCCTCATCCTCTTCGCCGACGTCCCCCCATCGCTCGCTGGCACAAGGCCCCAGCGCGCCCACTGCAAGAATCTCTCCGTCCAACTGTAGCAGGGGAACCCGATCCCGCCACCACGGGGGTATCGCGGCCTCCTGCAGGAGTTTTTTGAGGCTGGTACTGCGCTTGCGAGCCACCGGACGGCAGCGCTCGCCGCCCTCGCGAACGGCAACCTCAGGGCGCTCATCCAGGGCCAGCCACACCCCCTCCCCCTCGGCCCGCGCCAGGCCGATATCTCCTATACCCGGCAGCGTCAGCGACTGCCCCGGCGCCAGTTCCGGCAGGGCCTCGGGTAAATTGTCCTGCGTTAGCAACAAGTACACCGCGTTCTGGAACCGTTGCAGCTGATACTTGCCGCAGTCCAGCCGCGGCGCAGCGTCTTCACCCGCCTCGCGCAATTGGCGCAGGAACTCCGCCAATGCCAATGCATCCGGCGCCGGGTAGCCGCCGAGTTTCAGCCAGTCACGCAGGGTAGCGGCCGCGGTTTCACTGTCAGGTTCCACCAGGCTGGACACGGGCAAACCCGGGTCGCCCACACAGGAAAATTGCGTGGCTGGCAGCTGTCGCGCCTCGCGCAATGCACTGGCGGCAACAGCCAGATGATCGCCAGCGCGCGTCACCGTTTTGCGGTAACCCGGCCAGCGAGCTGCCAATAGCGGCAGCACTTCGGCGCGCAGATAATTGCGATCCAGCGAGGTATCGCCATTGCTGGGGTCCTCGATACAGCTGAGCCCGTGCTCGGCCACATAGGCTTCCAGGGCTGAGCGTGGCGTGTCCAGCAGCGGGCGGCTCAACCGCCCCGCGCCCAACCGGCGCGCCGCCGGCATAGCGGCAAGCCCCTCTACCCCGGCTCCGCGCAGCAACCGCAGAAAAAGTGTTTCCACCTGATCGTCCTGGTGATGGCCTAGAAACAGCACATCGCCCTCCCCCAGCTGGGCTTCAAACTGGGCGTAGCGGGCATCGCGAGCCGCCGCCTCCAGCCCTTCACCGTCAGCCTCCACACGCGCATCGAGCGCCTTGAAAGGCACATCCAGAAAGCGACAAATCCACGCACAGTGATTCACCCATTCCGCGGCCTGTTGCTGCAGGCCGTGGTTGACATGCAGGGCGGTAATAGCCGGCACATCGTCGCGACCGCGACGCCAGCGGGTAAGCAAGTGGAGCAATGCGGTGGAATCAACCCCGCCACTGAAACCAACGTACCAGTGGGGGGAGTCGAGAAGGTGGAGCAGTGTGGCGTCGAGCAAACTGTGATCCAGAGCGCGCGACATTGCGGGTCAGATCACTAGTTGCCGTAGGACATCAAGCGCTGGTAGCGCTTGGCCAGCAGGTCTTCGGTGGGCAGCGCCTGCAAGGAGTCGAGATGCTTGATCAGGTGATCGCGAATACGTTCCGCCATCAGGTCCACGTCCCGGTGGGCGCCGCCCATGGGCTCGGGGATGGTGGAATCGACAATACCCAGATCCTCGAGCACGGACGAGGTCACACCCATGGCCTGGGCGGCATCGGATGCATGGGAGGAATCCTTCCAGATGATATTGGCGCAACCCTCGGGAGAGATCACAAAGTACGTGGAGTACTGGAGCATGGCGAGATGGTCGCCAACACCAATACCCAGGGCACCGCCAGAAGAGCCTTCGCCAATCACCACGCAGATAATCGGTGTCGCCAGGCGCGACATCACAGCCAGATTCTGGGCGATAGATTCAGAAATGCCCCGCTCCTCGGAATCAATACCGGGGTAGGCTCCAGGGGTGTCGATGAGCGTTACTACGGGCATCTTGAAGCGCTCGGCCATTTCCATAAGGCGCAGGGCCTTGCGGTAGCCCTCGGGCTTGGGCATGCCGAAGTTGCGCATGACCTTGTCTTTCACGGCACGGCCCTTTTCCTGGCCGATGACCATCACCGGCTTGCCGTCCAGACGGGCAACACCGCCGACGATAGCGTTGTCGTCACCGAAACGGCGATCGCCGTGCAGCTCGTCAAACTCGGTAAAAATACGGGGGATGTAATCCAGGCTGTAGGGGCGCAGCGGGTGGCGCGCCACTTTGACGATGTCCCAGGCGCTGAGATTGCTGTAAATCTTCTCGGTGAGCCTGGCGCTCTTGTCCCGCAGGGTGTCGATCTCTTCGCTGATATTGATATCAGCGTCAGACCCCACCAATTGCAGCTCCTCGATTTTCACCTCGAGTTCGGCAATGGGTTGTTCAAAGTCCAGGTAATTCGGATTCATCGCGCGCGCAGGTCCTACGTCATTTCAGCTGGCGACAGTGTACAGAAATTCCCCGCTGCGCTCCAACAAAGACTCAGCCGCAGGACCATGGCAAGCAGGGGTGTGGCTAATTTTCCAGGGTGTTCAGGGCGTCGGTATCAAACCCTTTCACGGCATCCTTGGCGATCTTATCCGGGTCGTTCTTGTCCATTTCTTTCTTGATGCTATGTGCGCCGTAAGCTCCGGCAGCCGCGCTTCCCACAGCTACGGCCTGCTGCTGCAGCTTTATGCCCTCGGCCTCGCCCGCCAACCGGCCTTGTACTCGGCGTCTGTTTCGAAGCGCTCGTGGCCTTTAATGTATGTTTCGCAATCGTTACCCTGCTCCTGCATGCCGCTATGCCTGCCATCGTGGAAGCCGGTGATAAACGCCTGAGAACGGCCCTGTTCCTGTAATGCTCCGTCGGTGGTACCAAAGCCGACTAATATCGTGGCTGAGCCAGCAGCGTTATTAAGATGCGCAACAACGCAAATCTCCTGTCGGGCTCTACGCCCCTCTGATTATGATTATGAAATGCTAGTGGCCGTGGGCCGGGAAGCCGTTCTCCGGGGTACAGGTGTGGCAGACTTCGTCATCGGGGTCCCGCCACTTGCCGACATGCCGGTCATAGTAGAAGCCCCCGTATTTACCTTTGTAGATATCACTCTGCTTATGCTTGTGTGAGGGCTTGAGATGGTGATGCCCGGTCTGTGAATACGCGGCCATGGGCAGACTCCCGAATTCGGGCGTTTCAGTCATTACCGCCATTTTGTACTGCTGGCGGCGCTCGGGATGATCCGATGCGTATACTGCGGCAGGCGTTAACAGCGCGAAGCTCAGGAGCGCTGTGATTGTTTTCATAAAGTCATCTGATCGATCGATGTCGCTACACTCTCGATATAACAACAAACCACCAGATGTCTTACCCCATGCTGCCCTAAAGGTGGTCAGCGAATGGCCTGGTAAATGCGCACATCACGAAACTCGGCGGACTCGTCGAGATCGGGGATCGTACAACTCTGCCGGCGATCAATCGCCCTATAGGGAGGATGATCAAAGTTCTTGACCCGGGAATCGGCAATGAGCACATGCGGGGCCCGGGCCACGAAACGCTCCAGCCAGGGGAAGTTCTCTCGATCGTAAAGCACGTCGGCCACAATGATCAGGTCGATATCATCCTGTACATCGAAGTAATCTTCGGCGAGAACCAGGGACACATCATTGAGCTGGGCGTTAAACTGTGTGGCAGCGATAGCCAATGGGTCGATGTCGCAGGCAACAACTTCGCGCGCGCCAGCCATGGCCGCCGCAACCGCCACCACGCCTGAGCCGCAGCCGAAATCCAACACGCGCTTACCGGCCACCTGTTCGGGATGATCGAGAATATAGCGGGCCAGCACCTGTCCGGACGCCCAGCAGAAAATCCAGTACAGCGGGCTGTCCATCACCGCCCACATCTCCTGCCTGTTCAGCACCTGGCGTGGATAATCCTCAGCCAGCAGCAACAACCGCAGCTCCGGGGCATCCGGCAATGGCATGACCTCCAGATGAGCACTGGGCAGAATGTCCCGCAGGCGGGCTTCAAGATTTTCACGATCGGGCGACATGGCGGCGGATTATACTTACACTACGCGCCATGTCCGAATTACCCCCCTATATCGTCCCCCATAGCCAGGAAGCCATTCGCATTCTGCACGAGGATCACGACCTGTTACTGGTGCGCAAACCCGACCTGTTACTGAGCATCCCGGGCCGTCACCCCCTCAACAAAGATTGCCTGATTACCCGGCTGCAGGCGGACTATCCCACGGCCACGATTGTGCACCGCCTTGACCTCGACACCTCGGGCATTATGGTCATCCCCCTGAACAAGCCCACTCACGCCCATATCAGCCGCCAGTTTCAGGAGCGCAAGGTAGAGAAATCCTATATCGCGGTTGTACACGGCATCGTCGAGAACGACGAAGGCGAGGTGGAACTGCCAATCCGCTGCGACTGGGAGCGGCGCCCATTGCAGATGATTGACCACGAACGCGGCAAATACGCCCTCACCCGCTACCGCGTGCTGGAACGCCAGGGCGACCGCACCCGCATGTTACTTATGCCTGTGACCGGACGCTCCCATCAGCTGCGCATTCATATGCGTGAACTGGGCCACCCTATTCTGGGCTGCGACATGTACGCTCATGAGGAGGCGCTGAAAATGGCGGATCGTCTGTTGCTGCATGCGACGACGTTGGGGTTTGAACACCCGGCGACCGGGGAGTGGCTTGAAGGTGAGTGTCAGCCGGATTTCTAGACGCTGGATACGTGCCAGCTCACTCTATTCGGCACCAGAACACCAAAGGCCTTTCCAGAACCGCTACAAGCACATCCATGTGGTTGCTTCGGCGTCCCGGAGCGCCGGCCGCGCCATCCATGCCTCCAGACGATTCTGGAAAGGCCTTTGGTGTTCCGGCTCCTTCTATCCCTCTGCAGTTAGAGAGCTCAATAAGGGCTGGGAACTTTCGTATCCTCTCGAAATCGTCCGGAGGCATGGATGCCGCTGGCTGAAACGCCCACATGGATGTGCTTGTAGTGGTTTCGCGAGGATACGAAAGTTCTCAGCCCGACTAGCCCTGCACCAAATCAAAGATTATTAAGCAAGTACCCAATCACCATCACCTGAGGCACCGTAATCAACGGCAGGAACAAGGCAATCTTCCAGGACCGGGTCGTGTCCTTGATCGACATCACCTCGGTGTAGTCAGTAGCCACCCCCGCCATCAGGAACGTAAACGCATTCCCCGGCGCCTGGGCCCGATTCATCAGGTCAGCGGCAATCGGCGTGGCACCCTCAGAGCACACTTCGATAATGGTCGTTGCCAGCAGAGTCAGCCAAAGGCCTGCAAAGGTCGCCCCAAACCAGGCAGCAAAGGCGTCCTCCGGCACCAGCGCACGAATGAGCCCAGCCAGAATCAGGCCAAACATCGACCAGCGAATCACCACCCGCGAGCCCGCAATCCCCTCTTTCAGCAGATCCACGGTACCCGCTGCGGAGAAGTGTATATCGCCGCGCAGCTCTGCCCAAATTTCCCCCACCGGGCGCTCCTCACCGAGAGTTTCGCGCCAGGGGTTGGCCGGCAAGGTGCCGCGACGGGTCAGCTGTTCGAAAATCAGCCCGGTGATAATACCAATGACCAGTGACAAGCCGATAAAGAGCAAGGTCCAGCCGACACCGATCAGACCAAACAGAATCAGCGTCAGGGAGAAGGAGTTCCAGGGACTGGCCAGCAGAAAGGCCATTACCTGGCCGGTGCTGGCGCCTCGTTCGTAGAGTTTCATGCCGACAGCGAGAATGCCGTGGCTGCACAGATCTAGAAAGACGCCCGCCAGGGTGGCCCGGAATAATCCGCGAACACCGGTATCGCGGCCCAGCACACCCATGACCAGTTCACGGGGAATGCGGCTTAGCAGACCGACAAAAATAATCCCCAGGGCGATGCCCCACCACATGGCGTTAAATAGTTCGAGAACACCGCCACTGAATACGCCGATCACACTGCTGTGGTCGTGGGGATTAAACGCACCCCAGACGTAGGCGGCTGTAACGATCGTCAGGCATGCCCAGAGGAAGTAGTCGCGTCGGGCAGGCGCCTCACAGCAGGGGTCAACGGCCTCCGTCGCCGGGCTATTCACGTCAGGGTTGTCAGAGGCGCTGCCGCAGCAGCTGTCGTGCTCTGCATGGGTGCTCATACCGTAGCCTCCCCGCTAGCCAGGTCGTCGAGAATGGCACAGTCGGGGCCTTCATCGCCCTGGCAGCGCGCGGCCAGTCCCTCTAGGACCTCCTGCATCGCCTGCAGGCGAGCAATGCGCTCCTGCAACTGGCCGCTCTTTTCCAGCACCAACGCCTTGGCGTGACGGCTCTGGCGACCGCTGTCGCGATGCAAGTTCAGCAGTTCCCGGCACTCATCGAGGTTAAAGCCTACATCACGAGCCCGGGCCAGGAACTTGAGCTCTTCCACTGCAGCGGGCTCGTAGTGGCGATAGCCATTTTCACCGCGCAGTGCGGGGGCGATAATGCCAATATTTTCGTAGTAGCGAATCGTCTTGCTGGACAGCCCGCTGCGGCGGGCGGCTTCTGAAATCTTCATCGGTATGACCTCTCATTCAGGCCCCAATCTAAACCTTCCAGCGACTGGAAGGTCAAGAAACTTTAGATTCTTACAACCCCAGGGGGTTATTCGCTGGATTACTGAGAAGTAGGAACATTACAATCGTTGCCAACTATTATTGGCGGGCAAGGCGCGCGCCATCCATTACGGGAATATTCGATGTCAGCAGTTATCTACCCAACCACGAACCTCACGGCGACCGAGCAGCTCAATTTTGATCGCGGTGAAGGTGTGTATGTCTATGACAAAAATGGCAAGCAGTACCTCGAAGGTATGGCGGGGCTTTGGTGCACCGGGCTCGGTTACGGCAACCAGGAGCTCATTGATACGATCAGCGCGCAGTTGAGCAAGCTGTCATTCGCCCATAACTTTGGCGGCAAAACACACCAGCCAGTTATCGACCTGGCCGACAAGCTGGCCGGCATGGTACCGGTAGAAAATGCCAAGGTATTTTTCGGCCACTCCGGTTCGGACGCTAACGACAGCCATATCAAAATGCTGCGCTACTACTTCAATGCCATCGGCAAGCCTGAGAAGCGCAAAATCATTACCCGCGAGCGGGCCTACCACGGCGTTACCGTGGCTGCCGGTGCACTGACCAGCCTGCCCGCCAACCTCGCGCACTTCGATGCGCCGCTGGAGGCGCTGGGCATTCTTCGCACCGACGCTCCGCACTTTTATCGCGGTGTACAGGGCGACGAATGTGCCGCTGAGTACGGCACCCGCCTGGCCAACAACCTCGAGGAACTGATTCTGCGCGAAGGTCCGGACACCATCGCCGCCTTTATCGCCGAGCCGATTACCGGCGCCAGCGGTGTGATTGTTCCGCCCCCGGGCTACTACGAGAAGATCCAGGCGGTACTCAATAAGTACGACATCCTGTTCTGGGCTGATGAGGTTATCACCGGCTTTGGCCGCACCGGCAACCTTTTCGGCTGTGACACCATGAACATTCAGAACCCGGCCATGATGACGTTTGCCAAGCAGCTGTCATCCGCATACATCCCCATCGGGGCCTCGGTAATTCGCGGCGACATGTACGAGCCCATGGTCGAGGCGAGCAACGAGGTGGGTATCTTTGGCCACGGCTTCACCTATTCTGGCCACCCGGTAGGTTGCGCCGCGGCACTGAAAACCCTGGAAATCTACGAGCGCGATGGTCTGTACGACAACGCGCGTGACGTCGGTGAATACCTGCAGCTGAAGATGTCCATGCTGGCGCGTTTTGACCAGGTGGGCGAAGTGCGCGGTGAAGGTCTGCTGGGTGCCATAGAACTGGTGGAAGATCGCACCAGCAGAACGCCGGCAACCGACCTGGCCAAGCGCGTGACCAAAGCCTGCCAAGACAATGGACTGATTGTCCGCAACGTGGCGGGCAATGCGATCGCTGTCTGCCCTCCCCTGATCATTACCAACGAACAGGTGGATGAGCTGGTCGACAAGCTCACCATGTCGCTGGAGCAGTGCCTGTAACAGAGGCCCTCTTGGGGCGCTCCGGGCTTAGGACTGGAGCGCCTCGATGTAGTCCACCATGAGCTGGACGCTTTTACGCCCCCGAAACTCATTCACATCAAGGCGGTAGGCCAGGCGCACGTCCTGGACCGTCTCGTCGGGCCATGTGTCCAGATCAATATTGAAAGCAATGGCGTCGATCAGTTGCGCGCTGCCAGAGGGTGACAGCACCAACTTGAGATGTTTCTCGCCCACCAAACGCTGATGCACGATACGAAACTCTCCATCGAACACGGGTTCTGGAAAGTGCTGGCCCCAGGGCCCGGCGTAACGCAGCGCCTCGGCGAGCGTGAGGTCGAAATCATCCCTCTGTAACTCGCCATCGGATTCGATCACTGCCTGCAAGTGCACATCCTCGGCGTGGCGCTCCACTTCTGCCACGAACGCCGCATTAAACGCCTCATACGCGTCCGCTGGAATCGTCAGGCCCGCTGCCATGGCATGGCCGCCGAACTTGAGAATCATGCCCGGATGACGGGTGGCAACAGCGTCGAGAATATCGCGAATATGAATGCCGGCGATGGAGCGGGCCGAGCCCTTGATTTCACCGGCATCGCCATTGGCAAAGGCAATGGTAGGCCGGTGCAGGCGATCTTTGATACGGGATGCGAGAATACCAATCACGCCCTGGTGCCAGTCGCCCTGGTACAGGGTCATAGCCACAGGCACGCCCTCCTCTGCCAACGGCAGGCTATCGAGAAAGGCCAGGGCCTGGTCCTGCATATCCTGTTCGATAAGGCGGCGATCCTGGTTTTTCTGGTGCAGTTCCGCCGCCAGCCGGCGGGCACCGGCCTGCTCCTGCTGCAGCAGGCATTCAATACCCACGGAAATATCATCCAGGCGACCGGCGGCATTAATGCGCGGTCCCACGGCGAATCCCAGATCCGACGCTACCACCGAATGGAGATTGCGTCCCGCCACTTCCAGTAAGGCGAGAATACCGGCACGAGCGTGTCCGGTACGAATGCGCTGCAGTCCGGCAGCCACGAGAATACGGTTGTTCTGGTCCAGGGGCACGACGTCTGCCACGGTACCCAGAGACACAAGGTCAGTAAGGCGCCCCAGGTTGGGTTCTTTGCGCTGGTCAAACCAATCGCGCTTGCGCAGCTCTGCACGCAGCGCCAGCATGATGTAAAAGATGACCCCGACGCCGGCAAGGTTCTTACTGGGGAAATCGCAGCCGGGCTGATTGGGATTCACGATGACATCTGCGTTGGGCAATTCGCTGCCGGCCAGATGGTGATCGGTGATCAACGTCTTAACGCCCGCCTCTCGGCAGGCAGCGACACCATCGATACTGGAGATGCCATTGTCGACCGTAATAATCAGGTCCGGCTTGTCACCGCGCAGGGCCAGCTCGACGATCTGCCGGCTCAGGCCATAGCCATATTCGAATCGGTTCGGCACCAGGTACGTCACCTCGGCCGCCCCGAATTCACGCAGCGCAGTGAGCGCCAGCGCGGTGCTGGTGGCGCCATCGGCGTCGTAGTCGCCCACCACCAGAATACGCTCACCGCGCTCCAGACTATCGGCTAACAAAGAAGCAGCGGTATCTGCGTGGGTCAGTTGTGTAGGGGGAATGAGCCGCGCCAGATCGAGCTCGAGCTCAGCCGCTTCGGCGACGCCCCTGCCCCGATAGACCCGGGACAGGATAGGGTGCAGGCCAGTGGCCTGCAGTTCGGTAGATTCGCTCGGCTCGCGCCGGCGGATGACCTTATCCACGCCCGGCTCAGGCGTTCAGGTTATCCGCCATAAAGGCCTGTACGGACCCGAGTTCATTGGGCAGCACTTCACAGCGTTCAGGACGGTCGAAGAGGTCGCGCAAGTGGTGCGGCAGCGTTGGCTCCTCGCCCAGGCCCGCCTCGGCAACAGCGCCGGGGAACTTGGCAGGATGTGCAGTTGCCAGGGTAACGACAGGCACACTGGCAGGCACGCCTGCTTCCAGAGCTGCCTTCACGCCAATGGCACTGTGCGGATCCAGCATGTATTCACAGCGATCCCATGTCGCTGCCATTTGCGCACAGGTCTCTTCATCGCTCACACACTGGCTGGAGAACAACTCGCGTGCTGCTCCCATCGCGTCCTCAGAGAAATGAATGTCGCCATTGTCGAAGTCGCTCATGAGCTGCGCAATCGCTGCGCCATCGCGCTGGTACAGATCGAACAACAGGCGCTCGAAGTTGCTGGACACGGTAATGTCCATGCTCGGCGACAACGAGTGTTCCAGGGGCTGACGGCCGTAGCTGCCGCTGATCATTATCCGGTGCAATACGTCGTTGCGGTTGGTCGCAATAATGAGACGCTCCACAGGCAGGCCCATTTTATGCGCCAGATAGCCCGCAAAGATGTCCCCGAAATTACCGGTGGGCACCGAGAACGCGACTTTACGCGCAGGTGCGCCAAGGGCGACTGCGGCATAAAAGTAGTAAACGATCTGGGCCATGATGCGCGCCCAGTTAATGGAGTTCACCGCCACCAGGCTGCGATCGGAAGGCAGAAAGCTGCGATCGTTAAAGCTGGCTTTCACCATGGCCTGGCAATCGTCGAAGTTACCCTGCACCGCCAGGTTGTGGATATTGTCGCCCACTACGGTAGTCATCTGCTTACGCTGAACGTCGGAGACGCGCTCGTGCGGATGCAGAATGAAAATATCGATATTCTTGCAACGTTTGCAGCCCTCGATAGCGGCCGAGCCGGTATCGCCAGACGTGGCGCCCATGATCACAACCTTCTGGTGCTTGCGCTCCAGCACGTAATCGAGCAGGCGGCCCAGCAACTGCAATGCGAAGTCTTTGAACGCCAGCGTGGGACCGTGGAACAGTTCCAAAACCCACTGATTGCTGTCGATCTGCACCATTGGCGCGACCGCTTCGTGACGAAACTCTGCGTAGGTTTCCTCGAGAATGGCTTTGAGATCCGCCTTGGGAATACAGTCGTCAACAAACGGCGTGATAATTTTTTGCGCGAGCTGCGCGTAGTTCATGCCGGCCATAGCCGCAATTTCGGCTTCGCTGAATGTAGGCAGCGTTTCGGGCACGTACAGGCCGCCATCGGACGCCAGGCCTGTCAGGAGAACTTCTTCAAAATTTAGAGCCGGGGCCTGGCCACGGGTGCTGATGTACTTCACGTTTTGTTCCTCAACCGTCCAGCGCTTCGACACGAATGCGCATGACTTCTCCTGAAATTGTATCCAGACCTTCTATGGATGCTACCGCTCTATCGACATTGCCCTGCACGGCCTTGTTAGTGAGCAGGATGAGCGGTACGCGGGTTTCACCCCCGGCCGGCGCTTTCTGAATCAACGCCTCGATGCTAATGCCCTGGTCACTGAATATGCTGGCGATCTGCGAGAGTACGCCGGGCTTGTCTTCGGCCTCCATACGCAGGTACCACGCGGTGCTGACACGCTCCATGGGTACGATAGGCAGATCCTGCAAGGTATCGGTTGCAAAGCCCAGGGCGGGTACGCGGCACTGCTGACCCGCACTCAACTCACGCGCAAGATCGACGATATCTGCCACTACTGCTGATGCCGTGGGCTCTGCCCCGGCGCCAGCGCCGTAGTACAACGTTGGACCCACCGCATCACCTTCTACGAGCACAGCATTCTTCACACCGTTGACGTTGGCGAGCAGGCGCGACTCCGGAATCAATGTGGGATGAACACGCAGTTCCACGCCTTCATCACTTTGCTTGGCAACACCCAGGTGCTTGATCCGATAGCCGAGCTCTTCAGCGTACTCCACATCCTGCGTGGTAAGACGGGTAATGCCCTCGGCATACACTGAGGAGAACTGCAGCGGCATGCCGAACGCCAGCGATGCGAGAATCACCAGTTTGTGAGCGGCATCAATACCTTCCACATCAAATGTGGGATCGGCCTCCGCGTAACCCAGTGCCTGCGCCTCGGCCAGCACATCGGCGAAATCACGGCCCTTCTCGCGCATCTCGCTGAGGATAAAGTTGCCGGTGCCGTTGATAATGCCCGCCAGCCATTCAATCCGGTTGCCGGCCAGGCCTTCGCGCAACGCCTTGATAATAGGGATACCGCCGGCCACGGCGGCTTCGTAGCGAATCACCACATTGTTCTGTTCGGCCAGCGCAAACAACTCGTTACCGAATTCAGCAATGAGCGCCTTGTTGGCAGTCACAACATGCTTGCCGTTCGTAAGCGCTTCAGTCACCAGGTCACGAGCTACCGTCGTACCGCCAATCAGTTCGACCAGCACATCGACTTCCGCGTCGCGAGCCACCTCGAAAATATCTCGGGTAACACGTGTATCCCCGAGATCACAGGCCGGGTTATCGCGACGCGCACCCACCACGGTAATCTCCAACTCGCCTTGGGCGCGGGCATTAATGGCCTGCGCGTTACGAGTGAGGACGTTAAACGTGCCGCTTCCCACGGTGCCCAGGCCGCAAATTCCGACCTTTACTGGCTTGCTCATACTGTTGCTATCTCCAGCGCTGCGGCTCGCCTCAGGCGAAACCGTCATTTTTAAACATACGTTTGATATTGCGAATCGCCTGACGCGTACGGTGTTCGTTTTCGATCAGACCGAACCGCACGTAGCCCTCGCCATACTCGCCGAATCCCACGCCGGGCGAGACCGCCACTTTGGCTTCTTGCAGCAGCTTTTTACTGAACTCGATGGAGTCGTAGTCGCTGTAACACTCGGGAATTTTCGCCCACACGAACATGGTGGCCCGCGGCGGCGTGACCGCCCAACCAGCGGCGTTCAGGCCTTCACACAGCACGTCGCGGCGCGACTTGTACATGGCGTTGATTTCACCCACGCAGGTCTGGTCACCTTCCAGGGCCGCGATGGCCGCCACCTGAATCGGTGTGAACATGCCGTAATCAAGGTACGACTTCATCCGCGCCAACGCACCCACCAGGGTTTTGTTGCCGCAACAGAAGCCCACACGCCAACCCGGCATGTTGTAGCTCTTGGACATGCTGTAAAACTCCACGGCGATATCCATGGCGCCTTCTACCTGCAGAATCGACGGCGCTTCATAGCCGTCGTAGCACAGGTCGGCGTAAGCCAGATCCTGTACCACCCATATATTGTGTTCCTTGGCAATGGCCACCACGCGCTCGAAAAACTCCAGCTCCACGCAATAGGCCGTGGGGTTGGAGGGGAAGTTGAGCACCAGCATCTTGGGCCGTGGCCAGCTGTTGTGAATCGCCTTTTCCAGTTCATCGAAGAAGTCTTCTTCGTTCATGCCCATGGGCACGTGGCGGATATCCGCACCGGAGATCACAAAACCATAGGGGTGAATCGGGTACGAGGGATTGGGCACCAGAATCGCGTCGCCGGGGCCAGTGGTGGCCAGCGCCAGGTGTGCCAGGCCTTCTTTGGAGCCCAGGGTGACAATGGCTTCAGTTTCGGGGTCGAGCATGACGTCGTAGCGGCGCTGGTACCAATCGCAAATCGCTTTGCGCAACCTTGGAATACCCTTGGACTGCGAATAGCGATGGGTATCGCCGCGCTGGGCGGTCTCCACCAGCTTGTCGACGATATGCTCCGGGGTCGGCTGATCGGGGTTGCCCATGCCGAAATCGATGATATCCTCGCCCGCCGCTCGCGCCTGCTGCTTCAACTCACCAATAATGTTGAACACATAGGGGGGTAGGCGTGAAATGCGCCGGAATTGTTCGTCCACGATTTCTAACTCTTACTTCGGTTATGACAGCCCAGCAAAGGGCTGGAGAACTGACAGGAAAGGGGTCAGAAACAGTACGGTTTAAGGGGGGGGATGTCAACGCGGGGGACTACCAAAAACACCCACGAAAAAGGGAAAAACCCGCACGCAATGGCGCGCGGGTTTAGAGAAAATTACTCTACACCAAGTGTCGCAAGAATCTTGTCAGCATCCTGGTAGCCGGGAATCATCTGGCCAGTGTCGGTAATAATCGCAGGGGTGCCACGCACACCGAGCTGCTGGCCGAGCTGGTACTGCTCATCAACGGGGTTGGAATCGCACTGCTTAACCGGTACCGGCTCCTTGTTTTTCAGCGCGGTGAGAGTCTGCTGCGGGTTCTCTGCACACCAGGCGCCTACCAGCTGGCGATAGCCCGCTGAGTCGGTGCCGCCACGTGGGAAGGCCAGGTAACGCACCTGTACGCCGTGTTTGTTCAGCTCCGGCACTTCATTGTGCAGCTTCTGGCAGTAGAAACAGGTGGTATCGGTGAATACAGTGATCTCGCCTTTCACCTCACCTTCAGGCGCAAATACAATCATGTCGGCCTCGTCCAAGGCCTCCATCTTGGCCAGGCGCTCGCCATCGCGGCGCTGCTCGGTGAGGTTTACAAACTGGCCGTTATCGACCTGAAACAGGTCACCCACCAGGAAATGCTTGCCGTCAGCGGTGGCGTAAACCATGGGACCGTTATCAAACTGTACTTCGTACATGCCCTGGATATCGCTGGTGCTCACAGTGCTCACCGACAGGCCCATGGCGGGGCTGTTCATGGCGGCACTAATGCGCTCAAAAGTTTCTTTGTCCACCGGCGCGCCGGCATTGACCATAGGAGCCACGGCAATGATCAGGGTAGCCACAGCGGCCTGGTACAGTCGATTAAACATCTTGTTTCCTCACTAATTTCGCCCCGGTCTCCCCTGGCCGGCGCACAGTTCTCAGCTTTTTGAGCATCAGTAGCGCAATAAGTTCCTCAACCCCGTGGATGGTGCTCGGCATGCAGTTCCTGCATCCGCTGCTTCGCCACATGGGTGTATATCTGGGTGGTCGTCAGGTCGCTGTGCCCCAGCAACATTTGCACGACCCGCAGATCCGCTCCGTGATTCAGGAGGTGGGTCGCGAATGCGTGGCGCAGGGTGTGGGGAGACAGTGCCTGGCGAATACCGGCGCGCTGGGCGTAGATTTTAATACGATACCAGAAGGTCTGGCGAGTCATCTGCCGCCCTCTTTTACTGGGAAACACAACATCGGAGGGGATTCCCTTGAGCATTTCACCCCGCGGACCGGCCATATAGCGTTGCAACCAGCTGAGCGCCTCCTCACCCATAGGCACCAGCCGCTCCTTACTGCCCTTGCCGAACACCCGCACCACCCCCTGGTTGAGGCTCACCTGGGTCACCTGCAGGCTGGTCAGCTCTGTCACCCTGAGGCCGCAGGCATACAACAGCTCGAGCATGGTGCGATCGCGGAATTCCAGCGGATCGTCGAGATCGGGTGCCTCAAGCAGCTTGTCGACCTGGGCTTCAGAGATGGACTTGGGCAATGGGCGCCCGAGCTTGGGGCTGTCGACATCCAGGGTAGGATCGGCCTGTATCCGACTTTCCCTGATCAGGTACTTATAAAAGCCCCTGGCACAGGACATAAACCTCGCGGTGGAGCGCTGTGACTGCCCCTGCTCCAGGCGCGCTCCGAGGTAGGCCTGCAGTTCAGCGCGGTCGGCGCGAACCACTGTGCTACCTTTGTTTTTGGCAAGCCATTCATTGAATTGGCGCAGGTCGCGGCGGTAGGAGCTCAGGGTGTTGTCACTGAGGCCCTTCTCCATCCACATGGCGTCGATGTAGCGTTCGATTTCTGGGTGTTCTAGCAGGGCTTCTGACATGCGGTAACGGTAACATGATTCGATGTGATTGGGTTTGTTCCGGCTAGCCCGGCTGGAACGGAGTTTATCTCTCGAAACCGCTGCAAGGCCATCCATGGCTCCCGACGATTTCGAGAGATAAACTCCGTTCCCGCCCTCTATTTCGCCATACACGCCACACCCTAGGCGAAAAGCCTCTCTAGAATAGAAACACCCCAGGTACCGGTACACATACAGCCCCAAGGCCGAGAGAGCTTTTGCCCTTTCGATATCGTCGGGAGGCTGGGTGGCGCGGCCGGCGATCCGGTACGCCGAATCGCCCCATGGATGGGCTCGCAGTGGTCTTGGAAGGGCAAAAGCTCTCTTGGCCGCCAGGTGAAGAAGCTTCTAACCCCGAACTAAAGGCAAAAAAAAGCGGCCACTAGGGCCGCTTTCGGATACTGCTAAAGGCAGAAGCTTAGGACAGCTTCTCCTTGATGCGGGCAGCCTTACCAGACAGCTCACGCAGGTAGTACAGCTTGGCCTGACGTACGTCGCCGCGACGCTTGACAGTGATGCTGTCTACGAGGGGGCTGTAAGTCTGGAAAGTACGCTCTACGCCAACACCGTGGGAGATTTTGCGTACAGTGAAGGCAGAGTTCAGCGCGCGGTTGCGCTTAGCGATAACAACGCCTTCGAACGCCTGCAGACGCTCGCGGTTGCCTTCTTTTACTTTTACCTGAACAACCACGGTATCACCCGGGGCAAATTCAGGCAGCTCTTTCTCCATCTGTTCAGCTTCAAGCTGAGAAATGATCTTGTTGGTGCTCATGGCGCGCTCCTGTTGATTAACAATCGTAGCTTCACAGCTAGCGGTTTTAAAATTTCACTCGCGTTCGCGGAGATACTCCGCCAACAATTCGTCTTCTTCGGCCGTGTTGGCCCTGCCCTCCAGCAAGTCCGGGCGACGCTCGTACGTTCTTCCCAGTGCCTGCTTCAGGCGCCAGCGGCGAATCCACTCGTGATTGCCGCTGAGCAATACTTCCGGTACCGGCTTACCCTGGTACTCCTCGGGCCGGGTGTAGTGTGGGCAGTCCAACAGGCCATCGGCGTAGGAATCTTCCTGAGCCGACAGCTCGTGCCCCAACACTCCGGGCAAATGGCGCGTTACCGAGTCGATAACCACCATGGCAGCCAGTTCGCCGCCGCTTAAAACGTAGTCGCCAATGGATATTTCTTCATCCACTTCCGCTTCGATCAGGCGTTCATCGACACCTTCATAGCGGCCGGCAACCAGGATCAGCGCTTGCTCCTGTGAGAGTGCCACTGACTTGCCGTGGTCCAGGCGCTTACCCTGAGGCGAAAGGTAGATCACTCTAGCGTCTGCTCCCGCCGCCTCCCTTGCTGCGGCTATCGCCTGCTGCAGGGGATCTATCTTCATCAACATGCCCGGGCCACCGCCGTAGGGCCTGTCGTCCACCGTGCGATGCTTGTCGGTGGTGAAGTCCCGCGGATTGCTGTGGCTGATAGTCACCAGCCCCTGCTTTACCGCTCTGCCCGTGACACCATGGTCCGTGACAGCTTCAAACATTTCCGGGAACAGGCTGACCAGTGCAATATGCATGTTGCCGCCTATTCCTCGAGGTACCAATCGACCTCGATAACGCCCTCTTCCAGGCTTACCCGGGTGACCACATCGCCGGGCAGGTAGGGAACCAGTCGTTCCCTGTCATCGATGCTGCCGTCGCTTGCCTTGATCACCAGCACGTCATTGGCGCCGGTTTCGATCATGTAATCGACAGTGCCCAACAGCACGCGATCGCCTTCTGATTCGGGCTCCCGACCCCAGGCTTGCAAACCTTGCAACTGGTGCCAGTAGTAATCGCCCTCTTCCAGGCTGGGGAGGCTATTCGCCTCCACCACAATGTTCAGCCCCTTGAAGGACTCCGCCAGGGTACGGTCATCCACCCCCGCGATATGGGCAATCATGCCCTTGCCATGGCGCTTCCACTCATCGAACTCAACCGTTTCCAGTGAGCCGCGTCGCTGGAGCTGCCAGGCACCGAACCGAAAGAGGTTTTCTTCAGGATCGGTAAATGAGTGCACTTTGACCCACCCCTTAATGCCGTACGGGCCAGTAATTTTACCGGCAGTCAGCGGGTTGGCACCGGACTCACTCATAAAGGCCGGTCAGCGGGGATTAGGCCGCTACAGCAGCTTCCTTAACCAGCTTTGCTACGCGCTCAGACAGCTGCGCACCCTGGCCCTGCCAGTATGCGATGCGATCGGAGTCAACGCGCAGGCGCTCTTCCTGGCCACGGGCTACGGGGTTGAAGAAACCAACGCGCTCAATGAAGCGGCCATTGCGCGCATTGCGGCTGTCGGTCACTGTCAGGTGGTAGAAGGGGCGCTTTTTGGAGCCGCCACGTGCAAGACGAATAGTTACCATGTGATCTCAATTCCTTGATTTTTAAGGCGAAATCTCCCGCTTGGGATGGCTCGCCCACGACAAAACCCGGCACACGGGCCGGAAAGGTGGCGTATCATACGGAAAACACGGGGGGAATGAAACCCCCTTTGAAAGGAATTTTTGTAGTTATTTCCGGAGCTTACCGTCATTCCCGCGAAGGCGGGAAACCAGGGAATTATCCGCCATATATCAGCTCAACAATGCGCGTCTGCCAGGCGCGCCGGTCCGCTGCAAATAACCAAGATGATTCCTGGCGACTAGGTCAATGGATCCCGGCCTGCGCCGGGATGACGACCTCAGCCCTTATTTGAAGGGAGGCATGCCACCAGGAGGCATTCCGCCGCCCATACCGGGGGGCATACCGCCGCCGGGGCCGCCCATCATGCCGCCGAGGCCGCGCATCATTTTCTGCATGCCGCCGCCCTTCATTTTCTTCATCATTTTCTGCATCTGCTTGTGCTGCTTGAGCAGTCGGTTCAGGTCCTGCACCTGGGTGCCGGAACCCTTGCAGATGCGTTTCTTGCGCGAGCCCTGAATGCTCTCGGGCTTGCGGCGCTCTCCCGGGGTCATGGAGTTAATCATGGCTTCCATGCGGGCAAACTGCTTCATATCCAG
Organism: Halioglobus sp. HI00S01; assembly: GCF_001635445.1. Lineage (NCBI taxonomy): Bacteria > Pseudomonadati > Pseudomonadota > Gammaproteobacteria > Cellvibrionales > Halieaceae > Halioglobus > Halioglobus sp. HI00S01. The sequence goes on from NZ_LWEE01000025.1 coordinate 288,935, forward strand.
ATTCTGCTGAGCCATCTGGGCCATGTTGCCCATACCGGGCAGTTTGTCCAACATGCCGGTGATGCCGCCCATATTGTTCATTTGCTGCAGCTGATCGCGGAAATCTTCCAGGTCGAACTTCTGGCCCTTCTTGACCTTGCGCGCCAGCTTGGCGGCCTTTTCCTTGTCGACCTTCTGCTCCGCCTCTTCGATCAGCGACATCATGTCGCCCATGCCGAGAATGCGCGAGGCCAGGCGATCCGGGTGGAACGGGTCCAGCGCCGTGGTCTTCTCACCGACACCGAGGAACTTGATGGGTTTACCCGTGATAGAGCGCACGGACAGCGCGGCACCGCCACGGGTATCAGCATCGACCTTCGTGAGGATCACGCCGGTAAGTGGCAGCGTCTCGCCAAACGCCTTGGCAGTATTGGCGGCGTCCTGGCCGGTCATGGCATCAACCACGAACAGGGTTTCAATGGGGTTAACCGCTTTGTGTAGTTGGGAGATTTCTTCCATCATCTCCTGGTCAACCGCGAGGCGTCCTGCGGTATCGACAATAAGTACATCGGAAAAATTCTTCTTGGCGTGGCTGATAGCCGCGTTGGCAATATCCACCGGCTTCTGGGACGTGTCAGACGGGAAGAAATCAGCGCCAACCTCAGCTGCAAGTGTTTCCAGCTGTTTGATCGCCGCCGGGCGATACACGTCGGCGGACACCACGGTGACCTTTTTCTTTTCGCGCTCCGCCAGGTGCTTGGCCAGCTTGGCTGCGGAGGTGGTCTTACCTGCACCCTGCAGGCCGGCCATGAGGATTACCGCGGGGGGCTGCGTCGCCAAGTTAAGCGACTCGTTGGCGGTGCCCATGACGGTTTCGAGTTCCGCCTGGACAATTTTCAGGAAGGCCTGTCCAGGGCTCAGACTCTTCATGACCTCCTGGCCGAGGGCGCGCTGCTTCACGGAATCCACGAAGCCCTTGACCACGGGCAAGGCAACGTCGGCCTCAAGCAAGGCCATGCGCACTTCACGCAGGGTGTCCTGGATGTTGTCTTCGGACAGGGTGGCCTTGCCGGTAATCGTGCGCAGGCTGTTTGACAGGCGATCGCTGAGGCTCTGGAACATAGGGGTACTCTTCAATCCAACGGAGTTACTGCAAGTGCCTGACCGCTATTGATTCTGGCGGGACACTTCGGTACAAAGGAGCGAAGTATACGTCACCTCGGCCTAACCCCCAAACTGATGCCCATCACTGCTATCGCCCTGTTTGCCGCACTGTTGTACCTGGCCGCCACGGGCCTGCATCTTATGCATGTTTTTCAGCGGCGCGAAGGCCTCAGCCGCGCGGTAGTCACGCTGGGCGTGGTCGCCGTGGTTTCGCACGCACTGGTCGCCTGGGACAGCATTCACAGCCAGACCGGTGTCACCTTGGGCTTTTATAAAATATCAGCGCTGATTTTCCTGGTGATCAATGTTGCCTGTGCGCTGTTGATGTTACGCCGCCCACTGCAGAGCCTGTTGGTGTTTCTGTTTCCGCTGTCGGCGATGTCAGTGCTCGTCTCCACGTTCGCGCCAGAAACCAGTGCCGACACAGCAGAACTCTCCGGCGGCATGCTGTTTCATATCAGCAGCTCCATTCTCGCCTATGCCATCTTCACCCTGGCGGCTGCCCAGGCGGGCCTGGTTGCCATTCAGGACTACCANCTGCGCCACCGCCATACCCGCGGCATCATCCAGCTGCTGCCACCCCTGCAGCTCATGGAAACCATGCTGTTCGAACTTCTGTTTGTGGGCGTGGTGTTGCTAAGCGCGGCTATCGTGTCGGGCTTCCTGTTTGTGGATGATTTGTTCGCCCAATCGCTGGTCCACAAGACCACCCTGACCATCGTCGCCTGGGTACTGTTCACCGCCCTGCTGTGGGGCCACCATCAGCTGGGCTGGCGCGCGCAGACAGCAGTGAAGTTTACGCTCGCTGGATTTGTCATGCTGATGCTGGCCTTCTTTGGCTCCAAGCTGGTGCTGGAGTTGGTGTTGCAACGGGGCTGAGACAGTCTTGCGCCGCCCCTGCTTTTTCTCCAAGATACGCTCTCAGTAATTACACAGGTTCACCCCCACCTTGAACGAAGCACCGCTGGGTATCCTTTTCTCGATACTCGCTGCACTGATTCTCCTCTCGGGTTTTTTCTCCAGTTCAGAGACCGGCATGATGTCGCTGAACCGTTACCGCCTGAAGCATCTGCAGAAGAATAAGCACCGCGGCGCCACCCGCGCTGCTAAACTCCTCGACCGCCCGGACCGGTTGATTGGCCTGATCCTGATCGGCAACAACCTGGTGAATATTTTCGCCTCGGCAATTGCCACGGTGATTGCGATTCGTTTATGGGGCGACGCCGGCATCTTTATCGCCACCCTGGCGCTCACGCTGGTGATTCTGATCTTTGCCGAGATCACACCCAAGACCATCGCCGCACTGCACCCTGAGAAAGTGGCGTTTCCTGCCAGCGTGATTCTGCTGCCGCTACTGAAACTGTTTTATCCGCTGGTGGCGCTGGTGAACTGGTTCACCAACGGACTACTGCGCCTGCTCGGCTTTGACCCCAGCAAGCAGCACGATGAGAACCTCTCGTCCGATGAATTACGCACCATTGTGACCGATGCCGGCCAGCTGATTCCCGCGCGTCACCGCGGCATGCTGCTGAACATTCTCGACCTCGAGGAAGTCAGCGTGGATGACATCATGGTGCCGCGTAACGACGTCTACGGTATCGACCTGGACGACAGCGACGAGGATATTCTGCGTTGCATCCAGAACAGCTCCCACACCCGCCTGCCCGTTTGGCGCAAGGACATTAACGACATCGTCGGCATGCTGCACATGCGCAACATCAGCCGCGTTATCGACATGCAGGGCCTTGACCGGCGCGCGCTGGAACGTGAAATAGAAAAGCCCTACTTCGTGCCGGAGAGCACGCCACTGCACACCCAGCTGCTTAATTTCCAGCAGAAAAAGCATCGCCTGGGCGTGGTGGTGGATGAGTACGGAGAGGTGATAGGGCTGGTGGCTCTGGAAGATATTCTCGAGGAGATTGTCGGCGAATTTACCTCCAACCGGTCCGAGGAAGATGCCACCATTTTCCCGCAGCGTGATGGCAGCTATATCATCGCCGGTAACGCCAGTATTCGCGATATCAATAAGGCTCTGGAATGGACACTGCCCACAGACGGCCCGAAGACCCTGTCGGGGCTGGTGCTTGAATACCTGGAAGGCTTTCCGGACGCCAACGCCGGACTATCGGTGGGCAACTACCAGTTCGAAATTCTCGAACTGGAAGACAATGTGGTGCAGGCGGTCAGAGCCTGCGCCAGTGCACCTGCCAAGGTCGAAGACAGCTAGAGCAGGCGCACACCGCCAGACTGCTCGTCACGGCGCTCATTGGCTTTCTTGACGATTTCACGCTTGGCTTCGGCATCGAGCATAAACCAATCGGTGATCTCGTCTGCGGTGCGGTAGCAGCCGATACATACATCGTTTTCATCCAGCGCACAGACGGCGATACAGGGCGACTGCGGCTCTTGCTGGCTCACGCCTGCTCCTCCAGCGATGCGTTGAAGCGCTGGGCATTGCTCGCGTAGTGCTCGGCATTGCCGCGCAACATGGCCTGGGTGGCCTCGTCCAATTGACGCACGACCTTGGCCGGGGAACCGAGCACCATCGAGCCGTCGGGAATCTCGGTACCTTCTGTGACCAGGGCATTCGCCCCAATCAGGCAGCCCATACCGATTTTGGCGCCGTTAAGTACCACCGCATTAATGCCCACCAGCGTGCCATCGCCAATCGTACAGCCGTGAATCATGGCGTTGTGCCCCACAGTGACGTCCTCACCAATGACGGCAGGGAAGCCAGGGTCAGCGTGAATGACTGTACCGTCCTGGATATTACTGCGCGCGCCCACCTCGATGCGGTCGGCGTCACCGCGCAGCACGCAGCTGAACCAGACACTGGCACTGTCGTGCAGCGTTACATCACCAATCACTGCAGCGTTGGGCGCAATAAAATGCCCCTCGCCCATTAACTGAACTTCTTTGTCGCCGAGACGATATTTCATGCTTGGATACTCCATCCTCTGCGCATTTCAAGCGGCACCCCGTAGGCCACACTGGCCAGTTGGCCGAGAATAGCGGCGGTCACACCCCAGATGTTATCCCCGTCTATCTGGTATTGCGGGGTAAAGTAAGTTTTGCCGGGCATCTCGAACTTCAGCGTTTGTAGGCGCGATGCATCGGCGAACACAGCCAGCGGCTGGTAAAATACGGAATCGAACTCGCGGGTATCGACCACCAGCTCTAGTCCACAGGGCACCCGGGCTACACAGGGGTGGACTTCAAAATCGGTACGCGTAATCATCGGCGCAAGTTCACCCAGAGGTGTCACCTGCGCCTCGCGAATACCCACCTCTTCTTCGGCTTCTCGCAACGCCGTCACCCAGGGAGAAGCGTCGCTCGGCTCGCGCTTGCCACCGGGAAAAGCTACTTCGCCAGGGTGGGTCTTCAAGTGGCGGCCGCGCCGGCCCAGTAACACTCGCGGCTCGGCTTCGTCGGTCAATGGCACCAGTACCGCAGCCTCTGGTCGCCGCCCAGGATCTGGATCCCAGGCCTGTCCATCCAAGGGAAGCTGCGCTTGCAGTCGCGCGAAGATAGCAGCGGCGTCACTCACTCGGGTAATTCCGCCATTTGCAGCAGATCCCAGGCTGGCTCTTCATAGGGGTGGGCAGCAATCATGGCGTCTACAACGGCGCGAACGCAGTCATCAGCACACACCATTTCAACGCGATATTCGTCTACCAACTCAAGTTCACCCGGCTTGCCGATGAACGGAGTGGCTGCCGCTGACGGCCGGAACTGCCCCTGCCCTGCCACCTGCCAGCAGCACTGGTCGTAATCGCCGATGCGGCCTGCACCTGCGGCAAAGGCCGCTGCTTTCACATGCTCAAGGTGTGTCTCGGGGACGTAAAAGCCGAGTTTGTACATCTAGACGCCCCGGGCCTGAGCTTCGTAGTAATTGGCGGCAAAGTCATCGAGGTTCTGATCCTCAATGGCCGCTCGTATACCCTGCATATGCTGCTGGTAGTAGTGCAGGTTGTGAATGGTATTGAGCTGTGAGCCGAGGATCTCATTGCACTTGTCGAGATGGTGCAGGTAGCCGCGGCTGAAGTTCTGACAGGTGTAACAATTGCAGTCTTCGTCAATAGGCAGCGTGCTGGTTTTGTGTCGCGCGTTGCGCAACTTGAGCTGCCCGCGGGAGGTAAACAGGTTGCCGTTGCGGGCGTTGCGGGTGGGCATCACGCAATCGAACATGTCGACACCGCGGCGCACGCCCTCCAGCAGGTCTGCCGGAGTACCCACACCCATAAGATAGCGGGGCTTGTCGGCGGGGATAATGGGCTGCATCGCCTCCAGCACGTGCATCATCTCGTCCTTGGGTTCGCCCACCGAGAGGCCACCAATGGCATAGCCATCGAAGCCGATGTCTGTGAGGCCGTCGAGCGACTCCTGGCGTAACTCGGGATACATACCGCCCTGGACAATGCCAAACAGTGCAGCGCTGCTATCGCCGTGTGCCTGCTTACTGCGCTTTGCCCACCGCAGTGACAGTTCCATGGAATCACGGGCCTCGTCGACAGTGGCTGGATACGGCGTGCACTCATCGAAAATCATGACAATGTCGGAGCCGAGCTTGCGCTGAATCTCCATGGACTTTTCCGGGTCGAGAAACACCCTGGAACCATCGACAGGTGACTGAAACTTCACGCCGTCTTCCGAAATTTTGCGCATATCTCCCAGGCTGAACACCTGGAAGCCGCCGGAGTCGGTGAGGATGGGGCCATCCCAGCCCATGAAATCATGCAAATCGCCGTGCTGCTCGATAATGTCGGTACCCGGGCGCAGCCAAAGGTGGAAGGTGTTGCCGAGAATGATTTCCGCGCCAATCTCTTTGATGTCGCGGGGCAACATGCCCTTGACCGTACCGTAGGTGCCCACGGGCATAAATGCGGGCGTTTCAATCGTACCCCGGGGGAAGGTAAGCCGGCCGCGACGGGCATTGCCGTCGTCACCGAGCCGTTCGAACTGCATTCGACACTCTCTGGTCATGCTGATTCCTGTGCATTGGCGGGGGTAATAAACATGGCATCCCCATAACTGAAGAACCGGTAGCGCTCAGCCACGGCGGCGGCATAGGCCGCCATTATAGGCTCACGTCCAGCAAAGGCGCTGACCAGCATGAGCAGCGTGGATTCCGGCAGGTGGAAATTGGTGACCATGGCATCGACACTGCGGAAACGATACCCCGGGTAAATGAAGATGTCTGTGTCGCCCGTAAAGGGAGCGATCTCTCCCCCCTGGCTCGCGGATTCCAGGGAGCGCACTGCGGTGGTGCCAACGGCTATCACTCTTCCGCCCCGGGCACGGGTCTCGCGTACGGCGGCGCAGGCGGCTTCATCGACCTCAATGTACTCCGAGTGCATCTTATGGTCTTCAATATTGTCGGCCCGCACAGGCTGGAAAGTGCCCGCCCCCACATGCAGGGTGACAGTACAGCGCTGCACCCCCATGGTGGCTACTTCACTCAACAAGGCATCAGTAAAGTGCAGGCCAGCGGTGGGCGCTGCCACAGCGCCTTCCCTGGCGGCGAACACCGTCTGATAGCGCTCATGGTCAGCAGCCTCGTCACTGCGCTCAATATACGGCGGCAGCGGCATATGCCCCACCTCGCGCATCATCTGTGAGAGCGCAGGCCCGCCTTCACTGGACAGCAGGAATAAGGCGTCATCGCGACCGGTCACGGTCAGCTCAAGGCCGCAGGGCTCGGCGCCCTGCTCAGGGGTCAGCAAAATTCGCGTGCCCGGCTTGGGTGACTTGCTGCTGCGAATATGCGCCAGTGCCGTGTGTGTGCCCGTCAGGCGTTCCACCAGAATCTCAAGCTTGCCGCCGGTTTCCTTCTGGCCCCAAAGCCGGGCCGGAATCACCCGGGTGTCGTTAAACACCAGCAGGTCACCTTCCCGCAGCAGGCTGGGCAACTGGCTGAAATGGCGGTGATCAATAGCGCCAGAAGCACCGTCAAGACACAGCAGCCGGCTGGCACTGCGCTCCGGAAGCGGGTACTGGGCTATCAGCTCATCGGGGAGCTCGAAATGGAAGTCGCTGCGTAACATAGGCTATAGACAAAGAAGCCGGCACTGGGCCGGCTTCCTGTAAGTCGCTGGGGGAAGCTTACTCTTCCTCGCCAGCTTCCTCTTCTGGAGGAACTTCCTCAGCAGCAGCTTCCTCAGCGGGGGCTTCTTCCTCGGCAGCTTCCTCTTCAGCAGGTGCAGCAGGCAGAGTGACCTTGATCAGCTCTTCGGCCAGCAGGAGTTTCACCTTCTCTTCACCGTTGATGGGCTTCTTGTCGGCGCCCTTAACTGCGTAGCGCTCATCGGCACGCTTGTAGATGCTGTATTCAGCCGTCTTCTTAACCAGTTTCATGGCCATGCTCTTTTCTCCTTAAAAGGTACTCAGATCGCCCGTAGGCGTGGATACGTCAGGTGTTCCCTCAAGAACTGGCGCGGATTCTACATGAAAATTATTGCGCTGTGGAGGCTGCTTGTTATAATCCCGCGCTCTCCAAAAAGGCCCTCTCTGGGACTTTCTACTCTGTGCCGGAGTGGTGAAATTGGTAGACACAGGGGATTCAAAATCCCCCGCCCTTAAAAGCGTGCCGGTTCGAGTCCGGCCTCCGGTACCAAAAATTCCGTAAGCCGCGTCAGGCGGGCATTTGAAGCCTCTCAGGGCCATTCCGAACCTAGGTGGGTCTGCGAGTGGGTCTGCGGCGCTCCTAGTGACTGATTCTCTACAAGGAGAATCAGCATGAATTTCACACGTTTTCTTATACGCAGTCGTCATGGTTCCACTTGGTATGTGAGGGTCTACATCCCCAAGCGACTGCAACCCCTCTTCCACGGCAAGAAGCAGATCAAGAAGTCGACTGGATACCGCGACAAGCGTCAGGCAGGTCGCGTTGCCGCCATCTATTGGGCACAATGTCAGGCACTATTTGACGAACTTGCTCTACAAATGAGCAGCAGGGACAAACCCCGCAGTATCAGAAGCGGACTTACGATAACCACTGACGCACTAGGCAGAGAACACCGTTTTGATTTCGGCGGCGACTCAGACCCTGAAGCGGCCAAGCAGGAACAGCAGGCCGCCCAAGAAGCCCGAGAGGCCACCGCGAAGCTGCTGGAGCAGCATCGTGACAACCTCGAACTGATTCAGGCGCTGGTATCAGCCAACACCCCTGCCGCCACGCATGACCCCAATGCACCTGAGACCGTCATGACCTGGGACGAGCTTTTCAGCAAATTTGAGGCGAAGCAAAAGGAACGCGCCAACAACCCCAGCGAGCGATACAACTTGCGAAGCTTCGATGAGGCACAAGCGTATCGCAACTTCTGGAAGGGGTACTTCGCCGGTCGAGAAGTCCACTCCATCAAGCGAACCGAAATCGAGGCCATAGAGGACTGGCTGCAACGGGTGCCGTCTGGGTTCACCAAGAAAAGTATCTCCATCGACAAGGCGATTGAACTTGCGAAGTCGGGCGTTCACGATCACAAGATGATCAGCGGCCCCACGTACAACCACTACCAACGGCAACTGAAATGGCTGCTGCAATACGCCCATCGCCTGGGAGCGCATCGCGATGACCTGTCGGTCTGCATTCGCCAGAAAGACAAGAACTTGGGAAAGAAATTTGAGCGCATGCCTTTCACCGACGAAGACATGGCACTCATGTTCTGCGGGGAGAACTACACCAGCAATTTCGGCAGGGCCAACCCTAAGACGCCGTTTGCTGCCAGATTTTGGGTACCACTGCTAGCCGCGTTCAGCGGCGCCAGGATGGACGAGCTTTGCCAACTCAAAGTATGTGACGTAATGCACGACGAAGCGACGGACATACACTATCTGAACATCGCTGGGCCAGAAGACACTGCGCCCGATGGACAGCCGAAGAGGGTCAAGAACAGAAACTCTATACGCCCCATACCAATTCACCCTGCCTTGATCAACATTGGCTTCCTGGAATACGCAGACACTCTGCGCAACACACCAGAAGCGAGCCTGTTCGGCCTTCAGCGCGCCCCAGAGGGAAAGTGGGGGTCGCCTCTGTCCAAGTGGTTCACGAACAAAAGCAGCAATGCCAAAGGCTTCATTGAGCGTTGCGGAATAGTGTCCAAGGGCGAATTACGTGACGGGGTGGAATGGACAAAGACCTTTCACGGGCTTCGCCATACAGTTACAGATAATCTACGGGACAAGTTAAAGCGTCTTCCAGATGGCAGTAGAGTCAACGCAGAGGACATTGGGCTGGCTATTGGTCACTTGGATGAAGCCAGCGCCGATCTGGAAACCCACAGCTACGGCCAGGGCGTAAAAAAACCTGGAGTTCCGGCGTGATGTAATTGGACTAATACATTATCAAGCAGTGGATTTTGATAGTATATGGTGGAAATATTAGTAGTTTCCTAGGAGAACTATGGTGACTGACTTACCCACGCCAGATAAGTCTGGATCTTCGGGCGAGCAAGAACTGGCTACTGTAGTTGAGCCAGAACAACCTATCGGGGCATTCGAGGGCATAGCCCCGGTCGCCCATACAATGGCTGGACTCGCAGCAACAAATTCTCGCAGCCTTGGAGGAGAGGTCGCAGCCAATGTTCTTTCAGCCAGTGTCAGTCAAATATCAGCCGAACTCATTGATACCAAACGCGAGCTAAACCATGTTCGAGGGCAACTGGACGAGTGCCGCAACACAACCTCCACCTGGAGGGAGAAAGCAGGGGTCTTGCAAGAGCGCGTAAAAGGCGCCCGAACTGCCCGGAATCTTGGAAACGCCGCCATCACCCTTGGCACCGCTGCAGTAGGTGTAGCAATAGAGCTATATAGGCAGTCCCTCAATACAACCTCTTACTTGGTTGGCGCAATTGGCATCGCCATTGTATTGCTCGGCTGGTTTGCCGGCAGCGGAGGGTCTGAAGAGTGATTGTTCAAGACATAACTGAGTTGTCACTTGAAGGAGTGTTTGATCGCGGCACACCAAACCTTGAGCGGGTGGCGATTCGAGCTGAAGCCAGCTTAAATATGGGGTGCTATGGAATTATGGTTGGACACGTTGGGCCAGATGGCTTCATGCACCCTTATCACGACAACCTCTTTTGGTTCGGAGATGGAATAATCCGTAGAAATGATTGGATATATATCTACACCGGTGAAGGCACACATCAAAACTCAGAGATAGAAGGCACTACCAATAAACTGTTCTCACTCTATTGGGGTCGACAAAGCACCTGCTTCGCCAGCCCAGCGATAGCACCCATTCTTTTCCGAGTCGATGCGGTGGCAACTGTCACTCAGCCGAAAAACCTACCACAAGGTCAGACCTAGTTATCGATCAATGCTCCCAGACAGGAGTGGGGGGAATTTTTGAGTGACATTCGCTCGCTGATCGAACCTTCGGACGACCTTCACGACCAAGTTAACAGTACTCAACCGTTAGCCAAGTAACCTATCGACTAAACAAAGGAGTGTTAGTCAAATGGATCTACAAAAAATTCAGTCTCACCTTGAAGCAAAAGCCGTCAAGATTAATGAATACACTATCGCCAGCCAAATTTCAGAACTGATTGGTGACACCACCCCCTCCTTTGAGATGAAAGCTGAGCATCTCGCATTCATGTTTTGTGAAACCCAAGGAAACACTGACAGCACCTGGGGCACATACTATGGCCCCATCGCCTCCTGGCTGAGGGAAGACGGATCGACGACAGAAAACCCAAGCCTCGATAGTGTTGATTCGCATACCCTCGCTTACTGGGCTTCTCGATCCGCCGAGACAGAAAACCCCATCCTAAAAGCAAGGTACAGCGGTTTGGTTTGGGATCTATCAAAGGCAGCTGCAGACATTCAGCCGGATTACCAAATTGCTGTCGTGCATATCGAAGCCATATTGGACATCTGCAAGGGAGAACTATACGAACATAGCGTCGAGGGCGTACAAAAAATAAAAAGAGCATATCGAGTCGCGAAAGGACTGAACAACACTGCGCTAATCGACAAATGCATTGAGACAATGATCGAACTCGAAGATCATATCGCACAAGATGAAAAACCAGGGCTATGGGGTTTTAGTTTCGACGTATTGGTGCTCGGGAAGGAGCCCCGCTTGAGCGATGAGCAGTCTTCAAATCTGCTGGACGAAATGGAGAATCGTTTGGCAAGACTTGTTGAGGCTGGAAATCCTTGGCCATGTGAGTCTGCTGGCATGCCGCTCGCCACCTATTATCGAGGACAGCACCGCCACGACGATACCACCAGGATTGGTCAAGTGCTGGGTGGAATATTCGAATCCTCATGTGAAGGGAAAGCCCCCCTACTCGCAACATCCCTGTACCAACACGCGCACGACATTTACATTAGCTTCAATCTGAAGTCAGAAGCGGAAAAAGTATCTTCAAAAATACTGGAAATTGGCCCTGCCGTTATTGAAAGCATGAGTGAGATCACCACTTCTACTCAAATCTCGCAGGAGCAACTTGATGCATATCTTGAAGATATGACCGAGGGTGGAGTAGAGAAAAGCATCTCCAGAATCGCTTGTCAGTTAACTGCACGTAAGGGTGAATTAGAAGAACTCGTTATACAGCTCGCAAAGGACAACCCTCTAAGCTATTTATTCAAAAAGACCTTGCAAGATCATAGTGGAAGGCCAGTTGCTGAAATTGGGGGGATTGAGGATGACTTAGAAGGTAACGTTCTGCACCAGATGGCCCAAAGCCTGTCCATCAACTCTTTTTTCCTAAGACACAGCTTGGAACGACTCGTTACCAGATATGAGGTGACCCCCGGGGCTCTTGTTGAGATTTTTCTCCAATCACCAGTATTTACACCCGCAAGAAAGAATTTGGTACTGGCTGGTATCGAAGCGCATTTTCGCGAAGACTACATTGCGTCCATTCACATTCTTATACCTCAGCTTGAGGCGGCGTTTCGAACCCTGCTGGAGCTCACAGGCGCTCCTGTTTTGAAGAAAAACCGCCAGGGAGGGCTTCAGCTTCGCACCCTTGATGAATTGCTGAGGGACAACACTATTAGCAATTGCTTCGGCGAGGATGCAGCTTTCTACTTCCGTGGAGTATTGACAGACCAGAGGGCATGGAACATTAGGAATGATGTTTGCCATGGCTTATCTCCACAGGATCAATTTGGTGTTGTCGTCAGCGACCGTATCCTTCACGTAATGATGTACCTTTCTCAGGTTAGGCAATCTGAAAGCGGATAACGAGTACCGCCAGGCAGAAGACGGTGTCTTGTATGAGCCTGCCCAAACAAGACAACTTACCTCACCCATTTTGACGTCTTATTAAAGTTATATTTGACATATGAGACAAAAGTCTTATAATGTCTAAAACTTAATAATACTACTCAATGGGAAAGACACTATGTCTGAAGCAGTGATTGGTTACGCCCGTACATCCACGTTGGAGCAGGTAGCTGGTTTTGAAGCACAGATTACTGCGTTACAGGCTGCTGGAGCGACCAAAATGTTTCAGGAGCAAGTCTCCAGTGTGGCAGAAAGAGCGCAGCTGAATGCAGCATTAGACTACGTACGCGATGGCGACACACTGGTTGTCACAAAACTGGATAGACTCGCTCGCAATACTCGCCACCTGGGAGAAATCGTCCACATTCTTGAGGCCAAGGGTGTTTCATTGAATGTGCTGGATATCAACCTGGACACCAGCACCACCATGGGCAAGTTTATGCTTAGTGTCATGGGGGCAGTCGCAGAGCTGGAACGAGACATGATGCTTGAGCGGCAGAAAGAAGGTATTGCCAAAGCACAAGCCGAGGGACGGTATAACGGTCGTCCAAAGACCTACGATGCAGACAGGGTGAAGGCACTCAAAGATGGGGGTGCAAGCATAAAAGAAATCCAGGAAGAACTGGGTATTTCCCGCGCTTCCATCTATCGCCTTTTGAAAGAGTAACGCCAACGGAGGAACCAGTGGCAACGAAGACATCCCCTGATACAGAAGCACAAGTCGTCGTGCTCAGAGCTGCTGGCTACACCCTACCTGTAATCGCCTCCAAGACTGGGGTAAGCAATTCCACCATCAAACGTATCCTGAAGCGATCCCCGGCTCCATCTGATGCCGTTCAGCTTAACCTGGTGCAAGAAGCTCAAACTGCACTGCGGTCCGAATTCTCGTCGGAGAGCGCACTTGGTGGGCTTTATGCATCACTGCTGGCTGACACCATCCACCAGGTTGAAACTTCTCGTATCATTGCTGATGAGGCGCTGACTAAGCTGAAGGCGTCTGACACAAAGGACGCGGCGCTAATATTCCGAGCACTGACAGCGCATGCAACGGCCCTGAAGACACATGCTGACACCATTAAGGCCATCGCCCCGATGCCTGAGAGGTTGGATGAATTGCCTACACTACGCATCATGACTCTGTCTGACGAAGATGAAGAGGAGCTACGGCGTGAGCAACGAGAAGATGACGAACGACTGGGAATTGTTTCCGACTGAGCCATTGTTGACCCCGAACTGGCGGGTCATCCTTAGAAAAAAGGCGATGGGCCGCAGACCCTTGGTTTGATAGCTAGAACCGATTTGAAAATCGGCCCTGCCTCACCGGGTAAAAGCACCTCTAAGAAAAAAATTCGATGTATAGCTCAATGCTTCAATGGTATACCATTGTGTGGTATAATATTTTGCCAAATATACATAGTGGAGACGTACCTTGAGCGCTACAGCACCGAGAGAACGCGGATCAATACTGCTACCTAAGGAGCGCATCGGCCAACTGAAAGAACTGGCAGCTCTTGAGGGCTGTACCGCAACCGAATACCTGGAAGAGCTGATCAGGGTCAGATCACGAAAACAGGGTATTGGCTTACCTGGTTTCACTATTGGCCATGTAGAAGGTGGAAACCTGCTCATCGCCTTTGAACAGCCCTCCTTCTTTCCATTGACGGAACTCACAGTTGAGGAAGCGAGACGCATAGCCAGAGACATCAGAGCACTGCTCAAGGGTGGCCCAAGGGTACGCCCTACCTTCGAAACAGACACAGGCCATCTGATTGAGGTCTACCGGCAGGCTAAGGGCATCGTGCTGTGTCGCTATACGGATCAGGCCAAGGGCAAGCAATACAAGAAGTCATTCACCGAGAGTGTGGCGCGGGATGTGGTTGACTGGCTAGAAGCTGGCGCGGACCGAGTGGAGGCTACACAGTGACGCCTGAGAATAGAAAAACCCCGGCCACGAGCGACCAAAAGCTGGGGTTATCCGTCATACCTTTTGACCTCGATATTTTACCATGACTGAAACCACAGACACGCATACTTCCTACAATTCGAACGTTCTGGAACTGCTACGGGCCAAGAGTTCAGATCTAGGATTGAACCGGAAATCTCGCCGGAAAAACCGACAACCCCGCAAGCGCCCCCGCACCCTTGGACACCGCTTCAGCCCAGAACACGCAAGGCTCGGCGCGAATTGGTTGGATTTTCTCAGAAGGTCTCATGCAGTATATAGGGGAACACCCACATCCCCCCTTACCAACACAGAGCTACTCTCTTTCTGGAAATCCTTAGCCACTGACAAGCAAAAGCAGCTGGTTGCAAATTTCACTGATCATGAATCAATCATCACGGATCTATACCAGGGTGAGACCATTGAAAGTGAAACTGGCTACCTGAAACATGGTTACACCAAAGCAGTGATGTTTCAGCTTGCGTTGGGTAATGAGAATGTCTGTACACACAGCATCCGGTTTAGTGATGAATTCATGGATAGGATTTCAAAGCACTCAAGCCAGTCGATCTCTCAGGTTGTTAACAAGACCATAAAAAAATCGCTGAAAGAAACCTGGAGTGAGAGTCCGCTGGCAGACGGTGTTCCAATGCCTCTGTATGTCCACGTATTGGATTATCCGGAATATGTGAAGCGTGACACCGGCAAGAAGGTCGATCCGCTAGAGCGCGGTCCTGGTGGCTTCCACGTGCATGGCCTGATTCAGGCTGACGATGTTCAGCTGCACCTAGCAAAACAGGCGTTCATTGAGGCATCCAATGGCTACAAGTCTGGCCACACCATGTTCGGGCGCGTAAACAAGGCTGTCCACTTCGGTGAACCGTGTGGCAAATATGAGAACAGGGGCGGCAAAAGCACCAACTGTCTGAGCGACTATCCTGGCGCTGTGCGGGCTTCCTATGATGATTACAATTTCAACCAGTGTTGGTACATGCACAACAAGGAGAAGCCTGTGAGAGCCGCTGAGAAGGCACTGAAGGTGAATGTTGGCAGCATGTGGGGATCAAGTGCGGGACTGAGAGCGGAAGCAGATGCCAGCCTGAGGCTGTTCAAAGCACTGATGAGCGGGATGCAAGGGGTAGTCTTAGGATGATCAGTGAAAGTCATTACTGGAAAGATGAATTGCTGGACGTTGTCCGCCGGTTGAAATCTACCAAAGCCATTTTCCATGAAAGAAAAGATGCATTGTTTCAGTTAGAGAAAGATTTGCTGGTTGGGTTCTACTCTGTTCGCAAACTGATAGAGGCACGGACAAAAGTCACGGACGAGACTCGGCAGGCACAGTACACCGTGCAGAAGAAGCCGAACATAAAGCCTGTTAATCACGTCAACTAACACAGCATCTGGGCCAAATACGATCTCGATGGCGGTGAAGACATCCAAATGGACGCCTGGAACATCTCCAGCATCTTCATTCACAGCTACATCTTGATGAGCTGTCTTGATGAAGACGAACAACTGGATGGTGTATATGTCACGTCAGAGCGCTTTAAAAATAAGCACTTGCTCTACCTCGAAACAGATACGATCTGCGATATCTTCACTGCATTTGGCGAGGACTATCCAACACAGTTTAAGTGGACTGACTTGCCTGATGGGCAAGAGCGTTTCCTGGGTGAATAATTACGTGGCTTCACGCCAGCTGAGCATTCCATCCGGGGCAGCCTGGTCGTCTTTAGACTCTTAATCAACCAACACAGTCCACCAACACGTACCAGCGGTCATCACGTTCAGTGAGGCGTTCTGATCGCTCAGACAGGATCGTGTGACCACTGGCGCACTTTCCTGTCTTTTCCAAAAGATCGCCCACCACGATCACTCGCCCTTCAGGGGTGCGTGCATCCACACCGCTGCCCCAGATCGCGGGGAACATCACCTCATAGTCAGCGCCCTGCTCTGTGGCGTCTGTGACGGCCATACCACCATTAACCAATCCCTGGTTCAGCTGATAGTCGTGGGCGCAGCCAGTGACAGCCAGGGCAAGTACGGTGAAAGGGATAATACGCATAGTCAGCTCCTTCTGATCGAATTGCTACGTTATCTATCGGTGCGACAGGGGTCAATCAGTAACTTTGTGTAAGGCCAGTTAATTGTGTAATGGGTCGTCGCGAGCACGGTCAGACCGGCAGACGAGGATTCTGCGAGCCGATCCGGTGACTTACGCTCAGGCGAGCCCCAGGGCGGTCGTGGCGAACGACACGGCCACCGCCTTGACCACATCCATGGTGAAGGACCCCCCTCCCCCATGATCATGTCTTTGGTGCTACGCCAGATCGAGTCATCACGCACAGCATCTAGAAAGTCATGGCCAATCCATGTCAGTCTGCGAATAAGGAAGTTCTGAGGACCACTTCCAAGGCTACGGGATAGCACGGCGACTATCAGACCAGCCTCTTCCATCAGGATGACATGGTGCGAAATGTCATGCTGGCGGGCCGGGTCGTAGTCACTCAAGCTGATGCTTGCGTCTGGCGGCAGCTGCTCCGTGGCCAGTAGCAGTTCACGAATTACGTCCCAGTCTCTCTTCATCACACTCTTCTTGTGCACATGTCGCATGTATTAGTATGCAGCGCCTAAACCGTCGCGTGGCAGCGGCGCCCGGCGCCACAGAATGAGTATACAACCACACGCCGTCACAGCACCAAGTGGCGCACCGCAGTCCCATTAAGTATCGATCCGCTGAAGAATGTTGTTTTCGCTCCAAAGTGATGCGAGCATGGTGCTTTCACCAAAATGTCACATGGAACGTAACGATGAGTGATGACGGCCAGGCTTCGCCTGCCACCCAGCCACGAAATCCGCCCTGGACTCGTGACGAACTGATCCTAGCCTTGAACCTCTACTTCCAAGACCGAAGTGCTGCGGGCAATGACACGCACCCGGAAGTGATCAACCTGAGCAAGCATCTCCGGGCGTTACACATTCACCCCAAGGTGGTCCGTGAAAGGACGAACTTCCGCAACTCCAATGAGGTTGGCCTAAAGCTGGCAAACTTCCGTGCCGTTGACCCCAGTGAACCCGGCGGTATGGCCTCTGCCAGCGCGCTGGACAAGCAGGTGTTCAATGAGTTCGCGAACGACAAGGCTGCGTTGTCAGCCGCCGCTGAGCTGATCAGCAGCCTGGGAGAGTCACTCCCTCCACCAAGCCCGCACGACGCAGACGAAGAATATGAAGGCTCTGAAGGTAAGCTCATAACCCGTGAACACCGACACAGAGAGCGTGATGGCAAGCTGCCAAAGCAAAAGAAGGCAGCGGTAATGAAGAAAACCGGGAAACTGGCCTGCGAAGTGTGCGACTTCGACTTCCACGCGCAGTACGGTGAGCTAGGTAAAGAGTTTGCTGAATGCCACCACAAGAAGCCCGTCAGCGAAATGAAGCCTCATCAGAAGACCAAGCTCGACGACCTAGCCATCGTGTGTAGTAACTGCCATCGCATGATCCACCGGACCAGACCCTGGAAGTCGATTGAGGAACTCAAATCGCTACTTAATGAGAGCGAGGTCTAGTAGATGAGAAAGCTCATTCGATCATTCTTCGCTGCTCTATCGGTACTTCTCTTCGGCGTGATCATGTATGGAATACTCACCCAGTTTCTGGGTGTCACCATGATCAAGTTTGGCGAAGAGGTCGCAGCAAAAAGCACTGCTCGCGCCAAAGCCAATGCAGCGCAAGCCCAGCAACGCGTGGCAGACCAGAAGGCAAAAGAACAACGTGAGCGAGACGCAGCGGCTCAGAGAGAGCGATTTGAACAAGAGCGACGTGCCGCCTTCAACAAGCAGTACGTGACTCCAGATGGCTGCGAATATCCTCAAAATGAAAATCAGTTTATCGAATGCGCAAACCACAAGATGCGTGCAAAAAATGTGTTCTTCGCTGAATACGGCACCTACGCTGAAGGTGCGGTGATCACGCTACATGAAGGCTAACTGATGGAGCTTATAGCCGGCATCATATTGGCGATAGTATCTGCACTGGGATATCACCTGGCATGGATAATTCCACTCGCCATTCTGTGGTTTATCGCAGACACAGCCTGGTTCAAGGGGTGGTTTGGTGAGTGGCTGGTCAACCGTGCTCTGGATAAGAATCTCGATCCAGAAGAATATTGCGTGCTGCACGACATCACCCTCCCCTATAAACGTGGCACGACTCAGATCGATCACATCGTCATATCGCAGTACGGCGTCTTCGTCATCGAAACCAAAAACTACAGCGGCTGGATATTTGGTTCGGTCACGCAACGGCGATGGACTCAGACCTTCCATCGCTCAAAGTTCCAGTTTCAAAATCCACTACATCAGAACATGAAACACGTCTACGCCGTCGCCGATGTGACCGGAGTACCGGCATCCATGATCGACTCGGTGGTTATCTTCATAGGTTCAGCCAAGTTTCGAACACCAATGCCTCCCAACGTAACGACGGGACGAAAAGGTGTACGGTATATCCAGAGAGCAAGGGAGCGAAAGTTCACTCCTGCGCAAGTGGCAGCAATGGAGCAGGCGATTCAACGTGCTCGCAAAGAACGGGGGCGTAAAACCAATAAGGCACACGTTGAAAACTTGAAGAGCGCAAAGGCTCAACCCCACTGCCCCAAGTGCAACAGCCCTCTGGTGCTGCGCACTGCCAAGAAAGGCGCGAAGGCGGGTTCTCAGTTCTGGGGCTGCAAAAACTTCCCCAAGTGCCGCTACACGCGCCCTGCCTAATCATACCAGCGCAGCACTCATGATCTGTCGATTCTGATCCTTGCCGCTGTCATCGTTGTGCAGGTATCGCTCCGTCACAGCAACTGACGAACGTCCCCGAATAGCTTTGGCCACGTGTATCGCCGTGCCAGAGCTAACCGAGATCGACGCTGCCCTGTAGATCGGATCATGTGACACCCGAGTAGAGGAATGGTACTGTCGGTGGGTCTGCATAAAGAGACTAAAATTTAACCAACAACAATAGTAACCATAGAATCAGTCACATTGGATCTACCGTATACGCCCTACGGCATCTTAGTTCCTGTCCGGCCTCCGCAAAATCCCCGAAAGCCTGCCACACGGGCACTTGAAGCTCTTCTGAGGCATCGCAGACTGCATGTGGTCTGTTTCGTGGTCTGCAGGCACCAAGTGACTGATTCTCAATCAGGAGAATCAGAATGGACTTTAATCGTTTCCTAGTACGCACCCGCCCTGGAGCTACATGACAAGTCAGGATTTACATACTAAAGCGCTTGCTCCACTTCTTTAGCGGTAAAACTCAGCTAAAGAAAAGCACAGACTGTCAGACTATTCGGCGCTGTGAGGGCTTCTGGCGACGATTAGCATTTCTGGCAGCCCTGGTACTGCTCGCAGAAGATTGAGCGGGCACGAGCCGCTAGCGAAGCCCAGTGGGTTGATATTGGTCATGGGTGGGGCAGAAGCTATGGTCTACGCGGAGAAGCGCAAGCCAGTCTGACCTTGTTCAAGAAACGGGTAGACAGCGGTATTATCTAGATAGGCGGAATGTCTGTACCCAACCACACCCACAAGCAAGGAAGAACGTAGTGGAGCTTTTAACCCTCATAGCAATATTGACCGGCCCCATAATAGCGGTCCAGGTGAGCCAACTTCTAGAACGCAGACGCGAACGGCGCGGTGGCAAGGAATGGGTATTCAAAACACTCATGCGAACTCGAGCGACTACCTTGAGTCAGCAGCATGTTGAAGCGCTCAACATGATCGATGTTGAGTTCTACGGTTCAGGGAAGAAGGATAGACACGTTGTCTCTGCATGGAGGCTTTATCTCGACAGCCTGAATGATTTCAATACAGCTGAAGCTGTAATTATTGCCAAACGCAAAGACCTATTCATTGATCTTCTATCTGCAATGGCCACTGCTCTCGGATACGAGTTTGATCGCGAACACATCAAGAATACTACTTATATCCCGCAACATCACGTCGATGTAGAAACTGAACAACAGCAGATTAGAAAGGGTTTCTTGGGCGTACTAAAGGGAGACATATCGGTTCCAATGTATGTCACCAACCTGCCCAAAGACGGGCGATAGACCTGCGAGCACACAGCCGAAGTAACAACGACAGTTAGCTCAACAAAGGTAATAAAACATGCAAACAATGACTAGGGTTTTAATCTTGTTCGTTCTTGTCATTTCAGCACAGTCAACTCTATCTCAGACGATCTACAAGTGTGTAGACAACCAAGGGAAAGTAGAATTTTCTGACAAAGCCTGTGCGAATGATGCGGAAATACTAGAGATTAAAGCCACCAACGGCATGGACCCTGCATCGCCGATTTCCTACGGGTCTCGGTACAACAATAGTACCTCTTCGAACGATTCTCGTAGCGGTACGAAAACTGGTCCGCGAGGTGGAAAGTACTATTACACCAAGAACGGCACCAAACGATACCACTCACAGGACTAGGATCATGGACGATCTCAATCAAAAACTTATAGCAGCACTAATAATAATTCCGGTGCTAGTCGGAATACTCACTTCGGTGAAACTGGCGAGTGTTGTAATGATTTGTATATCTCTCGCCCTCTTTTTCTCAAATATTGGACAGTTTAAGTACTTTAAAGCTGGCATGTTTGAAGCCGAGGTTAGAGAGGCCGTAAATGAAGCATACGCTGCAATAGACGAGCTGAAAGAGCTGGGACTCGCACTTAGTGAACCCATAGTAGATCAAATGCAAATAGATCGGATGCCCTTACAGTACATTGATGTCAGCCACAAACTCGAGCACACAAAAAAAATATCAGACACCCTGTATCGACTGGGTGCTTCCGATGAAGAAGTGAATGAAGCCACATCACTACTAATCAGTAACGTGCAGGGACATCATGTATTAAAAGTTCAGGGCAGCCTTAAGAGGGAAAATCCCGAAAAAGAAAATTTGTTCGTAGATTTTGAACGCTGGGACAGGAGTGAATGGGGCACTGCAAAAGTACACTCTTTTATCGCGGAGCACACCTTACATACAGGAACAGAGACCGACCAACTTATTTTGGACCTAACCTACTTCGAGGAAAATAAAACACTTAGACGCCCAGACACCTGGGGACAATAGTCTTCTGGTACTGTACCGTGGTCTGCAAGTTGGTCTGTTTGCTCAGATCATCTTTTAATCAAAATCAATTATTAGCAATGGAATCAGTTGCTTGGGACGCCCTGTGCGCCCTTAAAAGCGTGCCGGTTCGAGTCCGGCCTCCGGTACCAATATTCCAGATTCAACGTCCTCTGAAAGGCCTCTGACATAATGCGGGTCAGTATTTCATATATAGCCTTGCCCGCTGCGAGGGTTGCACCACGCCCCCCAGCTCAACACCAAGGCCGCCAAGCAGGTCACCCAGTAAAGACGCCTCTTCGTGGGTGTAGTTAAGCAGGCTGTCAGACTCGAATACATCCCGGTTGACCTCGCCGACAGTGGCAAAGTCGTCGATGAGACCCAGTTCCTTGGCCCGCTCTCCGTTCCAGATCAATCCGGTAAAGATTTTTGGATCGCTGGAGAGGCGCTCTCCCCTACCGCGTTTCACATCCTCAATAAACAGTTGGTGCACATCTCCCAGTACTTCTTCCCAGAAGGCGACTTGTGCGGCATCGGATTCGCTAAAGGGGTCGAGAAAGGCCTTGTTATCGCCGGACACAAATTCGCGTCGCTCGACGCCCACTTTCTCCATCAGCCCGGTGAAACCAAAACTTGCCGCGGTGACGCCGATGCTCCCGACAAGGCTGGCCTCACTGGCGTAAATCGTATCTGTCGCGGA
Source organism: Halioglobus sp. HI00S01 (assembly GCF_001635445.1). NCBI lineage: Bacteria > Pseudomonadati > Pseudomonadota > Gammaproteobacteria > Cellvibrionales > Halieaceae > Halioglobus > Halioglobus sp. HI00S01. The sequence continues at coordinate 311,081 of NZ_LWEE01000025.1, forward strand.
AGCGATGTAATAAGCGCCCGATGCGCCGATATCGCGAATCACAGAGACGATGGGTTTCTCGTGCAGTGCTTTCAGCCTGAGAATCTCATCGTAAATATCCTTGGAGTGAACCGGGCTGCCACCGGGACTGTCGATCTCCAGAATAATGGCGGTGACGTATTCGTTCTCAAAAGCCTCCCGTATGCCGGGCAGCATTAAGCTGGTTGACGTTTCTTGCTCGGAAATCTCGCCGTATATCTCCACCACTGCGACGTGGTCATGCCTGGGAGGCATTGCGGCAATGTAGCCGGCAGCGGCTGATACCAGAATGATCGCCACATAAAAGATGACCGAGCCTTTCAGAATATTCGACCATCGTGCTTTGGATGCCTCAGTCTTCTGGGCATTTTCCATGAGGCTGATCTGCCTCTCCATCAATTCACGCTCACCGGGCGTGGCTGAATTACGGCTTTCTTCTGTCACCTGGGCAGCTCCTTTTCCACTGGGTGTCCGTTTAGTACCGATCGTCTGTTACTCACAAAACTCTAGCACGCAGTTTTCTTATACGCGAACGCGGGGAAACCATCACGCCTGTGCCAATGAGGCACCTCGGTAACGCTTTGCCAGCGCAAATAGGCGCGCCTCATCCACCAACCGCAAACCTCTGGCGTGAAAGGCATCGATATGGGCCTGCTCTGGATAACTGTAATAGCTTCCCTCACCGTCCTGTTCCAGGGCGAGCACGCTCTCCCCTGCCGCCAGAGCGGCTACTGCGGCCGTAATCAATTGAATGCCAGGAAGATAAAGGGCGAGCACGTTGTCCAGATAAGGCGAGTTGTAATCCACCGGCACTGATACCTCAGAGATCACACCGCCAGTGTCGATAGAGCCATCGCTGATGTAGTGCAGAGTGGCCGTCAGCTGCTCATCGCCATTGCTCATTGCCCAGAAACTGGCCATGACACCGCGATAATCAGGCAGGCGACCAGAGTGCAGATTGATGACGCCGTGGCGAGGAATGGCAATCACCTCGTCCTTGAGAATGCCGCCATAGCGCAGGGAAAGAATGAGGTCTGGGTCAAGCTCGCGAATAGTCGCCAGCGACGTAGGTGAATTAATCGCGTTCTCGATTTTTGGCGGGGCCTGCAGGTATTTGCTGAGGCCCTGAAAGCTGAGCAACTCGGCATCCTGGCAGGGCCGCTCATCGAGCAATGGAAACAAAAGCTCGTTAAACAGCGACTGCTCAAAGAACCTCAGACGCTCGATATCATCGGCGCGCTTGCGAACACCGCCAACGGCAGAGGAAAGCAGCAGCTGCACAGAATGCCCCTGCAGCTCCGGCAGCAACAGGTTAAGCGCATAGTTACTAGCCAGATCACTATTAGAAAGGAGAAGCAGTTTCATCGTGCGCCCACTGGATATCTTCGGCTATAGAACATCACAGCTGAGAGACGAGCTCAATAGTCAAGCATGCCCCGGCTAGTCGAGTCGATACTGCGATACGCCACACTATTTAAAGGCTCTGCCAACGCGCAGCCCCGATACAATCTGGCTCAACTAAACGAGCGGCTCCTCACTGCCATCTTCGCGCAGATGCACGAGTCCTAATCCCTCGCCAGATTCGTTAAGCAGAAACTGGATCACCGCACGTCGCAAATCCCAATCATCCGTTTTGGCGGCGGCTTCGTCAGCCCGGTAGGCGTGCTTCATCGCCGTGGCAGTGTCGCCCTGATCGAGATGTCGCTGGGCCAGAGAGAGATTCTGTTCAGCGATTCTGTGCGGTGATTCCAGTGAGGTCATCAGACGTTAGTCCTGATAGCCCGTAATGGCCTTTGCGGCCTGGTAGCCAAAGGTCATGGAAGGACCGAGCGTGGCACCCGGGCCGGGATAACATGGCAGCGTTGGGGCGCTGCAGTTACCACAGGCATACAGGCCTTCGATCACTGAGCCGTCTTCGTGCACTACCTCGGCGTTAGCGGTAATCACCATACCGCCCTGGGTGCCAAAGTCACCGGGATCGACTCGTACTGCGTAAAACGGCGCCTTCGCAACAGGTCCCAGGCAGGGGTTGGGTTCCATGCGCGGATCGCCGTAGTAGCGATCGTAGGCAGACTCACCCCGGTGCAAGTCGTCGTCCACCCCTTTGCGGGCAAATTCGTTCATTCTGCCAACGGTTTTTTCCAGGCCCTCGGGGTCTACAGAAATCTTCGCAGCCAGTTCGGCAATAGTGTCAGCCTTGGCCATGAAGTTTTCCTGTTCATAGCGCTTCCAGGGCACCAGGAAATCAGGCATGAGTTGACTGGTGTAAATCGGGCCAACAAAGTATTTGGAGCGGAAGTCCGCATCAAATACCTGCCATGTCGGGTAGGTGGGATTCTCTTCTGTGTGCTTTTCAAAGGTTTCCAGCTGGAACGCCATGTAGTTCTGGGATTCGTTGCTGAAGCGCTCCCCCGCCGGATTCACCACGATGGAGCCCGGGTAGGATTTCTCCATGATACTCAGACGAGGAATCTCCTCGCCAGGCGGAGAAATGGTGTTACACCACCAGGCTTCATCCATGCGATGCATTTTCGCACCCAGGCGCAAACCTTCCTGGTGTGCGTCACCGGTATTATCCAGGGTGCCGGCACTCCATTGGTGATCGGTGGGCTTGGGCAGATATGCCTCGCGCATTTGCTGGTTGTGCTCAAAACCACCAGCTGCCAGCACTACACCTTTGCGCGCCTGAATGCGCAAGGTCTTGCCCTCGCGCTCCACTTCCAGGCCCACGACCTTGCCGTCTTCCTGAATCAGCTGGGTCATGCCGGTGTTGAGCCAAAGCGGCATGTCGCGATCGAGCATGGACGCCCGCAACCGCGCCACGCCGGCACAGCCAGTGGCCAGGCGGCGGTGAAACTTGTCTTTCAGGCGCCAGGAAAAATCGAGGATGTAGTCCAGCACCAGTTTTCCGGCCATCTTCATCCAGCCGGGCTGCTGCCCCACAAATACCGCTGCTTCCACCTGGGTAATCCCGATACGCCCGCCAATGTGCATCATCGGGTGGGTGCGCCGCAGGCGGCGCCATTCCTCGCCCAACTCACTGGCATCAAAGGTGGCCGGCTCCATCGACCGATGGCCCGCCATGGCACCGTCGAGATTGGTGTAATAGTCGGGGTAGTGCTCCAGGGTCTGATAGCAGACCCGCGTGCGTTCATGGAGGAAATCGACCATCTTGGGGCCGTTTGTCAGGAAAGCGTCCAACTGATATTCGGGCACCTCCTCCTCGGTAATCAGCTGGCGCAGGTAGGTCTTGGCTTTGTCGAAGGAGTCCTCTGCACCTGCCGCCTTCGCGTAGCGATTGCCGGGAATCCACACCCCACCGCCGGAAATCGAGCTGGTGCCGCCGTACTGGTCGGACTTTTCAATAACGAGCACATCCCGGGTGCCCATTTCGTAGGTGCACAGCGCGGCTGTCATACCGCCGTTGCCGGAGCCGACCACGACCACGTCGAAGCTGTAATCCCACTGTTGTTCGGTGCTCATTGCGCACTCCTGTCATGTTTATGGCGTCATGGTAGCTCAGCGGGCACTCCGCCATGAAAGCCTGGGCGGCTTTTGGCGCGAGAGGTTTAAATTGTTGGTCGCAGAGGGCAGCTACGGTTTAACTATCGGCATCTTGCCGGTCTGGCCTCCAATTGCATACACTGGTCCGCGAACACACCTTTACTAGGGATTGAATAATGAAACGCTCACTTCGCAATACCTGTCTGACCCTCGCTGGCGCCACTGCTCTGGCCGCCTCTGTCCAGGTTGTCGCTCACATGGACACCGACGAGCCCATGCAGGCCTACCGTCAGTCTTATTTCAATCTGGTGGCCATGAACTTCGGCCCGATAGGCAAAATGCTCAAGGGCGAGATGCCCTGGGACGACGCCAAAGTGAAAACCTTCGCCTCAGAGCTGGGCGCCCTGGGCAGCATGGATGTAGGCCGCGCCTTCGGCCCGGGTACCGACAAGGGCACTACCCGCGCCAAGCCCGGTATCTGGGAAAATCAGGAAGACTTCACCGCCAAGCTCACCGACATGCGTGAAGCCCTGGCATCACTGGCAGTGGCGGCAGAATCCGGTGACAAGAAGGCTATCGGTGCTGCGGCAGGCGCCGCCGGCAAAAGCTGCAAAAGTTGCCACGACGAGTACAAGTCCAAGGAATACCTGTACTAGCGTCAAATAACGCCATCCCTACCAGAGGGACGGCGGGGGGCCGGGCGCCTGCTCCAGCCCCCACCACAAGCCGCAGGCCAGTATGGCAACCACAATAATCGCCCACCAGAATGGCACAGGCGCAGCCCGCCCGGTGCGGTCCGGTGCCCGCCCGGTAAACATCGCCCCAATCATGCCATCCTTTTTCAGGAACTGGTGATACAGGCCCACGGCGATATGCAATCCCACCAAAACCTGCAGTAAGGTGAACGCCCAATCGTGGATGGCGCCCATCGTGTCCCTGACATCGGAATCCACTGCGTAGTAGAGGGGGCCGTTGAAAAAGACATCATCAGTATTGAACAGGCCGCTGACCGCCTGGAGCAGGAGCAGCCCTAGCAGCGCAAGAATAGACCAGGCGCCCAAGGGGTTGTGACCGGGTGTGGGACTCCCCTGCCCGCGGATATACGCCAGAATTTTGCCCGGGCCCGTTACAAAATCTGAAAAACGGGAATGCACGCTGCCAATCACGCCCCACACCAGGCGAAAGCCGACAAGCACGAGAATGGTTATCCCTGCAGCCTCGTGGACATCCAGCCGTTCAGTCTCGGCACTCCACCAGGCGAGTCCCACAGCGGTGACCAATGACCAGTGAAACAACCGGGTAGGTATATCCCAAATCGGATGCATGTCAGTTCTCTTTCGCTACATTTGGCAGGCCTCATCAGTGTAACAGCCGATGTAACCGCTGTGCTAAAGTGGCGGCATAACGACAAGAGACCGTGCATGCAACTGCGCCTTAGCCTCACCCTGGGACTCACCACCTCCCTGACGGCCGCTGCCGCCCAGGCCCAGCCACTCGACACCAGGCTCGAGGAGGTCATTGTGACTGCCCAGTTGGTGGAACAGTCCGCCCGGGAAACACCGCTGTCACTTGTCACCCTGGAACAGGACACGCTGCGCGATCTCGGCATCGCCGGTATCGACGACATCCGCGCTCAGGTACCCAACTTTGTCATCGATCGTTTTCCCTCCAGCCAACAGACGCTGCGCCTGTTTGTCCGCGGGCTGGGTATTACCGATGTCCAGATCACCCAGGACCCCGCCGTCGGCGTGTATCTCGACGGGGTTTACCTCGCCCGTTCCACGGGCTTGGCCACCGACGTCGCTGATCTTGAACGAATCGAAGTATTGCGGGGGCCCCAGGGTACGCTCTACGGGCGCAACACCACCGGCGGCGCGCTGAACATGGTCACGTCGAAACCGGATGCCGAGCGGCCCGCGGCCAATATGGAGCTGGGCGCGGGAAATCGCGACCGGCGCTTTGCCAAAGCCAGTCTAAACCTTCCCCTCGGTGGCGAGCACGCCATTAAGCTGGCGGCACTCGGACACAGGATCGATGGTTTCATCGATAACCAGGGCCCGGGCGGAGGCTTTGGCGATTATCGCGGTGAAGCCTATAGGTTCGATTGGCGCTGGCAACCGGATGATCAGTTAACCCTCGACTACAGCTGGGATAAATCACGACTGGAAACCTATAACTACACTCCCCAGGCCGTGGCCCCCGGCATTCCCACAGGCACCCCCGTAGACGCGGCGATCATCAGTTCGCAGCGCTTTGTCACCTACAGCGAACGCCGCCTGGATACCCTTGCCACCAGTGTGCCGCTGCTGCCAACCGACACAACGATTGAAGGTCACGCGCTGTCACTTAGCTGGGATTGGTCGGCACTGACGCTCAAATCCATTACCGCCTGGCGCGAGCTGACCGATGACAGCTACATTGATTTCGCCAGCGGCGCGAGCGAGGAGTATCGCGTGGACTTCTCGGCGATTAGCCTGGGTAATGGCGAGCAGACCTACCCTAGCGTGCGCACGCGGGTGGATCAGGAGCAGTTTTCCCAGGAGTTTCAGGCGCTGGGGCAATGGCAATCCCTGGATGCGATTGCCGGACTGTATTACTTCGAGGAAAAAGCGCGTGAGAACTGGTTTCCCATGCACCACATTTTCAGCTTCCCCATTATTGAGTCGGGCGATCAGGCCGTGGCGGTGAACATCCGCGCGGAGGACAACCAAATCGAGAACCAGGCCCTGGCCGTTTACAACCAGCTGACCTGGCACGCTACCGACGTCTGGCATTTGTCCCTCGGATGGCGCTACTCGCGCGACCAACGTGAGGTCGAGCGGCTGTTTCGACAGGAAAACTACGTTGATTTCGGCGACGTTGTACTCGGCCCCTTGGAAACCTCGGACTTCGAGGCGGCAGCAAAAGAAGACTTCAACAACCTGTCCTTCAGTGCCAGCGTAGAGCACGATTGGAGCGAGGGTACGCGGCTTTACGCCAAGGTCGTGGAGGCCTACAAGAGCGGCGGTTTCAATACCCGCGACCCCAACCCCGAATCTTTTGCCAAGGGCTTTGACGAGGAGATTAATCGCACTGCAGAAATAGGTCTGAAAGGTGTATGGTCCCAACAGGCACTGCGCGTTAACCTCGCGGCGTTCTACTCGGATATCGAGGACATGCAACTCAATTTCCTGCTGCCCAACAGTATTTCCGACACCCGGGTGTTTAACAGCGGCAGCGCCACACTCTCCGGGATCGAGCTTGAGGCATCGGCCTTTCTCTCCAGCAAGCTATTAGCCCGGGTCAGCTATGCCTACCTGGACACAGACATAGACGACGTGATCGACCCCTTTAGCGGTGAATCCCGCCGCTTCTACTTCGATAACGCACCAAACAACAGCGCCAGCTTTAACGTGGACTACGCGATCGCCGATTTCAGCTGGGGCAGCTGGGCGCTCAACATCAACGGCAGCTATACAGATGAGCGTAAAAAGCAGGACGCTCAATTAGCCATAGATAGCTACAGCCTGTTGGGCGCCAGGCTGTCGCTAAGCGACATCGCCGTGGCGAAGGGTGAACTGTCGGTCTCCGCCTGGATCCAAAATGCGCTGGATGAAGACTATGTCACGTTTACGATCGACAACCTCCCCCACGCCAGCCGCGCCGTATACTGGGGCAAACCGCGCAGCTGGGGGCTAGACCTGAGATACTCGTATTAAATTTTACGAGGATTAAACTTCCAATACCGCCCGCTTTGCCAGCGTGTTACATACATGAAAGCCTGTGCACCAACAGCGAAAAATCAAAGCGGGTACTCATATGCGCTCTCTCACCCTACTCTCCAGTGCGGCTTTGCTCGCGTCCTTCGCGCACACCAGCACCGCCCAGCCCTGCGATAATCACGACCCACTGCGCCGACCTCACTTTGGCGACACCCATGTACACACAGCCTGGTGGTTTGACGCCCGCTCACAGGATACCCGCAACAAGCCGGATGCGGCCTACCGTTTCGCCAAAGGAGAGGCGCTGGGTATCAAACCCTACGACGAGAATGACAAGCCTTTGCGCACGATCAAGATTGACCGGCCACTGGATTTCACCGCGGTCACTGATCACTCGGAGTTCATGGGCGAGATGCGCATGTGTAATGTGCAAGGCTCGCCGGGCTACTGGCACCCGGTATGCATGGCACATCGCTACTTCCCCAGCACCACCTTTGCCACGCTGGCCGCTATGGGCCTAAGCGGCAAGATGCGCTGGAGCAACATGTGCGGTGACAATCACGGGCTCTGCCTGGAGCAGGCGACCAACAGAAGCCTATGACCGCAGCTCCGACTGCAGTTTCACCAGCTTCATCGCCTATGAATGGACAGCGTCCGTCGGCTCGGGCCAGAACCTGCATCACAATGTCGTGTTCAAGAACGACAAGGTGCCCGACTACGCAATGTCCTGGATCGACACACCCTCCCAGGTAGACTTATGGAACTACCTGGAAAACGAGTGTGTGGCCAACAACCCCGGCTGTGATGCGGTGGTTATCCCGCACAACTCCAATCTCAGTGGCGGCCTCATGTTTGAAACTGCTCGCTTGGAAAACTCCACTATTCCCCCCGAGCCTGTCACTCGTGAAGAAGCCGAGCGCCGCGCGCGCTGGAACACGCTGTTCGAGGTGATGCAGCACAAGGGCTCATCAGAATGTCACAGCCGCCTGCCAGTGTGGTCCGAAAATAAGTACTGTGATTTTGAGAAACTGAACTACGATACCTTCGGCGGCAAAGACAGAGGCACCACCGGCGGGCTGCCACTATCGTGGCTGGCACGGTTTGCGCCTGAAGAGGATCAGCCCGTTACCAAGAAGCCCGATGCCTCAAACTTCCTGCGCTACGCGCTGAAAAAAGGTCTGCAGCAACAGGAAGAACTCGGCGTAAACAGTTTCAAGTACGGCCTGGTGTCTAGCACCGATACGCACATTTCTGCTCCCGGCCTGGCTATGGAGAAGAACCACCCCGGCCACGGCGGCGCCGGCATGGGTGCAGGTGACGGTGTGCCCGTGGGCCTGCCTGACGAACTCGAGTACGGCCCCGGCGGCCTTGCCGTGTTGTACGCCGAGGAAAACACCCGTGAATCCCTGTTCGCCGCAATGCAGCGCCGCGAAGCCTATGCCACCAGTGGCACCCGCCCTGTTCTGCGCTTCTTCGGTGGCTGCGATTACCCGGAAGACGTATGCAGCGCACCTAACATGGTCGCCCAGGGCTACGAGGGTGGCGTACCCATGGGCGGCGATATGGCCGCACCGGACGCCGACAACACAGCACCACGCTTTATTGTCTCGGCCGTGGCGGATGCGGGCACCGATGAGTATCCCGGCATGCCGCTACAGCGCCTGCAGTTGATCAAAGGTTGGTATGAAGACGGTGAACTGCACGAGAAGGTGCTGGATGTTGCCGGTGCTGACAACGACGCCACGGTCGATATCAATATACCTGCGAAACCCAGGGCGCGGGCCACGGACAGCTGTGCAGCGTCTGGCAGGACAACGATTTCGATCCTGAGGCACAGGCGTTTTACTACACCCGGGTACTGGAAAACCCGACCTGTCGTTGGAGCCAGCTAATCTGTGTCGACGCCGGCGTACGCTGCGACGACCCGGCCACGATTCCCGCAGGCATGGAAAACTGCTGCGCGGCAGATCACAAGAAAGTCATCCAGGAACGGGCCTGGAGTTCGCCGATCTGGTACACGCCGGAAGCCTGAGTTCAACCCGCCTGCTGGGCGCCGTCACCGGCGCCCACGAGAAGATCCTCAAGAATTTCTATCTCTCGCGACAGCTCGCGCGCGAGATTTATCATCAGCAACCCAAAGTCCGCCGGGTACTCCACATGCAGGCGATAAAACAGCGTTTTGTCGATGTTCAGCCACAGTGTGTCCTTAACAGCGACATCGGTGCCGTTGTGCTCAATCATGCCAATCATAAGATCGAAACCGACCTGATCGCCAGGGCAATAGTAGCGGGTAAGCACCTCACAGGTATCGCCGCGCTTATAAAACGCCGTCTTGCCTGAGAGCACCACCTGGAAATCGTCCGCCGGCTCTTCAATTCGCTCCAACTTCTCGCCCTGAGCCAGAAACTGGATCTCGCCATCCCACAACAGGGTTTCAATGGCCTCATCAGAAAGCGCGCCAAAGGTGGCCAACTCACGAAAATACGGCAGCCCGTATTGAGCCAGTACGTCGGCCGCGGAACGCGTCTCCATGGCCGCAGCCCGCCTAGATGACCCGGGCAGCCATGCTCAGATCAAAACCGATGCCGCGAGCCTGGGCGGCGGCCTCGTCCTGAGCATCGACATCGCGGGTCACCACCCACAGGTTAGTGCAGCGCGTGCCGGTGCGACAAAACGCAAACACGGGACGGTCTTCATCGTCGAAAAAGTCCGCCATTTGATCCACTGCGGGGCCGGGAAAGTCCATCGCGGTCACCGGCAGGTAGTGGTACTCCAAACCCGCCGCCTTTGCCGCTGCGGCAATATCTGCGCTGCTGGGCTGGCCGGGCTCCTCACCGTCGGGCCGATTGTTGATCAACACCTTGAAACCGGCCTCAGCAATCTGGGGAATAATCTCCGGGCGAATCTGGCCGGCAACGCCGACCGTAGGGGAAAGTTTGTAAACGTTCATTGATACCTCCGATTGAGGCGTTATAGCAGAGCAATGCCAAGGGTGCCAGTCACGCTGCTGAAGAAGCAGCCCTGCGGCAAATACCTGAACGTAGCTTTACTTACTCACCGCTGAACTCAGGCGCACGCTTTTCACGAAATGCACGGGTGCCCTCGCGCGCATCCTTGCTCATCATAATGTCCGCGGCCTGGCCCATTTCAAAACCAAAGGCCTCTGCCCAGGGCTGGGTATGGGTTTCCAGCGCGGTACGCTTAATCGCCTGCAGCGCCAGCGGCGCCTGTGCACAAATGGCATCCGCATAGTACTCGGCGCGCGCCTGAAGATCCGACAGAGGCACCACTTCCGACACCAGCCCCATGGCCAGCGCTTCCCCTGCACTCACCGGTGCGCCGCCGAGCAGAATCTTCATCGCGTGGGCCCAGGGCAACTGCCGTGTCAGGCGCACCATGGAACCGGCACCGGGAACAATACCCAGTTTCGGCTCAGGCAGCGCAAACTGGGCATGCTCAGCGGCAATGCGAATGTCAGTCGCCTGGATCAGCTCAGTGCCGCCGCCCAGCGCCCGGCCATTAATCGCGGCCACCACCGGCTTGTACAACGTTTCTCCCTTCAACATCACCTTATCGGAAATCAGCGGGTCGTTCTTTAGGCGTTCTTCCACTTCCGAGGTGGGCTCACGAGCACCAGTCCACAGCGGGATAACATCGCCAAGGTCTCCGCCGCAGCAGAAGTCTTCATCGCCCGCCGCCGTGACAACCGCCACCCGGATATCGGTGTCTGCACGCACCTCATCCCAGGCGTCCGCCAGGCCGATAAAGGCCTCGCCGTTGAGCGTATTTTTTGCCTCGGGGCGGTTGAGAGTAATCCAGGCCTGGTGGCCGCGTTTTTCGAATTGTATGGCGCTCATAGCAGTAGTTCCCTACGTAAGAACATTTAGCCTAGTCAGCGCTGCACCATTCCACCATGCCGGACGCGGCCAATTTTTTGCCCTACACACCGGCAACGCCCTCCCACAACAGCTTGGCACCCACCACCAGCAGGAAGAAACTGATGATGCGGTAATACACGGCCGGCTCAGAGCGACGCACCAGATAGTGTCCGATCCGCACGCCTACCGGGGCCAGAGGCACCAGTGCCAGGGAGTAAAGCAAGTTGTCGGCGCTGAACTGTCCGAGCAAGGTGTACGGCACCAGTTTGACCACATTCACCACGGCAAAAAAGAGCCCCGCCGTACCGGCGAACAACAGCGGCGCGAGGCCCTTGGGCATAAGATACATGGTAAAAGGCGGCCCGCCGGCGTGAATGCTGAAGCTGGTAAAGCCGGCCACGGTGCCGTACAGCGTGCCCGCCACTGGGTTGTGCTTGCGCTGCACATCTGCGCGCATCGCGAAAAGGCTCTGCAGGCCAAACAGCAGGGAAATGGCTCCCACCATAATGCGCATATAGCTATCGTTCATAGCATCAGCGCTGAGGTAGCCGAGCAAAATGCCGAAAATTGCCCCCGGCAACAACACCCTCAGGGCAAGGCGATCGTAATGCCCCCAATAGGTGCGCACTACAAAAAAATCCATGACAACCAGAATGGGCAGCATAATGGCAGCAGCCTGGGTCGGCGGCATAACAAGCGCCATCATGGGCACCGACAACACCGCTACCGAACCGCCAAAACCGCCCTTGGAAATGCCGTACAGCAGCACAGCGGGAATACTGACCAGATAAAACGCGGGATCTGTCAGCATCATGAATCGTCGCCTAGTCGATCAGGCCAAACTCGTCCCTGAGCACAGCAATAATCTCGGCCTTGGGATTAGCAGAAATATCCACGGGCTTGCCAATAATCTTCTCGGCTATGCCTGTATAGGTTGCGGATACTTCCATTAATACGTCCGCGGGCAGTGCGTTGTCTGCCGCGAGCGCTGTGCGCTCGGCCATGCGATCTTTGTTCAGCAGAATGTCGGGGTCGGGAAAGTGGTTGAGCAATAACTGGCGGAAACTCTCCTTGGAGTTTTCGACCACCCTACCCTCGCGCCTGGCCGGCCCATCCCAGATCCGCGACGAATCAGGCGTGCCCACCTCGTCCATGTAAATCAGCTTCTCGTTGCCCGCCTTGTCGGTGACATAGCCAAATTCAAACTTGGTATCGACAAAGATCTGGTCAAGCGCGCCCAACTGGTCGCTGATCAGGACAAAGCCCTCCGTGAGCAACTGCTCATAGCGATCTACATCCGCGGCTGACCGAAGATTGAAGGCGGCATAGTTGTTCTCGATATCGCTGCGCGTGATGTTCACGTCATCCACCGCAGGTACCCCGGGAATACCCTCAAGAATTCCCTTGGTCGATGGTGTAATCAGTAACTGCGGCAGCTTTTGATCCTTCTCCAGACCATCGGGTATCGAAATACCGCAAAACTCCCGTTCGCCATTGGCGTAAGAGCGCCACATGGAACCGGTAATATACTGCCGGGCAATCGCTTCGATCATCACAGGCTTGGCTTTCTGCACTATCCACACCAGTGGGTGGGGAATTTCGAGAATGTGGCTATCGGCCAGGCCCTGGTTGCGGAAACACTCAAACCAGTGATTCGAAATGGCATTGAGCGCGGCGCCCTTGCCTGGCACGCCGGCCATCCCCCCCTCGCCATGCCAGATGCAGTCAAAGGCGGAGATTCGATCCGAGATAACCATAATTGCCAGGGGCGCATTTGCCGGAACATCGTAGCCACGCTCCTGCACCAGGCGGGCGCTGTCCTCATCCGTCAACCAATACACTGAGCGCACCTTGCCACTGTGCACAGGCGCGCCTGTACGTATGGGGAGATCGTTGTTCACAGCCATCACTTGTTGGGCAAGACTCATAAGGAATATTCACCTGGTTGCAGCACACGAACAGGGCTTCGTAGCCCTCTATGGAAGCGCGCATTCTAGCAGAGCGATCACGGGCCCGGCGAGCGTTGCCGGCTTTGTCATAAATGTGCCATACCAGCAGCCGCAAATATCCGCACTCAAGCCTGACAAGCTACCCTCAGCCTCGCTACAATAAGCGCCCAAGGACCTCGCCGTATGTAGTCCAGCAGGAAATGAATAACGATGAATCAACCACAAACTCCCTATCAGATACTTGGTGAAGCAGGCATTCGCAATCTCACCAGCACCTTCTATGACATCATGGACGAGCACCCCGAACTCACTAGCCTGCGGGCGATGCACGCGGCCGACCTGGGGCCCATGAAGGAAAAGCTCGCCGACTACCTGATCGGCTGGATGGGCGGGCCACCGCTGTACGCCGACAAGCACGGCACAGTCTGCATGACCGAACCCCATGAGCCCTACCACATCGGTCCCGAGGAGCGAGATCAGTGGTTGCAATGTATGGATCTGGCACTGGAGCGCACCGGCGCTTCCGATGAATTGGTCCAAATGCTCAAACACCCCATGTTCCGCGTGGCTGACGCGGTGCGCAATCGCGAGGGGCCGGCGGCCTCTGCTTCCAATCCCAACATTATCGCTTCACACTAATCTTATGAGTTATCGACTACCGCTGGCTGCGGCTGTATTGCTTTGCACCCTCAACCCGACTTTCGCCGACGAATTGGTAGAGGAGCAGGTGCTGGTTACCGCCACCCGCCTGCCCACCAATGCCGACACCCTGCCCCTGAGCTGGTCCAGTATCGATCAGCAGGCCATTAACCTGGCCGGCCAGGTCCACATCAACGAGTTGATGCAACAGGTACCGGGTGCCTGGATCAGTCGCGGCAATGGCCAGGAAAGTCTGCCTTCATTGCGCTCGCCGGTACTCACCGGTGCGGGTAGCTGTGGTGCATTTTACATGGCTGCCGATGGCATTGCCCTGCGTGCACCCGGTTTTTGTAACGTGAACCAATTGTTTGACGCCAACACTGAACAGGCTGGCGCTATTGAAGTCATCAAAGGACCGGCAACGGCTTTGTATGGTTCCAATGCCATGCACGGTGTCATCAATATACTGAGTGCAGCCCCAGACGTTCCAGAGCAAAGTATTGCCGTGGAGGCCGGGCCACACGACTACTACCGTGGCAAGTACCGCTATGCCGGCAGCGCGGGGGCTCACAAATTCGGCATCAGCTTCAACGGCACCAGCGACGGCGGCTACAAAGATGACTCAGGTTTTGACCAACAGAAACTTACCCTGCACGATGATTATCAGGGCGAAAACTGGAGCATCACCTCAGTACTGGATTATGCCAATCTGAATCAGGAAACTGCCGGGTTCATTACCGGCTATAAGGCTTACGCCGACGAAGACCTGAAAGATACCAACCCCAATCCTGAAGCCTATCGAGATGCGCGATCGGTGCGCGCCTACAGCCGCATGAGCCGCGATCTGGACGGGCAGAATACGCTGGTCGTTACGCCTTACTTGCGTGACAACAGCATGGAATTCCTCATGCACTTTCTGCCCTGGCAGCCGGTCGAGGAAAACGGCCACACCAGCCTGGGCCTGCAGAGTGCACTGCACACAGAGGCTGGTAATTGGGCCTGGACTAATGGCGCCGACCTCGATTACACCGACGGCTGGCTGAAGGAAACCCAGGCAGAGCCCTTCAGCCCCAATCAGCCTGCCGGCGTGCACTACGATTATCAGGTCGACGCACTGAGTGCAGCGTTATTCAGCCAGGCCACCTGGGCGGCAGAGCGCCTCGAGCTCTCTGGCGGCGCGCGCCTTGAATACAACCGCTACGACTACAACAATCGCACTGACGACGGTCCGGCCTGCAGCCCGGAAGCATCTGCCTGTCGCTTTTATCGTCCCGCCGACCGCGAGGACGATTTCACCGGCCTGTCACTCAATGCCGGTGTCAACTACCAGTGGCTCGATGATCACAGTGCCTATCTGCGTCTGGCGCGAGGTTTCCGCGCGCCTCAGGCGACGGAGCTCTACCGTCTGCAGTCCGGCCAGGAGGTCGCCGACCTGGATGAGGAAGAGCTGGACAGCATCGAGATGGGGCTGCGCGGCAACATCACAGACAAGTTCAGCTATACCGCGTCGCTGTACTACATGGAGAAAGACGAAGTCATTTTCCAGGATGCCAATCGTCAGAACGTCAGTGGAGCCAGCACTGAGCACCAGGGGTTGGAACTTTCAATTGACTACAGTTTTACCGAGAAGTGGTACCTGAATGCGGTCGCTTCCGTAGCCCGCCACCGCTATGCCAGCGCTATCGAGCTGCTCGGTTCCAGCGGCGACATCAAAGGTAACGACATCGACACCGCACCACGCCATACGGGCAGCGCGCGCCTTGGGTGGAACTTCAACGATAGTAGCACCGCGGAACTGGAGTGGATTTATCTGGGCTCGCACTATCTGGAGCCAGACAACCAGCACAAGTACGATGGCCACGAACTGGTTAATCTGAGGGTAAGTTCAGCGTTCAACGAGAGCTGGTCGGGGGCTTTGCGCGTCACCAACCTGCTTGACAAAGACTACGCTGAACGGGCCGACTTCGGTTTTGGCAGTTATCGATATTTTGTGGGAGAGCCTTTGGGTGTGTACGCAGAAGTGCGTTACAGCCTGCGCTGATCAGCCCCGTTCCAGGGCCATCATCAAATCCTTGAATTTGGCCTGATTTTCTTCCGAGAGGCCCATCAACACACGATGGGCCTCGATCACCTTGGCCTTCACAGTTACCTCGCTACCCGTGACCTGCGGCAGCTCCTGAATATCTTTGGGACTGGCACAGGCCTCTTCGCGCAATTCAAACAGGCGCTGGAACCCCATACTTTTCAGCAGGCGATTAATCCCCGGTTGGCAGGAGAAGATGGCGGGCTGAAAGTCGTACTTTTCCTTCACGTTAATGGCCAACTTGGCCAGCAGACCCAGCGTTGTACTGTCGATACCCTCAGCATCGCACAAATCCACCCAGACACTCGTAAACTCAGGGTCTTCGAACATGGTATGAAAGTATTCTTCGATGGTAGTGCACAACGTCACACGCACATCACCTTTCATCCGGATGACGTAGGCGCCGTCGTGGCTCGCCGCAAGAATTCTTCCGTCCATCTCAGTCGCGTTTGCTAATAAACAGGGCGGCGATATCATCCGGTGCCGTCTCCACCCGGTCAAGCCCCAGGCGGGTCACCAACTCTTCCGGTGAGTCAGCAGTTTCCTCAAACACCCGGATGAAGTAATTCTCTTTCTCGATCAGATTTTTCGGCGGCAGGATTTCGAGAATCCCATCCGAGAACAGCGCCAACATAAAGCTGTCTGGCAGATCGATGAAATGTTCCTCGTAATGGGCGTCTGCCATAATGCCCACCGCGGAGCCCTCTCCTCGCAGATATCGGGCTCCCTCTTGGGACACCAGCACCGGCTGAGGCAAGTGCCCCGCGACACTGTAGCGCAAGGTATTTTCCTGAGTATCGACCACGCCCACAACCATCGTGGCAAACTTACCCACCTCAAGGTCCATGAGCTCCAGGTTCGCCTGCTTGAGCATAGCTACCGGGCTGTATATTGCATCGTCGTTCTTGCGCAGCAGATCGGAACGTTTGCGCGCAAACAGGTTTTTAAGCAAGACCGTAGCGAAAGCGGAAGAACTGCCATGCCCGGAGACGTCGGCCATGAGAAAGGTGACATGTCGATCGCCCACCGTAAAATAGTCGGTGAAGTCGCCACTCAGATATAACGATGGAATCACGGTGTGGCTGAATACGTAGTCGTCCAACACCATCGGAGTAGAGGGCAGCATACGCATCTGTACCTGGCGGCCGGCCTGCTGATCCTGCTCAAGTACTTTGATCGTGCCACGCAGTTCGGTATTGGCGGCTTCCAGACGCTTGCGCGAACGTTCAAGCTCACGCCTTACCTGGCGCTGGCGCCGGCATCGCTCCAGGGAACGCTCCAGTGCTTCGATGTCATCCAGGGGACGCACAAAAAAATCACTGGCGCCCCAGCGCAATGCCCGCATCATTGACTCTGCGCAAGCCTCATCACTGATCAGTACGATGGGGATCTGGTGGTCCAATTCGGGAACCGAGCGCCGGGTGGCATCCCAGGTCAGACCCTCCATATCGAATTCACAGAGGATGACGTCCAGCTCCGGACGCGAGTGCAGAAATTCACGTGCGCCAAGCGCGGTGGTATGAATTACGGGCTCAAAACCCAGCCCTTTGACAAGCTCGGCCAAGGCTAAAACGCGGGATTTGTCGTGGTCTACGACCAGTGCAGTTCCGGGAGCATCCATCAGTGATAATTCGCGTGTAACTGTCGCTGACACTACGCCCATCACTCAGCACAGGCAACATACCTTTGGCCGGTTTTGGCAAGATTTCACAACTTTTTCGATCATCACCCGGCAAGGGTGGATCAGAACTCTTCCCAGTCTTCTTCCTGGTCAAAGTCAGAGAAATTGTCCTGGACAACGCCGTCGTTCACAAAGGTATTGCGGTTTTGCAGGTACGCGTCGCGGACGAAGATATAGGGGTCGCCAGTGAGTAGTTCATCTGCGGCCAGCAACCGGGCGCGGCCGTCCACCAGCTCCAGACCCCACAATGAATTTCGCAGTGGAACATTATCGATATAAGTGGGTACCGACGTGTAGGTATCGACAATGGTGCCGGTCCCGCTACGGAACGTCCGTGGCCCAAAGAACGGCACCATAATATACGGCCCCGAATCCACTCCCCAGATGGCGAGGGTGTGACCAAAATCGGTTCGATAAGGTGATATACCCATGGGCGTGGCCACATCAAATAATCCGACCAGACCCAACGTGCTATTGATCAAGAAACGGCCACCACCTTGTGCCGCGCCGCCAAAGCGCCCTTGCAAAACGCCGTTAATCGCTGAGTTAAAGTCGTACATGTTGGCAAACATGTTGCCCACGCCACGCTTGGCAAACGACGGCATGACCCAGTCGTAACCCACGGCTACCGGGCGCATCAGGTATTTGTCGAGCGTATTATTCAGCACAAACAATGGACGATTGATCGACTCCAGTGGATCGATATTTTTCTCTTGCTCCTGTGCCATCGAGGCCAGGGGCACCAAGAGTGCCAGCGTGAGCATCAGGCGAGTAAGGGTTTTCATATCGACGTATACGAGTCAGCGGGAAACGTGGATGTTACGCGCGGGTGCAGTGGGAAGCAAATCACACACCATTACACCTGCGCGACCAGCACGTCGAGGCCAAGCATTTGCTCAACCTGCTCCAGGGCAAAAGCCTGCATATTTTCCAATGGCATGCCCAGTTCATTGGCAAGCGTCGCCAACAAGGTATCGACCGGCTGAGCATCGCCGTCGCGAAACAGCTCCAACAGGCGCGCCGTTGCCGCATTGATTTCGATGAACTTCACCTCATCATGTCTATCGCGATACACCACCAGATAACAGGGATCGGCGGGCGCCTCCGGCTTAAAGCCGGGGCCGATATGATGCACGGGAAACTGGTAGGCCAATACCCAGGCCAGGGGTGACAGGGTCAGCAAGGCTGATCCGGTGTCATCCAGTTCCAGCCGTGGCGGCAACTCCTGCTCGGCGACATCCAGAGCCAACTCCACCCACTCGTAGTGGGCCAACTCGGCCAGAAACGGCGGATCGCATGGGCGCGGCGTGTGCCCATTCATAAGGAATTGAATAAATTCCTGGCTGATTTCCAGGAAGTACGGCGAACGACAGCGATGGCCATCCAGGAACGCGCGCACCAGCGCACGCCATTCGTCTTCGACATACAGGCTGCAGAGCACTGGAAAGCCGCCGCGTAAAAAACCTTCCACATTGTTGTAAATCAGGTCGCGATACACCTTCAGGCGGCGTTCCTCGACCTGTTCGGGCGCCGGGTTGTGCTCGGGATCGCGCAGGTAACTGGCCATGCGCATCTGGCTGTCACGCAACTGCTGGACTGTCATGCGGTCATGGCCTCCGGAGCGTTACTTGCATCGCGCTGGATCGCTCGCACCCGCTCTACTTCAGCGAGCAATTCCTCTAGCGGCGGCAGGTTGAAGTCGCGCTCCAGCAATGTCGGCAATACGCCTACCCGCTTGTAAGCTTCGGCCAGCAGGTTCCAGACCGGATCGATCACATCGGCACCATGTGTATCCACTTTGAGATCATCCGCCTCATCGAAATGACCTGCGATATGAATATACCTGGCGCGCGCCAGCGGCAAAGCATCGAGAAATTCTATAGGGTCGTACTGATGGTTAATGCTGTTCACGTAAATATTGTTCACGTCCAGGAGCAGATCGCAGCCGCTCTCCTCCAGAACCGCATTAATGAACTGCGATTCGCTGAGGTCTCTATGGGGCTGTGCGTAGTAGGACGCATTTTCCAGGGCAATCGGTTCACCGATGATGTCCTGTACGCGACGCACGCGCTCAGCGACGTAGTGCACGGCTTCTTCGGTAAACGGTATCGGCAGCAAATCGTACAGGTGCCCTTCTGCTGCACAGTAGGTGAGGTGTTCGCTGTACAGTGGCACATCGAACTCGTCCATAAAACGGCGCACTGATTTCGCCAACTCGGTATCAAGCTCATCGGGGCCACCAATATCTAGCGACAGGCCATGCAGTGCGATCGGATAACGCTCGGCCATCTGGCGAAATTGACGCCCGTAACGGCCGCCCACACCAACCCAGTTTTCCGGCGCTACTTCGAGGAAGTCAACAGCGCCTTGCTGCATAGACGAAAGCGGACCCAAAAGGGCCCGCCTGAGTCCGAGTCCCGCGCCGCGGAACTCTGTTGCTTTAGAAGGCATTAGCCGCCGCACTTACCTTCGCCGCACTTGCCTTCACCGCCGGCTTTCTTTTCGCCGCCGCACTTGCCTTCATGGCCGGCTTTTTTCTCGCCGCCACATTTGCCTTCGCCGCACTTGCCTTCGCCCCCGGCTTTCTCTTCACCGCATTTGCCTTCGCCACACTTACCTTCGCCGCACTTGCCTTCGCTGTGCTTGTCGTAGTTGGCGAGGTCGTAACCACCGCTCAGCTGAGTAGAAGAAAACGGGTTAACCTCGGCAGTTGCCAGAGGTGCAATAGAAGTCGCCAGGAACGCGGCACCGAAAGCGACTGCAAGAGGTTTTTTTGACTGTGACATGGTTATTTCCCTGTGGTAATCCAAATTTCATAGTTTTGCCGCCACGATGACCTGAAATCATCCGTTGCACCTTGACGTGCTAGATATGACTCAAGTTGATGAACTAAGTTTCGTCAACTTCAACTTTTTTAGAGGGTCATCACTAACAATCACTGTGGATTCGCTTCCAACCACTGCTCCACCTCCCGCCATTGCTGGGCAAGGCGCTTTTCAGAGACCGCCTGGCGAGTCCCCAGATGCTGAGCAAACAGTGACACCCGGTACTCTTCGAGCATGAATCGATACTGCATGGCCGCCGGACAAGCCGCGAGGAGCCCGGCACGTTGGCTCATTGCCTGCTGCAATGGCTCAGTCAGCCCGGCCAGCAATGCACAGTATTTTTCATCCTTGGCCACCTGTCCGCTGAGGCGTTCGATTCGATTCAGCAGCGCCTTCATATACCGCGGGTACTGGACCAGCCAACTGGCAGGTGTATCGCGCAAAAATCCCGCGACCAACAGGCCACTGACCTGGTCATCAATATCACGCTTGATGTTCGGCCAGCGCTGCATGGGCGATGCCGCTAATTTGGTCCGAGCGGTAGCAAGGGGCTTGAGCGCCGCCAACAGGGCAGTTTCTATCTCATTGGCGCGACTGATGACATCTCCCTTGCCGCGTTCAAGCTGTTTGCCAAAGTCCGCTTCGCTATAGGGAAGTTGCTCGTCCAATGACATCGCCTGAACGTACGCTGCGTCGATAAGATCATCGACCAGCGCGGTTCGGTCCAGACCGGCGCCGGCGAGCACCAGATTAAAGTCATTGCCGCGCAACAATTGCTTGCGTAGATATTTCACTTGTTGTGCGCTGTGCAGGCGCAGCATGTGCAATACACCTTCGCGATGCGCCAGCCTGGCGACCGCCGGATAATCACACAACTCAATAGCAGCGCCCTTCTCGCGGGGCACAAGGGCAGGATACGAAACAATATCCTGACCGGCTTGGCGAAAGCGCCATTCACGGGGCACATCGCCAAAGTCCCAGCGAGTCAATCCATCGCGGGCCGGTGAAGCCGTTTTGGCCTTTCCTACACTCTGGCGGGTGTCGTCCCGGAAGCGGTCGATCAGCGCCTGCAGATTGCGGCCCTGGGCCAGCAGCTTGCCCTGGGCATCGACCACACGAACATTCATCCGATAGTAGTCATCGAGCTTGCCCGCGGACCAGTCCGCTGGCGTTAGTTGGACATTACCCATCTTGTCCAGGGTACGCGACAGCGCCTGAAGCAAGTCACTATCATCCGGCTCGAGTGTCGCCAGCGCCCGGTCGACAAAATCCGGCGCCGGGACCAGCCGCTTGCGCTTGTCCTTAGGCAGGCTTTTGACCAGTGCAATACACTTTTCACGCAGCAGGCCTGGTACCAGCCAGTCAAACAGAAACCGCGGCACGCGGTTCAGCAGCGCTACCGGCACAGTAACCGACACGCCGTCCGCCTCCTTACCCGGTTCGAACTGATAGCTCAGGCGAAAACTCATGTCCTGCCAATCGAGGCTGGAGGGGAACTGGTCTTCCAGCTCCCCACCCGGGTCCCGGGCCAGCAGCTGCTCGCGGGCCATTTGCAGGCTCTCGCCCCGCTCCGGGCTGCGCTTCAACCAGGACTGCAATCGGCCGGCGGTGTAGGCGTTATCGGGCAGGCGCTCATTGTAGAACTCGAAGATGACTTCCTCGTCCACCAGAATATCGCGCCGACGGGTGCGCGATTCCAGCTCCTCCACCTCGCGCACCAGGCGCAGATTGTGCTTGAGGAAGGGCGGATGCTGTCGGTACTTACCGGCGACAAGCCCTTCGCGAATCAAGAGCTCACGTGACTCCTCCGGCGCCAGCGGGCCGTAGTGAACAGAGCGTTTATCGGCAATCGTAAGCCCGTACAGGGTCAGCCGTTCCCAGGCCATGACCCTGCCACTGCGCGACTGCCAGCGCGGCTGGTAGTAGTGGTGCTTGAGCAAATCGGAGTTGATGTCCAAGACCCACAGTGGATCAATGGCAGCGACGGTACGGGCAAAGACTTTGCTGGTTTCAACAATTTCAGCCGCCACAATCCACTTCGGCCGCTTACGCGACAAACCGGACCCCGGGAAAATCTGCAGCTTGCGATTGCGTGCGCCCAGGTACTCGCGATCTTCCTGGTGCTGGGCAATGTTACCCAGCAGGCCCGCCAGCAGGGCGCGATGCACACCCTGATAGTTCTCTTCTTCGGGTAACTGAGCAGGCGTTTTAATTTTTTGCTGACGGCAGGCAATGCTCAACTGGGCGTGAATATCGCGCCACTCGCGCATGCGCATGAACGACAGAAACTCTTTCTTGCACAATTTGCGCAGCTGATTCTGGCTAAGTGCCTGGCGCTGCTCTTCGTAGTAACGCCAGAGGTTCAGCCAGCCGAGAAAATCAGATTTCTCGTGACGAAACCGCGCGTGGGCCTGATCGGACTGTTGCTGTTTATCGGCCGGTCGCTCCTTTGGATCCTGCACCGCCAGTGCTGCAGCAATCACCAGCACCTCCGCCATACAGCCCAGTTCGCCCGCAGCCAGCACCATTCGCCCCAACCGGGGATCGACCGGCAGTCGGGCCATGCGCCGGCCCACCGAAGTCAGTTCACGATCCGGTGTCACCGCACCCAGCTCTTCGAGCAGTTTATAGCCATCGCGCACCAAACGCGGGTCCGGCGGGTTGATAAACGGAAATGCCTCCACATCACCGAGCCCCAAAATTGTCATTTGCAGGACGACCGCCGCCAAATTAGTACGCAGAATTTCAGGGTCAGTGAATTCAGGGCGCGACAGGAAGTCCTGCTCGCTATAGAGGCGCAGACAAACGCCCTCTTCTACCCGGCCACACCGTCCCATGCGCTGGTTGGCGCTGGCCTGGGAAATCGACTCAATCGGTAGCCGCTGCACCTTGGTGCGATAACTGTAGCGGCTGATCCGGGCATCGCCCGGGTCGATGACATAGCGGATGCCCGGGACGGTCAGCGATGTCTCTGCGACGTTGGTCGCCAGAATGACGCGCAGCCCGCGACGGCTACCCAGATCAAAGACCCGGTTCTGCTCCGCGGCGCTGAGACGAGAATACAGCGGCAATATGTCGAGCTGGGTTTCACGGCGCAGCAATTTGGCGAGCTCGCGAATGTCTCGCTCACCCGACAGGAACACCAGAATATCGCCCCGTTTGCCATAGTCGCCCGCGTCGATGTCCTGAACCAGTGTGGCAATACGCTGCGAGACATCCTCTCCCTCGCCGGGATCGGCATCCAGGTAATGGGTGGTTACGGGGTAGGTTCGGCCCGATACCTCAATCACCGGGGCATCGTCAAAGTGACGGGCAAAGCTGTCCACATCGATGGTTGCCGATGTGATGATAATTTTCAGGTCCGGGCGCTGGGGCATTAACTGCTTGAGGTAACCGAGCAAAAAATCGATATTCAGGCTGCGCTCATGGGCCTCGTCGATAATAATCGTATCGTAACGGCGCAACAGGCGGTCGCGTTGAATTTCCGCCAGCAGGATACCGTCGGTCATCAGCTTGATGGCCGTGTCTTCCGATACCTTGTCAGTGAAGCGCACCTGGTATCCCACCAGCTGGCCCAGCTCCCCCTTCAGCTCCTGGGCAATACGCTGGGCAACGGTGCGGGCAGCGAGACGCCGCGGCTGCGTGTGACCAATCAGCCCGTTCTGGCCGCGACCCAATTCGAGGCAGATCTTCGGCAGCTGGGTGGTTTTACCGGAACCGGTTTCACCGGCCACGATCACCACCTGGTGATTGGCAATGGCGCGGGCAATCTCCTCGCGGCGCTGAGTGACCGGAAGTGCTTCTGGGTATTCTATCTGTAGATCGGGGAGCACCCCCTTCTGGTTTGTCATGCTCCCTCACGAGCCTATTATCGTGGCGGTGCAATTGCACCCTGGGTTATGCTCTGGGCCCCGCTGATATGAGAGAGACCATGAGTACGCTGACCAACTTCACCTACGACGAAATCACCATAGGCCAAACTGCCAGCTATTCCAAGCAGGTCACCGAGCTCGATATACAGTTGTTCGCCGCAGTTTCCGGCGACGTCAATCCACTCCATCTGGACCCCGATTTTGCCGCCAGCACCCGATTCGGGGAGCGCATTGCCCACGGTATGCTGACCGCCTCGGTGATCTCCGCCGCGCTGGCCATGAAACTGCCCGGGCCAGGCTGTATTTTTATGGAGCAATCGCTCAAATTCCGCCTGCCGGTCAAGATCGGTGACGAGGTGCGGGTGGAACTGGAAGTGGTTGATACGGGCGAGCGCCGCAAAACGCTCATCATAGACAACAAGGTCTACAACCAGGACGGCAAAGTGGTACTCACCGGCACGTCGACCGTCATCGCTCCGTCAGAGAAGCTGCAGTTGCCCGTGCCGGCCACGCCCATAGCCACCGTATCAGGCGGTTGATTCGCCGCCTTCTGCCTGCTGCTGAGAGCGCTGAAACTGATCGTAGTCAAGGTACATGGGGCGTAGCAGTACCGCAGCCTCGCGATCCGCGGTCTGCACGGACAAAACCATCACCGAAGCCACGTCGTCCTCGACGGTCACACCGGTAATACCAATGATCTGATTGTTGGGCTGGTTTTGCGCTGTGAACGAAGGAATGTTCTGCTTGTTTTGCAGGGC
Organism: Halioglobus sp. HI00S01; assembly: GCF_001635445.1. Lineage (NCBI taxonomy): Bacteria > Pseudomonadati > Pseudomonadota > Gammaproteobacteria > Cellvibrionales > Halieaceae > Halioglobus > Halioglobus sp. HI00S01. The sequence continues at coordinate 335,989 of NZ_LWEE01000025.1, forward strand.
GTTCACCAGGTTGCCCAGGGTCGTCGCCAGACTGGTGCGAAACGCACTGTAGTTTAACGTGCCTGGATACTCGCTGTGGTCCAGCGCCAGGTCGAAACGAACTACGGATTTATCTTCCATCTCAACCTTGGTCAGGGGCACCGCCTTGCCCTCAGCAACCTGTTTGAACAGGTTCTTGGCGTCGGTTCGGGGCGCCTCGATGAAAGCCCGGTGGAGAATATTTACGGCCATCGTCAGGAACTTGTCGCGCTCGATGGACTGGGTCTGATTGTCTGCCATGTTTACCTCGGCTGAAAAGAGCTGCAAGTCTACTGCCACAGGCGGTTGCGAGCAACGAAAACCCTGCCATAAAGGCGGGCCTTTGCTATGCTGTGCGGCGCGACGAACCGCCCCCACAACAGCATTCAACAAGGCTTTGCGTGAACCGCGAGAACGAACCCTGGACACCTGTCACCCCCGCACGGCTCGACTGGACCGACAACGGCGATCCGCTGTCTGAGATCTTTGGCGATGTTTACTACTCGGGTGAAGACGGCGCAGCCGAAAGCCGCCACGTGTTTCTGGACGGCAATCGGCTCGGCGAGCGCCTTATGGAAGCCCGCGGCCCGACCTTCGGCGTCGGTGAAACCGGTTTCGGCACCGGCCTGAATTTTCTGCTCACCTGGCAGCTGTGGCGCCAGCTCGGTCCGCAACGACCGCGCCTGCACTACCTGTCTGTCGAGAAGTTTCCACTCCAACGGGACGATCTGACACGGGCGCTGAGCAATTGGCCAGAGCTCGCACCGCTCGTGACCCAGCTGCTGCAGCACTGGCCAGACTTACTGCCCGGCCAGCATCGTCTGGTATTCGAAGACGGCCAGGTGATTCTGGACTTGTGGTGGGAGGACGTCGGTGCAGCGCTCCCTGATATTGCTAGCCGTGGTCCTACGATCGACGCCTGGTTTCTGGACGGTTTCGCCCCGGCGCGCAACGACGCCATGTGGCAGCCGGCACTGTATACCGCCATTGCCCAAGCGAGTCGCGACGACGCCACCTTCGCAACCTTTACCGCTGCCGGGCACGTACGACGCGGCCTGCAGGCCAGTGGGTTCAAGGTCGAGAAAGTACCGGGATTCGGGCGCAAGCGAGAGTGCTTGCGCGGCCAGCTCGAGACCCGGCCGGCCCCATCACCCGCGCAGCTCACCCCATGGGACCTCAGCAAAGCATCTGCTGCGCCAACCCCGCAACCGCGCACCGCTATCATCATCGGTGCCGGCCTGGCGGGCTGCACCACTGCCGCGGCGCTCGCCCAACGCGGGATACAGGTCAGCCTGCTGGATTCGGGACCACTGGCGGGCGAAGCGTCGGGCAACGACCAGGGGATACTTTACACACGGCTGTCGCGGCGCCACTCGGTCCTGACGGATTTCGCCCTGCAAAGTTTCACCTTTGCCGCAGCGATGTATCGGTCGATGTTTGCTTCGGGTCTGCTGCGCGAGGGTGACGACGGCGCACTGTGTGGCAGCTTTCATCAGCACCGCAACGCCGAGGACCTCGCGGTGTTGAGTAAGCGCCTGCAGGCGCTACCCCAGCTCGCGGCAGTGTTGGAACCCGATGCCGCCGTATCGCACCTGGGTGTTAAACCGAGCGAGCCAGGCTACTGGTTTCCACACTCAGGCTGGCTGCGTCCACCGGGGGTATGTGCCGCGCTGGCCAACCACCCCAACATTACGCTTACCGAGCACTGCGGTAAGCTGTCATTGGCCCGTGACGACCAGCACTGGGTCGCCACTAGCGTCCAGGGTGCCGTGACAAAGGCGGAGGCTGCAATTATTTGTACTGGGGTGGCAACCCACCAATTTGCGGGCCTTGAGTGGCTGCCGCTGCAGTCCATTCGCGGCCAGACCAGCCTAGTACCGGAGAACCCTGCCGTTACCGCCCTGACCGCCGGATTCTGTCACGAGGGGTATATTGCGCCAGCACGACAGGGCCGGCACTGCATCGGGGCCACCTTTAACCTCAAGGACGACGACAGAGATGTCCGTGACGCAGACCACCTGCACAATCTACGGCGCCTGGCGGCGGCACTGCCCGAGTGGCGCGACGCCATCTACGCCATCGACGTGGGCACGCTCGAAGGCCGGGTCGGCTTTCGCTGCGCAAGCCCCGACTNCCTGCCGATAGCCGGCCCCGTGCCCGACTTCGACGCCTTCTTGCACAACTATGCCGGGCTGCGTAAAAATGCCAGGCAGGTGATCCCGGATCATGGAAGCTATATGCGAGATCTGTACGTCAACACAGCCCACGGCTCACGCGGCCTGAGTTCAGCCCCACTGACAGCACAAGTGCTGGCCAGCATGGTGTGTCGCGAAGCTGTGCCCCTGAGTCGGGAATTACAACGGGCGCTGGCACCGGCGCGCTTCCTGATCCGTGATCTGGCGAGGAATCGCATTTGATGCGTACCGCCATCGCTGTACTCCTGTTCGTGCTGGCACCGATGAGTATGGCGGTCGAACAGTACACTTATCGCGTGCTGGAAAAGCGCCCCCACGATCGGGCCAACTATGTCCAGGGCCTGGAAATTCACGACGGCAAGCTGTATGTCAGCGCCGGCGAGTACGGCAAATCGCGACTGCGCCGCTATGACCTCGAATCCATGTCGCTGGAACACGATGTTCCGTTGAATCCGCGCCTGTTTGCCGAGGGTCTCACCCGCCTGGATGACAAGCTCTATCAGCTCACCTGGCGCGAAGGCATGCTGCTGGAATTTGATTTTGCGACCCTCAAACCGATCAAATGGCATCCCATTAATAGTCAGGGATGGGGCCTCACCACCGATGGTTCAAAGCTGATCTACACCGACGGCGGCCATCATTTGCACTTTTTCACCCCGGGTGAAATTCAGCACAAACGCTCAGTGGCCGTCACTCTCAATGGCGCACCTGTGAACCACCTGAACGAGCTCGAGTGGATCGACGGCAAGATCTGGGCAAACATTTACCAGACGGATCGCATCGTCATCATCGATCCGGCCACCGGCAAAGTCACCGCCAATATCGATCTCGCTGGCCTGCTGCCCCGCGATGATCGCAAACCCAATACCGATGTACTCAATGGCATTGCCCGCAATCCTCAGGACGGCGCCCTCTGGGTCACCGGCAAACGCTGGCCGTGGTTGTACAGAATCGAACTGATACCCCACCCGAGCGAGTAATCGCGCTAGAATAGCCTCCTACCACACTGATCGAGACAGCGAATGAGCAACCCCCTGCCCACCGCCCACGCGACGTTTGAACCCGTGCGCGCCCAGGCCATTGAATCCCTCAACCTGCAAATCCAGGAGTTTCGCCACCGCGAGACCGGCGCCGTGCACTATCATATGGCCGCCGACAACACCGAGAACGTGTTCCTGGTCGCGCTGCGCACTGTGCCGCAGGATTCTACCGGGGTCGCCCATATCCTCGAGCACACCGCCCTGTGTGGCTCGGAACGGTTTCCGGTACGCGACCCGTTCTTCATGATGCTGCGCCGCTCCCTGAACACCTTCATGAACGCTTTTACCAGTTCCGACTGGACGGCCTACCCCTTTGCCAGCCAGAATCGCAAAGACTTCAACAATCTGCTCGACGTATATCTGGACGCCGTTTTCTTCTCGCGTTTGGACCCCCTGGATTTTGCCCAGGAAGGACACCGGGTGGAGTTTGCCATCCCCGATGACCCCAGCTCTGAGCTGATATACAAGGGAGTGGTTTTCAATGAAATGAAGGGCGCCATGAGCTCCGTGAGCAGCACCCTGTGGCAGAAATTCTGCGAACACCTGTTCCCCTCTACCACTTATCACTACAACAGCGGCGGCGAGCCGGAAAACATCCCGGACCTCAGCTACGCACAACTGAAGGCGTTCTACGAAAGTCACTATCACCCGACCAATGCCATTTTTATGACCTTTGGTGACATTCCCGCCGCCGAGCATCAGGCCGCCTTTGAAGAGCGCGCCCTTGCCAGGTTCGAGCGACTCGATCAACGCATCGAGGTTCAGCCGGAGCAACGGCTGGCCGCGCCCATTCGTGTCAATGACATCTATGCCTTCGACGAGAACACTGACACCGCAGGCAAGACTCACCTGGTGATGGGCTGGATGCTCGGTGAGAGCAGCGACCTGGAAGGCATGCTCGAAGCACAGCTGCTGTCCAGCGTATTGCTGGAGAACAGCGCCTCACCACTGCAGCACGCTCTGGAAACCACCGAGCTCGGTCAAGCCCCCTCGCCTCTCTGTGGCCTGGAGGAATCTATGCGCGAGATGGTGTTTGTGTGCGGTATCGAAGGCAGCGAGGCTGAGCACGCTGACGCATTTGAACAAATGGTGCTGGAGATTATTGAGGATGTGGCCAATAACGGCGTGGCCGCCGAACGCCTCGAAGCCGTGCTACACCAGCTGGAATTACATCAGCGCGAGGTCAGCGGTGATAACTACCCCTATGGCCTGCATCTGATTCTGCAGGCGCTGGGCTCTGCAACCCACTACGCCGACCCGATTGCAGCAATGAACCTCGACCCCGTGATCGAATCACTGCGCACCAAGATTCAGGATCCTGACTACATCAAACGCCTCGCCCGGCAATTACTGCTGGACAACAGCCACCGCTTAACGCTGGTCGTCGAACCTGACAGCGAGCTCTCGGCGCGTCGACTCGAGCGCGAGGCGGCTCGCCTGGCAGACATTAAGCAAGCCATGAGCGAAGAGCAAAAGCAGGCCACCGTAAAACTGGCCGCCGACCTGATTGAACGCCAGCAGAGTACCGACGACGAAAGTATTCTGCCCAAGGTAGAGCTGACCGACATCCCTGCCGAAGTCAGCGACGTCAGCCCCACGCAATCACCCATCAATGGCCTGACAGTCACCCGCTATGGCCAGGGCACCAACGGCCTGGTGTATCAGCAGTGGGTGGCGCCCCTGCCGGCACTGGACGACGAGCAGCGCGCGGTGTTGCCGCTGTATACCAGCTTTCTCTCGGAACTCGGCCTGGGTGAGAGCACCTACCTGGAAACCCAGCACCGTCAATCCGCCGATGTCGGCTCCATACACGCATTCACCTCCATGCGCGGCAAAGTGGAAGACGAGCAGGCCATCAAGGCGAACTTCGTGCTGTCATCCAAAGCCCTGCTGCGCAATGCCGCTGCCCAGGCGGAGCTGATGCGCGACACCCTGCACAGTGCCCGTTTCGACGAACATGCTCGTCTGCGCGATCTCGTCAGCCAGCAGCGTGCCCGACGCGAGCAATCCGTCACTGGTAATGGTCACGGCCTGGCCATGGCTGCGGCCTGTGCCGGGATGAGCCCACTGGCCAACCTCAATCATGAACTAACCGGCCTGGCGGGTATTCGCCGCCTGCGGGCGCTGGACGAAGCGCTCAAGGACGACGGCGAACTGGCAACGTTTGGCGATACCCTGGCCAACATTCACGCCAACGTGCAGAGCATGCCCGGTGAATTGCTTGTGGTAGCAGAGCCTCAGGAAGCGGAACGACTGGCGACGGACCTGTCAGCGATCTATGCAGATGCTTCGAACAGCGGCGCCAAGACCCTGTCACTGGCTCCGGTGCGCGAGCGGCGCGGTGAGTTCTGGGTGACCAATACCCAGGTGAATTTCTGCGCCAGGGCCTATCCCACAGTACCTGTGGGGCACCCTGACGCGGCGGCCCTGTCAGTGCTGGGCGGCTTTATGCGTAATGGCTTCTTGCACCGCGCCATTCGCGAACAGGGTGGCGCCTATGGTGGCGGCGCCTCCCAGGACTCAGGCTCCGCGGCGTTCCGCTTCTACTCCTACCGCGACCCACGGCTGGCAGATACCCTGGCTGACTTTGACGCGGCCATCGACTGGCTGCTGCAGGGTGGCCACGATGCCCGCGCCCTGGAAGAAGCCATTCTTGGTGTCATCGGTTCGCTGGACAAGCCCAGCTCACCGGCCGGGGAAGCGAAACAGCACTTCCACAACAGCCTCTTTGGCCGCACTCATGCGCACCGCAAGCAGTTCCGCGAGCGCATTCTGGCGGTCAGCCTGGACGACCTGATGCGCGTCAGCGAAACCTACTTACGCGCAGACGCCGCCAGCACGGCCGTGGTAAGTAACAGCGTTCAGCGGGACGCCAACGAAGCGCTGCTGAGTGACCTGGCGCTCACCGTCCAGGAGCTGTGAGGCTAGAGACGATGCCGCTACTGGGGAGTAGCGGCACTAAANCCCTTGGGCAGACCTGCCTCGGGGGCGATTAATCCGGTAAAGGCCGAGAATTCCACCGCCATATTACACAGCGTCATGCGGCCTTCCATTCCCAGTGCGGTCACCGCTTCGCCGGCAAACTCCACGGCATAGCCACTGCCACCACTGGCACCATGAGTGCCGGTCAGGTGCACAATCATATCTTTGGCGGTCACCCCAAACGGCAATTCACCGTCAAACCGCACGCGCAACGTGCGTGGTTTCTTCACTCGCAGGGTTTTGGTTACCAGTGCATGCTCCGCCTCGCTGGAGCCGATACCCCACGCCAACGCACCCAGTGCGCCCTGGGTGCAGGTATGACTATCGGGGCAGACCAGTGTGGCACCCGGCTGGACTATGCCCTGCTCCGGTGACACCACGTGAACAATGCCCTGGCGCGAATCGTCGAGATCAAACAGGGCCAATCCGGCCGCATTGGCGCCCTCACGCGTGGCGACGACAAAGTCGCTACCACTGGGCATGGTCGTGTCGTCCGTGCGGTCAGGTT
>NZ_LWEE01000026.1:0-288 GCF_001635445.1 Halioglobus sp. HI00S01
TGCTCAAGGGCACCGATCGCGACCCGGGGCTCGATATCAATCTGCTGGAAGAAATCGCCTCCTACTTCCGCGACGTGCGCAAAAAGTACGCCAAGCATGAAGGTTCACTGCGGGGTGTCGATTCGCGCATTTTGGTCGCCCAGGTGCCCGGCGGTATGCTGACCAATATGGAGAGCCAGCTCAAGGAGCAGGGCGCAGCGGACAAACTCGACCAGGTGCTCGAAGAGATACCACGCGTGCGCGAAGACCTCGGTTATATTCCGCTGGTGACACCGACCTCTCAGATCG
>NZ_LWEE01000027.1:0-220 GCF_001635445.1 Halioglobus sp. HI00S01
CGGCGGCCAACGCCCCGGCGCTATCTAGACCGCGGTACTCTCCACATGTTCAGCGTCATTGGGTCTTAACCGCGCTGCGATCAGGCAGCCGGCGACAATAAGCGCCGTGCCCGATATCGTTACCAGCGTGAGTCGCTCGCCGTACATAAACCAGCCCAGCAGTGACGCCCAGACAAACGCCGTGTACTCCACGGGAATTAGCGCTTTCGCCTCGGCCCGG
>NZ_LWEE01000028.1:0-218 GCF_001635445.1 Halioglobus sp. HI00S01
GGCGGTAATCATCTGCGCATTGGCAGGGTGTGCCGCATTGCCACCGGGGATCTTGTGGCCTTTAACATCCCAGGGCTGTACCGCTGCAGCCTCATTGTCTTTATTTTCCAGTATCCACGCCTTGGCGCGGGGTACCAGTTCATCGACTGACGCTACCGTTTCATGAATCATGCCTGCCGCCAGAGCTTTTTCGGGGCTGACACGGGTTCCCTCCAGTA
>NZ_LWEE01000029.1:0-311 GCF_001635445.1 Halioglobus sp. HI00S01
GTTGTCACTCAGGGTGTATACCTGATTGTTCTGGCGCTACCCATCATCGCATTGGTGGGAGTACTCGGTGGCACTGCCTTTGACAAGATTGGGCACGATCCAGCCCTTGTGCCCCTGGAGCGCGCCTACTTCTACACGCTGCTCGTTGGTGGGCCCTTTATGTTGGGCAAAACCTTGCTGGCATGTTACTTCGTGGGCATTGGTCGATCCAAGGTGGTCATGTTTGTGGATGTGATTGCCATTGTGGTGAACGTGCCCCTGACCTGGGCGCTAGTGTTCGGCCACGTCGGTCTTCCGCCACTGGGTATTGT
>NZ_LWEE01000030.1:0-231753 GCF_001635445.1 Halioglobus sp. HI00S01
GACGGCCGCCAGAGGCGACATACAAGTCATAGAGAATACAGACCGGAGCAGCAGCAACTGAGCACCAACTGGCGTAAAGCTGCACAAATCCCAGCATTTCGCCACTGTCATCGCGAGCCACATACACGGTGGAACGACCCTTTTCCAGATTCTGTCGCATAAAGCGGCGCGCCAGTTTCTCATCGGCAGGCTCTTCATAGAACTGGCGGTATAGATCAAACAGACGCGCCAGCTCTTTTACGTCAGCCAGCCTGGCCTCGGAAATCTTCACCGGCGTAGCCTGAGCCTTCTTGCCCGAGCGACGCGGGTGCTGATACGCCCACGGAAACACACTCGCCAGAAAGGACAAATACATGTAGCGCGCCTCGGCTCGATCATAATCGTGGCCCTGATAGAGAATCTCTTCCCAAATAGCATCGATCAGGCCCTGCACTGCGCTAGCCATTGCCCGGGCGTCCATCTCGGCAGATTTATCACCTGCGCTAATCACATCGGCACACAGACGCTGGGTCAGCGCGAAAATATTCCGCTCCCGCTCTCCACAAATACGCTGATAGTCATCGCGAGAGCGCGCTTCTGAAGAGAACGCAAACCACACCGAGGTTTTGCGCGGCTCAGTAATCTCCGGATCAACCGAGGCATCTATCAGCGCCAGCAGTCGCGCAGCGGGGTCGCCTCCCGATTCATCCACTGCACCCTGTATACGCTCTTCAAACTCTTCAGCAATCTGGGTCAGCGTAGCCAGCAGCAAGGCGTGCTTGCTGTCGAAATGAAAATTAATTGTGCCGGGACTAAGATCCGCTTTGCCGGCTATCTTGGCGACAGTGATACTTCCCAGACCATGCTCATGGATCGCATCCATGGTCGCTTCAAGCAACAGGCGCCGTCGCTCCACCTGAAGCGCCTGATTTTTCCTGGGCTTGGGGTTGTTCATAACAGTCTGTCCTTGGCTGAGGTACGGATAAGTGGCATTATATTCCCATTCAGATATTTAAACAGCCATTTAAGTTCCAGGGGTGAGCAATGAGTGCAGGCGAGCCGCACACAATCTCTTATTATGCAGCCACACGCAATGATGATACCGCGTACGCAGCTTTGCATGGCGAAGTGGATACGGATGTGTGCGTCATCGGCGGCGGCTTTACCGGAGTGTCCACCGCGCTGACGCTGGCAGAAAGAGGTCACCGGGTAACACTGCTGGAACAGAACCTGATCAGCTGGGGCGCCTCTGGCCGCAATGGCGGGCAGGTAATTGGCGGTATGAGTGGTGAGAAACGCCTGAGCAAGCACTGGCAAGGCAAGCGTGACAACTTCATGTTTGAGCTTGGCTATCGCGGCCACCAGTTAATCAAGGAACGTATCGAGAAGTACGATATTGCCTGTGATTTCAAGCACGGCTATATGGATGTCGCCCTTAAACCGCGGCAGCTCAGAGACCTCGCGGAGTGGCACCGTGAACTGTGCGAGCGTGGTATGGGCGAGGACGTTCGATTGCTCGACGGCGGGGAGGTGCGCGATGCACTGGGTACAAATCGCTACCTGGGTGGTCTGGTCAATAACCGCAATGGCCATCTACACCCGCTGAACCTTTGCCTGGGAGAGGCACGCGCCGCCTCACAGCTCGGGGCCGGCATCCACGAGCACACTAAAGTACTGAATATTGAACACGGTCGGCGCCCACGTGTTATGTGTGAAAGCGGCTCAGTTACTGCTGACTTTGTGATCATTGCTGGCAATGCCTACCATCACCTTGAACGCAAAAAACTTGGCGGCCGGGTGTTTCCTGCTGGCAGCTATATTCTTGCGACCGAGCCACTGAGCGAAGTGGAGGCAGCCGAGGTTAACGCCCTTGATGTAGCCGTCTGCGACATGAACAATGTGCTCGACTATTTTCGACTCTCTGCGGATCGACGCATGCTGTTCGGCGGCCGCTGCGACTACTCCGGCAGAGAACCCGCCGATATTGCCGGCGCCATGCTCCCCAGGATGCACAGTATCTGGCCCCAGTTGCGCAACAAACGCATCGACTACGCTTGGGGCGGCATGATGGGTATTGTCGTTAATCGCGTGCCCTTGCTCGGCAGAGTTACAGACAATGTCTTTTACTCGGTAGGGTACAGCGGGCACGGTGTGAACATGACCCACGCCTGCGGCGAAGCAATGGCCGATGCCGTAGAGGGCTCATGCGACACCATGGAATTCTTTGCAAGCGTACCCCACCGGCCTATCCCCCTTGGCCAGTGGCTGGGCGCACAATCCGTAGCAGCGGGCATGCTCTACTACCGCGTGCGCGATTTACTCTGACTACACCCCCACTAGCGGAACCTTGACTATGACAACTGACAACAGGCCCGACAGCTACACCCTGGTAATTTCATGCCCCGATAGGGTGGGCGTGGTTGCGGCTGTCTCCCAGTTTCTTGCCGAGCGCGGGGGCTCGCTGGTGGAATCCAACCACCACACTGACCTCGAACAGAACTGGTTTTATATGCGCAACGTTATCAGCGCCGCCGGACTTTCGGTAAACGAGGAGGCATTCTCTGATGAGTTTGCACCACTGGCCACTGAGTTTGCCATGGAGTGGCAGTTGCGCCCCTCCAGTCGCCGCGAACGCGTGGTGATTATGGCGAGCCACGCTTCGCACTGCCTGTCGGATATTCTCCATCGCTGGCAAAGTGGCGATCTGGCCTGCGATATTCCCTGCGTGATCTCTAATCACGAAAACCTGCGCAGTATGGTGGAATGGCACGGCATTCCGTTTCATCATGTGCCAGTACCGAAGGAGGACAAGGCGGCGGCATTTGCCGAGGTCGAAAGAATTGTCGAGCGGCATAGGGGAGAAACCATCGTGCTGGCCCGCTATATGCAGATTATCCCGCCCGCCCTATGCGAAGGGTACGTCGGGCGATTGATTAACATCCATCACAGTTTTCTGCCTTCGTTTATCGGCGCCAATCCTTACCAGAAGGCCTACGATCGCGGCGTTAAACTGATTGGCGCCACCTGTCACTATGTAACAGAGGACCTGGACGAAGGGCCGATCATTGAACAGGATGTCATCCGGGTGAATCACAGCTGCAGTAAAGACGATATGGTGCGCCTTGGCCGCGACGTCGAACAATCCGTACTTTCCCGCGGACTGCGCTACCATCTGGAAGACCGGGTGATTGTGCGTGGCAACAAGACTGTGGTGTTCTCATGAGTTACGTTCTGCCGGGCGACGCATCGAGGGCCCTACTGCAACGCGGCCTGCCCCATCTGCGCAATGGAATTCACTACACCAGAGCGAGCCAGAAAAGCGCCAGCAAGGGTTATGTGCCACCGGCTCAGTTTATCGTCGGCCGCGCCGAGGGCGACTACGTGTGGGACCTGGACGGCAATCAATACATCGATTTTCAGAACGGCTGGGCCACCAACCCTCTGGGTAATTGTCACCCGGAGATACTGGAGGCCGTGCACGAGGCGCAGCGCCAGTATGGCTTCCAGTGGGAGCACCCCCTGCGGATTCCGCTGGCGGAGAGACTCGCCAGCATTATGCCCTCAGGCGCCCTTCCCCGCTTCAGCTTCGAGGTATCCGGCACAGAGGCGGCCGAGTCCGCCATCCACCTGGCACTGTGCCACACCCAGCGGCGCTACATTGTCAGCTTCACCTCCTGCTTCCACGGCGAGGGCCTGGGCACCAAGATGGTGAGCGCCTATAACAGTGACAACAATCTATACATGGAGGGTTGGGCCGGCGGTGTACTCAAGGCCCCCTTTCCCTACTCCGAGGAAATTCCCGCCGGCATGGACCAGGCCCAGTATACTGAGTACTGCCTGTGGTATATCGAAACCCATCTGACTGAGTACGTGGTACCCGCCGAAAATATCGCGGCCATACTCGTAGAACCCGGCCTCGCCGAAGGCGGCAACTGGATACCCAGTAAAGCCTTTATGCAGGGCCTGCGCCGCATCTGCGATAAGTTTGACTGGCTGCTAATTGCCGACGAGGTACTCACAGGATTGGGTCGCACCGGGACGATGTGGGCGGTAGAGCACTTCGACGTAGTCCCCGATATCCTGGTCGCCGGCAAGAACCTTTCGGGGGGCATCGAACCCTGCGCCGGGGTGGCCGCCCGAGATGAAATACTGGGGGACAATCCGCGCGCCACCGCTGGCAGTACGTTTGCCGGCACGCCCGGCGGCTGTGCTGCCGCACTGAAAACCCTCGAAATCTACGAGCGCGATGCCGTGCTCACCCACACCCAGCACCTGGCAGGCGTTGCCAAGCGACGTATGTCCGACTGGGAGGCCCGCTACGAAATCGTCTCCCAGGTGCGCGGCCTGGGTCTGCTGCTGGGCGTATCATTTCGCGCGGGTCACGAGGATATCGAAGATTTCCATATCGCCCGCTCGGTGCGCGACGAAATGCTTAAGCGGGGGCTGTGGGCGATCTGCGATAACGAACCACAGGTACGCATGTACCCCGCGCTGAATATGGCTGAGGACGTGCTATTGGAAGGCCTTTCGCGCATGGAGGAAGCTATAGAGGCAGTACAGCGCAGTGGCGGTGTCACCGTCGGCGACTACCCTCCCATGCCCAGCGGTAATGTCGGCTTCTAGGGTTTCCCAGGGCAGGCTGAGGCCAACTCGGCCTCCTCTGCTCTGATTTCCTTGCGCCAGTCAGACATATTCATCTCGATTGCCACAAAACCTAGGATCCAGAGGGCCTCGTCCCAGGCATAGAGGTAGTGCCCGTGATAGAGCCAGAATGCAGCAGCCCCCCATAGCATCGTGTAGAAAAAGAACTTGATTCCAAGCACCGTGCGCAACAGTGGGCCGCCGGCCACGCCCCGGTCCTGCAGGCGCACACCGAGTTCAATAAACAGCAGGATCAACAACCAGGTGCTGGCTTCCGCCAGGTCTATAGAAGTAAGTTGGCGCTCAAGCTCAAAGCCGCTGCCATCGGTGACCACCGTGCCTCTCTCGATCAGGTAAAACTCACTCTCTTGTGAGAGCGTTTGGCAGTTGTTCTGGTCCAACTCCTCGTAGTAGATGTTCTTGCCCCAGGAGACATCGCTGTCAGCCCAGTGGCAAAGATTGTCTACCCCCGCTACCTGTTCGACATCGCGCAACTCGAGTACCGTATTGCCATAGGAGAAAATACCGTGGGCCAGGAACAAATAGCACACCAGGCGAACACCGTGGATCAATCGTGTGCGCGCCTTGGTGAAGGCCTCGTCGGACAACAAGTACGTCTCCAGTTCGAACAGAAACAACAGGACGAACCAGGCCACCAGGTCGATCGAGGTGGCAAAGGCGGCGGTCCATGCCAGGAACGTCGCTCCCTCCCCGACCGTATGCGATGCAATCATCATGTCTTCGGCAATGTAATTGCCAAAGTTCACCAATAGCAGCACGTAAACAATAAGCTTGATGTACTGACGCGGATCTCGTCGCATACTCTGAGGCGGAAGCGGACTGACTTGTTCCAATGTATCTCCTGCTTATTGTTCTATGAAACTGGCGTAGCGATGCGTCAACAGTCAGGCGGCGGTGTGGCCTTGGCCCGGTCCGGTGCCCAGAAGGGTCTGTTCATCACGGTACATCTTGCCACTTTGCGCACCCAGCGCAATTCCTTCTGGTGATAGATCTCTGCCCAGATGGGCCCTTTAACGTACTTTGCCTCCACCAGGCCGTAGGCGATGTTGGCCTTAACCACCGGCGACCACATGGCCGAGGTCACGTAACCAATTTCTTTTTCACAGTTCTCACCAGCATAAAGAATACTGTGCTCCGCGGGCTTGTTGCCCTCGATATCCAGACGCAGCAAATGACGATGCTCGCCAGACTCCTTCTCCTTGAGCAGTGCTTCGCGACCGGTGAAGTGGCCTTTCTTGAAATTCACGATCCAGGACAGGCCCAGCTCAAACGGACTGTGGTCATGATGGCGATTAACGGTGCCAAGTGCACCGTGGAATTCCACATCCGGGGCGATAAAACCGGCCTCCAGACGAGCCATATCCAGACTGTCCTCACCCATTGGTTGGATACCGTAAAGCTCCCCGGTGCTGAACAGGGCGTCCCAGAGCGCTACAGCGTCGGCAGGATCTACCCAGAGTTCGTAACCCAGGTCACCCGTATAGCCAGTGCGTGAAATCATTAGCTCGCCACTGCCAAAGGGAAAACGAACAATTTGGAAGGGCTTGCAGTTGTCTATGCCATCGAACCCCAGTGCTTTGAGTAACGCACAGGAGGTTGGCCCCTGCAGGGCCAGGGATGCGATGTCATCGGAAATGTCGCTGATACTAACGTCATTAAAACCCACCGCCGCAAGCAGAAACCAGTCCAGGCATGGATCGGCGCAACACAACATGAAGTCGTCATCGGTCAGACGGAACAATGTACCATCATCGATGACTCGCCCGGCATCAGTGCACCAGACGTTGTAGGCGACGGTGTCGACTTTCTGCTTACTAACATCGCGTGTAACCATCCGATTGAGCATGGCTTCTGCATCAGCACCGGTAAACCGGTACTTGCGCATCGGCGATACATCGAAGACCGCCGTCGTATTGCGGGTGGCAAAATACTCGATGTGCTCGTCGTGAAAACTCAGGGCGGAAGCATAGCCATTCCAGTTTGCCCATGCCTGATTAATATTCAGCGCACTGGTGCGACTGTGAAACGGCGTCTGCAATATGCCCGTGTGGACATGGTCAATAACATTACTGGGTTGCAGTTCAACTTTGAGTGGCATATCAGTTGTCCTCCATTACCGCACGGGCGGCATTCGCACCGGCCAGGCCCATGATGCCACCACCGGGATGGCTGCCCGCGCCGCACAGGTAGAAACCCGGCACGGGGCTCTGATACTGTGATGCGCCATAGGTCGGGCGCTGCACCCACCAGTTGTCGATCGCGTATTCAGCGTGGTGCCAATGGCCTCCACGCGCATTGAACTGCTGCTCCAGATCGGCCGGAGTTAGCAATTCCACCGAACTGATACAGTCGCGGATATTTGGCGCATAGGCAGCGAGGCTATTGAGCGCCGCCTCCAGGAATTCGTCGCGCCTGGCATCCCAGCCACCTTTGAGGTCATAGGGCACGTACTGTACCTGAGCCGAGAGCACATGCTTGCCAGCAGGCGCCAAACTGTCGTCTGCTAGAGAAGGAATAATTACCTCCATAGGCAGTTCCGGCGCAAAGCCGCCATACTTGGCTGCATCGAATGCATTCTCAATCGCGTCCATGTCTCGGGTCAGTAACAGACGTCCGATGGGGTTAGCCAGGCCGGTAAATTCAGGCAGCGCGTCCAGTGCCAGATGTAACTTGGCGACCATACCCCCCGTTCGCAGTCGATTGATGCGGTGGGTGAACTGCACATCCAGATGACGAGCGCCCAACAGATCGATAAAACTGGTTTTGGGGTCTGCATTGGAAACCACGACATCGGCCGCAATCAGCTCACCATCTGCCAGACGAACACCAGTTGCCCGCCCTTCCTTAATCAGTACCTGCTCGACACGAGCACTCGTGCGAAGCTCGACTCCCATCGCCCGGGCGGCTGCAGCCAGCGCCTCGGTGAGTCCGCCAACACCACCGCGCGGCAGCGGCAGACCCACGCTGAGGTCACCACTCATGCGCAGCAACAAAGCAAGCATGGCGTTGTTGGGTGAGCGCGGCGCCAGACGACTGCCCAGGTTGGCATCCCAGGACAACGCACCTTTGAGCAAGGGACTGGCAAAGAACTCGTCCACCAGATCACGTGCGGGCAGCGCAATCATCCGCATCATCTCGCGCATATCACTCTTCCCGAGAGTACGAAGATTCCAGCCGAACTGGCCAAGGGTCAGCAAATCTCCTTTACTGCCGCTCTCGATGCGCGGTGGACGCTTGCTGTTAAAGGGTTTAATAGCCCCAGCGAAACGCCGCAGCAAGCGCTGGTATTCCGGATAAGCGGCTGTGTCTTCATCACAGGCTCCCTGCAGCCCGGAGGCTGTAATGGTGATGTGCTCACCGTTCAGACCCAGTGCAATCGTGGGCAGATCGTCTACCGCCAGTGCGAAGCCGTGCTTTTCCAGGTCGAGGTCCGCTACCAGCTTGCGATCAAGCTGTGGCAGCGTATGCGCGACGGAGGCGCGAAAGCCGGGCGCAAACTCACGTGTCGCACCCAACCCACCGAGATATTCGGAGGCCTCGAGTACAGTGACCTTATGACCGCTCCTAGCCAGATAGGCGGCGCAAGCCAGGCCGTTGTGGCCGCCACCAATAATGATTGCGTTTTTACTCATCGACATCGTCCTCCGGTACCACGTTAGGGCGTTTCAGGTCGCGCAGAATCTCGCGCGCAGAGTTGGCGCCACAGGCCGATGAGACACCGCCGCCCGGGTGAGTACCCGAGCCACACATATACATACCCGATACCGGCCCCCGATACTGTGAGTACCCAGGGAATGGGCGGTTAAACATGAGTTGGTCAATAGTCAGTTCACCCTGGAAGATATTACCCTCAGTCAGACCGACTTCGTTCTCGATCTCAAAAGGTGTGCGAATTTCCATGTGCGCGATCAGGTCGCGGAAATTAGGGGAATACTGAGATATCTGGTCAATCACGGTTTCGCCGAACGCATCGCGTTTTTCCGGCGTCCATCCCCCTTCGACTTCCGCCGGGCAATACTGGATAAAGCAGGACACAAAATAGTGACCGGGTGCCGCGAGCGTCGGGTCCCAAACTGAAGACTGCGTCATTTCGATAAAGGGATCGTCGGACCAGCGACCGTGTTTCCAATCGTCGTAGGCTCGCTCCATCCGTTCCAGTGAATCCAAAAACTGGAACGAACCGCGGCGCAATTGATGCCCCGCGGGTAGCGAGGGAAAGTCAGGCATGCCGGTGAGCGCTATATTGACCTTGCCCGAAGAGCCGCGAATCTTGAAATTCTCAGCCTTCTTGCGCAGGTCAGCGGGAATATCGCCGGCGTCCATAATCTTGGTGAACGTGCGCTTGGGGTCGAGGTTGGACACTACAATTTTTGCATTGATCTGTTCGCCGCTCTCCAGGGCAACGCCGACCACTTTCCCGTTCTTGACCACAATCTGCTCGACGGGTGCCTCGGTGCGAATTTCGCCACCGTGCTCCTGCAGCGCCCCCGCGATGGCATTGGATATCGCCCCCATACCACCGCGCGCAAGCCCCCAGGCACCGACTGCACCATCCACATCACCCATGACATGGTGCAGCAGCACGTAGGCCGTACCAGGCGAGTAAACCCCCAGGGCAGTGCCGATGATTGAGCTGGTCGCCAGCATGGTCTTGATCAGGTCGTTCTCGAAATACTCATCGAGGAAATCACCCGCACTCATGGTCAGAAAACGGATGAATTCGTAAACCTGCTCTTCGCCCATATCGGCGAACTTCTTCGCCATAAAGATCAGTTCGCCGATATCCCGAGGCTTGAACGATGTGGGGTCGGCGGGTGTACGCAACAGGAAGTGGCGAATGAGCTTGGCATAGCGCATCAGATCCGCTTCGTAGCGGTGCATGGCATCCGCGTCGCGCAGGGAGTGACGCGCATACTCGCGGTACTGCATGTACGGATCCGGATATTCCGCTACATAGTCGCCGTTGCGCGCAAAGTTGGTGGTGCCTGCATAGGGCACAATCATCAAACCGTGCTTGGTAAGATCCAAGTCGCGGTGAATAGACTGGCGCAGCAGGCTGCACACGTAGGAACAGTTGGAGTAAAGCCAGCCCTCGTGCAGCTCGCGGCTGACGGCAGCGCCGCCGATATAGTCGTTTTTCTCGACCACCAGAGTTTTCAGACCGGACTTGGCCAAATAGGCCCCGGCCGTCAGACCGTTGTGTCCAGCACCGATCACAATGGCGTCGTATTGCTTGTTGTTCATTGCGTTCCAACATTCGCTATTGGTGTGACCAGCATAAAGAGGCAGGGCTGGTATAGGCAGGGCCGATAGGGGACAATATGGGGACATATTAGGACAGGTACGAGGCCTTAACTAACCTCATGGAACCGCGCCTTAACCACGCCCGCGGGCTGTTGAACAACTTCGAAATTCGCCTGATGCTGCGTGATCTGGCGTCGAAGCAAGACGTATCATTGCACCAACTGTTGGATGGCCTTGACCTACCCGACGACCTGCTCCAGCAGCCGGGCCTACGCTTGACACTGGATCAGGAGATGCGGCTTTATACACGGGCTGCCACCCATAATCGGGACCCGATGCTAGGATTCAAAGTGGGCTCACAGTTGTCGGCGGCCAATTACGGCATTCTCGGTTACGCAGTACTGGGCGCAGAAACCGTCGACGACGCGCTGACCCTGATGACTGAGTTCGCGCCACTGATTAGCTGGGCCTCACACAACCAGCTCACCACCGACACTTTTGCCGACAAACGCTGCCGCTGTCTGACACTGCACCCTGCTGCGAATGACCCTCAAGCGGCCGTGCTCGAAATCGACAGCACCCTCGCCTCACTGCAACGCCTGTTTAACGACCTCGCGGGAGAGAGGCTGCCCTTTAGCGCCATCCAGCTAACGCACCCGGGTACTGGCGTCGACTGGGACTGGCTCAACGATTGGTTCGCCTGCCCGATCTACTTTGGCGCCAAGCGCAATGCACTGTTGATCTCGCTAGACACTGCGGCAACCCTGCTGCCTCATCCACAGCCTGAGTACTCCGCATTATTCCGTGAGTTGTGCCGCGAGAGCATGAACGAATTGGTGAAAGGCCAGGGCATGCTGGACAATCTGCGCAACATGATCCGAGAATCGGAGGGCAAGCCTCCCTCACTGGAGTGGGCAGCTGCCCAGTTCAACATCAGCGCCCGCAGTCTGCGCCGCAATTTAGTGGCCACCGGCTACACCTATCAGGCCTTGCTGGATGAGGAGCAGTTTGTGCTCGCCCAGCACTACCTGCTATCGACTCAGCTCACCGTGGAGGCCATTGCCGGCACGCTGGGTTACTCAAGCGCGCGTAGCTTTCGCACAGCATTTCAACGCTGGACAGGATGCACGCCCAGCGAATTCAGGTTAGCTGAACAATCCCGGTAGCAAGTGCTTCGATTGATTCCTGAGAACATTAGTCTGGCGCAAGAAAGCCCCCAGACTGATAGTCCCAAAGGCGCTTATAGATGCCGCCACTGGCCAGCAGCTCAGCGTGGCTACCCGATTCAACCACCTGCCCGCCATCGAGCACGATCAGGCGATCGAGTGCGGCGATCGTGGACAGTCGATGCGCAATCGCGATAACGGTCTTGCCTTCCATAAGTTCATACAGGTTATCCTGAATCGCGACTTCCACTTCCGAGTCCAGTGCCGAGGTGGCTTCGTCCAACACCAGGATAGGGGCGTCCTTGAGCATGACCCGGGCGATAGCAATACGCTGCCGCTGGCCGCCGCTCAACTTCACGCCCCGCTCACCCACGCGGGCGTCGAGGCCACGCTGGCCGTTCTGGTCTTCCAGAGCATCGATAAACTCCGCTGCCCTCGCCCGCTCCACGGCGGCCAGCAGCGCCGCTTCACTGGCATCTTCGCGTCCGTAGAGAATGTTCTCCCGCACCGTACGATGCAGTAGCGAAGTATCCTGGGTCACCATACCAATATTGGCGCGCAGGCTCGCCTGGGTAACCTCGCGAATATCAGCGTCATCGATCCGTATCACGCCACTATCCACTTCGTAAAAGCGCAGTAACAGATTGACCAGTGTGGATTTCCCGGCCCCCGAGCGGCCGATAATCCCTACCTTTTCACCTGGCGCAATCGTAAGCTCCAGGCCCTGAAACACCGGCACCGAACCGCCATAGGCAAAGTTCACCTTTTCGAAAGCAATTGCGCCGTGGCTAACGTTAAGCTCGGCGGCGTCAGGGGCATCTTCCACCTCGATGGGTCGAGACAGCGTTCGGGTGCCATCGCGCACAGTGCCGATGTTCTCGAACAGATCCGATACTTCCCACATAATCCATTCACTGATGCCAAATAGTCGCAGGCTCAGGGCGATGGCTGCTGCGATAACACCGGGTGTTATGGCATCACCCTGCCACAGGTAAATCGACACACTGCCGACGGCTAACAGCATGATGGTGTTGTTCACCGCGACGCAAGTTTCCATCCAGGTTACCAGGCGCATCTGCGGGTGCACGGTGCCCATAAACTCCTGCATGCCCTCGCGTGCGTAGGCAGCTTCGCGCCGGGCGTGGGAGAACAGTTTGACGGTGGTGATGTTGGTGTAGCTGTCTGCGATGCGCCCGGTCATCATTGAACGGGCGTCTGCCTGCGCTTCGGAAATGGCCTCCAGGCGGGGCAACAATATGTGAAGAATAAGCACATAGATGCCGAACCAGATCGCCAGCGGCAGCATCAGACGCCAGTCAATAGCAGCGAATAACGCGAGGACCGAGAGGAAATAGACGCCGACATACACCATAATGTCGAGCAGCTTGATGACCGTGGTACGCACCGCCAGCGCGGTCTGCATAACCCGGGTAGCGATACGCCCGGCGAATTCATCGTGGAAAAACGACAGACTCTGGCGCAACAGGTAGCGATGTGTCAGCCACCGCACAATCATCGGGAAATTGCCCATCAACGTCTGGTGCAGCAACAGCGACTGCAAAGCTACCAGTAGAGGGAACGTCGCCAGCAACCCCAATGCCCACCAGAGTATGTCTGCGTTATCGGCAGCCTGCAGCGTTTCCGGCGTCTGGGTGGCGAGTAGGTCAACCACCTGCCCCATCACATCAAAAAGGGCAACCTCAACAATGGCAATGCCGGTGCTTAGTAGTGCCATCAGCGCCAGATAGGGCTCAAGACCACGCGCATAGTGCCTGCAGAACTTGAACACCGAGCGTGGCGAACGCCCTTCCACCCGCGGCGGAAAGGGATCAATCAGTTGTTCAAAGAAACGAAAGATCATTGAGATAAAGTCCAGCACTTTTGGAATATGCAAAGCATAGCAGGCCACCCTTACCATGGTGACTCATGAACAACGGTGCTGCTAGAATTTGGGCACATGCAGCAGAGGATTATCCAGACCATGACCCAACATCCGGACGTCACTGCCCCAGTGCGCTACCTTGCCCCGGGGCAGCACAGGCCGATTTACATCGCGTCACAGGGCGGCGCTGATGCGGCACTGAGCATCGGCGCTGACTTCGAGGAACATATGGTAACCATTCATAACGCCCGTGATCTGCAGCCCGCGGCGACACTGGATACCCAGGGCTTTTGCCTTATTGATCACCCAACATCCATCGCAGACTTCTATCAGCTCGATGACAACATAGTAGCTTACGAGGCAGAGATCATGTCGCTGGTGCTGAGCGCAACTGGCGCCGCTGATGCACTGGTATTCGACCACACTTTGAGGTCCGACTCGCGCCAGGTGCGTAGTGAACATAGCACTCGCGAACCCGCGTCTGTGATCCACAATGACTACACCCCGGCCTCTGCGGTTAAGCGGGTTCGGGATCTACTACCGGAGCAGGAAGCAGAGCAACGGCTACAGCAGCGCTTCGCGATCATTAACGTCTGGCGCTCTATCCGGGGCAAGGTGCTAAACAGCCCGTTGGCACTGTGCAGCTACGCCTCGGCACAGCCAACTGACTTTGTAGCAAGCGAGCGACGCGCCAAAGACCGCATCGGTGAATTGCAGTTGGTGACTTTCAACCCGGCGCATCGCTGGTTTTATTTTCCTGAGCAAAAGCTCAACGAGTCGCTCTTGATAAAAACCTTCGATTCGGCCACCGACGGCCGCGCCCGCGGTGTTGCCCACACCGCCTTCGACAATCCGCTGGCACCCGCCGGCGCCCCACCCCGAGAGAGCATGGAGTCCAGGCTGCTGGTATTCTTCTAATTATCCGCCACGAACACACCTTGAAGCAGTGCAGCGACCCAACCACTTTATGGTTACCAGACCTCTGTGCTTAAGGAGAAATTAGTACTCCCAACCAATTCCAGTGGTCAAGGAGTAGTCCCTGCTTTTTCCGGAATTTTCTGCCGCGTTATCAGTAGAAGACCACGCAGTGAAGTCCCAGTACAGGTCGTCGATCAGTTCCCAGCGAAGCCGCAAATTGGCATTGGATCTCACACGTCCGGAATCCGTCAGGCTTGGGTATAGAGTAAAACCGAGATCAAGATTTAACTCGGGCGTGCTGAACTGCCACACTGCATAATTTACATTGAGCAGTAGTTCGATATCCTGATTGGTGCTTGTGTCGGCGTTACTATCACCACTGTCCAGCGGCTTTTCGGTAATCACTTGCATCCCTGCCACACCGTAGAGACGTCTTCGATGGTTATCGATAAAGTATCGCCCCAGACCAGCGCCCGCGCCTAGACGGTACGCCAATTCAAGTTCATCGTTGTCCTCATAGTTGGCAAAAATGGCCCTGAACGCATCTGCGCGATTTTCTCGCCAGACATCTCTGTAGACATCAACACGCGTCGCGGACGTGTCGTCTTCTTTGGTTGTAGTGATTTCAGTCCGTGCTCTGAGAAGGTTTCTCGAGCTCTCGTCCTCATAACTCACCTCGGTATTGAAACTGAGCTGTCCGACGCCGCTAGCTTTGGTGTAGGAATACCCCGCTGCAAGATATACATCCAGGCGCTCAGCAAAGCTATCCTGGATGGGACGCAACTCAATTACCTGCAACCACTCCAATTCATGCCTTTCAAACGGATCTATTAGAACCGCCTGCCCCGCCCTCTCACCTTTCTCTAGCGAGCCGTACAGACGTTCGCCGTCACTGAGTCTCACCTCATAGCGATACTCACTGCTGATACTGGCGATCTCAGGCCATTCGATTCTCACCGTACCCATGGCACTAGTGCTAAATTCGAGAATGCTACCGAAAAGAGACTTGATCTCTCCAGTCAACTGGTCTCCGTTGTATAGAGTAACGACGTCGGTTTTACGCGTAGCATGCGCCTCCAAGCTGACCAGGAATAACATAGTGGCCAGCCAAGCGCTGAAAATTTTCAAGGACACAGAGTGTTCCTCCAATGCCGCCCTGACGATTACATAATAGTAGCAAACGATCAGAGATATCTTGGCAATTCCCGTTGTCGCTCAAAGCTCTCTAAAGTAATTGTCATAGATCATCCAGAAGACCCTTCCGACGCATTCAAGAGGGCGTCCCTGCGCAGCCCTGGCAAGGATCGATAGCGCGAAGTCAGCACCAGATAGGAGCTGGCGGCACGATTCGTATGGAAGAACGTCGGACGGGAATCATCCAGATTAGTCCCAACATACTCAATAATCGAATCGCGCACTGAACCTAGGGGCCTGTTGTTTTATGAATAAGGTCTAGATGGTGTCATCGATGCTTTCGGAACCTGCCTTCCCATAACGTCCCTCACTGAATAGCCAATCCGACAGAGCTATTGCCTGATGCCTTGAAGAAGTATCGGTGTTCTAGGCCTCGAACGACCAAACTGTCGTTTCTCGCCCGCTGCGCTGAATCAGGACATACATGCTGATATCAGGTGATGCGAGAACCAAATTACGAAGTTCGAGTTCTTGTTGCGGTAATCTACCCGCGGCGCACGCTCAGATGGTTAGCTCGTTGATCGCTGAAGTAACAACGTCTGCTCACCCATTTACTGCAAGGGCATACTCGGTATCGGGAATGTGAGCGTGAGCAGTAAGGTCTCTCCCTCAAGCGTGCTCCTTGCTCCAGACTCCCAAAAATAACGAAGGTCAGCGAATCCGTAGAGTTTGGACTTGCTGGCCAGCGGCAGCGAGACCTCGGGACCTATACCATACACCTCGTGCTTTCCGACAATTGGGCCCGATGGTGGTGTCGCACCGAAGTCGTCACGACTGACTTTCCATTGTGCATAATAGGCAATGCCCGCGCTCGCGGCTCCTTCCATAAACGACTTCCCGAAGCCGCCCTCAATCGTCACGATGTCCCCCACCGTAACATCGGAATCTTCTTTCTCACCGTGCGTTTCGTAAAATGCGGTCGCAGCAAAATGCCAACTGCGCGCCTCATCAAAATACACCGTAGTGCCCGCGAACGCCTCGTAGCTCCACATGCCGAGGCCTCGATTTTCATCGGCATCTGGATCGTACCTTCCGGTAGGGGCATAGAAGCCAAGTCCCGCGGTGAAATCGGCCCTGTCCCGCGTCCATCCCAGGATCAGTGGCTGAACATAGGTATCCGCCAGACCGGTACTGGTCTCAGTGTCACTCTGTAGTGCGGGGAGTTCGACTGCATTGTTAGTCAACGCCGGATACACGGCAAAGCCATAGTTGGCACCCAGCAGCTGCTTCTCGGTTGTCCACAGCAACCCCGCGACCACGGCGGCGATATCGACACTACCGCCTCCTGCCGTCGTCGGGAAAGAATTACCCCGCTTATCGCGCAGGGTACCGGCGGAGTAGTCGTAGACCATGCCGACGCCATACAAGCCCACAGGTGCCTGTGTACCGGACAGCATTCCCAGATCCCCACGGGTGTTATGGCCCGATAGTTGCGCAAGAGCAGCGGTGGAACAGAGTCCCACCATGCCGCAGATCATTATTCTGAAGAGAAGTATCACCATGATTGTGTCCCTAGCGCGGTGGCTTATACGGGTCAGCCGCTCCCGCCGGGATTGGTGGTTCATTTTTCAACGAGACTACATGCTCCTCCAGTTGCGGCAGCGCTGCCTTGGGTACCCAAGTGTGGGGGAAGAGAACATTGTCAAGTTCCTGTGGGTCGCTTATCAGGTTGTAGAGCCGCGGCATGGTGTACTCTCTTAGCACGCCGTTCCAGCCGGTCTGCTCCTTGAAATGCAGTTTCCAGTCTCGCCAAGTCACACCAAAGATGTCGTTGCCCATGTATACGACAAAGCCGTCACGCCCGGACGCTTCTTTCTCGCCTACAAAGAACTCCGCCATATCGATGCCGTCAATCATGCGATCATCAGGCACTTTTCCACCTGCGAACTTGGCCAGTGTTGGGAACAGGTCCATCGCATGGACAATCTCATCACTGACGCTGCCCGCAGCTATCTTGTCCGGCCAGCGCACAGCGAACGGGACACGCAGAGCTCCCTCGTAACCAGTGAAAAGTGTCGAACGCCAGGGGCCGGACGAGCCGTGCAGGCCCGTCTCCACAGTCATAGAGGTTTCCCCCGCGCTTAGCGCTTCGGGTCCATTGTCAGCAGTGAAAATGAAAATGGTAGTGTCGCGAATACCCAGTTCATCAACGGTATCAAGTAACTCTCCGAGGTAGCCATCTACCTGCATAAGCATATCACCCCAGACACCCTTGCCGGACTTGCCGGCGAAATCCGGGTGCGGCATCGCGGGAAAGTGGGTGGCTGTATACGGCAGGTGAACAAAGAACGGCTTCTCGGCTTTCGCCTGTCGTGACATGAAGCTGATCGCTTTGTCGGTCAAATCCCGGTCTATCTGAGGGCGATAATCGAGACGGTAGGGCCTCACCTTTGTGGGCACCATCCCTCGGGTGCTCTCCATCACATAGGTTTCGGGTAAAACCGCTCTCGGCGAAGCCATGCACCGAGGTATAGACCGATTCATCTGTGGAGTTAGGTACTCCATACCACTCGTCAAAGCCCTGGTCTGTCGGAAAGCGGCCCTCTGTGCGGCCAAGGTGCCACTTGCCAAACATGCCCGTGGCATACCCCGCATCAGAGAGCATCTCTGCCATGGTGACTTCCCACTGCACCAATCCGTAGACACCTTCCCCCAGCGGCACCGTGCCGTTACCGCTGCGAATCGCATAGCGCCCGGTCATGATTGCAGAGCGCGACGGCGTACACTGAACCTCCACATTGAAATTGGTCAGTCGCATACCCTCTGCGGCCAGCTGGTCCATCCGGGGTGTTTCAGCTCCCCTGATGATGCCACCGCCATCGAAGCCGGGCTCTCCCCAACCGAAGTTATCGAGGAAAACCAGCACAATATTCGGCTTGTCGGAAGCGCTCGCAAAGGGACTGAACAGGCACAACACCAATGCGAGAAGAAAAGACTTATTCACTTTCATCAAAATGGTGACCCTCACTTTCGATACGGGGTTGAAGAACCATGTTCAACCAGAGTAACGTCAATGCCGCGTTCTGCATCTCAACGTGAGTCAGCTCTGACCGGCCGATTTTTCGGCTTGGCTCTGGACTGATGAATAATGTCAATTTCGGAGCGACTCGTAACACAACGCTGACATCGTGTGACATGTGCATGACATAGTGTCCAGTGAATAGTCGCAAATTCAGTACCGCGCTAGCGATGGATTTGAGTAGAATCCAGCGCCGCTGCGTTCGCGCCCTGCTGGTGGGTCTAATCCACTTCGAGCAACAGCCCGGGGGGATATCGGTGTCCAGATCGCTGCCTACAATTCCTTGTTAGATTCATTCCGCTACGGACAGGAGCCGCTTGCATATTCAGAACTCCGGATGTTCGCGCCCATCCTGCTTCGCAACACTAGCATTGAGGCAGGGCCAACGGCAGAAGCAAGAGGTCTGTCACCCTCAAAGGCGGACTTCGATGGAGTTGTTCGCTGGAAACTGCGAACATACAAACCAGCCCTATCAGACCATGTCGAAGCTAATTTGCCCGACATCGTACGCATGAAATGCTGTCTGTGCTGGCGGAAGTGCACAAACGACACTGAGACTCGCGAACAATGAACAGTTCCTCTTTTTAGAGCCTGAGCCTGTCCCAGAAGCAGTTGCGGAATCTATCTGATCTTGGCTACAAAGTGATGACCAATATACAGGCGGTCGCGCTCCCCCCGCTATGGCCGGCATTGATCTGATCGCCCAGGCAAAAACAGGCAGCGGCAAAACAGCCGCCTTTTCAATTTCCTTGCTGAACAAACTGAACCCACGTAATTTCACTACGCAGGCGATAGTGCTTTGCCCAACACGCGAGCTGGCAACTCAGATAGGGGGAGAAATTCGGCGACTGGCGCGTTATTAGCAGAACGTCAAGATCATCGTATTATGTGGCGGCCAACCGATCGGACCGCAGATCGAATCTGCTCGAACACGGCGCCCATATTGTCGTGGGTAGGCCCGGCGGAATCATGGAGCATCTGCGCAAGGAAACGCTCTCACTGGCGTGGATTAACACTGTTGTGCTCGACGAGGCTGACCGCATGCTGGACATGGGCTTTGCTGATGACACAGCCAGCATTGTCGATATGACTCCGGCGAGCCGCCAAACTTTACTATTCTCAGCGATCTACCCGAATGGCATAGAGCGCTTAAGCCGAAAATGCCAGAGATTTTCACAGCAAATACGCGTCGCTAAAACGGTAGAAAGCGCCAGGATAGTACAGCGGTTCCTCATCACAGACAAACTACCGGAGGCTGCACTGCCGGAGCAATTAAATCACCTCGACAAAGTTGTATCAATACGGCGCACTACTCTCAAATACGGCGAAGTCAGGCTACACTAGCGTCTCATATCAGCGGGCTAGCCCGTCCGACTATTTGCGAGAGAATTTAATGAGTACATCGAGTTTCAAGGACAAGACTGTCATTATCACAGGCGCCTCGGCAGGCGTAGGTGCAGCCTGCGCGGAGCTATTTGCGGATCTGGGTGCCCGCCTAGTGCTGTCTGCACGCGGCGCGGAGGCGCTCAACACGTTCGCCGACACGCTGCGTGAAAAAACCAGCGTGCTCGCCATCCCCATGGACGTTGCCGACGAAGCGGCCTGCCAGGCTCTAGTCGATCAAACCGTCAACGAATATGGGTCGATTCATGTATTGGTGAACAACGCCGGTGCCCATCACCGGGGTGACGTTGAGAGGCAGACGGCCGCGCATCTGACCCAGATGGTAGACGTGAATTTGCGCGCACCGATCTACCTGACGTCGCTGGCATTGCCGCACATTCGCAAGGCTGGTAGTGGGGCAGTGGTGATGGTTGGTTCACTCGCAGGCCGCACACCCATGCAGGGTGCGGCCACTTACGCAGCCACCAAAGCAGGATTGAAGTCATTCACACATTCACTGGCGGAAGAATTGTTAGACAGCGATATCAACGTGGGCGTGGTCGCACCCGGGCCGATCGATACTGCATTTATCATGGAAGAAATTGACCGGGTGGAGGACATCGTGTACTCCCAACCCATGAGCACCGCTCAACAGGTGGCAGAGGCCGTCGTCGCAGTCGCCAATGGCGAGAGCGTGGAGATTTGCCTGCCCTCTTTCAGTGGTCGGCTCACCACGCTGAGCTACCTGTTCCCATGGCTGCGCAGAAAAATGCGCCCGTCGCTGTACAAGAAAGGCGCAAAGAACAAAGAAAAGTATCGAGCTCGCGCGAACGGGCCCTGAACTCGCGTCAGCTAGCCAATACAGAGACTCAATGCACTGACGGTACAGCGGGGCCTCACGCCAGAACAGGCATCCGCCAAGCAGCACCCCAGTTAGACCAATCGCCATGGCATAGCGCAATGAATGCCTCTCCAGGCATGGGGCCAATGCATCTTTTGCAATACGGATCGCACAGGCATACCGCAGATGCCTGTGCTCACACGTACTCGGGCGCGAGGTTCTGGATGACGGCGTACCTGGAACCTATTCATAAAGCCGAGACAAAGCCGCCAAACATCATGAATA
Source organism: Halioglobus sp. HI00S01 (assembly GCF_001635445.1). Classification (NCBI taxonomy): domain Bacteria; kingdom Pseudomonadati; phylum Pseudomonadota; class Gammaproteobacteria; order Cellvibrionales; family Halieaceae; genus Halioglobus; species Halioglobus sp. HI00S01. The sequence goes on from NZ_LWEE01000030.1 coordinate 20,574, forward strand.
CCGTAGCCACCGGCACGGTGATGTCGCCGAGCCTCCACTTATGGGATTCCGCTCACAGCACAAAGGCAAATATAAAAGATGCCGAAAAAAGTGCGCTGATCGCGGGAAACCAGAGCTGCCAGCGCGGGTCACGTTGGCTGAGTTGATCACAAACCACACCGTCTATCAGTGCCCCAATGATGCCACTAATGGCACCGGGAATAACCAGTAGCAGACTGGCGTCGCCCTAAGGGGTCCGGGATTATTTCGGCACGGGCATGCATATGTAGCTTCGAAGACAGAGAAGACGCTTTACGCACCCCGAAACTGCGACCTGGAGAAGTCTGATTACGGCAACCGATTGGGCCAAAAATTGTTGTCTCGGCTGATCCACTTCAATTCCTCTGCGTACCTAAGATCAACTTATAGACGTTTTCTGGACAAGCAGTGATTTCAAATCTTTTCAAACGCCACATCTTCGCCACTTTCATGTGCTTGAGCGCAGGCGTCGCCTCGGCCGCAGAACCGGGCTGGGACCTCCAGTTGGAGCTGGGCGCGACCTTCCAACAAAAAAACGATGTGCAAATCCCCAACAACAACGAGGGCACCAAGTTCGCGCTGGATGACATCTCTGGCAGCGGCCCCTGGGCCACCGCCCGCGCAGACATCAACTGGAATATTGACGAGAAGCATGGCATGCGCTTCGTGTTGTCCCCGTTCTCCTACTCGGAGTCCGGTTCGCTGGATGAACCGGTGAGATTCGCCGGTGAGGAATACGCACCGGATGAACGCATTAAAGCCAGCTACCGCTTCAACTCCTGGCGCGTGGGTTACCGTTACAACTTTATGGACCGAGAAGACTGGCGCCTCTGGGTGGGTGGCACGCTCAAAATACGCGACGCGGAGATCAAACTGAGCCAGCAAGGCGTAAGCAGCAAAGACGACGATCTGGGTGTTGTCCCCCTGCTCTACTTCGCAGCTGAATACCAGATTAACCCAGAGTGGCTGGTAAAGGCCGACTTCGACGGACTGGCCGGTGGGCCTGGCCGCGCGTTCGATATCAGCGCAAGGATTGCCTATCGCCCGGACGATAAATGGACGGTCGGGTTAGGCTATCGTGGGCTGGAGGGCGGCGTAGACGGCGACGATGTATACAACTTTGCCTGGTTCAATACCGCCTTCACGTCGGTTACGTATCGCTTTTAGTCAGCTCATCCCAATGCCTCGCTGAATTTCGGAGACCCCATGCCCAAACCAAAGCGCATCGTCACTGTCACGGGCGCCGGCGGCTTCGTCGGCCGCGCCCTGGTCACAAGATTACTGAAGGAGCCCTCACTGGAAGTGCGCTGCATGCTGCGCGCCGGCTCAGATCGGGAGCAACTCCAATCCATCTCAGACCGGCTCACTTTTTGCGAAGGGGATATCACCCAGCCGGATAGCCTGGTGCCAGCGATGAAAGACAGCTGGGGCGTGGTGAACCTGGCGGGCTATCGGGAGTTCTGGGCGCGCGACCGCGAGCAGTTCTATGCCATTAACCAACACGGTGCCGAAAACGTCTTCGAAGCATGCCTGGCTGTCGGCGCTGAAAAGGTGGTGCAAGTCAGTACGCCGCTCGCCTTTGGCGTACCTAAGAACCTGCCGTTTAACGAGGAGAGCGCCCCCGGAGCACATCCCAGCGATTATGCCCGTTCAAAGTATCTCGGCGATGCGGCGGGCTGGACAATGCACCGCGAGCGTGATCTTCCCCTGACAGTAGTGCACCTCGCAGCCGTTATCGGCGCCGGCGACGACAAGTCCACTATGGAAGTACGCCGTGCGGTTGAGGAACAGCTACCGGCACTGGTGGGCGCGGACACGACCTACACTTACGTCTACCTGCAGGACGCCGCTGAAGCCATTGCCCGCGCACTGCTCTCACCCGACACCGTTGGCCGTCGCTTTCTGATCGGTGACGAGCGCGCCACAACACGGGAATATTTTCAGCTAATCGGCGATATCGCAGGGGTTCGCACGCCCGACATCAATATCCCCGAGCGCTGGTTGATGCCGACAGCGCGTGTCATGGAGTGGGTTTCACGGCGCACCGGAAAACGACCCGCAATTCCACTGGATGTCATCAAGACGACCGCCGCGGGATCGCTGCTGTTCTCTGCAGAGCTGAGTAAACAAGCGCTGGCCATGGAATACACGCCACTGCGAGAGGCTTTAACTGAAGCCGTTGCAGACATACGCGAAACCGGTACACGGTAGGCATCAATCAACTCGCCTATCGACCGCACCACCCAGGGCTCAACCCAGCAAGGATGGCACCTGTGCGGTCGAGCGCTAGTTCCAAGATGCTGTACTTCGCGATTATTGAATATCACCACCGTGTCATCGAGCGCCCCTCGTGCCATCGGACATAGTGCCTGCATCGTATACATCGCACTGCCGTCACCTTCCAGGCAAACCACGTTGCGCTCCGGACAGGCGATAACTGTACCCGCAGCACCAGGGCCAGCTATCGAAAACTGACCTCGGCACCGCACAATGCCGTCACGCCACTCCACTGGGTGATGTAGATAGCGATCATTAGACCAGAAACAGCGGTCTGTCAGGCACGCTACAGACTTCCCGGGCTGTCGTAACCAATGTAAACGAAAACCCAATGTAAAGCCCATGCGTGTCCCTGTTACCAAACGCCTGATTAATCGGCTCGAGCAGAATGTTCATCAACTGCCGGTCGAGAAAATTTAGGGTATAGGTCAAAAACAGGTTGAATAACTATTAGTTGCGAAAGTGTGAGCTGAACTGGTTATGGAGCATGGTAATTGCTCAGAGTCAGCACATTCGCGGCATGCTAGCGAAAAGAAATTAGGCACTCCAGCCAAAGAAAATCTATGTTCACCGGGCTTGGAAAATAAACTGTCATCGGGACTATTGAATGTACCAATCGCGATTGAATGTGACGCTTGAATTCCTGGTCACTAGGGCTGCTCGACACCCACGCTGTGTAATACCAACTGGCCATTGACTACCGGAATCGTGTCGCCCTTTGGCGGCTCATCCATCCGCACGCTGCCCGACTTACCATCGATCTCATATGAAACGTTGTAGCCGCGAATATTGACAGTCTCATCCATCACTGTGGTGCACTGTTGCTCGGTTCCGGTCTGAGTATTACCGGCCTGATAATTTTTCTGCGCCTTCTTGCCCACCGCGCCGCCAATGACCGCGCCCGCTGCTGTGGCGATCGCCCTGCCACTGCCCCCGCCGATCTGGTTGCCCATTGCACCGCCAATAACAGCACCGCTTGCCGTGCCGGCTATCTGCTGGTCATCCTTTACCTCGGCCTGGCGGGTCACAGTGACATTCTCACAGACCGTTCGGGGCGTCTGTACTTTTTCTTCAATCGCCTCAACGCTGATGATCCTGGCCAAGTTTGCATCGACCGCATTCTCGCTCTCAGCGCAGCCGACAAGAACTAGAGCACTCAAGACGTGTAAATGGATAGGTGTGGATACTCTCATACGATATCGCCTCGCGTGTCAGGGGTATCAGTTTATAACGCCCAACTTAAGGAAAATGAAAACTCGAGCACATGGTTGTCGGCGTATTTGCCGCCCCACCGCTCCGAACTTATGCGAGCGCTACCGAGATCAGTATAGTTCAAATATCCACCGATACTGATATTGTCGCGCAATTGGTAGCGCGCGCCGCCGGTGTATCGGACCTGCCTGTCTACGGGCAGGTCAGCCGTGCGGTCGTGTGCACTGACCGGGTTGGAGTCATAGGCGATACCGCCGGTGAGATCCCAGTGCCTGGATGCTGCGTACTCGAGGCCCAAGGCATAGTGATACGTGTCATCCCAGTTTTTTACCAGCGCAGCACCCTCCTCTGGCAACGAGACAAACACGTTATCCAGAGCACTCCAGTCATCCCAGCCGATGGTCACGCCCAGCCCCCATCGCTCGTTCAACTGGTGATAGAGACCCAGACGCAGAAGTGCCGCCATTGTCAGGTTAGTGTCAGAATCGATACTGCGATCGAGAATACTGCCCTGGACCTTTACGTTGCCATCAAAGTCCGCGTCGATCTCGCCCTGATAGCGAATACCCAGTCGGGTATTGTCGCTAAATTCGTACATCGCTCCGAGCGCATACGAGAAACCGTTGTCCTTGCCATCCAGCGCGCCCTTACCGGCATCGCGCCCGGGTATGGTTGGCAGCGCTATCTCGAAATCCAGCGTCGTATAGTAGTACTGCAGTGCAAGACCCAGCGACAGCTTGTCGGTGACCTTGTATCCCACCGTCGGCGATATCGCCAGGACAAGCAGCTCTACATAAGTGTTCTGGAAGCGCCCCGCCCAGTTCTGATTATACTCCAGTCCTGCGCCCGCCAGCCCCGCACTGGAAATGCCTACGCTCCATCTATCGGAACCAAGATCGTTAATATAGGCAAAGCTAGCTACCGGTGCATTCAAACCGGCCTGCCCGCCGTTGTCGTCGCCATTCACCGGCGACGTGTAATCAAGATCAAACTCAACTTCCGGAATAATCGCGCCGGCACTGCCGAACACGTGACTGCCCGCCAGACGCGTGCCTGTGGCCGGATTATGAATAATCGCAGCTGCATCGTCAGTGCCCGCTGCGGTGCCTGCACTGGAACGTCCAGAGGCGAAATCACCGTACTGGTTCAGCCACAGGCCACCGGCCTGCACAGACCCTGCTCCCAACATCATCAGGAGTAGCACTATCGAAATATGCTTCATATTCAGTTCTCGCCGTAGGTCCTATCAGTCCGAAGTATAGTTCAGGCACACTGAGCTTGTTTCTGGGTGACGATGCACTGCCCCTAGCCTCCGACCAGCGACAATAGGGACTGATTCACCATCGGCAGCAGAAACACTGTGAATCCGACCAGAACCGCATAGAGTCCAACCTGGGTCTTGCGCGAGACGTCGTAACCCTGGCGCCGACGCGTACGCACATACCAGACAATAAACCCCACACAGATTGCAATCTCTATCAGCAGCCCCACCGCCGGAGCAGAGTTATACAAACCCCAGCCGAATACCGGGAAATCCTTATTCTCGGGCGCACCGAACCAGTAGTGTTTAAAACTGACCAGCAAATCCATCAGCTCATGCGCGACGTTGAGCGCAGCGACAATCAACGCCAGTTGCAGGCTCTTAAAAATCAATCCCGCGGCCAGGGAAAGCACCAGCGTCCAAACGATCACGGGGGCAATATCATGACTGTAGGTCATATCGACGGTCATATGCCTGAAAGACGCATCAAAGAACCCGCTAGGCTCAATCGTCTCCCCCCCCACCAACGCGAAGCTCACCATAAGAAAAACAAGTGTCTGGGTCGCCATCAGGAAAAACCAGAATGGCGCGAGACTGCGATTGCTGTTGTACGCCCAGGGCACCAACGCCGTTGTATAGTGGCCCATTAGCATGACTAGTCCTCCTCCTGGGCGATGAGGCGCGTAATCAGCCAGAAGGTACCTATACCTATATAGGCGAACGAAAAAGCAATAATCGTCGTGTGCATTACCCAATCCCGGTTCCCGTCAAGGCTAACGTACTGCACCGGCACTTGTTGCAAAACGCAAAAATCAGCACATTCTTGCGCGCTTCTTCGCGGTAAGACTCAGCAAGAGGAGTGATACATATGGCATAAGTGGAGCACTCATCGGCTCTGGAGGCACTTTCACTGAAGAGGAAAACACGTCATGACGTGGTGGAACCCATCCAGATAGACAAGCAGATATTTCAGATTGTTATGACCGAACCCTGTAGATAGGCCCCGTCCGCAGTCAATATCCATTCTGGCGTACTGCATCTTGTCACTGGCATGATCGCTGCAGCAAATGCGGAAGATCAGCGCCCCGACATTCTTATTGTGCTGGCAGACGACATGGGCTGGGCAGATTCAGGCGCCTTTGACAGTGGAATCAAGACGCCCAGTATCAACAGCATTGCCGCTGATGGTGTGCGCTTCACCAACTTCTACACCAATCCTATGTGCGCGCCTACGCAGGTCACTCTGATGAGTGGCGCAGATCATCATGTCTTAGGCGGTGGCGCATTTAGCATCCTCACTGCGCCCAATCAACAGGGGCAACCCGGGTACGTAGGCTATCTGCGCCCCGAACTGAAAACCCTGGGCGACGTGATGCGCGGCGCTGGCTACGGCCAGATGCTCAATTGGCGGCCAGATACACCTACAGCCAGATCGACAGCTACTCGGAATCCCGTGACCTGGCCTAGTTCAGTGAGGACAAAGGCGTCATATCTCTCAAAGCAGGCCTAGAACACCCATAGCATACCCATCTGGGGACACTGCCTCTCTTTGGCACAGTCCACTTGGGTGCCAGCGGCTTCACGGGTCCCAACCGCAAGGCACTCGGTTTCAGCCACTTCTGTATGGCCGGCTACTCGGTCAGCGTCAATGTGACCGAGAGCAACCGCTATTTCGAATCGTTTAGCGTGGGTGCCCACGCCAATTTCGTCAGCGACGTGGATGGTTACTCGCTGCGATTCAGTTGGACCTTGAAGTAGAGGGACGCGCACTTGCGCCTCGTGGCTGCGCCACCTAAATCGCTTGCGATCAGATCAACTGCCAGTGAATGGCATACAAGACAGCCTGGGTGCGGTCACGGCAGTTGAGCTTGGTGAGAATATGGGAGACATGGTTCTTCACCGTACCTTCGGCGAGGTGGATGACGCTGGCGATCTCGCGATTTGACAATCCACCCGCCACTAGCCGTAACACTTCGCGCTCCTTGTCACTGAGCAGATCAGGATCTGCCGGTGGCGCATCTTTCACAGTGGTGCTGGCCTGAGAGACAAGGCGCGGCTCGGCAATAAAGCCGCCGCCAGCCACAGTCTCGATCGCCTCGATCAGTTTATCCAGAGAGACATCTTTGAGTAGAAAGCCATTTGCGCCGGCAGCGAGTGCATCCAGAAACAGCTGGTGATCATCGAAGGTCGTCAGCATAAGTACCGGCTGACGTTCACCATTGGCGCGCAAGCGTTTAACCATGGTGATGCCATCCATGCCCGGCATGCGGATATCGCACACCAGTACGTCGATAGGTTCCTTGCGCAGCGTCGCCAGCGCTGCTTCGCCATTATCACATTGCCAGGCGGTAACAGCTTTACCAGAAAGCGCTATCAACTGGGCAATGCCCTCTCGTATCAATGCCTGGTCGTCCACCAGTCCTACACGAATCACGCGGGCACCCTCTCTAGCTGGGGTAAAGTCAAGACGAGGACGCAACCGCCATCCGGACGCCGCGTCAGCGCCATTTCGCCACCAAATGGCGCCAGACGGGTGCGAATATTCTCGAGACCAAACCCGGGTACAATCGTACCGCGCAGGCCTCTGCCGTTATCCGCGATACTGAGCACACCCTCGGCGTAATGGATATCGAGGTGATCTGCACCTCCGTGGCGAATCGCGTTGTGAATACCCTCTTGCAGGCAGAACACCAGTTGCTGAGTCAGCTCGGCGGGTAATGCGGGCAATTCGCGGTCAACCTCAATCGTCACCCCTGGCGTGACGCTGGCCAGTCTGTGAATCGCTGAGGCGAGATCATCACGGCGTTCCTCGGTCATTTGTCTGACCGTACTCCGGATACCCTCCAATAATTCTCGGGCCAGGGCCTGGCTGTCTTCAATGCGCGGGCGCAGTGCGTCCGGCGCCTGGTGTGCCAATGCCTCCAGCTGCAAACCGAGCGCTGTTAACTGGTGTCCCACGGTATCGTGCAAATGCCCGGCAATACGCAGGCGCTCTTCCGCCTGACTCTGCTGAGCCAATACGGCGCGTGCAGCGAGCAACTCGCTGTTCTGACGACTGAGCATTTCCTGGGCCGCCACCTCACGCTGTTTGGTCAGGCTTGAGGTAATAGCAAAAGCCTGCAATGCGATCATCGAGACAAATGAGATCTGATAATTATTGGTCTCCCAGGTCAGCTCAAACACCAAAAAATAAGTAGCATTAGCCACCAAAAACAATAGCCAGCTCTGGCGCGCGCTCAAGTGATAAGGTGCGCTGGCCATGAGTACAGCGGCCAGCACAGGCGTCAGGGTGTTGGTATGCATAATGAGGGCGATCACGCTGAGCACAAACATCGCTACGGTACCGGATACGGTAACCCGGCGAGACAGCCCCAGTTCCTCGTCGTAGGCCTTTACAGCGAAAATCACGCCGAACAGCAGGTACACCAGGAAGTCAGGCCAGACCTGAAAATTCAAACAGTTCACGACCGCAACCAAGCCGGTGGCCACAACGCCACTGGCGATGAGCAGATGATTTTCCAAAGATGGGGATGATTTAGCCATGTACTGCAGCATACCGGAATTGAGCCCTTGGCGTACCGTGCCAAAAGTCACGGTTTGAACTCGCAGTGCCAGTGACTTCCCGCACCTGCCATCAACCCCGGGCTGCGCGAGACTGAACTCGTCACTTACACGAGGGAAGCAACATGAAGAAGTTCTGGAACGCAGCCATTATGGCACTCGAACTGGCACAACCGGTTCAAGCCGCCGATATCGACATTCTCGTAGAGGGTATTCGGGAGCACACCGGGCAACTGTACTGGACCGTTTTTGATACCGCGGCGGACTATCAGGCCGACAGCAACCCTGTGATCGCAGCCATCAGTCGTGTGTCCGGCGACACGGTTCAAGTCACTCTGCGGGGGGTTGATAGCGGCGAATATGTCGTCAAGCTGTACCACGATGAAAACAGTAACGGGAAGCTGGACACCAACCTGGTCGGCCTGCCACGCGAAGGCTACGGCTTTAGCAATAATGCCGGCCAGTTTGGCCCGCCCAGCTTTGACGAGGCCAAAGTGACTGTCAATCAAGATACCCAGATTCAGATCAATTTGAGGTGACCCATGGAACGACGTGAATTTCTCAAGGGCCTGGCAGCTATGGCCAGCTTGCATGCCCTGCCCAGCCTGGCGCTTGGCGAATCAGCGCCGGCCTGGTCTGTCGGCTTCGATGGTCTGACTTCGGACCAGCCACGGCTACCTATGACTGTAGAGGGAACGATACCCCAGGCGTGCTTTGGCACCTTGTACCGAAACGGCCCCACACTTTACGAGCGTGCCGGGGAGCGATATCAACACTGGTTCGACCCGGACGGCATGATTCAGGCATTCAGGCTGGGCCCGGATGGCGCAAGCCATGAAGGCCGCTTCGTGCGCACCCGAAAATATGAGCGGGAACAGGCCGAAGGCCGCTTCCTGTTCAACGGCGCCGGCACCCAGGTGGCCAACCCGGCACCGCCGCGCAGTAACCAGGACTTCAATGTCGCCAATATCAACATACAGCCCCATAACGGTGAACTCCTGGCACTATGGGAAGCAGGCTCTGCCTACCGTATCGATCCGGAGACACTGGACACGCGAGGCATACAGGCGTGGCACGATGAGCTTGAGGGCGTGCCCTTCTCCGCACACCCGCGATTTGATGAGCGCGGGGATATGTGGAATATCGGCTCGGTACCGTTCGCAGGGACGCCGACACTAGTGCTGTACCACGTGAACGCCACCGGGAACATGGTCAAGTACCGTGCCCACACCCTGGATTTCTCAGGATATATGCACGACTTCGTGTTAACCCCGCGCTATCTGATTGCCCTGAATAGCTCCGCGGTTCATGAAAAAGCACCCACGTTTATCCAGGGCATCCAGTGGCGCCCGGAAATCGCCAGCCAGTTGCTGGTGTTTGATCGGGAGGATTTCTCTCTGGTAAAGACAATCGAAGTGCCGGCCAGTTTTGTGTTCCACTTCGGCAACGCCTGGGAATCAGGCAACACCATTGAGTTCACCGCCGCTGCCTACGCCGATTCGCGTTTTATGCAACAGGGCATGCATCGGCTGGCGCAGCTGAAGGCCGGGCCGTATCACGACGACCCAACACTCGTACACTACAAGCTTGATCTCACTAGCGGCAAAGCGCATATCAGTTCGCTGGAGACTGACTTGGAGTTTCCGGTGTTTGACCGGCGCCAGCCCTTCTCGCCCCAGCGTCTATACGGTGTGAGCGGTGGCCAGGGCACACTAAGCGGCCTGCCCTCTTCGATCGTCAGCGTCGACCCGCGCTCAGGCTCGATGACACGTTATAACTATGGTGAGCATGTTATTGTCGAAGAGCCGCAGTACCTGCCATCGGGCTACCTGGTGCACAGCTTTCTGGATTTCAATAAGCGCTGCACCGGCGTGGCGGTGCTCAGGACCGCAGCAATCGAGGAAGGCCCGGTAGCCACTATGACCATGGACCGGGTACTGCCACTGGGCTTTCACGGATGCTTTGTGTCCCAGAGCGGCTGATAGCAAGGCCAAAAAAGCCGCCCTTTGAGGGGCGGCATTTAATCGGCGTCGACGTTTACATACAACGGCATCTCAGCGTTACGCGTATGTTCGAAAATCAGGTGGGTTTCCAACTGCGCCACCTCCGGTCGAGTGGTCAGTGAAACCATCGCCAGATCGCGGAGATGTTGTGCGTCCCGTACCCAGACATGAATCAGAAAATCGCTGGCACCGGCAATATGGTAGATTTGCACCACTTCTTCCAGGCTCAGAACATGCTGGCGAAAGGCGCTTAAATCCTTGAGAGAGTGATGCTGAAGTTTCACTGCAATCATCGCCTGCAGGCTAACCCCTAGTGCCTCAGGGGCAAACTCTGCAACGTAACCACGAATTGCCCCCTCCCGCTCCAGGCGCCGCACTCGCACCAGGGTTGTCGATGGGGCCAATCCAATCTGCTCGGCCAACTCACGGTTGCTCAGCCGTGCATTATTTCGCAACAGCCGCAAAATCTCATAATCTGTTCGGTCTAACTGGTCAAAAGCACTCATAATCGAATTTTATTCGTCATTAGTATCCTATACAGAATTTTATGATAGAAATTACTCTGAATACAGCCTAACAAACATGCTATCAGGATATTTACTATGAGCCACCAACACCCGGTAGAAGCCCTCGCCAATCTCCGCCACGAATTTGGTGAACACGGTGGCGTCAACATGTCCATTGAAGCCAGTTCTACCTTTACCGTGATCGACCCCGGCACCATGCCAGAAATTTTCACTGGCCAGAAAGGGCCAGACAATGCCGGCTGTTACCTGTATGGGCGGCACTTCAATCCTACTGTTTACAACCTGAGTCGACAGCTGGCTGCTATGGAAGGCACCGAATCCGCCTACTGTGCAGCCAGCGGCATGGGTGCTATTTCCGCGGCCATACTCGCCCTGTGTGAGGCCGGCGATCACATTGTGTCGTCCAATACAATCTATGGTGGAACCTATGCACTCATGCATGACTTTTTGCCGCTGAAGTGCGGAATGACAACCAGCTTCGTCGACAGTTCTGACTTGGACGCGGTGCGCTCGGCCATTACAGACAAAACCCGCGTGCTCTATGTAGAGAGCGTTTCCAATCCTACCCTGCGAGTAGCCAACATCCCTGCTCTGGCTGACATTGCTCATAACGCAGGCATCCCGCTGGTCGTCGACAACACTTTCAGTCCGCTGCTCATCAGCCCCGCTCACCTTGGCGCCGACATCGTGGTGCACAGCATGACCAAATTTATCGGCGGTGCCTCAGACCTGATCGCCGGTGCGGTATGTGCCAGCCAGGCGTTTATTGGGCAACTCATGGATCTGCATACAGGGCCGCTGATGATTCTTGGACCCACCATGGATCCCAACGTCGCTGCCAACATTGCCCTGCGCCTTCCCCACTTACCGCTGCGCATGAGCGCCCATGGTGCTCGTGCCCTTGCGCTGGCAGAACGTCTTCAACAGCGAGGCACGCAGGTGAGTTACCCGGGGCTTGCGACACATCCTGACAATGCGTTACTCGCAGAACTGGGCAATGCTGAGTTTGGCGCCGGCGGGGTGCTAACGATTGACGCGGGCAGCAAAGAGAAAGCGCTGGAACTCATGGGCGCCCTGCAAAATGAGCAGCAGTTTGGCTTTATGGCGGTAAGTCTTGGCTACTTCGATACGCTCATGTCCTGTTCAGCATCGAGCACATCCAGCGAAATGGAAGACGAGGACATTCAGGCGGCTGGCATCAGCCCCGGCCTTGTTCGCCTGGCTGTGGGATATACCGGCACCCTGGAGCAACGCTGGAGCCAACTGGAGGCTGCGCTTGATTCCGTCGGCATGTAAGTAAATCTGTCGGGCGCTGGGCGTGACGGTAGGCATTCCGATATCATCAGGACACCGACGACATCGCCATTTAACAGGAATTCATGCCCAGCGTTTCAACCCACCACTTCCTCGCCGCAATGCGCGGCGCTCAACTGAAAGGCTGGTCGCGCCAATCGCTGCTCGCAGAAGCGGGGATGAAGGACAACTTCGATTACGCCGGCGAACAGCGCTTCTCGATTGATCAAATGACCCGGCTCACCCGAACGATATGGCGGGTGCTCGACGATGAATTCATGGGGTTTACGCGCACACAGAGCAAACCGGGCACGTTCGCTTTTTGCGTCAAGGCAATGAGCAAAGAGCGAACATTGCGAGATGCGCTGATGACCGGATCTACTTTTTACAGCCTGGTCACTGACGATATCGAAACGGAGATCATCGAACACGGTGATCACGCAGTCATCGACATCCGTTTCCAGCATCCCGAGCTGGACCCTGACTACTACTTCGAAGATTTCTGGATGGTCATCTGGCATCGCCTCGCCAGCTGGTTCACCGGGCTGCGCATTCCGCTGCAGTATGTCAATTTTACCCAGGCCAAACCGCCGCACAGCCGCGAGTTAAATTATATGTTTCCCGGCGTGCTGGATTTTGGCACAACGTCCAGCCAATTAGCTTTCGATGCGCGACACCTGGAGCTACCGATCAGCCGTAGTTCCCGGGAGGTAGATCGCTTCCTCGCACGTTCGCCATTTTACCTGCTCTCCATTCCCGGCTCCGAGGGCATGCTCCACGGCACTATTGTCAGCATGCTGACACCCGAGGGCAACGGGGTCATGACGTTTCCCAGTATTGAGGAGATTGCGGCGCAGTTGGGTTGCTCTGGTGGCACACTGCGACGTCGGCTGCGCGAGGAGTCCTCCAGTTACTCGAAGATCAAAGATGAGTTGCGCCGCAACGTGGCCTACAAGTTACTGGCCGACGAGAGCATACCCATCGAGGATGTGGCACTGGCCGCGGGTTACTCCACGGCCAGCCCATTCATTCGCGCCTTCAACCAATGGAGCGGCACTTCGCCTCGACAATACAGGAGAAAGCTGCGACCGCGCTAACGCGTGGCCCGGATTTGACCGTTGCTGTCTGCCTGTGCCTATACTGCATATGACTGTAGCCAGCATGCACACAACGTTCAGGAAACCCTTAAGGATCTAGCTATGCGATTCAGCCACACCCTGTACATCGCACTGCTAGCGCTCATCCTGTCTGCTTGTCACCGTGATTCTGAGCAATCACCACTGACCGCCAACACGCCCCCCGCTGACTTGACGATTCTGGGTGCTACCATATACACAGTGGCCGAAGATCGTCCGCACGCAACGGCGCTTGTTGTGCGCGACGGTCGTTTTATTTATGTCGGCGACGACGACGGCGCCAAGAGATACCGCGCAACAAATCTCCTCACACTCAATGGCGAGCTGATCATTCCCGGCCTGATCGACGGTCACGCTCACCCTGGCTACGTCAATGTAGAACGATTCGGCAAGGTTGAGGGAGAGACCCCAGAGGCTTTACTCGAATCCGTGCAAGCCTACGCTGCCGCTCATCCCGACCAGCAGTGGTTGCGCCTGTGCTGCTGGCCCACCAATATGTTTGTGCGAGGAAGCGACGGGCCCAGAAAGGAAGTTCTTGATGCCGTAGCTCCAGGCCGTCTGGTCTGGTTTGAAAGCGAAACTGCACATGATTTCTGGCTCAACTCCAACGCTCTACTCGCCTTGGGCGTAGACAAGAATACACCCGACCCAAAACCCGGACTGGCCATGTACGCCAGAGACGATCAAGGTGAGCCCACCGGCTGGGTGAAGGAAGGGGCCGGCGTACAGCATTTCGCCAAGCACTTTGCCGTGACCGATGCGACGCACTTGGCACAGCACAAACAAACCGTGGCTGAGACTCTGCAGATTCTCTCAAAACATGGCGTCACAGCACTGTTCGACGCTGGAAACAAAGGCTATGGCGACCACGTGTATAACGTCATTTCTGAACTGGAGAAAGAAGGCAGACTACCGCTTCGCTACTACGGAACGTACCAGATATTTACCCCGGAGCGGGCAATGACGGCTATTGCTGAGGTGCAACGATATCAACAGCAATACGGGGGCGAGCTTCTGCAGTTCAACGCCGTAAAGGTCTTTATGGACGGCATCAGCGCCAACCAATCCGCTGCTTATAGCCAACCCTATCTGGGCAGCGGCACATCTACCGAGCCTCTGCTCTCCACGGCAGAACTGACGGAACTACTAATGCAGCTTCACGAAGCGCGGCTCGATCTGATGGTGCACAGCATTGGTGACCTCGCGACTCAGACAGTACTGGACGCGGTTGAACAGGCACAGGCCAACATCGGTCAGGATTTTTATCCTCGAGTCACGATTGCCCACCTGGCGTTGATAGATCCTGCAGACATACCGCGCATCCACCGACTCGGCATCATTGCCAATTTCTCTCCCTGGTGGTTCGGTGTGGAAACGAACGATGTTGTTGAGAGCCTACTTGGCAAGGGGCGCTACTCCCTCATGTACCGCGCCAGATCCGTTGTGGAGTCAGGCGCCAGAGTGACATACTCCAGCGACGAATGGTGGGGGGGAGAAATGCTGGCCGCATTCATCAGCCCCTACCTCGGCATGCAGACCGGACACACCCGGCAGTATCCCGTAGAGTGGTGGCAGAGCCCTGACGACGGCGTTCGTTCGCCCGCTGACGAACGCCTCAGCCTCGAACAATTACTGCGCGGCTATACCCAAAACGGCGCATATCAGCTGCGACTGGAAGACGAGACAGGCTCTATCAGCGCAGGAAAATCTGCAGACTTCATAGTTCTCAACAAGAACCTGTTTAACGTAGACCCTCACGAAATCTGGCAGTTGCAACCCACTGCGGTTGTTATGCGAGGCCAGCTGATACAGGGTGAGTTCTAATATTGAATAGCGAAATTAATCGAAAGTTTCAGCAATCTAATGAAAGCGGCAGGCTCTAGCCCGCCGGCGTCTCAATCGTGAACCTCAGCGTGCCGAGCTCACCGAAGTCGGCCTTATAATCTCCAGGCAATCCGGGCAATGCATCGCCACAGGTGCCTGTGAGCAACGTTGTGCCATCGGCGATCTCCAAAGAGCGCTTGCGTGCTTCATTGACGCACCAATCTACCGCGCGCTCTGGCCCATTGAGTGAGTCTCCGGCATTCGCCAAGTGGAGCAGCTCGCCATCGCGCTCCAACTTGATCGCAGTGCTGCGTATTACGCTCTGGTCCAGTTCCCCCCAGGGTATAGGTGATCCGCAGATATAGCTGTCGGCCCCCAGACTGCTCATTACCAGATTGGCGGGAGTAAAATCTTCTGGCGCAGCGAAATTCAGGTGGACAATTTCTATCGCCAGAGCCAACGCCACGAGCGCGCCCTCAGCGGACAACACAACCGCGAGCTCGCATTCGATTCTCGCATATTCGCGAAATGGCAATGCAACACCATTGGGACACTCTCCCCAGTCATAGATCAATCCAATCAACGCTTCGTCGAGGCCGAATAGCGCCTGCAGTTCAGGATTAGTGAGCCCAGCCTTGAGGCCGCTTGTGCCACTGTCACATACCCGTGCCGCGGCTGCTGGCAACATCCGGTACGCCTCGTCCATGGTGACGCCAGCGGGAAACGGCGGTAGCGGTGCGCGTGCGCGAATCGCGTCTGCAAGCGCGACAATAAACTGCTGATGGTTCGTCATATCCACATCACCCTTCAACCTGACAGCGAAGGCACATGCGCGTCGATCAGCCGCGGCCCGCGAGATTGCATCGCCTCTTTAAACTGGGCTGCAAACTCCTCTGCGGTAGTTGCGCGCGTGGCGCTCACACCCATACCTTGCGCCATCGCGACGAAATCCATATCGGGTTTGCCTATGTCGAGCATGCTCGCTGCGTTCGGGCCGGGAATACCACCGCGCGCGCCGGTGCGGGCAAACTCCAGCTCGGGAATGCTGTACTTGCGGTTGTTGAAGATCACCACGGTGACATCCAACTCTTCACGCGCCATCGTCCACAATGACTGAATGGTATACATGGCACTGCCATCACCCTCCAGGCAAATCACTTTGCGCTCGGGGCAGGCAATGGCTGCACCTACGCCTGCAGACAATCCCCAGCCGATGCTGCCACCGGTCTGGTTCAGCCAATCGTGGCGTCTTGCTGTGGCTGTCATCGGAGCTACTGCAATACCCGAGGTAATGGCTTCATCAACGATGACTGCATCGTCGGGCAAGTAATGCGCGATTGCCATGGCTGCCGTGTTCGCATCCAGACTGCCGGTCGGCACGTCACACACATCGAGCTCATGAACTTGTGGAGTGTTCACCCCCGCTCCAAGTGCCTCGATTAATGCGCCCAGCGCCTGGTCGATATCCTCCTCGTTCTGCGCGAGCACAAAGTGCTCACACCCTGCTGGGGAAATAGCGCTCATCACGTTCGGGTAGGCAAAGAAAGAGACAGGGGCCTTCGCGCCAATCAGAATCATCTGTTCGACATCCTTGAGGCGATCTAACGCCATTTCGGCAAGATATGGCAAGCGTTCGATCACCGCTGTTCCCGCCCCACGGGCAACCCGTGTGGGGAAGACATCCGTACACAGTTGAGCATCACATGCCTGGGCAATCTGACTCGCCTTGTGCCCACGCTCCAGCGAAACCTCGGTACCACCACCGATCATAATCATGCAATTACTACCCGAGCGCAGCCGCGCCACCGCCTCGGCCACGCGCTGCGCCGGCACTGACTGCGGTGCAGGAGTGCTCACCGCAGGTTCTGCACCGGCCGGATTCTCTCCCCAGGATACGTCCGCCGGCAGCATCAGGGTGGCAATACGGTGCGTTCCCGCTTGGCGGATAGCCTCAGCCGCGTCTCTGGCAATATGTTCAGGTGCGCTGGAGGTATGCACCCAGTGCGAAACCGGGCCGGCAATACCCTCGATGTCAGAGGTTAGCGGCGCGTCGTACTCCAAATGGTAAGTCGCATGGTCACCAACAATATTCACCATGGGCACACAGCCCTTCTTGGCGTTGTGTACATTCGCCAGTGCGTTACCGAGGCCCGGCCCCAAGTGCAGCAATGTAGATGCTGGCTTGCGTGCCATCCGCGCATAGCCATCGGCAGCGCCGCTGATTACGCCTTCGAACAGGCACAACACACAGCGCATCCCCTCGACTTCATCGAGGGCGGCCACAAAGTGCATCTCGGAGGTACCAGGATTAGTAAAACACACCTCGATACCGCTGTTGGTCAGCGTGGTCAGCAGGCTTTCAGCTCCGTTCATTACGGAATCTCCCTAGGGGTTGTCTTCATTTATATGCTGAGGTCTTCAAGGTTGTAGTCCTTGAGGCCTGNTTTGGCTTCGGCGTTCCAGACATAGGTTTTACCCGCCTCGGCAAAGGGCTGGAACTGATACGGGACTTCGTCGGGGTAGTGCTTGCCACGCGCATCGATGGCGTAACCAATGACGCGGGAGCGCCGCTCGATTAAATCGGCGTCGTAGCACATCACATCGTTGTGAATGCCGGCACCCATGATGTTGAGTACCGAGGAACGGCGGTGAAAACCGAAGTTAACGGTAACGCGCGGCTCAAAACCTGAGTTGGGGAAAGAGCCGTGCACCAGCTGACGATTGCACATCACCACATCGCCCGCCTCACAGACCAGCGGTACCGCACCCTTGAGGCGCTCACTACCCGCTTCGGCCACTAATGCCTTGATGTCGATCTTACCGAGCTTGTGACTACCAGGCAGTACCCAGACACCGTTTACCGGGGTGCTGCCATACACCTGCGCCATAAAGTTAAAGCCGTGAATGCCCTCATCAAAATCGGCACTTTCCCAGTGGGTATCACCATCCTGATGCCAGGACACCGCAGCACCAATGCCGGGATCCTTGATAAACAGTGCCTCGTTAAAAGGCGCAAAGTCTGACCCATTCACAGCTTCGGTCACGCGCAGCAATTGCGGGTGCCCGTAAACGCGCAGACAGGCTTCGGAAAACTGCAGCGAGCCGAGCAGAATAAATGGCGCCGCTGTGGGCGCATCGTCGGCCGCCTCGGGCTCGATCAGTTTGACCTGGTGGCGCCCCCGGGCGAGATCAGTCCCTCCCAGCGGATCACCCAAGGGCTTGGACCACAATAGACTCGGGGCCTGACAATCCACCCCGAGTGCAGGCTGCCCATCAGCAGACAGTGCCGCCCCGGGTTCAACCGGGAAGGTAGCGCGCATGGCATCGAGGTCGGCAATGATTTCGCGAAGTTCGCCTTCATCGAGCACGTTCTCGAAGACATAGAAGCCATAGCGTGAGTATGCCTCCAGAATATCTGCCGCCAGTGCGCCGTTTTCATCAAAGCGTATCGGCCCACGATTATCCATCGCCATTGCATTGCGCTCGCCTTCAATCAAGTATTCGCGCATCGCATCGGCCTGATCGCCATAGTGAGAAGCACAGGCTTCTATTGATTTCAGGGTATCTGTTCGCATAGTGACCTCCACAAATTTAACTTATAGTTAAATTTTATGCGTAATAAAATCTGAGTCAAGGTCTTTTCAGGAAGCCGAGACGCTAAGTACGGCCTATATCGCGTTGAACATCACTTTTTGATATGTTGTATCGTCTCCTATATCGATTGCCGACGACCGCCAACATGCTTCAAACGACCCATTCACACAGCCATGAACTTCCCGCCGAAGTAGCCCATCAACAGGGTGAACAGATCCGCATCCTGGAGACCATTAGTAACCCCGCGGTGAACCTGAGCCTTTGGCAGCGGCCGGAGGAGCACCGGGTTGCTCTGGAAGCCGCCACTCTCGCAACGCATCCCTTACGAGATGCGCGTCGGCCGACATCACTGACGAGCTTTGATGAGGATGTGTGTGCGCTGCTACAACTACAGGGCGTCAATCCAGCAGATTACGAGGCCCTGCGAGCGGACATGTTCATGCTGGCACAGCTTTTCGCGCCGCTTACGGAGGGCCGTCCTTTTCGCTTCAGGCTATTGACGACAGCGAAGGACGATTGCCGCCGATTTCACCTGGATCGCATCAACTTGCGCCTGCTCTGCACCTATCGCGGGCCCGGTACCGAGTGGTTGCGCAATGAGCAGGTAGATCGACTGGCCCAGGCACGCGGCGCACCCAACGAAGACATCATCCGTTTCGGCGAAGCATCGCGGTTTCAGCCGTTCTGGGTAGGCATTATGCGCGGTGATCCCGCTAATAACGGTGATGGCCTGGTCCACCGCTCACCCCCGATAGCAGGCACCGGCCAGGCACGCGTGCTGTTCTGTCTGGATTGCTAATCATGTCCACTGCCCTCGCCCCCACGCCATCACCGTCAAATGTCGTAGCCTGCTCCCGTACCGATGCTGCGGTTCTGACCGAGATCTATCGCGACGACTGCAATATCGCCATCTGGGAGCGACAACTCAGCGGCGCCTTGCAACAGGAGGTGACTGCATTTCTTGCGGCTCACCCCCAATTCTCCGCCTCAATGTCCCTGGCCCCGGCCACCGCCGGCACAAGCGACAGCCTGGGCCGATTGCGCACATTTCCTCGGCTGGCGGAAGACATCAGTGAGCTGGTGGATATGTTCTGCTGCTTGTTCGATGTTACTATCGCAGGCCTGCGTCTCACGGCCCTGGCCCAGCCAATGTGCCCGCGATTTCACGTCGACCATGTGCCCTGCCGACTGGTAACAACCTTCCAGGGGCCTGCTACCCAATGGCTCGCGCACGAGCACGTCAACCGCGATAAACTTGGCAGTGGCAGCAAGGGAAAAACCGACGAAACCTCGGGGCTCTACTCATGCCCCACGGACACCCAGCAGGCGTCACCGGGAGACATACTGTTACTCAAAGGCGAACGCTGGGCAGGCAATGAAGGGCGAGGCCTGGTGCACCGCTCACCGGCCGTTGCAGACAATGAACAGCGCCTTCTGCTTACACTGGACTTGATATGAACACCGACTCAACCGATTTTCCGACACCCAACTTTGCAAACACCGTGACCGGTGGCTGTAGCGACACTAGCTGCTGCCCTCCTCCGGAGCCAGTGACACGCCTAGCGCCCAAGGTGGGACGCAACGACCCCTGCCCGTGCGGCAGCGAGCGCAAGTTCAAAAAGTGCTGCGGCCGCGGCTAGCCCACCTCAACAAGCGAGCATACCCGGCGTTATGCGCCCACGACTGCTTCTTTCGCAGAGACAGGCGCAGCACTGTGGCGCAGGTCATCCAGGGGTAACTTGGAAGCTACACCGCCAAATATCATTGGGAAAACAATGTACTGGTACTGCGTCCACACCAAGGCCAGTAAGGTGTCCCATATATTGCCGGGCATGTTCACAAAATTATCGAACACCTCAGAGAAGCTGAAGATCACCGTAGCCGCAATGGGCTCACCACAGCCAATCACCACCAGCAGGTAGCGATAAGGCGACCGCTTCTTGTTGAGGTGGAAAAAGTAGAACCTCATCGCCAGGTTAACGAACGAGAACAGTTCCAGCGCGTAAAACGTGCCGTTGTGATTCACAGTGCGCAAATCAAGCACACCAAACGTCCCCAGGATTCAGTAATAGAGGCCACGGGGTTTCACGCATATAGTCTGTCTGGGCCACCATGTCTTCGAGGGTGTGAATGTTTTCAAACACAAACGGCGAGAACAGCACCCAGGGAATTTCCCACTGGATATTGGTGATGGCGTAGCACAGCATCCACACTACCAATAGATCGTGCCAGAAGTCCGACCGATTCTGGCCACCGTAGCGGCGCATAAACCACACCAGAATCCACACATTCAGCCAGGTACTGATGAAGTACATGGAGAGCCGGCTTTAGTTAATAAAGTCCAGCACGCCAACATAGAACAGCAACATGACGCTCACCGTGGCCGCCACCCAAATCGACGTGACAGTAACGAATATTCTCTTTGCCGGTTGCGAAAAACGGCGCTCGGGGCCGAGCTCCGTGAAATCTATCTGGGGAACAGAGGCGGTCATTATTATTTTCCAGCGGTCGTTAAGCCCACGCCGACAGCCTGCAGCAGAGGGAATGACCTCTCGCTGCTCGCCGACGCATTTTATAAGACAGCACTGTCTGATAAATTTAAGATGACACATGCGTCAGATTAATGTCAAGCTTGCGCCACACCTCACCTCGATGGGGCTAAAGCGCAATGAAAGGAACAATGTGAATTCATCCGCCAGCAAAACCAGGAAACGGCCGGGCATCGCCCATCAGCGCGAAGTAATTGCCGACGCCGCTGTCGCGCTGATTGGCGCCCGGGGCAGTAGCGCGACCTCTGTCTCTGATATCTGTGCCGCAGCCGGCGTATCCCGGGACACCTACTACCGCTGCTTCACTGACAAAGACGCCCTGATCGCACACCTGTATGAAACCGCTGTCCATGATCATGTTCGCGCGGTGCTCAACCCGGACGTCATGGCCTATGAGGATGAAGACTGGGTCAGTCTTGTGTCGGAGCAAACCGTGGACGCGATTCTGGCGAGGTCGAGCATCGCACAATTTCTCTATGTGGAATCAGCGGATCCTGGATCTATTGCGCACCGGGTTATGCGCGATGCCTATCTGGAGGCCGCCCAGCGGCTGCAGGCCTGGGCCAGGCAGCACTTTGGCCATGCACCGGCGGTCGAGTATTTTATGTCGCTGCTGTTTGCCTCACAGTGGCTGGTGCACAACGCCATTCTGTCTGGCCAAACGGACAAGCAGGTCAACATTGCCAAGCAGTCCATCAAGCAATTGTTCTACGGCGCATTTGCCAGCATCCAACGGGACGAAAACACTGGCGCCACGCAATAACCGGCGGCGCCTGCTCTGACAACTACGAGCCCTCTGCCGGCCCGATTTTTTCAATGCCAGGCGGATTCCAGTTGCCATTGAGCGCCGCCTCACCGGGCAAATAAAGCCGTAAAGTTACTGCGAACTTTCCAGCGGGCGTTGGCAGCCAATTGGCGGCCGTTTCGCCGGGATTACGGTGCTGAAGATAAATATCCAGCGAGCCATCAGGGTTGTACACCATGTTGTCGCCATCACCCAGCAAGTAGCGATCAATGGGGTTGGCCACCAGAAAGCCCAGCTCGTCATACATGGTCAGCGACCAGAAGGCATCCGCCGGCGGAATCTGATCCGCTTCGAAGTGCAATCGATAGCGGTAGCTTCCGGCCAGCCCCTGCCCTTCACGGTCGACTTCAGCCAGCGGGTAGATCGCCTCTTCAGGCGTCAGCGCACCCAGACCGATGAGCGCAACAAAGGCCCGGGTCAAATAATCTGTGCCATAGACACCGATGGAATCTCTGGCAATGCTCCAGCCCGAGAGGCCCGCGCGATCTTCGCTCATAGCGGCACGCAGCTTGTTGCGCACGATGGTGAGCGCCTCATTCATGACGAATTCGGTAAGCACCCCCGGATCGAACATCAGTCCGGGACCGATATCGAGCCGAGCAATTTCACCAAGCAGAGGCTCGTCGACGGCGGCAGGCGCCTGGTCACGCATCAGGTGATTCAGCGCGGTAAAGAAGGTCCGCGCATCCATGGCATCGACAATCTCCAGCACCGACAAGCGTTCCTCGCCAGATGCGTCTTTGCGATCAACTGTACCTGGTGCGGCACGCTCACCCTGCTGCCAGCGAGGCAGCGGTGTAATGCTGAACCCTTGTTGCAGGGCCTCGATGCTGGGGATGTCGCTTGTGCCATTTATCTGAATACGACCAATGATCCAGACCATATTGGTCGGCGCCTTGATAACCGGAAGCCCTTCGGGTTCATCGCCCTGCCAATTGGGCCCCACCAATGCATAGTCTCCCGCGTCGTTGCCGGTGGTTCGGGTACCCACCGACGCAAAGACGTTGGTCCATGCGTCGTAAAATGGAATGACATAGTAGCGATCCTCCATAGCAGGGACCGTGACTACCTGAGGCGTTTCACTGAGGTCCAGCCACGCCAGTGAATACAAAGTGTCGTTGTTGGGCCTGACCACCTTGCGATCCTCTGGCCCGGGCAAACTCAACGAATGACTGAAACTGTTGGTGCCCACACCCATTTCACGCGCCATCTCCTGGCGAGTCTGATCCATAATCACCAAAGGGTAACCATAGAGATACGCGTCTGCGGTGGTCGCAACAATGCCGACAACCCGCACGACCGCCACCCCAACCAGCAACAAGGCGACGACAGCAAAAACCAGTTTCTTCATTCACATTACCCCAGAATCGATATCGGCTTTCAGCCCCCGGGCTTGAACCCGGAGCCGGGCCACATTATGCAGATCAGCCGCGCTGCGTCCAATCGGTATACCTACCGCCCAATAACGGACACGTCAGGGACAAATGTACGGCAGCGACCGGACTTTTCGACCCATGGGGACAATCGCGACAGGAACGGCTGCACAGCAGCCAAAAGTGCTAGCGCACCAATGCACTGCCTGATAGTCTCCGCTGCGCAACTGACAAGGAGACCCTGTATGAACGCTACTGCTATCCCCGCGCTGTTTGAAGCATGGAACAATGCCCTCCAGACCCGTGACCCCAAACAGGTCACCGCCCTGTACGCCGAGGAGGCTATTTTGCTCCCCACTGTATCCAACCAAGTTCGCCACAATCACGCGGAGATCGAGGACTACTTTGTACTGTTTTGCGCCAAGGGTCCGCAGGGCAAAATTGACGAATCCAACGTCCGTGTTTTCGGTGATGTGGCTATTAATTCCGGGGTTTATACTTTCTCCTTCGACGACGGCGCCGTCGTGCAGGCGCGCTACACATTTGTCTATCGCCAGATTGATGGCGAGTGGAAAATTATCGAACACCACTCCTCGATGATGCCGGAGTAATTCACGTCATCAGCAGACCTGGAAGAAAGCGACTACACTGAGGGTCCATGCCTGAATTCAGGAACTCGATGGAGGTCCCACTATGTCTGACTGCAATATCCACAAGCATCACGATCACGAACACGGCCCAGGCTGCGGCCACACTGCCATTGTGCACGGCGATCATATTGATTACCTGCACGATGGTCACCTGCACCACCCTCACCTAGATCATGTCGATGAGCACGTGATTGAAGTCAGCGAACGCAACCCCGACCAGTGCACTGCCGGCAGTTCACCCGCCGGGCACGAGGATGGCCACGTGCATGGCCCGGGCTGCGGGCACGAAGCGGTACCCCACGGCGATCACATTGACTACCTGGTCGACGGCCGCCTGCATCATCCGCACGGTGACCACTGCGACGACCACGGTCCCCTTGAGATTGTCGAGCACTAAAGAGCCCGTCACCCCTTCGGGGCCAGCGCACCGGCGTCCGTCCCGGAAACCGCACCGCGGACCTGCCGGGCCTGGCATTGCTCGTAGTTGACCTCCAGCCAATCACCCACGGGCTCTCCCTCAACCCCGAGTATCGCCACCAGTGCCAGCACCACAACGACAGCAATCGCTGCCTCAACAGCGAGGCTTACCCGGTCATGCTGCCAGCGCCATCGATAGAGATCCGCGCCCTGTAACACACCCGCCTGCTTAAATCTCGGCGCCAACAAGCGTTCCATCGCAGCCTTATCACAGAATCGCTGATTGGGCGGCCCCAGGTTCAACTTGTAGCCGTCGACATACACCAGGGTGTCGCGCACGGTCAGGCAGTCACGCCTCCGACTCTTGAACACCCGCCCATCGGACAATACCACCAGCACCCACTCGTGCATCAGCCCCAGACGGGTTTTGCTGATGTTTCTTAGTACGTACACCAGCGGCAAAACTGTCACGACAAACAGGGCTAATGTTGCATACGCAAGCTGGGCCATCTCGCGACCGGCAAAGCATTAACGCGGGAAACCCTGCCACCGCGGACGGCGGTGAATGCCAGGTGGGCACAGCAGGCGCCGGCACGGGCGATGGCATTCCCCCCGCCTGTGCCAGCACCGCCACCGCAGGCGAGTTTGGTGGCCCCGGGTCAAACAGATGCTACTAGAAAGACGGCCTCATGGGCGCTTGTGATCGTATCGATCCTTTTGGCAGGCACCCCTACGAAACTCTCGCGGCAGAAGTAGCCCATGATAAACCGGATGACTGGATCGCCTACATGACCTTTGCCAACGGCGCGGCTTGTTATAACCATGCCTGCAGCCTGGCCGAGGTGCGCTGTGTTCGCAGCGACGAGCCGGCCGCTCCATGCACCGTCAATGGACGCCCCTGTCATGAGTACTACCGCAGTCAGGCGCATTGCGATCAGGACCATACGAGCGAAGCAGACCTGCTACGCGTTACCGTGCATTTGCCCGGGCCACTGCCCGTAGAACGCCCCTTCCAGTTGCTTGGCTTCCTCTATGAATCCGTACCTGGATGGTATCCGCCCATCGGGCCACCCGCCGGAGGCAGCGACTACAACCAGATATTTTTCGCCGACGAGGGCGCGCCACTGTTCGACGAAACCACGCCGCTGATCATGAAAACTCCCGCGACGACCTATTATCGCGAGGCTCTATTATCTGGCAGTTACCAGTTGTTTTTTATGCTTCAGAGCGTCGGTATGTTTCCGCCCATTCCGGTGGATGGCGACTTTGTTTACGGCGAAGGACAGGCGGCAATCGCGCTGCCTTTATCGGGCAACAACCACACGCGCCGTGTGCTCGAGCTGGATGTCGAGCTCGAACTGGTGGGTTGCCGGGCCGAGTTACCGGCCTGCTGCCGCGATGGCAGCTGCGCCGTGGACGAAGCCGCCTGCGGACTGACGAGCCCCTGCCCCGAGTCCATTAGCTGTTTCCCGAACTGCCCTCAGGATGGCGACATTCTGAGCTGCATGTAAGAGAACAGTTTCGACGCGGGCGCTATCACCGACATCGACTATCCTGAAAGCGAAGGCTGGACGGAGGCTGACGCCCTCGCCAACTGCAGCGCCATCGCCGGAGCCAACAATCCACGCATTGTCCGCGGTGGCGGCCAGAGCAGCCTGGTCAAGCAGGGCGGGAATGCCTTCGGTCGCTGCATCGTCTCAGACAACGACAGGCGCTATTACCATATGGATGTGGGTGAAACAGTCTGTAATTTCATCAGCGGGGCTTGGGAAGCGACCGGCCCCTCTTGCGAAGGCTACTGACCCGCGTCCAGCAATATCAGCGGTGTACTTCAGCAAACGATACGCTGTATCATTAGTGGTTTATTCGCCGCCTTGATGCAGGTAAAGTGATTGCCGTATTTCACAGGTATGACGGGTTAGCAACATGACTGGCACTCTCTACAGCACAAAACGGCCCTCGCAATATGGCGTTCTCGCCCTTGCGACGCTACTGGTACCCCTGGCTACCGCCGAATCTGCCCATGTACACGGTGCAGCTGAGCTGACCATCGCCATGGAAGGAAGCCAACTGGAGCTGGAACTAAGCTCGCCGGCCGCAAGCATCGTGGGCTTCGAGCACCGAGCCCGTTCCCCGGAGCAACATCAGGCCGTTAGCGAAGCACGTAAAACACTGGAGCAGGCAGACCAGCTGTTTGTGCTCAGTGGCGGCAACTGTGAACTGGCAAGGGCTGACGCAGATCTGGCCGCAGTTATGGCTGAAAAGACCCATGACAGTGATGATCACGACGATGAACATCACGATCAAGATCACCACGCCGAGGGACACCATCACGACGGCGATGACAAACATGCAGGACACGACGATGTGCACTCCAACATCCGTGCCCTCTACAGTTACACCTGTGCGGATACCACTGCCCTGAAAAGTATCACCTTTGGCTCAGCCGGCCTGCCCTTTGGCCTGGAGAGTGTCGATGTGATGTGGCTCTCTGAGCGTGGTCAGGGCGCCCAGAAACTGGACCAAGACAAACGAGTAATCAACTTCAACTAATGCGTAATTCTGTATTTAATCTGCAACCTATTGCCGACAAGGCCGCCATCGGACTGTCACTATTGTGCGCTGTTCACTGCTTGGCAGTACCGCTACTGGTCGTGCTCGTACCCTCCCTCGCCACAATCGGCCTGGCCGACGAGTCATTTCATACCTGGATGATTCTTGCGGTGATTCCGACCAGCGCTATAGCGCTAACCCTGGGTTGTCGCAAACATCGACATCTCGGCGTTGCCTACACCGGCATCGCCGGCCTGGTTTTGCTGTGCCTGACACCGATACTGGGTCACGACACACTGGGTGAGCTTGGCGAGAAAGCCCTGACCCTGGCAGGAGCGACACTTATCGCCCTCAGCCATATCAAGAATTTCCAGCTGTGCCAGGAGGGGGAATCCTGTGAGTGCCCCGACTGATTCCGACAAACGGGCTTACTTTCTGTCCCTCGAAGGAAGCCGTGATGGCCACAGCATTCCACTCGCCGAATTGCTTGAGCGCCTGCGCTTCAACGACCAGGGCCTGGCCCCAGTCATCACCCAGGACGCCATGAATGGCGAAGTGCTCATGCTGGCCTGGGTCAACGAAGAGGCACTGATTCAAACCCTGCGCAGCGGCCAGATGACGTATTTTTCTCGCAGTCGCAACAAACTCTGGGTTAAAGGTGAAACCAGCGGACACACTCAAAAGGTCGTGGATGTTCGCATCGACTGCGATGGTGACGCGCTGCTGTCCAGAGTGATACAGGAAGGTTCCGCCTGCCACACCGAGCGCAGAAGCTGCTTTTACGTACAGACCCAACCGCAGGCCAATTCAGCACAGATTAACAGCTCCCTGAGTCTAGACGCACTTCCATCGGAAGAACTATGAGTTCAGCTGTAAGTCAGATCACCGGTGTCCCGACCAATATCATCACCGGTTTCCTCGGTGCAGGTAAAACCACCGCCATACTGAATCTGCTGGCCCACAAGCCAGAGGGTGAGCGCTGGGCGGTTCTGGTGAATGAATTCGGTGAAATCGGCGTCGATGGCTCACTCGTAGAGGGCCAGTCCGGGGAAGCCACCGGTGTTTTTATTCGCGAAGTGCCTGGTGGCTGCATGTGCTGCACCGCGGGATTACCTATGCAGATTGCCCTCGCCCAGCTGCTGCGCCGCGCCAAGCCCCAGCGATTACTGATCGAACCCACGGGGCTCGGCCACCCTCTGGAAGTGCTACAAACGCTTTCTGCCGAGCACAACCGTGAAGTGCTCACTATTCAAAAGACCCTGACGGTAGTAGACGCCCGCAATATTGCCGATGAGCGCTACAGCACTCACGCAACCTTCGAACAGCAATTGGCCATCGCCGATCTGGTCATCGCCAACAAGCAGGATCTCTATACCGACAGCGACAAGGCCAATCTGCAAGCCTATGTCGAAGAGCGCTGCCGCCCCGGTGTTGATATTGTGTATACCGAGTACGGGCAAGTACCTCTCACAGCACTGGACGGGCCAACCGCCATCACAGCGAATGAGCCAGCCCACCAGCACGCACGCAAAGAGGCGCCGCTACTCGCCGAAGACTTGCCTTTCCCGGAATGTGGCTATGTGACCGCAATGAACCAGGGCGAGGGGTTTGAAAGTATCGGCTGGCGTTTCAACCCAGAGATTGTGTTCGATCGTCAGCGCCTGTTTGCCTTCTTGAGCGGCCTGCAGGTCGAGCGCCTGAAGGCAGTGTTTATCACCGCCGACGGTATCTTTGGCTATAACATGACCCGCGACGCGCTGACAGAATCCGTGCTGGGCGAGTGTGCGGAAAGCCGGATTGAAATCATCACCGATGCGATTCGACCACAGTGGATCGATAAGCTCACCGACTGCTTTGATCAGGCCGCCTGAGCTTTACTCTGTGTAAAGCTCGTAGTCATGCAGGGCCAGGGCGTAGGCGGAGGTGGCTATCTCGTTATCTGAGATACTGGTACTCAGTTTGCCACGCACCCAGTAAGGCGCCCCCAGTCCTTCAATCTCAACACCCAGAGGTGAATTCACCAGAATAATCTGATTGGGCGGCGGTGGCGGCATATGCAGGCAGGCACCAAAGTAAGGCACCAGGAAGAACTGCGTCACAACCTGCTGCTCATTGAACTCCAGCGGCACAATAAACCCAGGCACGCGCACCATGGCACCATCCATTTCGGCGTTTACCTGGGTCGATACGAGGGCCTGCTGATAGCGGTCGTTATCGGCAGCAGCCAGCGTGTTCTGGATCTGGCTACTGATCTGGTCTTCCATTGAACCGTCTTCAACATTGGTGATGTACTCCGGCGGATTCATCAACACCTCCAGATCCTCAGCGGGAATCAACTCCACCCACTCAATGGTTTTGAACGCATCTTCCTCTGCTGTGACCGGCGCTGTCAGCACCGCCAACATCGCCACCAGGCAGTACTTTTTGAACCCACGAAGAGCCTTCATACATCGACCTCAAACACAATTGAACCATCAAAACGCTATGATATATTGCATCTCGTTGCGCGTGCAACGCGGTACCCGTTTCTCACCTGTTACAGGCTTCTTGCATGACCATTCATTTGTCAGGCGTTCAGTTCGCCCACCCCGAGGCACCGGAAAAGCCGGTGCTGGACATTGCCAACTGGTCGGTGGCTGCGGGCGAACAGGTGTTCGTACACGGCCCCTCCGGCTCTGGGAAATCCACCCTGCTCAATCTCCTCAGCGGCCTGCTTGAATGCCGCCAGGGTGAAGTCTCGGTGCTGGGAGAACGCCTGGACAGCATGAGTAGCCGGCAGCGAGACCGCTTTCGAGCCAATCACATTGGTTATGTGTTTCAGCGATTTAACCTGATCCCCTATCTGAGCCCGCTGGAGAACATCGACCTGGCCCGGAGCTTCTCTGCCTCAAAAACCACGGCCACTGCCACAGCGGGTGACCTGCTGGCGGCGCTGAATGTGGCTCGCGCTGAATGGAATCGCCCCACGTCACTGCTTAGCATGGGCCAACAGCAACGGGTGGCCATCGCCCGGGCGCTGGTCAATCATCCCGAGTTCCTGATCGCCGACGAGCCTACCTCGTCGCTGGACGCGGACAATCGCGACAACTTTATGGAAATACTCATGCCGCTGGCAGCTGAGCAGAATATGACGCTGCTATTCGTCAGCCACGACATGGGACTGGCAAAGCACTTTGCGCGGGTCGAAGCCCTCACCGAAATCAGCCAGGCGGGATAACCAGACAATGTTTTTCAAGCTTGCATTAAAAAGTCTGCTGAACCGCAAAGGCTCAGTTATCATGACGTTACTGGCCATCGGCGTCGCCATTTTTGTTTTGCTCGGCATTGAACACATCCGCCATCAGGCCAGGGACAGTTTCGCCAGCACGGTGTCTGGGGTGGACTTGATCGTGGGCGCCAAGACCGGCAGCCTGAACCTGCTGCTCTATTCTGTCTTTCGCATGGGCGCCCCCACAGACAACATCAGCTGGGATGCCTACCAGGATATTGCCAATGACAAAAACGTGGCCTGGGCCATCCCCCTGTCTCTGGGGGACTCACACAAGGGCTACCGGGTCATGGGCACCACCGAGGCCTACTTTGATCACTTCAGTTACGGCAATAAGCGCGCGCTGGAATTTGCCGAGGGCGACGCCTTTGCGGGCACCTTTGACGCCGTGCTCGGCGCAGAAGTTGCCAGAACCCTGAGCTACGATCTCGGCCGGGAGATCATTCTGGCCCATGGTGTGGCCAGTACGAGCTTTACCATGCACGACAATACGCCCTTTACCATTGTCGGCATACTCGCCCCCACTGGCACCCCGGTCGACCAGACCATCCACGTACGCCTGGCCGGCATTGAAGCCATGCACGCCGGCTTTCAGTCGGGCCCAAGGAGCCCCACAGCGCCCCGCAATCGCAATCCAGCTGCTGAACGGGAACCGGAAAGCATTACCGCCTTTATGCTGGGCCTCAATTCGCGCATGCTCACCTTCAAGGTTCAGCGCGAAATCAATGGTTACAAAGGCGAACCACTCCTGGCCATTCTGCCGGGCGTCGCGCTGGCTGAACTGTGGCAAATGGTCGGCATGTTCGAGAACGTCCTGCGCCTGATTTCCATGCTGGTGCTGGTGGCCGCGGTACTCGGCCTCGGCGCGGTACTACTGGCGTCTGTACGAGAGCGAAATCACGAGATACACCTGCTGCGCGTATTGGGCGCCCCACCCTATTACCTGTTCCTGTTGATGGAATTTGAAGCACTGCTGATCTGCCTGTCGGGAATGATTCTCGGCACGCTGGGACTGTACCTGTGCCTGATTCTGGTCAACGACGCGCTGTTCGCCAATTTTGGGCTGCATCTGGACCCCAGCGTATTCACCGCAGAGGGGCTGATCATTATGGCGGTGGTATTGGCTGCTGCACTGCTGGCTGCCGCCATACCCTCCATGCGGGTATATTCCCAGGCAAAAGGGTATAATGATCACTGATATGACTTGTTGTGCCCATCTCCTGAGGGGCCATTTTCTGGAGCAACCATGACCAGAGCCATTCTGCTATCACTGACACTGCTGTGTATCGTCACCGCCCCCAACCGGGCGATTGCCTGCGGCGCGCACGGCTTTTACCTGAACCCCGACGACATGGGCTTTGTCGGCGGCGCCGTGGTACGTATGGCCGGCCTCGCCCCGCCCGAGCCCGTGTTCAAACTCGAGCACCCGGCCATGGCCAGAGGTGTACTGAACCAGGAGAGCGAGATTGAGGTTGAGTATTCCCGCCCCTTCTTCTCCAGCCACGTGCGCATGGAGATTACCGGCACCAGCAACGTGTCGCTTCCCACGCCCACCATTGACCTCGACGACCGCTCCGGCACTCTCAGCATTCCGTTTACCCTCACGGGCAACGGTTTCGACCAGATCACCCTGAAAGTCACAGGCTCGCACAAAGGCAAAATGGTGACCGAATCACGCCGTATCTATCTCCGTGCCAGCGCTCCCGCTCCGACCGAGGAACAGCAGGTCAGCCAGCGCTAATGCCCACAACCGCTAAGACCAGCACACCTGCCGAGATCGATATCACATCGGTGCTCACTGAAGCGGAGACACGCTGCAAGGCGCGCGGCGCGCGGTTGACCGAAAAGCGCAAGCAGGTGCTGTCCGGCCTACTCCACTCATCCACCGCACTCTCAGCCTACGAACTGGTCGACTACTGCCGGGACACTTACGAGTACTCGATACCCCCCATGTCGGTGTATCGCATCCTCGACTTTCTCGCCGAGCAGCATCTGGTGCACCGCCTCAACCTGGCGAACAAGTACATTGCCTGCGCCCACATCAGCTGTGAGCACGATCACGGCGTGCCGCAGTTTCTGATCTGTGGACAATGCCAGCGCGTTGAAGAAGTCAGCATCGACACATCGACCATGACAGCGCTGCAAACCAGCGTTGAGAACTCGGGGTTTCAGCTGGCGAGCCCACAATTGGAAATGGACTGCCTGTGCAATGACTGCGCCAAAGAAAAGGGCCGCGATTAACGCGGCCCTTTTCTTTAGCTGCTCAAAAAAGCAGCGATACCCGCCTAAGGGTTGTACCAGATCGGCGAGGTGTAAGCACGCTCCTGATGGATCTTCTTGGCGTTATCAGGGATTTGGGTGCCGTAGCGCACGTTTTCCTAGACAATCCAGCGCGGGGTGGGAATTTCAATCACGCGAGCGCAGTAGAACGCCTTGTCCGCCGCGTTAAAGTCGGGATCCACCCAAACCGTCGCCAGCTCCGACGCGCCAATCGTATTGGTCCAGTTCGCCGCCTCGAGATCCACCGTGTTACCCACGACGGTCAGTTTGCCGTCCGCATCCGCTTTGCGGCCATCAGACCAGGCGACATCGCAGACCTGCTCATGGGTTTTGCCCTTCGCGTCCATCCAACCTTTGACGATCTGGATACGATCGAGGTTGGCGCCGATGGGATCACGCAACGCATACACCATAAAAGTGGGCGCTTTTGAAGCAGCGGCAGGCAAGTCCGACCCCATGGGCACGCCTTTTTCGTAACCGCGGAACGCCGGAGCACGGCTGCGCAAATCCTGCTCGTTAAAGTTCCAGCCACCGAAGAACCGGACCGCTATTCGGGGGCCGGTGGTCGCATAAGTCTCCTTGCGCTCCATGGCGTCAAAGATGACCTCACGAGTGTTCTCTGACGCCCATACAGCCTGGCAACCGGACGCTGCCAACTCATAGCCTTCAATTGCACCCAACTCGGATTTGACAAACGGATGAGAGATGCGAGTTGGCGTCGGCTCGGCACTGATCGATTTGCCGAAGAAGTTTTCCTCCTCCGCGGTGCTCAGCCCTGTATGGCTATCGGTCGCACCGACCATGCCGAACTTGTATGGGTTAGTGCCCAGTTGCGCTTCCAGCATCAGGCCATTCTTCAGCGCTTCGCGTGCATACTCGCGCTCCAGCATCTCGTTTTGCTTGAGCTCGGTCAGGTCCAGGTTGCCCCTATCCAGCGTCTCGTAGTCGGCAAACTCGTCGTTAGGCGACAGGAACGGGTGGGGCTCGCCATCGCCCTTGATCTGGGTGACCTCGCAGAGCGGCTCCCATTTAGCGCGCAACTCGACATAGTTCTTGTCCACTTTGCCACCGGCATAGGTGTCCGTAAGCGGAAACAGCCAGCCATTGGACAGGTTGCCGTTGTGAGAGATAGCCAGTGCCTGACCGCCCGTCTTGTCTTCGTAATCCTGCAGCCAGGCATATAGATCCAGCGGATCAGTCGTCCCCTTGGGAGGTTGCGTGGTTAGTAGAATGACCTGTCTGGCACGCTCACCACTGTCGCGCAGTATGACGTTGCGATGCAGATTGAATCCCTTGGGTACCGACGTCCACTCATAACCGATCAGGGTCGTGAAGCGGCCCGGTTCGCAGTAGCTGTTCGCCGTTTCGGTAATCTGGTACCAGAGGTTGTTATACACCTCCGAGCCTGGCGAATATTGCTCGACCAGTTCCTCAGGGACCTTCATCTGGGCAAAGTGAGTAATCAGATCGAAGGCGGCTTTACCGGCGGCAGCACCGCCCTACTTGAACCCTGCCGCCCATTCGGCGCCTTTCTCATTGGCCAGAATATTGAGTGCCCCGCGCTGAGTATCGGTGGCAATGCCCATCATATCGGAGTGGTCGGGAATCGCCAGCCAATCCAGCGAGCGACCCAGCTTTACCTGCAGTCCACCGGAGGACTTAATTTGCTCCCCGCGGGCAAAGCGATAAGCATCGTCGCGCCCCAGAATATTGCCGAACAATCCAGCGTCCAGCGACAAGCCGGTATGCAAGTGAGTTTCGCCCCAGAAAACCTGGTTGGGAAAGTCGCGCTCAGCGTAGGGAGAATCAGCCTTGCCCGGGTAAATGCGGGTCAGCAGGTCGGGGTCCGCGGTTCCCGCGTCCTGGGCGTGCAGCGCTGGCGACAGCATCGTCGCCACGGCTGTCACAACGGCGACTGGGAGTGTGTTGAGCTTACGAGGTATCATCCTTAATTCCTGCAAAAATCTATCACTCACTATCAATGGCACGTGACGCAGGACTACACCCTGCTTTTCTGCAGGGCAATTTGGACAATGCTCAGGAAATTAAGATGCGCTGCACTGACGCGGCGCATCCAGACAAGGCTAGCGCAGTGAGCGCAGCTCTTCGCAAACCCAGTCGAGTACTTCGCCATAGTTGTCGGCCAGGTGCCCCCGGAGGTTTTCCAGCGAGGCCAGCAGGCTATCGACACTGGCATCATTGATATTGATGTGGCCGACCTTGCGCCCGGGCCGCACTTCCTTATTGTACCAATGCAACTGCGTGTCGGCGTAAGCCAGCCAGGCTTCATCGTACGCCACACCGATCAGGTTAATCATCACCGAGTGATTGCGCACAATAGGACTTGGCAATGGCAATTCGGTAATGGCGCGCAAATGCATCTCGAATTGGCTGATGCTTGCACCTGCCTGGGTCCAGTGGCCACTGTTGTGCACGCGCGGTGCAAGCTCGTTCACGATGAGCTTGTCTCCAATGCGGAAACACTCCATGGCCATCACGCCCACGTATTCAAGCTCGTTGAGAATGGCCCCCAACATGTCCTCAGCCTGGGACTGCAAGTGCGCCAGTCGCTGCAGGGGCGAGATCGATGCCATCAATATGCCATTCACGTGCAGATTTCGGGTCAAGGGATAAAACACCAGCTCACCCCGCGCGGTGCGCGCACCGACCAGTGAGACTTCCTCGTCGAAGGGACACTTTTCTTCAGCGATCGACGTTTGCTGCCATTCCGACGGCAGGCTGTCGCCATCGGCCTGTTTCAACCACAGCTGCCCGCGGCCATCGTAGCCGCCGGAGCGACGCTTGAGGAGAACAGTATCACCGAGCTGTTCATAGCACTGCGCTGCCGTGGTATCCGCCTCAACGTTCAGCCACTTGGCCGTGGCAACGCCGAGGGCATCGATGAGTTCTTTCTGGGTTTTGCGATCGGCCGTGCGGCCAAAGACCGTATTATTGCGGAAGTTGGGGTGCGCCTGCAGAGCTTTGCCAGAAGGAGTTTCAGGCCATAATTCACGCTCGGCAGTAATAACCCCTGTCGCGCTTAACTCAGGCGCAGCCAATGCCGGGTCATCGACGTTGACCGGGTGTACGTTGATGCCAAGTGGCGTACCCGCGTACTGCATCATGCGTCCCAATTGCCCAGCGCCAATCACCCATACATCTTTCATCGTGACGCCGCCTTCTTACTGCTCGCGAGGGTCTGGATTGTCGAGCACCAGCTGGGTTTGCTCGGCGCGGAAGCTGTTGAGACGCTCAGCAATGGCGCTGTCGTGCAAAGCTAGCATCTGGCTGGCGAGAAGCCCCGCATTGAACGCACCGGCGCCGCCGATGGCCAGGGTGCCCACGGCGACGCCGCGCGGCATCTGTACAATCGATAACAGGCTGTCATTGCCCGACAATGCCTTACTCTGCACAGGCACGCCCAGTACAGGCAGGGGCGTCATGGCAGCGATCATGCCGGGCAGATGCGCGGCGCCACCGGCGCCGGCGATGATGACATCAAAGCCCTCGTCCTGGGCGCTCTTGGCAAACGACATCAGCTTGTCCGGCGTACGGTGCGCCGAAACCACCTCGACGTGGTAGGCCACGCCGAGTTTATCCATGATTTCCGCGGCTTCGGCCATGGTCGGCCAATCGTTCTTGGAACCCATTACCACAGCCACCTTAGGTTGGCTTGTCGCTGTCATTTTCCGTCCTTGCTCACACGCAGATTATGCGAAAAAGCGGGCGATTATAAACCCACAGGCCGAGGAAACAAAGCGTCTGAGCCGGCCTCAGGGGGTCACCAGATACTTCTCACCCGTCTTCATCTGACTGTATTCCAACACCGCTTCCCGGGTCAGCATCTCTTCCAGGTTAACCTTGCGCTTATAGCTGCTGGCAAAGGTGGTAGTGAGGCCCTCAAGCACGCGCTGGCGCATGCGCAGCACCGTTTCCATGCCCGCCTGCTGCAGGAACGGCGTAAGCAACCAACCGGATAGCGTCCAGCCGAATCCATAGGCGGGCGTCAGAATGGTGGGCCCCAGATCGAGGCGACCATAGATAAACATCTTCTTGGCCTGATCGGAGCCGTAGCGGGAATACTCGCTCATGTTACGCGCCGCAACCTGTTCCATGGCCCGGAAACAGGTATCTGTCATCTGGCCGCCACCAATTGGATCGAAACCAAAATAAGCACCGGTTTCTTCAATGGCAGCACATAGCTGGCTGAAGAAATCCTCATCGGCAGAATTCACCACGTGGGTAGCGCCCATGTCACGCAGCATGTCGGCCTGCTCGGACTTGCGCACGATGTTGACCAGGGCAATATCGTCTTCCTGGCAGATCTTCAGCAACATCTGGCCGAGATTGGAAGCCGCCGCCGTGTGAATAATCGCGTTCTGGCCCGCCGCGCGGGCAGTTTCTACAAAACCCAGGGCCGTCATGGGGTTTACAAACGCCGAAGCGCCCTGCTCTGAGCTGAGCTCACCCAGGGGCAGGCTTAGCATCGCATCGGCAATACAGTACTCTGAATAGGCCGTACCGGGCACACAAGCGACTCGCTGGCCAATGAGCGATTGGGCGTATTCGTCATCGCCCGCGGCAACGACTTCACCGGCCCCCTCATTACCCACTGGCAGACGCATACCGTGGCGCGCCTTCTGACCGCTGTAAAAAGGTTCTGGCATATCGGCCACGAACCGGCCGGGCGAGTACTCGGCACCGGCGAGATCGGCGGGGCCGGTAAGGACGGCCAGATCCGAGGGGTTAATCGGAGCCGCCTCCATCTTCACCAGAATCTGGCTTCCTTTGGGTTCAGGCAGCTCCGTCTGAGCGACCTCGACAGTAAGCTTGCCCTCTGCGAGGGTACTGATAATTTGCGCGGTGGTAGTTGTCATTGTGTTCTCCAAAGCTCTGGTTGCCGGGGGACGTTAACACGCTCACAATACGCGTTCTATCCCCAAACGGAATTCGTTGCCTGTGTCTCTTCGCCATACCCTCCTGGCCGCCCTCGTCTGTCTGTGCCTCAGCGGCTGTTTTCAGATTCAACTCAACGGCGGCGTCGGCAATGCCGAGCTGAGCATTGCCCCCCTGCGCTTCCCTGGTCACGTGCAGGCTACAGCCACCTCCTGGAACGCGGCGACCCTGCGCGAGCAATGGGGCGAGGAAACCTGGGCGAACGTCAGCGATTTTGCCAAGCTGCTGTCTGTTGGCGTCGCTCAGCCCGCGCTGGAAAACATCGACCCCGACACGCTCTACCTCGTCACGGCGACCGGCGGGGTCGACTACGACCCACAGCTGCAACAGCAAGGGTTGAGCGAAAGCCCGGAGGCCGTACAGGGCCGCTGGCACGCGATTGTCGCCGGCGAGCGTATTCTGGAAGGCAACATCAAGGTTTCCGCCCTCACCCACGCCCTGTACCTGCAAGTACGCAATGCCGGATTTGATGCGCTGCAATCCGAAGAAATTCTCACCCAACTGGATGCAGCGGCGACGCTGGTCGTGGGTGACGTCGACCAGAATGGCACGATCGACTACAGCGACGTACTGCGTTTTCACCGCAACCTGGACACCGATAAATTTCACGGCGACCTGGCTGGCCTGGACGCGCTGGCCAACGGTATTCGTGCCGGTCAGCCGGAAGACACCCTGGCAACACATGCCGCGGCGCTGTTTGATCGCACCCAGGTGTCGCTGGTCTTCGATACCGGAACGGTGGCATTGGAAACATTGAACTGGGAAGCCCCCATCACCGCGGCAAATTTCCTGCACTACGTGAACACCGGCTTTTACGACCAGACCCTGGTCCACCGGGCCATTAACAATTTCATGATCCAGATGGGCTGGATCGCCTATCTGGGCCTGGACGTATTAGACCGTGTGCAATGGGAAACCAAGGAACCGGGCCCTGCCATTCTCAACGAAGCGAGCAACAGGCTCTCCAACACACGCGGCACCCTGGCCATGGCGCGCACCAGCGACCCGAACAGCGCCACCAGCCAGTTTTTCATTAATCAGGTGGACAACACCTTCCTCGACTATGGATCTGCCAATAATCCGGATGGCTATGCGGTGTTCGCCCGGGTGATCAGCGGCATGGCAGTAGTGGACGGCATTGCCGGCGAACGCACAACCTCGGTGAATGGCATCGGCCGTGACGTGCCTGCGCGTGGGGTCATTCTTGAATCAGCCACCGTCACCGCCCCATGAGGTTACTGTGAACAACAAGACACTGAATATCGGTCGGTACAATGTGCTCGAGGTCCTGGAGACCGGCGAGCACGGCGTGATTCTGGACGGTCTGGACGCGGGCCGCCTGTTGCTGTCACGTCGCCAGAGTCCCGCTGGCCTGGCGCCGGGCGACTCGCTTGAAGTGTTTGTGTTTCTCGATTCATTGGGCGACCCGGTCCCCACCACCCGCAAGCCCGCTGCCCAGGTGGGAGAAATTGCCTGGCTGGAAATTGTCGAGGCCAATCATCTCGGGGCATTCGCTAATTGGGGCATGAGTAAGGACCTGTTTATCCCCTTTGCGGAACAACCCAGCAAACTGTCCAAGGGCCGCCACGCACTCGTTTATCTCTATCTGGACAACGAGGGCCGTCTGGCAGGCTCCAACCGCATTGATCACTGGGTTGAGGATGAAGCCCGTGAATTCAAGACTGGCCAGGCGGTCAGCATCATGATCGCCGACAAGACCGAGATGGGTTTCAAAGCCATTATTGAGCACCAGTTCTGGGGTTTGCTCTACGCCAACGAACTTTATCAACGGGTGCGCAAGGGGCAGGTTTTACACGCGTATATCAAGCGGGTGCGCCCTGACGGCCGGATCGATCTCACCTTGAGCCAGCCCGGTTTCAGCCAGGGCAAAATGGCCGGCGTCGGCGAACAGATCATGGCCGCGCTGCAGGCGAATGATGGCTTTCTCGCGCTGAGCGACAAGAGCCCGCCACAGGACATTTACGCGACGTTTAAGGTCAGTAAGAAAGTATTCAAACAGGCGCTGGGCGGTCTCTACAAACAGCGCAAGATCGTATTTGAGGACGGCGGCACCCGCCTGGTTGAATAACGACGCTGCTGCAGTTACCCGGCAACAGCCGAGTAGAATTCTGGGGGCGAAGCGTCTACTGTAAGGAGTGATGACAGGACCCGTTCAGACATTCCAGAAACCATAGGCCGTGAATCCCAACCCCATGTCTCGTTCACACTCCACACTTCACCCGTTTCTGCTGACGGGTCACTGCCTCGAGCACAGAGTTAATGCTGAAATAAGCCGGGCGCTGCGCTTTGATACCACACTCTGTATTTCACTGTTTGCCGTGGATGAGTGGGCACAACTCGATAACACCTATGGCCAGGGCTGTGCTGACAGCGTGGTCGCCGACATAGCCGCGCTACTCGCCGAGGA
This sequence comes from Halioglobus sp. HI00S01, assembly GCF_001635445.1. Classification (NCBI taxonomy): domain Bacteria; kingdom Pseudomonadati; phylum Pseudomonadota; class Gammaproteobacteria; order Cellvibrionales; family Halieaceae; genus Halioglobus; species Halioglobus sp. HI00S01. The sequence continues at coordinate 60,559 of NZ_LWEE01000030.1, forward strand.
TTTGCGCACGGAGGATGTTGCCAGCTATCGCGGAGATGGCACCTTTCTGGCCGTCCTGCCGGATTCGGATGAGGAAAGCGGTGAAATTCAGGCGGAGAGGTTTCGCGAAGTTGTCGAAGCGACGCGCTTCAGCTATGGAGACACCACCTTGCGCGTTACGATCTCCGCCGGGGTTGCCCAGTGGGTGAGCGAAGAAGCGATTGAGGAAGACATAGAGCGCGCCCAGGGCGCGCTCAGCAATGCCTCGAAGAAAGGCAATAACCAGGTATCGCTCGCTGGCGACTAACCCTGGTTGGGGGCAATTATTGTTCGGCTCGAGCGCGGTCAACTTCTGCCGCAATCATCTCGATGATCTCACCGTCCACCAGTTCCCTGACCGGACCAGAGGTATCCAGCGCATAGGTATCGACCGCCACAAAGCCACCGATACCGCGTTCAATGTCGACCCAGGCGGTGTGGCCAAACAGGCCAGGATCTGTGAACAGTGTGGGTTCCGAACCATCTTCGGGCACTGAGATAAACCAGCCCATGCCATAGGGCGTGCCGAATTCGCCGCCACGATCTTCACGCATAAAGGCGGTAGCGCCGGGTGCCAGCACCTGGTTGTCACCACACATGCCGTCATTGAGATGCAGCATCAGCATTTTCGCGTAATCGTCGAGGTCACTGATCGCCCCGCCTTCAATATTGGGATTGTCCTTGCCCTGCAGGCTGTCGGGGTTGCCGTCGAAGCTTTCAAAGTTGCTCCACGGATTACCGAACTGCATAACCTCCAACTCACAGGGCTGGGCAATGTAGGCATCGAAGGCCTGCGACCAACTGGAGTTGGTCGCAATCTCTGCCACAGCGCCTGCCAGTTGCCACTGGCTGCCACCATAATTGTATTCCGTGCCGGCAGGTACGATACCCGGGACATCGGTTACATAGAGTGTCTCGGCACAGGCCTGCAGTGTTCCTTCAGGGAAGAACTGGCAGGCAAGCGGCCAGTAAGTCACGGTGTCTGCAAGAATATCCGTCAGGCCCACGAGGCCCGAGGTGTTACTGAGCAGCTGCTCCGTCGTACGATCGGCGAACAGGCCATCCCAAGGCAGGTATTGACCAATGGGATCCGACACAGAGAAGTTCAGGCTTTCATCGCCATCGATGGCCATAAGCAGCGTTACGGCGGGCACTTTACTACCGGAANCCAGCTGGGTGACGAGGTCCTCAGTATGATCACCGAAAGCCTGTTTGTGAACAACGCCCCACTGGGCGTCTACCAGAATGTAGGAAACGCCATCAAAATCTGCAGCCTCATCCACGAACTGCTGCATACGTTCATCCACTGCGGTAAAGTCAAACGCCGGCTGCACTGGTTCAGGCGGCGGTACTGGCGGTCTGTCATTGGAATCTGAATCGGAACAGGCAGCCGTTACCAGCGCCAGCAGGCTGAGCAAAAAAAGACGATTGAGTCGTAGCACCCTGGATCTCCTTATTATGTTTGTTGTTGCGCTTTGCATTTGAGCAGACCGAGTTTTTTCACGCAAGACATTGTGCCACGGATCGGCGCTCGCGCGCGATATGAACAATAAACCAGTAGACAGAACCAGACAGCGCTCCCAGAATAACCTCGCCACCCACAGGAGATAACAATGAAAGCAATGCCCTGGCTTATCAGTTCATTGGCATATCTGGTCGCGCTGTCAGTGACGGCTGCAGACGACCCCACCCCCAATCCCGAGTTCCCGCCCGCCATCGTCGAGCTAGCCATTGAAAGCGACGGCAACCGCCTGCCAGGCCATATTTATCTGGCCAACGGCCCCGGACCGCACCCCACGGTGCTGATGCTGCATGGCTTCCCAGGCAACGAAAAAAATCTCGATATCGCCCAGGAGCTTCGCCGCCAGGGCTTTAACACCCTGTTCTTTCACTATCGCGGTGCCTGGGGTGCTGAGGGCGACTACTCCATTCTGACCCTCGATGACGACACCGCTGCCGTTGTCGACTATTTGCGGCAACCGGAACAGGCCAGCGCGTTGCGGGTAGATCCGGGCAAGATCTCGCTATTAGGCCACTCCCTTGGCGGCTACACCGCGCTTGCCGCGGGCAGCCAGATCGAAGACTTGCGCTGTGTAGGGGCCATGGCACCGGCAAACCCCGGGCTCTGGCAACTCGGCATGGCCGTAGAAGACGATAACGCCCTGCGCCTGACCGCTTACGCTGACAGCCTGTTCATGCTCAATAACTTTGGTGGAGCACAGTTGCTCGAGCAACTGCGTGGAACGCCCCTGCAGGCGCTGGATACCCGTGCTTTTGGCCCAGGCCTGCAAAACATATCGGTGTTATTCGTCGTGGGCGAGCAAGATGATGTCACACCGGCGCAAAGCATGACACTGCCGGTGGTTGAGGCCTACCAGAAACTGCCCGGCTTCAAAGTAGAGTCGCACCTGATTCCCGGTGACCACTCTTTCTCAGAAAACCGCCTGCAGCTCACCGGTCTGCTTCTCAAGTGGCTGCAGCGGGATTGTCGCTAGACGCTATCGCCATGAGTCAGGCTGCATAGCCCAGTGTCCGCAGTGCCTCGGTGATCTCGTCGAGAATGACGGGATCATCGATGGTAGCGGGCATTTTCCAGGGCTCGCCATCGGCAATACTGCGCATGGTACCCCGCAAGATTTTACCCGAGCGGGTCTTGGGCAGGCGCTCGACGACCGTACACAATTTGAAAGCGGCCACGGGGCCAATTTTATCGCGGACCAACTGCAGACTTTCCCTCACCACATCAGCGGTAGCGCGCTTTGCGCCTGTATTAAGCACCAGTAATCCCAGGGGTAACTGTCCCTTCATAGGGTCGGCAACCCCTACCACCGCGCACTCGGCCACATCCGGATGCTCCGCCAGCACCTCTTCCATCGCGCCTGTTGACAGCCGATGCCCGGCAACATTGATCACATCGTCGGTACGCGCCATAACAAACACATAGCCGTTTGCGTCGATATAGCCAGCATCACCGGTTTCGTAATAGCCCGGATAGCGCGCGAAGTACGCACGTTGGTAACGCTCTTCAGCCTGCCAGAGTGTCGTGAACGTACCCGGAGGCAGCGGCGACTTGACGACCAGCGCGCCGATTTCGCCTGCAGAAACCTGCTCGCCATTGCCATCCAATACCTGCACGTCATAGCCAGGCACCGGCCTTGCGGGCGATCCCGGCACGATGGGCAGCGCTTCAATTCCGAGACAGTTGGCACAAATCGGCCAACCCGTTTCAGTCTGCCACCAATGGTCGATAACGGGCACCTTAAGTTGCTGCTGCGCCCAGGCCAGGGTGCTCGGATCACAGCGTTCTCCGGCCAGAAACAGCGAACGCAGGCTCGACACATTGTATTGCTCGAGATAGCTGCCGGCCGGGTCTTCCTTTTTGATGGCGCGAAAGGCTGTGGGAGCCGTGAATAACACCTTGACCTGATAGTCTTCAATGACGCGCCAGAAAGCCCCGGGATCCGGTGTGCCTACTGGTTTCCCTTCGTAAATCACCGTGGTGCAGCCACTAAACAACGGCCCGTACACAATATAGGAATGGCCCACCACCCATCCCACATCTGAAGCAGCCCAGTAAACGTCGCCGGGCTCGACGTCGTAAATGGCTTTCATGCTCCATTTCAGGGCGACGATGGAGCCGCCCGTATCGCGCACAACCCCTTTGGGCTGCCCTGTCGTGCCTGACGTGTAAAGAACGTACAAGGGATCGTTCGCTGCCACCGGTGTGCAGGGTACGGCTCTCGCGTCTGCCATTTCCTGCGTCCAGTCCACATCACGGCCGGCGATCAACTCGGCCGGCTGCATCGGCCGCTGCAAAATGACGCAGGTATCTGGCTTGTGCTGGGCAAGCTCGATGGCAGCGTCGAGCAGCGGTTTGTAGGCCACGATGCGATTGGGTTCGACGCCACAGGAGGCGGACACAATCAGTTTTGGCGTAGCATCGTCAATGCGCACTGCCAGTTCATTGCTGGCGAAACCGCCAAAAACGACAGAGTGAACCGCCCCCAACCTGGCACAGGCCAGCATGGCAATCAGCGCCTCGGGCACCATAGGCATATACACGATAACCCTGTCACCACGGCTTACGCCGTGGTCGGCCAGCACGCCGGCAAAGCGCGCCACTTCATCCAGTAACTGCGTGTAAGTGTAACGGCGGCGGGTATCGGTCACCGGGCTATCGTAGATCAGGGCCGTCTGCTCGCCCCTGCCCTCGGCCACATGCACATCCAGGGCGTTGTAACAGGCGTTGGTCTGACCATCGGGAAACCAGCGATAAAACGGCGGCTCGCTATCATCCAGTACCTTTTGCGGCGTCTTGAACCAATGGACCGCTTGTGCGGCCTCACGCCACCTGTCCAGATTATCCATGTTGTTACTCCCGGGGTTGATGCGCGCAGACAGCCTATCTTCATCTGCTGGCTTATTACCATTCGACCATAGTGGAAGCAAGCGACAGGCGCTTTCGTTCTAGCGGGGTACGGGCTGACATCTATAATTGTCAGGAGAGGGAGGAATCGCCATGAGCCGAGTTCATGAATCTGCCGAGATGTTCCCTGTACATCACGTACCCGCTACTCGTCCCTTCGTGTGGCTGATGGAGGGCTGGGATTCTCTTATCCACTGCTGGCCCGCCAGCCTCGCCCACGGCGCTCTCGTTGCCATGCTGGGCAGCCTGATTCTCGCCTACAAACAACACCCTTTGTACATCGCAACGGCGATCTGCGCATTTCTCGTGATCGGCCCGGTGATTACCGCGGGCATTTGCGAGTTAAGCCGCTGCAGGGATCACGGCGAGCCCTGCGATTTCAGTCGCTCACTGGCGCCACTCTCACGCAACCGCGCCAGCCTGATGATGTTTGCCCAGGTGCTGGTATTTGTATCGCTGGGAGGCTTCGCACTTGCCGCGCTGTTTCTTTACAACGGCACGGGACAGATTGCGCCTGCCATCGAGACGACTGTCTGGGGCGACGTGGCTCGCCATCTCACGCCGTTGCAAACAACCACCTATACCGCGACCTTTATCGTGCTTGCTACCGGCGTCTTTCTGCTTTCAGTGGTCAGCGTACCTATGATTATCGATCGCCATGTCGACGCCGGTACCGCTATGCGCATGAGCCTGAAAGTGGCACTGCGGGACTTCCCCGCCATGCTGGTCTGGGCAGGGCTAATCATTGCCCTGGTGGCCTTTGGCTTCGGCACTCGTCTGGTGGGTATGGCGTTCGTTGTGCCCCTGCTCGGGCACGCTACCTGGTTTGCCTACCGTGATATTGTAAGCGAGGCCTGAAACGAAAAAGCCCGCTCATGAAGCGGGCTTTGCAAATCACTGCACCGGTCTAGTCAGCCTTTGAATTTCACCAGGAAGTCGAACACCCGGGTGGCGAACTTGCCATAGGGTGGGCGCAGGTACTGCATCGCAGAGAAACCCGCCTGATAGAACACTGGGCGCATCTTGGAGAACGTCTCGAAGCCCTCGCGTCCGTGGTAGTGCCCCATACCACTGGGCCCTACTCCACCGAAGGGTATGTCATGCTGGGCAACATGGAACAGGGCATCGTTGACGGTCACACCGCCAGACATCACCCGTTCGATGTACATGTCCTGCAGTTTACGATCGTTGGTAAAGGGATACAGGGCCAGCGGACGGTCGTGGCTGTTCACGTAGTCCACGACCTCCTGATGTTCCTTGTACGTCATCACCATCAACAGCGGTCCAAAGGTCTCCCGGTTGCGGATGGTCATGTCCGACGTGGTATCCATGACGGCCGTCATCGGGAACTTGCGCGTGGCCGGGTTGGCCGGCTGGTCACCGCACAAATTGACGATGGTCGCGCCTTTTTCACGAGCGTCTTCCAGCGTATCCGTGATGCGCGCCATGGCGCGATCATCAATCAGTGAAGTATAGTCGGTGTGTTCGATATCCGGGCAATGTTTGGCGGCATAAGCGCTGGCCAACTTCACGAATTCATCGCGCTGACTTTCGTGCACGAAAACGTAGTCTACGTTGGTGCAGATCTGGCCCGCATTGAACTGCTTCACGAACATGATCCGGCCGACCGCCTTTTCAAGGTCGTAATCACGGTCGATAACCGCAGGCGCCTTGCCGCCCAGTTCCAAGACCACCGGCGTCAGGTTTTGCGCCGCCGAAGCCATGACGGACTTACCTGTCTGCCCGGATCCGGTGAAGATAATCAGGTCGAAGGGAATCTTAGAGAACTCGATACCCACGCCGCCGGTTTCCTCAAAAAAGCGTAGCTTTTCAAGGGGAAAGTAACTGGGCGAAATGTCCATCAGCAGGCGCGTCAGGTGAATGCTGTTTTCGGACATTTTGACCATGGCGCGGTTGCCGGCAGCAAATGCCGCGGCCAGGGGCATAAAACTCAGGTTAATTGGAAAATTCCAGGGCACGATCATGCCAACCACGCCCAACGGCTGGGGAATCACGCGGTTTTTGCCACCGGGAAACATCTGCAGGTCCACGTGGCGTTTCTGGACCTTCATCCACTTTTTGAGGTGTTTGACGACATCCTGGATACCGTCGGTCACTGAAATGATCTCGGCAAACTGGGATTCATGGCGGGAGCGATTCCCGTAGTCAGAGCTGATGGCGGCAATAATCGCCTCTGCGTTCTCGGAAATCATGCGCTTGAGGTTTTGCAGGTCCTGCTTGCGCTCGTCGTAACTGGGATTGGGGGCATCCAGGTAATGTTGGCGCTGGAGGTCAAAATGCTCGCGCAGCATCGCAGCGGTGGGATTGTCGATATTCTCTTGTGCGGCAGTCATGATTACACCTTGTTATTGTGCTCAATAATTGGCCAGTTTAGTCGATTTAGGACCAGAACGGCTACTGGAACACTTGCAGTAAGCCAAGCCGGGCCAGTGTGCGTATCAACCCTTAATCGAAGCTGAAACCATCGGGATACACCCATGACCACATTGCGCGAAATCATCCGCGTTAATCGCACCCCTGACGAGGCCTTTGCCTACGTGGCCGATTTTACCACCACGGCTGAATGGGACAGTACAGTGCGTACCGCCCGCAAACTGACCGATGGCCCAGTTGGGGTCGGCACCCGTTTTCTGGTGAACTGTAAGCTACCCGTGGGCTCTGTCGACCTGTGCTATGAAATACTGGAGTTTCAACCTCCCGAACGCCTGGTGCTGGTCGGCCATAGTCGCCTTTTCACGGTGGAAGACACGATCACTTTTGCGCCCAAGGGCGAGCAGACAGATATCGTCTATCAGGCCGCCTTCGAATTCTCGGCACTGCTGCGCTCAGGTGCAGCCATAGCCCAGCCCGGCCTGCAGCGTATGGGCAAGGCGTCGGTAGAAGGTCTGCGCGCGGCGCTGGAGGAGATACCTGAAGCACCCGACACTGCCCCTGAAAGCCTGTCGGGACTCGCTTCCATCGCCTCTGTTGCGCGGTTTTCCAAGCTCGGGTACCGGCGTGCCAAGGGGAATTTCGCGCCCATGTCTGCGGACATACGTGACCGCCACATCGTCCTGACAGGCGCGACCGCAGGGCTAGGCCTTGCCACAGCCAGAGATCTGGCCGCGCGCGGCGCGCACCTGACCCTGGTGATTCGCAATGCCGAGCGGGGTGAGGCGCTGCGCGAGACGCTCACTGCCGAGACAGGTAATCAGAACATCCGCATTGAAGTGACAGACCTGAGTTTGCTGGGTGACACCCAGGCGCTGGTTAACCGACTGCGCAAGCGCGGCGAACCCATCGACGTCCTGATCAACAACGCCGGCGCCCTGTTTCCGGAGCATGGCCTGACCGAGGAAGGGCATGAACGCAGTACAGCACTGCTACTGCTCTCACCGTGGATGCTCACCCTGGGACTACACTCATTGCTCGCAGGCAGGGAAGATTCCAGAGTCATCAATGTGGTCTCTGGTGGCATGTACACCCAGCGCCTGAGCACAGCGGCCCTGCAGGACACCAGCGGTACCGACTACTCCGGGCCTGTCGCCTACGCCCAGGCCAAGCGGGCGCTAATGATCGTGACCCAACACTGGGCAGAGGAATGGGTCGAGGACGGCATTACCGTTAACGCCATGCATCCGGGCTGGGCAGACACTCCCGGCGTCCGGGACTCCCTGCCCCGTTTTCACCGCCTGACCCGACGTATTCTGCGCACCCCAGAAGAAGGCGCCGATACCATTATCTGGCAGGCCGTTGCCCCCGAAGCCGCCGAGCTCAGCGGCGAATTGCTGCTAGACCGACAGCCACAGCCACTCTATCTGAACACCAAAACCCGCGAGGACGAACTGGAGCGACAGCGCCTGATGCATTACCTAGATGGGTTCAGGCCGCAAATCCGCGCCTCGCGGCGCCGGGCAGCGCCGTGACTGCACCGGTCATTTACTGGTATCGACGTGATCTGCGCCTAGACGATCTACCCGGCCTGCAAGCCGCGGCCGCCCAGGGCAAGGTGATTCCGTGTTTTGTTCTCGATGACGATAGTCCGGGCGCCTGGGCACCGGGCACCGCCAGCCGCTGGTGGCTGCACCACAGCCTCGCGTCGCTTGAAGCGGCCTTTAGCGCATTGGGTAGCCAATTGGTCGTCCTCAGGGGCGATACGGCCGAGACGCTGGCCTCACTGGCCAGGACCACCGGGGCCAGCGCTGTGTTTTGCAGCGAACGCTACGAACCCTGGGGACGCCAGACCGATCAGCTCACCCGCGAACTGCTCCAGCAGCAGGACGTTGAGATGCACACCTACCCCGGTATAAGCCTTGTTCATCCCGAAGCACTGCGCCGCCCCGACGGTGGTATCTACAAGGTTTACACACCCTTCTGGCGACGTTTGCGCCAGTGCAAGATAGCCACCCCCTTACCTGCGCCAGCCGCATCGAGTTTCCACGACGGCGGATTACGATCACTTGCGTCAAACAAATGGAACCTGATCGTAGGCGATCAAGAATACAACGCAGCCATGACCCAGCCCTGGGAGCCCGGTGAAGCGGGCGCCCAGCGCCGCCTGCAGATGTTTCTCGAACGTCACGTGAAGCACTATGATGCCCAACGTAACCTGCCTGCCGAAGACGCCTGCTCACGCCTCTCGCCCCATCTTCATTTCGGCGAGGTGTCGCCGCAGCAGGTCTGGCACGCCGCGGCGTGCCTGGGACCAGAAGCCGAGGGGTTCCTGTCGGAAGTGGCGTGGCGGGAGTTCAACTACCACCAACTCTACGCGCACCCCACCATGCCAGAAGTGGCGCTGCGAGAGCCATTCCGCACGTTTCCCTGGTCGCCCCGGGAGGATTTGTTCGACGCGTGGCGGGCGGGCCAGACAGGATATCCACTGGTGGATGCCGGCATGCGCGAGCTTGCTGCCACCGGGTTTATGCACAATCGCGTACGCATGGTGGCAGCGTCATTCTTGTGCAAGCACCTACTCATTCCCTGGCAATGGGGCGCGCGCTGGTTTTGGGATCAGCTGGTAGACGCAGACCTCGCTAACAACAGCGGTGGCTGGCAATGGGTGGCAGGCTGCGGACTGGATGCCGCGCCCTACTTTCGGGTCTTCAACCCCATGCTGCAGAGCGAGAAATTCGACGGCGCTGGGGCCTATTTGCGGAAATGGGTACCCGAACTGAGGGAGCTGGATAACAAGCAGATCCACAAGCCTTGGACCGCACCGCTGCTCGCGCCCGACTATCCGCCACCGATTGTCGATCACAGTGACGCCAGGGCGGCAGCTCTCGCGGCCTGGGACACGATTCGTCAATCAGCGTAACGGTAGCGGATGACGACGTCCTGACCTTTTCCCTGTTCATCGGGAATATTACTGACGCCGGCAAACATGACCAGGCGCCGCTCACTGTCGTAAGCAAGCTCTATCGGCTTGGCCAACATCGACAGCCACCACGCGTCCAGTGTTACCGACAAGCAGGTCATGCCATCGTCACAGCTCTCGGGGATATTCACCGCGCGCATCATCAAGGGCTTGTTGCGCCCCACTACGAGGAACGGAAACGTCACCTCATCACCGGTGCGCAAATCGTCCCAGCGTGCTCGGACATAATTGTCGAAACCCGCATCGACAACCACACCCGGCTCTATGGTCTGCGGCGTAGTCATGGTTCGCCCGCGCCGGATATCGTGCATGCTCACCATAGGTGCGGGCAGCGCGAGGGTGTAATCCAGTGACTTTACGCCAATGGTCTCGCCGTCGGGATCGACATAGGTAATTTCACACAAACGGCCATCGGCGTTGCAGTGATGCAGTTCACGGTAAAGCAACTCGTCGCCATCCGGAGAACGCGCCTCACCTACAATATCGGGGGTGATCGCGGTGGCCGAAGCACCACCCACCCAGTTTGCGAATATGAGACTAGCAAGTGCCGCGCGCATGATCGCTCTCCCCTGCCAAACGTTGCACTAGGTGCTGCGCCAACAGCAACAGCAATGGAAACAGTATCGCCCAGGCAGCTATCAGCACAGTGGCACTGAGCGCCGGTGCCGCCAACGACACATCGCTGAGGCTGGCGCCCAGACGATAGCTGCCATAGCCACCCACTCCACCGATAACTGCCGCCAGCCACAGGTGCTCACGCAGTCCCGCAAAGGCATGGCTCAGGGTACTGGCAAAGGCCGGCCACAGGGCCGAAAGCCAAAGCGGCGGCGCACCGCTGGCCGTAAGCAGCACCCCGCTGGCAAACATGATCTGGTCGAGCAGGAAGCCGCCAGCGGTCACCAGAGCAATCAGCTGTACCTCAGCTCGCGCGGGCCGGAACACGGCCACATGCAAGACCAGGTAAGCGAATGTTGCCACCCACGACCAGAGGTCATGGTGCAGCATGACCACGGCAAACCAGCACAGGTTAAACAGCGTGCCATTGACTAGCTTGCGGGCCACGTCGCTCATTGCTGAAAACGATAGCCCGGCTTGGCCATGGTGATTTGCACGGTACTGATGATTCGCTCGCGGAAGCCACCCTCGCAATAACACAGGTAGAACTCCCACATGCGCTCAAAGGTGCGGTCAAATCCCTGCGCTGCCACCTCCTCACGCGCGGCGAGAAAGCGCTCGCGCCAGTCGGCCAGCGTACGGGCATAGTCGAGAGTAATATCCCTGAGATTAACGATTTGTAAATCTGTGCCGCGGGCCAGATGTCCTGAAATGACTTCAATAGACGGCAGGCCACCACCGGGGAAGATATAGCGCTTGATGAAGTCGACGCTATCGCGGGCCTGGCTATAGCGCTGGTCCTGTACCGTAATGGCCTGCATGGCAAACAAGCCACCGGGCTTGAGAAGATGACTGCAGCGGCTGAAATACTCACCGTAGTACTGGTGGCCGACTGCCTCGACCATTTCAATCGACACCAACTTGTCGTACTGACCCTGCAATTCGCGGTAGTCCCGACACAGCACTTCAACCTGCTCCTGTAGGCCCGCCTCCGCAACCTTGTCACGCGCGTACTCGTACTGTTCTTGAGAGATCGTGGTGGTCGTTACTTTGCAGCCGTAATGCGTGGCGGCGTGAATTGCCATACCGCCCCATCCCGTACCGATCTCCAGCAGGTGATCCTCTGGTGTCAGTTCCAGCTGCTGACAGAGTAGATCCAGCTTGTGCACCGCAGCCTCCTCCAACACTGCGTCAGCACGGGGGTACACCGCAGCGGAATACATCATGGTTGGATCGAGAAACAGGCTGAAGAAATCATTGCCCAGATCATAGTGGGCCGAAATATTGCGCGCCGAACCTGTTTTGCTGTTGGCATTCCCAATATGCATCAGCTTGCGCACCAACTTCTTGGACCAGGAAGCATTGCTGTCAATGGCCTGCATGGCCTGCATATTGGCACTGAACAGGCGAATGACCGCCACCAGATCCGGCGAGCTCCACAGCCCCTGCATATACGCTTCCCCGGAACCGACAATACCCGAGCGCAACAGGCTGGCAAACACTTCGTCAGAGTGCACGTGAACCACCGCCTCGGGACCGTTGCCCGGGCCAAACACCCGGCGGCTGCCCTCTTCCACCACAGTAAGCGTTCCAGTGCTGATTCCCTCCAACATTCGCATGACGATACGGCGGGAAAAAGCTCCACCGCGCCAGTGCTCGCGTAGAGTCGGGAGGCGGACAAAGCGGACACTAGGATTACTCATACAATTTCTCGCTCTTGGAAACGTGGGGATGGGGAATAAAGGGCACACCCTTTAGCCAGAGGCGCAGGGCCTGCCAGTAAATGCCGAGGGCGACCTGAGCAGTCATAAAGGGATACAGCAGCAGGTGGCGGGCAAAATTCCAGGGCGTCGCAGGCTGACGCGCAAGATGTAGCGTGGCGTCAAACTCTTTGCTGCCGCGACGCAGATTGGCCAGGTGCAGCACCAATTTCTCACCCGGGACATTGGCGCGCCACCGATAACGCATGTCCATCGGCATAAAGGGCGAGACGTGCATGGCTTTGTCAAATTCGGTTTCCTGCCAACCAGACCGGCCACCCGCAGGTAGCACGTAGGCATGGCTCTGATCCCAGGGGGTGTTTGTCACTTCAGCGACCGTGTAGCGGAGCACACCCTCTTCGTCGAAGCAGTAGTAGCAGCTGATAGGGTTGATCAGGTAACCGAAGTACCTGAGATTGGCCAGCATACACACCCGACCAGAAAAGGATTCACCGCTGAAGCGTTCGACTTCGGCGATGACCGCTTCTTTGAGCGGCACCCGGGGATCACCGAGAAAATCTTCGCGACGAAACCGCGCCAGCGCTGGCCGCTTGGCTGACCATCCTGGCGCGCGAGCCAGCAATTGCGGCAATTCGTCCAGGTCCAGAAAAGGCATAAAAACCCGGTAGCGGAAGCTGTGCCCCTTGCCGGTCAGGCGCCGGTGCTGTACCCAGCCGCTATACAGCGCACTGTTCACGCGGCGCTGCCCAGATTTGCGACCACATTCTCGCCGCCATCAAGGGCCTGGGCTACACGCATCGCTGAAACCACGCCGTCTTCGTGGAAACCATTGCGCCAATACGCGCCGCAGAACCAGGTTGTATCGCCATTAATTTCATCCCATCGTTGTTGGGCCGCCATGCCCTCAACGGTAAATACCGGGTGATCGTAACTAAACCTGCCCAAAATCTTATGCGGGTTGATGGCTTCGCTGTCATTAAGCGTCACGCAAAACGTCTCCGGGGCATCAATTCCCTGCAACATATTCATATTGTACGTGAGCGTCGCCCGCTCGCAATCGGGTTTGCGCAGGTAATTCCAGCAGGACCAAGCCAGGGGGTTGGCAGGGAGGAGCGTGGTATCGGTATGCAGCACCACGTCATTGTTCTGGTAGGGTATCGCGCTGAGTATCTCGACTTCGGTATCGCTGGGATCGAGCAGGAGCTTGAGCGCCTGGTCACTGTGGCAGGCAAATACCACCGCGTCGAATTGCTCTTTCCTGCCATTACTGAAATAAACTTCAGCGCCGCCGGCGGTGCGCTTCACCCCATCGATCTCTACGCCCGTGCGAATCCTCGAACGGAATGAGTCTACCAAGGGCTTCAAATATTCCCTGGAGCCGCCCTCAACCACACGCCACTGCGGGCGGTTGCGGATATTGAGCAGGCCATGGTTTGCAAAGAAACGGACAAAGAACTCCAGCGGAAAATCCAGCATGACCTGTACGTCTGCCGACCAGATGGCAGATCCCATCGGCACCAGGTAGTAATCGCGGAATGCGTCGCTGTAGCGCTTCTGGGCGAGGTACTCCCCCAGGGTCATACCCGGCGACAATCCGCCGGCCTCCAGATCTGCCACAGATTCCTTGTTAAAACGAAGGATATCGCGGACCATGCGCAGAAACCTGGGCGACACCAGATTGCGCCGTTGGGCGAACAGGGTATTGAGGCTGGAACCGGCGTACTCGAGCCCGCTGTCTCGATCACTGAGACTGAAGCTCATGCGCGTTGCCTTATTACTGACACCCAGTTCGTCCAACAGGGTAATAAAGTTCGGGTAGGTCCAATCGTTGTACACGATGAAGCCGGTATCTACCGCATAGCGGCGTCCTCCGAGGGCAACGTCTACCGTCGCGGTGTGGCCACCGATGCGCTGCTCGCGCTCCAGCACGTGAACTTGGTGGTTTCTATTAACGTAATGGGCGCATGCCAGACCCGATATACCAGAACCAATCACCGCTACTTTCATAGGCTCCCTGCATTAACCCCGTGAAATTCACAGATGTTTACGCGAATCAACGGCTTGCGGATCAATACTGGAAGGAAATTGGACAAGGGGTGATCCAGAATGAAATACCGCGCGTATTTTTTCCCGTACGTGCTAGACTTTGGATAAGAATCAGTGACTTACACGGGAGCTAAGGCACCTATGGCCAGCAGCATCGGGATAGATTCAACCGGTCGCAGAGATGATGAGTGGAGCCAGTGCCTGCAACTTGTTGCAGACAATCAGGATCGAGAAGCGTTTTCTCGACTTTTTGGGCATTTCGCCCCGCTCATCAAGGCATTCGCAATCAATGGCTCTGCCCTCGCGGCGGCCCACGCGGAAGAACTGGTCCAAGAAGTGATGATCAAGGTTTGGCAGAAGGCGAGTGCATTCAACCCGCACAAGGCTGCAGCCAGCACCTGGATCTACACCATTGCACGTAACTGCCGCACCGACATGTATCGGCGCCTGCAGAAGTTTGACACTCCTCTCAGTGCCGACGATATCTGGCCGGACAGCGAAACTGACACTGAAGAGCTTTTTACCGCCGTGCAACAAAAGCGCGACGAAACCAAGGTGAGAGAAATGTTGCAGCAGCTGCCCCATGAACAGTCACTGATTCTCACCAAGGTATACATGGAGGGCAAATCGCACAGCGAAGTATCCGAGGAACTTGACCTCCCCCTTGGCACGGTTAAATCGCGCGTGCGGCTTGCAATGAAAAAACTACAACTGACAGCTGAAAGACACTGACCATGGCTATGCATCACCCAGACACACGACTGTTGAACGAATACGCCGCAGGCACGCTGCCGCTGGCGCAGTCCGTATGTATCTCACTTCACCTGAATTATTGCGACCAGTGCAAACGCACTGTGCACAAGCTTCAAAAGATGGCCGCCGCCATGTTTGAGGATCTTTCGCCAAAGCAGGTGGACGACTCGCTACTCAGCACCGTGTTTGCCCGAATCGACGAAGAGCCGGAACCGCTGCGTTACGCACCACCGGCGCAAACTGAGGACGGCTATCCTTCGCTGGTGCAGCGTCTCATGCACCGCGACTATCACGATTTGGAATGGCAGCGCATGAGCTCCAATCTGCGCATCAGCCGCCTGCGTACGGGCGATCAGGACAATGAGTTTGCGCTTTACCACATTAAGGCCGGCGGCACGATTCCTACTCACACGCACAAGGGTAATGAGCTGACGCTGGTACTGGAGGGCGGCTTCTCTGACGACGAGGGCCACTATACCCAGGGTGATTTCCTGTTCCGCGACGCATCGCATCAGCACAACCCGACCGCTGACCAGGACGGCGACTGCATCTGCATCGGCGTACTGGATGCGCCGATCAAATTTACCGATTGGAAGTACCGCGCCGTTAATCCGTTCCTCAAGCTACGCGCTGAATAACGGTTACCGATTTCACACGAGGCTTCCGGGTGGTCACTCCCCCGGGAGCCTTTTTTTTGGCCAATAAAATAGTAGCCAAGCAACGCAACCGCAGGCAGAATCCCGGCTCTTCCTGGTTATCCAGCAATCTGATTACAGTGAAAGTGCGTATCTTCAATCAAACAAACTAAGGACCCGAGCATGAATGCGATTACCTCCCCGGCCCTGAACAGGGAAGCCGATTTCTCCCCTGAAGCTCTTGCCGTACGCGAGGCGCTGATTGCCCACGGCCTGGAGACTCCGCTGGTAGCCACCGGACTCAGCTCTGAAGAACAGTACGAACGCCTGCAGCAATCGTTCACTGACATTATGAATGTGCTCGGCCTGGACCTGCGCGATGACAGCCTGAGCGAAACACCTCACCGCATGGCAAGCATGTACCTCAATGATTTGTTCGCCGGGCTGGACTACGGCACATTTCCCAAGATTTCCTCCATCGAAAACAAGATGGGTGTGGATGAAATGGTGCTGATTGATGATATTGAACTCATCTCCACCTGCGAACATCACTTTGTGACCATCGATGGGTTTGCCCGCGTGGCCTATGTGCCCAAGGAGCGCGTTATTGGCTTGTCCAAGATCAATCGCCTCGTGCGCTTCTTTGCCCGCCGCCCGCAGGTGCAAGAGCGACTGACCCGGCAGATTCAGGTCGCCCTGCAAACCCTACTGGAAACCGATAACGTAGCGGTGCTGGTTCAGGCCACCCATTACTGCGTGAAATCGCGAGGCGTTATGGACGCCAGCTCATCGACCCGCACCCAGGCACTGGGCGGCGTATTCAGGACCAATGACAACGAGCGCCGCAGCTTCCTAGGCTGAGCGCTCTTCCATATCCAGCATCAGGCGGGTCAGGAGTATACGGCTGATCCGCCACTGTCCGTCCTCAAGCCGATACTCTTCGTGATAATGACCGACCCCGGTCAGAGTCATCGCAGGCGTTCTTACAATATCCTGCATTGCCCAGACACCGCGGGCGGCACTCGCATCCAACACCGTGATTTCAGGCATATGCCCGTGATGCACCGTCTCGGCATCCTCGAGCGCCTTCTGAATCATGGCGAGATACTCAGCTCTGCTTGAGGTATGGGGCCCGGGAGCGGCGGTAAAATCTGCATCGAGATCATCGCAGAAGCACTCGCCAAAACCCTCCCAGTCCTTAGTGTCTAAACACCTGAAGTACTTCGCCTTCAGGGCCTTGATCTCTTCAATAGCGAGAAGCCGTGTGATGTGTTCACTCATGCTGTCAATCTATCATCGCCCGCCACCTCATTCACCGGGCACTCGTGCGAAATCGGTGGTTACCCTGATTCTGGGCGAAAAATCAGAACACCGCCCATGCTTATTGAGTGACCACAAGGGCTGGGCTTCGCTGAGTCATAGACTATGAAGGGCCCTTTCTTGCGTAGCTGTACAGCCCTAGTCCTGTGAGTCCGAATAACAGCGTCAGTCCCAGAACGCCAAATACCTTGTTCGCCGTGGCATCTCCCAGCCACTGCAGATAGTGTATTTTATACAGCGTATTCAACCACCGTGAATCGTTCCCCTGCTGCCTCAAGCTTAATCGATCCCAGTCCAGGGTTATGACCACCCCTGTATCTGTTGTAACAACGCTATCTTCAACCGAGATAATCTCTCCGTAACGGGAGCGGTTTTGTTCGGTGGCATCCTTGACCAACAGCGCTATTGCTTCGTCTGTGGGCGGCTCTATCAGCTGCAGGGTGTACGGATCGAGGTGACTGACTTGATCGCCGCGACGGGCGATCAGGTGATATCCCAGTATGGTGCGCAGTAGCTGAAAGTGCTCCCACTGCGAACCGGGGGGAAGCGCCAGTGCCTGTTCGATGGGATAGAGTTTGGGGGCAAGTTGTTCGTAGGCGCCTTCGTAGCCGGGCTTGGTCAGGAACACGGCCCCGGTAAAGGCCCAGAGCAGCAGAGGTATAGACATCAGCAGCCCGATCAGGCTGTGCCAACGCGCGGGTTTCATCGACAGAATTCCTTCAGGTGATAGCGCTCAGGCAGCGGCGCACGGCGGTGTGTGCTCCTCGACGGGGTCTTCCTCACGCAGGCGAATCGGCCCCATTTTTTCAGGGAACTTGCCTTTGGCCTCGGCATAAAAATCGCGGAAGTAATCCATATCCAGTTTCACATCACCGGTGGGCATAATGCCGGCGCCAAACCCACCGCGCTTGCGACCAAAATCAAGCATGGAAGGCACGATGGGCACGTTGGCCTGGCGGGCAATGTGGTAGAAGCCGGATTTCCAGTATTCCACCCGGTCCCGGGTACCCTCTGAGGGCACAACCAACACCAGTTCACGCGCCTTGGTCAGAGCCTCGGCCATCGCA
Organism: Halioglobus sp. HI00S01; assembly: GCF_001635445.1. Taxonomy (NCBI): domain Bacteria; kingdom Pseudomonadati; phylum Pseudomonadota; class Gammaproteobacteria; order Cellvibrionales; family Halieaceae; genus Halioglobus; species Halioglobus sp. HI00S01. Next base: position 78,534 of record NZ_LWEE01000030.1, read on the forward strand.
CAAACCACACCATTACTGCTTTTGCGATTGATTGGCAGACCGCCCAGGCCACGCATCACCCAGCCCATAGGTGGGCGGAACAGGCTGTGCTTGGCCATCCATTGAATTTTGATGTCAAATGCCGCGGCGAACAGCAGCATCAGGGGAAAATCCCAGTTGGATGTATGCGGTGCGGCGATAAGTACATAGCGCTCGTGGACAGGCTTGGCCCCTTCCAGGCTCCAGCCCATCCAGGCCAGCAATTTCCTTGCGATTGTCTGTTTCATGTTCCGGGTCTCTAGCGGGGCGCGGATACTAGCAGAAACTAACCTGAATTACCTGCGGTGCTTTGCCAGGTAGCGATCCAAGGCATTGGCGAATTCCATCTTATCACGCTCGCCCAGCGCGGGCGGGCCACCCCGAACTTCGACCGCAGAAGAGCGCATGGTGTCCATGAAATCGCGCATATTGAGACGTTGGCGAATGTTATTGGCGGTAAATTGCTCGCCCCGGGACGACAGCGCGCCCGCGCCCTTCTCGATGACTTCCGCCGCCAGCGGAATATCAGAAGTAATCACCAGGTCACCAGCCTGGACTTGCTGGGCAATATAGTCATCGGCGACATCGAAACCCGATGCCACCTGGCGAGCAGTGATCCAGGGAGACGCGGGAACGGGGATCAGGTGGTTGGCCACGAACACCAACGGGCATTCAACCCGCTGGGCGGCGCGACACAGAATATCCCTGATCACCTTTGGACAAGCATCCGCGTCTACCCAGATCGTCAGACTCACAACTGCGGGATCTCCGCAAGATCGATGGGCAGTTCAGCGCGGCCAATGCGAGCGGCGCGTTCCTGTAATGTCGCCTCTGCTTCCTCCACGCCTATCATGATGACGAAACGCTTCTCGCGAATACCCTGCAGCAGATAGCGTGCCAGCTCGTCCAGATCCTGTACCTCAAGCGTCACCCCGGCAGCCTCCATGGCCACCTTGAAATCGGCCACGGTGGGCACCGGATCATAAGGCTTCTCACGCGCCAGTTCCTGCGGTCGATTGCGGTCGGTTGTCCAGATACCTGTGTCCAGCAAACCGCCCGAGGGATAGAAGATCGATGCGCCGAGCTTAGTCTCCTCGCTCTGCAGCTGCGCCGCTAGGCATTCGCTGATGCACGATACGGCAGCCTTGCTCGAGGCATAGACGGACTGGTAAGGCAGCGGTGAGATACCGCCGTCGCCTGACGAGGTGTTAATAATATGGCCCTCTTCACCACCTTCGATCATACGCGGTACGAAAGCGCGAATCCCGTTCATTACCCCGCCCACGTTCACACCATGCACCCAGGTCCAGTCATTCTCGGTGGTTTCCCAGACATTGGCGGAAGGTGCTGCTACGCCGGCATTGTTAAATAAGAGGTGGCACACGCCGTAGCGCTCATACACACTGTCAGCCAGGGCATTGACGGAGGCCTGACTGGAAACATCGGTGACAACACCACTAATCTCGCCAGCGCCTTCGAACTCGGCCAGCACTTTATCCAGCGCGCCCTGCTCCACATCGCCGACGACCACGCGAGCACCCGCGGCCAGCAATTCCTTGACGATTGACCGCCCAATTCCTGACGCTCCACCGGTGACCACGGCGACCTTGTTACTGAAGTCCTGCATACGCTCATTATCCTATGTTATTGGCTTGAAGAAACACCCTATCGCTGAATTGGCGTGCGGGGCCAGCAGATGCGGCTCCGCTGGCGACGGTTTCTGCGATTGGTTTACAAAGATATGCAGCTATCGCTACACAATTCGACCACGGCACAGCGGCGCGCCAAATACCGCACCACATTACCCGCGCGCATTGTTTTGCGTAATTGAGACAGGTTAGTATGCAGACTATTCGATCGCTGAGGGGCACCAGCACGCTGTGATTCAGGAACTCACCGTTCATGTGACCGGCCAGGGCCTGCATGCCTTCACGTCGCAGGTTCGCCCCGTCATCGCTGAATCCGGCGTCGACGAAGGATTGTGCACGCTATTTATCCAGCACACATCTGCCTCCCTACTCATCCAGGAAAACTACGACGACTCAGCGCGGATCGACCTTGAAAACTGGATGAACCGGCTGGTCCCGGAACACGATTCACTCTACACCCATACCCTCGAGGGCGCTGACGATATGCCAGCGCACATTAAAAGCGCCCTCACCGCCACCCAAATCAGCATCCCCTTTCAGCGCGGTGAGCTCATGCTCGGCACGTGGCAAGGGATTTTTCTCTGGGAGCACCGCCATCATCATGGCAGCCGCAGAGTCATTCTTCACATTTAGCCCGTGTCACCTATGCCTATTCTGAGATTTCTTCCCCTCATAGCCATCGTTTCCCTCAGTGCCTGTCGACTGGATGTCGCCGTTGATGGCGATGGAACCGTGACGTCACATTCCGGCAAGATCAATTGCCAAAACAATGGCGGCCGCTGCCAGGGCTGGTACGGCTCGCCCCAACCGGAAACCGAAGTCCTGTATGCCGAGCCGAGCAACGGCCAGCAATTCCTCGGCTGGAGCGGCGCCTGTACAGGTGTCGCACCAAGCTGCAACGTCAGCATCGGAGCGACCTCCAGTGACTTCGAGGTGCGGGCCCACTTTCAAGCAGGTCCCGGTGCGGTTCTCCAGGTATTCCCTGCCATAGGTGGCATCGTCAGTTCAGCGGACAACCGCCTTGACTGCGCCGTCGATTGCGCTGCGGCCTATGCCACTGGCACCCAGATAACGCTCACCGCCACACCGATCACAGGGTATACCTTTAACGGCTGGAGTGGCGCCTGTGCTGGTACCGCGGGCAGCACCTGTGTTATCGCTGCGGGGAGCGAGGAGATACAAGTGGCGGCCACCTTCAGCGGCAGCCCCGCCCAGAGTGACGAATTCGTCAACTTTGAAAGNGGCCAAGTACGTCCGCTGGCACTCTCACCGGATGGCAACCGGCTGTTCGCCACCAACACCCCCGCCAATACGCTGGAAATTTACGCCGTCAGCGGCAACCAGCTGACCTTTGAGGCGACCGTCCCCGTGGGCCTGGAACCGGTCGCCGTGGCCGCCCCCGACAACGGCGAGGTATGGGTGGTCAACCACCTGTCCGACTCTGTCAGTGTGATCGATTTGTCTGACGAGATGCCCCAGGTGGTACGCACACTGCAGGTAGGCGATGAGCCCCGTGACATCGTGTTTGCCGGACCCGGTGGCAATCGCGCCTTCATCACCAGCGCAAGACGCGGCCAGAATACCGGCTACCCGTTGGAAGAATATCGTACCCCGGGGCTACCCAGGGCCGACGTGTGGGTATTTGATCGCAGCAGCGAGGACTACCTCAACCAGGGCCTGCCGCTCACCCTGATCAACCTGTTCGGCGACGTACCGCGCGCCCTGGCCACCAACGCCAGCGGTAGCCGTGTCTATGCCGCGGTATTTGCTTCAGGCAACCAGACCACCACACTGATGAACGCACCGGCTGTCGATACTGCCAAAGCAGCACCGCAGGCAGATGTTCACGGCGACCCGCAGCCCGCCACCGGTCTCATCGTCAAATACGACGGCCAGGCCTGGGTAGACGAGGCCGGCACCGACTTCAGCGACCGGATGCGCTTTTCACTCCCCGATTACGATGTCTTCGAGATTAACGCCAATGCTGCTACGCCGGTGGAAATTAATCGTGCCAGTGGCGTGGGTACCACCCTGTTCAACATGGCCTTTAACCCGGTACGCCAAGAGCTGTATGTCACCAATACCGAAGCGCGTAATGAAGTGCGCTTTGAAGGGCCCGGCACCATCAGCACCACGGTGCGCGGCCATATCGCCGACAGTCGCATCAGTGTCATCAACGCAGCCCGCGAGGTGCAGGCCGTCGACCTAAACCCACACGTCGATTACAGCCTGCCGCAAGGATCCGCTATTGCGCCCGCTGACAAAGCCCTGAGCCTCGCCCAGCCGGTAGGCATTGCAGTGTCCCCCGATGGCGAGCAAGTCTTCATTGCTGCCATGGGCTCCAACAAGGTTGCGGCTATCGAGACGGATGCACTGGCGCAAGGGTATCAGCCAGCGGCTTCCGACCAGGTGACCATACCCGGGGGCGGCCCCACCGGGTTGGCGCTGGACGCAGCCGGGCGCTACTTGTATGTACTTGCCAGATACGACAACAGCATTGCGATCGTCGACACGCAGTCGCTTAACATCGCCTCCAGCGTCGCCATGGCGAATCCCGAGCCCGACCATATTCGCCGCGGTCGCCCGTTCCTGTATGACGCCACGCTCACCTCCAGCAATGGCACCACTTCCTGCGCCGCCTGCCACATCTTCGGCGATACTGATCACCTGGCCTGGGACCTGGGCAACCCTGACGAGGAGGTGGTTCCCAACCCCCTCAACTTCGCCCGCACCGGCGTGCCGGATCCGGGGGCCACCTTCCACCCCATGAAAGGGCCAATGACCACCCAGACATTCCGGGGCATTAACGACTCCGGCCCCATGCACTGGCGCGGCGATCGCACGGGTACCAACCGGGTAATGGTGAACGGGCAGCTGGAATCAGTTGAGGCCGCCGCCTTCAAGGAATTCCGCGGCGCATTCGTCGGGCTGCTGGGGCGCGAGGAAGAACTCGATGAATCCGACCTGCAGGCGTTCACGGATTTCGCCCTCACCCTGATGTCACCCCCCAATCCGTTGCGGGCACTGGACAACAGCCTCACAGCATCCCAGGAGCTGGGCGAGCACATTTACTTCAATGAAATTACGACCGGTGGCGAACTGGTGTGTAACGACTGTCACACACTCAACCCGCTGCAAAACCAGTTTGGCACCGGCGGCGAAGTCAGTGATGAGGGCCCCGGTATTACTGAGGACTTCAAGGTCCCCCACTTCCGCAATCTCTATACCAAGGTCGGTATGTTTGGGCTGTCGCCCGGCGGATTCGTGGCCCCCTCACCCTTCATGGGCGATCAGGTGCGTGGCTTTGGCTACCTGCACGACGGTGCCCTGGACACGCTCGACAACTTTTTCTCTGCGATCCAATTCAATCTCTTCAATAACGATGAACGCCGCTTCGCGATTATCGATTTTGTGATGGCTTCAGACAGCAATCTTGCGCCCGTGGTCGGCCAGCAGGTCACCGTCGACGGCAGCGGGCGCTATATCACCGCCTCCGCGCGGCTCGACCTGCTCATTGAGCGCGCGCTTGCATCCACGGCGCGAACTGAATGCGATCTTCTCGCCAAGGGTGTTATTGAAGGGCAGGCGCAAGCGGCCTTGCTCCGCCGCGATGGGTTCTTCCACCTGGGTGACCCTGAGGCCGCCCCACTGACCATTGGCGCGGTAAAGCAATTAGCCAAGCAGCCAGGGCAGGCGCTGACATTTACCTGCGTTCCACCCGGCACGGGGTTTAATGCACTTTAAGCGCCTGGCCGTCCGGGTTTAGTCCAAACTCAATCTTGCTTTTTCAGGAATTTACACCATTAATGTTGATAATCATTCTCGTTTTTATTATCTTTAGCGACCTGATCTCGTCATACCATTGAGGTAGGCGCATACAACAACACCAACCAGGGATATAGCATGACTTCAATTGTCAAACGTACGGCGGCACTGTCCGCCGCCGTTATACTAGCCACCGGCTGTAAATACGACTTCGAGAGCGCTTTCGACAGCGGCAGCGCCGTTTCCTACTCGGGGCAGACCAAGCGCCACGTACTGATCGAAGACCTGGTGGACGAAATTCTCGCCCTGCCCGCGCGCCCTGTTGCCGGCAATATCAATGTCGCCAGCCAGCTCAACTTCTATTTTGACTATGATGGCGGCACCTCCGACGGCCTGATGCACAGCTTTGCCATCGACGGCGAAAGCCTGCTGCAGGATGGCACTTACGGTGGCATCTCTTCCGGTAAAAACCTGTCTGGAAAAATCGCAGGCAACGACCCTGCGTTGATTAATGGCGAGTTTTTTGGCTGGGAACTGGGCATGGACGCAGACCCTACTCCGGAAGAACTGGTTGACTACTTCTTCGCAGAAGTTGATGCAGAAGCCAAGTCTGCCGCCATCAACCTTGTCACCGCAGGTGGCCCCGCCTCTATCACTACGCCATACATCAGTCCTGAAGGTCACGACTATCGTCAGCTTATCCAGAAATTCCTGCTGGGTGCTGTGGCGTTTTCACAGGGTACAGGCGACTACCTGATGACCGATTTCCGCGCAACCAATGTGCAGGAAGAAGGCCAGGGCTACACTGAAGGTGGCCACAATTGGGATGAGGCATTCGGCTACTTCGGCGCCGCCCGCAACTATCCTGATTACACTGACACTGAACTCGCCCAGAAAGGCGGCCGTCCCGAATTCGCGGGCTACAACGATCGCAATGGCGACGGCGTTATTGACCTGATGGGTGAATACAACTTCGGCAACTCCACCAACTGCGCCAAGCGCGATCTGGGTACGGCCGGCAACACTAACCCCACCGATTTTACCACCGACGTATTCAACGCATTCTTCTACGGCCGCTTTGCGCTTAACGCCGCTGCCAACCTGGGCACAATGGGCAACACTGAGGTGGTGCTCATTGATGCCATGGCCAAGCAGGCCTCTGTAGTGTGGGAAAAGTGCATCTCTGCAACCGTTGTGCATTACATCAACGACGTCATCGGTGATATGAACAACTTCTCCAACGGCCAATTTGCCGATGAAGCCAACTTCACTGATCTCGCCAAACACTGGGCGGAAATGAAAGGCTTCGCATTAGGACTGCAGTTCAACCCGCGCTCTCCCTTTCGTACCGGCGATGTACAGGGCATTAACCTGAACAGCCTGAAAACTGCGCTGGCCCTGATGGGCGATGCTCCGGTACTGCCTGACGGCACCCAGAACGGCGTCGCTTACGCTGGCGGCACCGAGCAATACATTACTGACCTGCTAGAAGCACGAGACATTCTTGAACAAGCCTATGAGTTCGATCCTGAAAATGTTGCAAACTGGTAATTCCTTCCCCTTTCCCCACAGCGGCCGCATTGCGGCCGCTGCTGTTTTAAGCCTTACCCTGAGTGCATGTGCCGGAGGCGGCAGTGACGGCGACGATCCAGTCCCCGTACCTGGTCCTGAAAGCTTTGACTACTTCGGTGTCTTCGTAAATCTCGTCGATGGCTACATTCTGCCCAACTACAACAGCCTGGCTGACAGTAGCGCAGAATTGGCTTCGGCCTCGGGGCGCCTGCAAAACTATTGTGACGCTATTGGCAGCGCTGACGAGAGCGGCGCACGCGACGATGCCCGTCAGAGCTGGCGTCAGGCTATGGATGATTTCCAGCGCACGGAACTGCATCAGATAGGCCCTGCGACTTTTGATGCAGGCGCACTGCGCCTGCGACTGACGACCGCCAGCGATACTAATTTCAGTACCTGTGGCGTCGATCAGTCTGTGGTACTGGGACAATCTGCGGATTTTGATCTGACCACCCGCCTCAATAACCAGAAAGGCCTGGTCGCAGTCGAGTACCTGCTTTTCAATGAAGATTTGCGCCACACCTGCCCAACCCAAATCCCCGAAACTGCGGATTGGGACCAGCGCGACGCCGACCAGCGCAAGCAATGGCGCTGTGAACATGCCATCCGTCTCGCCACTGATATCGCAGATGCGAGTGCTGAACTCGCTGCGGCCTGGCAGATTGAGGGCGGTAACTACCGCGCTGAATTCGCCCACCCTGACAACGATGAAGAGGTGCTGGGCCAGCTTTCCGATGCGCTCTTCTACATTGAGGCCGATGTCAAAGACCGCAAGCTCGGCCCGACCCTGGGATTGCACAGCAGCTGCAGCCAGCCCGCCTGCCCCAACTTTGCTGAATCTCCCTACAGCCAGACCTCACTCGAAAATATTGAACAGAACCTGGTGAGTTTCCGTGAACTGTTCAGCGGTGGCGAGGGACTTTCATTCGATGACATCATCGCTTCCGAGGGTTTCCCCGAAATTGCCGAGCGCATGCTGAGTGAAGTGGACGATGCCCTGAACCTGCTGGACACCATCGACAGCTCACTCCTCGAACAGGCAGAGACGCTAGTCGCCACAGACAACGCCGCAGGCTGCGCCAACAGCGCCGCCAACCCTGATGCCGATCAGTCACAATCCGCCTGCGCCCTGCACGGTTATCTCAAGCGGGTCACCGATAGCCTGCGCACCGACTTCGTCACTATCGTTAACCTGGACTTACCTGACAGGGTGCAATCCGACAATGACTAAACGAACGATCCCACTGGCCTTACTCAGCCTGGCCTACGCCTCGCAAAGTGTCGCGCAGGAACCCCCTGAGGTTACGCCACTGTATGAGGAGGTCCTGGTGACCGGCGGTGCCGATGCCATCCGCACACTGTCCGGCTCCGCCAGCTTCATCGACGAGGAAAGCATCCGCGCCTTCGACAGCACTGATCTCAACGAGCTGCTGGGCCAGGTGCCCGGCGTCTATATCCGTTTCGAAGACGGCTACGGCCTCCGCCCGAATATCGGCATACGCGGCGCCACCTCGGAACGCAGCCAGAAGATTACGCTCATGGAGGACGGGATGCTCATCGCACCAGCGCCCTACTCTGCGCCGGCGGCCTACTATATTCCCAACGTCAATCGCATGGCGGCGGTGGAAGTGTTCAAAGGACCTGCCGCCATTCCCTACGGCCCACACACGGTGGGAGGCGCACTGAATCTGGTCTCGCCAAAGGTACCGGAAGACGCCAGAGGTGAGCTTGATCTCGCAGCCGGGAGCGACGACTACCGCAAAGTTCGCGCCCGCTATGGCGACACAGTTGGCCAGTTCGGCTACGATATCGACGTGCTCCGCTACGGCGCCGATGGCTTCAAGCAACTGGACAGCGGCGGCGATACCGGCTTTCGACGCAACGACGCCAATCTGCGCCTGATGTGGCGCTCGGCTGACAACGCCGAGCTGGACCAGCAACTGGAGCTGAAGCTCGGCTATGCCGATGAAGACTCTGACGAGACCTACCTCGGCCTGACCGACGACGATTTTGGCGCAGATCCCGATCGCCGCTACGTGGCCAGCGAACTCGACACCTTCGAATCGGAGCACCGCCAGGCACATCTGCTACACAGTCTATCCGGGGCCGAGCACTGGGACGTGTTTACTACCGCCTATGTCAATCAGTTCGATCGCAGCTGGAATAAATTCGATGGGTTTATCGATGGTCAGCCGCCATCGCTGGTACTGGCATACCCCAATATTTTTATCGATGAGATGGCCTTGCTGCGGGGCGAGGCGTTCTCTGACCCCGATGATGAATCAACCATCATCGACGTGACCAACAATGATCGCGAATATGGCTCCAGCGGTATCGAGTCCCGCCTTACCTGGCGCCTCAGTGTCGGGGAGACCGAGCACCGGCTTCGAACCGGCCTGCGCTACCACTACGACTATGTGGAACGCGACCACAAGGTGCGCGGCTACCTCATGACCGCCGAGGGTCTGGTCACGGACGGCCTGGGTGAGCGCTACAAAAAAGCCCTGAACAAGGCGGAAACCGATGCCTGGTCGGGCTTTGTTGAAGACGAAATGCAATGGGGCGACTGGAAATTCAATGTGGGTGTGCGCTACGAGCACATTGAAGGCGAATTTGATAATGAGCTGACCGACACCCGCAGCGACAATTCTGAGTCAATTGTATTGCCCGGCGCCGGACTCTTTTACCAATGGACCGATGACATCGGCTTCCTGCTCGGCGTCAACAAGGGTTTCTCTCCTGCCGGCCCCGGTGCCGACGACAGTGTCGACCCAGAAGACAGCGTCAACTACGAGTACGGTGTGCGATTTACGCGCGACAACATGCAGTTCGACCTGATTGGCTTCTTCAGCGATTACGCGAATCTGTTGGGACGCTGCCGTGTCTCAGACCCCAGCTGTGAAGTGGGCGAAGAATTCAACGGGGGCGAAGTAGAGATTTCGGGTGCTGAAGTCACCGCAAACTATGTCGGTGCCTGGGTCGATGGTCTGACCTTCCCAGTCGACCTGAGCTACACCTACACCGAGTCTTCCTTCCAGAACAGCTTCCTGTCGGACTTCTCGCAATGGGGACTGGTGCGCGCAGGCGACGAGCTGCCCTACACCCCCGAGCATCAGGGGCGGCTGCAGGTCGGCGTCGCCAATTACCGCTGGAGCGTTTACGCGGCGGTGAAGTACATTGGCAAAATGCGCGAACTCCCCGGCCAGGACAGTTTCAATCCAGCGACCTCAACGCGCTCGCTCACCACCTGGAACCTGTCCGCCAACTACGACATTACCGAAGACCTGACCCTGCGGCTCATCGGCGAAAACCTCAGTGACGAACGCGAAATCGTGTCCCGCCGTCCCTTCGGTGCCCGTCCGAATCAACCTCGAGTCTTGAAAGTCGGCGTCAACTACCGGTTCTGATGGATACGCTAGCCACTGCTCTGATCAGCGCCCCGGGAGATACTTTCGCGGCGCTGTCGAGCCTGCCGCTGGATCCTGGCAAGCGCCTGTTCTGGGGCTTTTTGCTGAGCAGCCTGATACTGGGGTGGCTGGTACTCGCCTGGCGGCACGGAACGCTGCGACCCCGGGCGCTATTGAACAAGACCTTGCCGGCAGGTTACTGGCGCCATCCGTCACACCTGGTCGATCTCGGACTGTTGCTGCTTAACACCCTGCTGCGCCTTGCGCTGCTGGTGCCACTGTTTGGCGGCCACGTCCTGGCGACGCTATGGGTAGCGCGGCTATGGCAGGGGCAACTGGGCAGTGCGCCCGAGCTGGCCTGGCACGGCGCTGCAATCATCGCCTGTTACACCTTCGCATTTTTCCTGCTCGAAGACCTGAGCCGCTTTGGCCTGCACCGTGCCATGCACCGTGTACCCCTGCTGTGGCGACTGCACCGTGTTCACCACAGCGCTGAAGTACTCAGCCCCCTGACCCTGCACCGGGTTCACCCCATGGAGATGGCGCTCTACTATCTGCGAGGCATGCTGGTGTTCGGCGCCGTGAGCGGTACTTTCGTCTGGCTGTTCGGTCGTCAGGTCGACGGTATCGATATCCTCGGCGTGGACGCCCTGGGCTTCCTGTTCAATGCGGCCGGAGCCAACTTGCGCCACTCACCCGTATGGGTAGGTTTCGGACACCTCGAGCGGATCTTCGTCAGCCCGGCCCAACACCAACTGCATCACAGTGCTGCGGCAGCACACCAGGACCGAAATTTTGGCACCTGCCTCGCCATCTGGGACCGGCTCGGTGGGACCTGGTTGCCAGCCGGTCGGCCACAAACCCTGAGCTTCGGTCTCAAGTCATCTGAGAGCCCGACGGCAGTGCCTGCCACCTGAATATCCTTTACAGTCATAGAGATAATATCTGCTCCGCCAGGTCGAAAATTTCGCGACGAATACATTGATTTATCTGCAAGTTATCTGAAGGTTGTGAAAACAAAAAATCTCGGGTGGCTTTATTCGCCACATGAGCCGCGAAAATCAGTGATTTATCGAAGGCTACTTCAACGGCCTCGGCATGCTCAGTCGCGTAGCCGTCAACCGCTTTCCCTTTCAGGTAGGGCGCAAGCCGGGGATTAACTTCACCGCCACCAGTCGCAAGACGTCCCGCCTGCACGCCGTCATGGAACGCCGCGACCGTCAGCTCTACCTGCGTGACACAGACAGTACCAATGGTACCTATGTCAGTCGACGTCGCCTGCGCGGCGAAGAGCCTCTCTACCATGGCGACGTCGTGCACTTTACAGATTTCGAAGTTCGCCTCATTCGTGAGCGCGGTGCAGCAACCGCAGAACCCGACAGTGACATGATCACTAGCATGCCGGCGCTGTCCAAGAACCTTGCCGTCGGTATTCGCGAGCTGCAGGAGTTGCTCGACCAAAAGATGGTCGAACCTGCGTTCCAGCCGATTGTGGCCTGCATAGAAGGCAATCCCACCCACGCCTATTAAATACTGGGACGCGGCACCCATGAGCGCCTGTCGCCCTTCCACGGCCCGCTGTTTTACATTGCCGAGAGCATGTCCGGCCTGGCCCTGCAGTCAAGCCACCTGTTTCACATTTGCGGGCTGGAAATCGCCTCCGGGCTGCAGGCCTGTCAAAACATGGGCTTCGACTTTATCCAGGGTTATTACTACGGCCAGCCCACTCAGGGGGGCTTTAACTCACCTGCGGCGCCAGAGCTGGTATGATACGCAGCAATGACCACAACACCTCACACCCTCGCAGCCGTATCGGCTGACCTATTGCGTCAGCGGCTGGCGAGTATCCTGCCGGCACACTGCCTAATCGAAGAGACCGAAGCCCAGCGTCCCTACGAATGCGACGCACTCTCCCTGTATCGAGAACTACCGCTGTTTGTCGCGCTTCCGGAAACCGCTGATCAGACTCAGGCAGTATTGCAGTGTTGCCATGAACTGGGCGTGCCAGTCGTGCCCCGCGGCGCAGGTACCGGACTGACGGCGGGCGCCATGGCGCACCCTGAGGGTGTATTGCTCGGCCTTGCCAAGCTCAACCGTATTCTCGACATCGACCCGGTGGCGCGGACCGCGCGGCTGGAACCGGGCGTGACCAATCTGGCGATTTCCGAGGCGGCCGCCGAGCATGGACTCTACTACGCGCCGGACCCGTCCTCACAAATTGCCTGCACCATTGGCGGCAATGTGGCCGCCAATTCCGGTGGCGTCCACTGCCTGAAATACGGACTCACCACCCATAATCTGCTGACCGTGGAGATGCTGACCGTGGAGGGCGAGCGAGTGACACTGGGGGGCGACGGCCTCGACAGCCCGGGCCTCGACATGCTGGCCATTATCACCGGCTCGGAAGGCCTGCTTGGCGTTACCGTGGAAGTCACCGTCAAACTCCTGCCCAGACCGGAAATCGCCCGCGTATTGCTCGCCGGCTTTGACTCGGTCAGCGCGGCGGGCGACGCCGTCGGTGCCGTAATCGCCGCCGGCATCATCCCCGGCGGTTTGGAAATGATGGACGCACTGGCGCTGCAGGCAGCGGAAGATTTTGCCAGGGCAGGCTACCCCCGTGATGCCCAGGCATTGCTACTTTGCGAGCTCGATGGCACCGAGGAGGAAGTCGCCCAGCACATCGACGAGGTGAGCGCCATTTTCACCGCGCACGGCGCGACGAGTCTGCGGGTCTCCGAAGATGAAGCCGAGCGGGTGCTGTTGTGGAAGGGGCGTAAGTCCGCGTTTCCGGCGGTCGGCAGAATGTCGCCAGACTACTACTGCATGGACGGCACTATTCCCCGCCACCAGGTCTCTCATGTGCTGGAAGAAATCAGTCGCCTGTCAAAAAAATACGACCTGCGCGTCGCCAATGTTTTCCACGCCGGCGACGGCAACCTCCACCCGCTCATCATGTACGACGCCGCCGATCCCGCCCAGGTGACCCGGGCGGAACAATTCGGCGTCGACATTCTCGAGCTCTCAGTGGCGGTGGGCGGTGCCATTACCGGTGAGCACGGTGTGGGGCTGGAAAAACTCAACCAAATGCACGACCAGTACGGTGAGAGCGAACTGCACCTGTTTGAGGACATCAAAGCGGCATTCGATCCGCAGCTCACGCTCAATCCCGGCAAAGGCGTCCCCATACTCAAGCGCTGCCAGGAATATCGCGCTCTGCCAGGTAAGCACAACCATGGCTGCTGATACTGCCCTGGGCCTGCAGGAGGCAGTCGTCGAAGCTGCCAGTGACCAACGTCCATTGCGCATCACCGCCGGCGGCACCAAAACCCATGCCGTGGGCAGGGACTGCGAGGGCACACCGCTGAATGTGGGCGGTCATACCGGCATCATCGATTATCAACCCAGCGAGCTGATGCTGCAGGCACGGGCGGGCACGCCCGTCGCTGAACTCGCGGCGGCGGTGGCCAGCGAAGGCCAGGTCCTGCCATTTGAGCCGCCGCGCTACGGCGGCAACGCTACTCTCGGCGGCACCTTGGCCTGCAACTTATCAGGCCCGGGCCGGCCTTGGCTGGGGTCCATCCGCGATGCCACCATGGGCGTCGGCCTGATCAACGGCCGGGGCGAACAACTGGCGCTCGGTGGCAAGGTCATGAAAAATGTGGCCGGTTACGACGCCAGCCGACTCCAGGCCGGGGCATTGGGCTGCCTGGGGCTTATTACCGACGTTACCCTCAAGGTGGTACCGGCGCCGGAACAAACACTCACATTGACCTTCGAGATGGATGCCCAACAAGCTCTGCAAACCATGAGCGAAAAAGCGGCAACACCGCGCCCGCTCACCGCTGCCTGCTGGCTGGATGGCCGACTCTATTTGCGCCTGGCGGGCGCGGCCTCAGCGGTGCAGGCCACCGCTGCCAGCTGGGGCGGGGAGACCCTCACTGCTGAGCACCCCTTCTGGGCCGACCTGCGAGATATGAGCCTGCCCTTTTTCAAGGGCGACCAGCCTCTCTGGCGCCAATCAACCCGAGCCACAGAGCCGCTGCAGGCAGAGACGGGTTGCCTGATCGACTGGGCCGGCCAGCAACGCTGGTACCGCAGCAGTGACGCACCAGCTGTTGAAGCGGGTCACGTCGTATTGTTCGCTGGCGGGGATCGCAACACCGAAGTACGCGGCGAACTCGATCCCGTGCAGCAGCGCCTGCAGCTGAGGCTCAAGCAAACTTTCGATCCGCAGGGGATTTTCAATCCCGGCCGGCTGTACAGCTGGATGTAAGCATGCACGTTGAACTTCATTCTGATTTTCAAGACGACGCCGAAGCGCAACAGGCAGCAGACCTGATCAGCGCCTGCGTGCACTGCGGCTTCTGCCTGCCCACCTGCCCTACTTATCTCGATACCGGCGATGAACGCGACAGCCCGCGTGGTCGCATTTATCTGGTCAAGCAACTGCTGGAAGAGGGACAGGCCACGGCGATCACTCAACGGCACCTGGACCGCTGTCTGACCTGCCGCAGCTGTGAAACCACCTGCCCCTCGGGTATGCGCTATGGTGCATTGGCCGATATTGGCCGCGGCATGATGGAAACCCAGGCCCAGCGCCCGGCACCTGAGCGCCTGCTGCGAACCCTGCTGCGCAAGTGCCTGTCGCGCCCGACACTGTTCACTGGCCTGGTCCGCATTGGCCAACTGTTCAAACCGGCCATACCCGGAGCATTGGGGCGCAAAATTCCACCCCGCCAGAAGACGGGTCCTGTGCCCTCCCAAATCCATGCCCGGCAGGTGCTGATACTGGAGGGCTGCGCACAAAAAGCCGCCACCCCCGCCACCAACCAGGCCGCCGCGCGGGTATTGGATCGGCTCGGCATCAGCCTGCAAGCCGTCCCCGGCGCGGGTTGTTGCGGCGCGGTCGACTACCATCTGGGTGCGCATGCCGATGGCCTCAAACATATGCGCCGCAATATCGACGCCTGGTGGCCGGCCATTGAGCAAGGCGCGGAAGCGGTCGTTTCCAGCGCTACTGGCTGCGGCAGCCTGCTGGCCGAGTATGGGGAACTACTGGCCGGTGACCCTGAGTATGCCGAGCGAGCAGCGAAAATCTCATCGCTGCATACCGACCTGGCGGCGTTTCTCTTGCAGCAGGACCTGAGCCCACTGCAAACCCGCGCCGTGCGCGGCAAGGACAAGATCGCCCTGCATATCCCCTGTAGCCAGCAACACGCCCTGCAACAGCCAGACACGACAAGGGAGATCCTCCGTAGAGCTGGCTTTACGCTGGCCTGCACCCGCGATGACCACCTGTGCTGTGGCTCCGCCGGCACATACTCTATACTTCAGGCGGACACCAGCGAGCGCCTGCGAGCGCAGAAAATCGATGCCCTGACCGGCGATAGCCCTGCCGTGATCGCCACCGCCAACGTGGGCTGCCAGCTCCATCTCGGCGAGGCCGCTGAGGTTCCCGTAAAGCACTGGATTGAGCTGCTGGACGAGGCCACCGGACCCTGAATACCGGGTATTGGCCGCGCATATGCCGGTCAGCATTGCCTGTCGGCGTGGTTTAAGGTATTAAGCTCCCTCCACTGAGAAGGATTCCAAAAATGACCCAGCAATTAGACGCCCTTGTCTTGCAGGCGGCGGTAAACCGCGAGCAACGTCACCCCGATCGCGTATTCATGACCCAGCCCATCAACGGTGAGGCAGTGGACTACACCTGGGCCCAAACCATGGACGAGGCGCGCCGCATGGCCGCCCACATCAACAGTCTGGATCTGCCGGCGAACAGCAACATCGCCATGATCTCCAAGAACTGCGCTCACTTCATTATTGCCGAGCTGGCCATCTGGATGGCGGGACACTGCACCGTCGCGCTGTACCCTACGCTCAACGCCGAGACCGTGAACTATATTCTCGATCACTCCGAGGCCAAGCTGATTTTCGTGGGCAAGCTGGATGGCTGGGAAGCGATGGAGCCCGGCGTACCTGCCGACATGCCCCGTATCGCCCTGCCCCTGGCGCCCGCCAATGACTACCCCAAGTGGGACGACATTATTGCCAAACAGGCCCCCATTGACGAGGTGCCGGTATGGCCCGCTGAACAGCGCGCGTTGATCTGTTACACCTCAGGCAGCACCGGGCGGCCCAAGGGCGTCGCCCATTCGTTCCAGTCCATCTCTGCGCCCGCATCGCTGCAGGGCGATGTACTGGAGATCAATGAGAGCGACCGGATTATTTCCTACCTGCCATTGGCCCACGTTATGGAGCGCGCGCTGGTAGAGGCCGGTTCGATCTACCAGGGTGTACATATTTTCTTTGCCGAGGAGCTCGACACCTTCCTGGCGGATCTGCGCCGCGCCCGCCCCACCCTGTTTATCAGCGTGCCCCGGCTATGGCTCAAGTTCCAGTCCGGGGTATTCCAGAAATTCCCGGAAGAAAAACTGAATCTGCTGCTGAAAATTCCCGTGGTGAAAAACATCATTCGCAAAAAAGTGCTCGACGGCCTCGGCCTGGGCAGTGTGCGTATGGCGGCCAGTGGTTCAGCACCCATCCCACCCGACCTGATCCGGTGGTATGACAAGCTCGGCCTGAAGATCATGGAAGGCTACGGCATGACAGAGGATTTCGCCTACTCACACATGTCGACGGAAGGCATGCGCGCCCCCGGCACGGTGGGTCACCCTGCGGTGGGCGTCGATGCCCGTATTTCCGGTGTCGGTGAAATCGAAGTCAAGTCACCGGGCCTGATGATGGGTTACTACAAGGCTCCCGAACTGACCGCAGAGGTCATGACCGAGGACGGATACTTCAAAACAGGCGACCGCGGTGTGTACGACGGTGGCCTGTTGCGCATTACCGGGCGGGTCAAAGAGCTTTTCAAAACTAGCAAGGGCAAGTACGTCGCCCCGGTACCTCTGGAAAACCTGCTCAGCGCCGATGGCTGGGTGGAGCAGTCCTGTGTATCCGGCCCGGGTCGCCCCGCCTGCTACGCCACCCTGCAGCTGGCTGAGGGCCTGCGCGACGATTACGATGATCCCGCGTTCCGCACCAAAGCGTCTGCCCACTTCGAGAAACTCATGGCCGACGTTAACGCCCAGGTCGAGAATTACGAAGCACTGCAGTTCCTGGCCGTGGTGCGTGAGCCCTGGCAGGTGGAAAACGACTTCCTGACCCCGACCCTCAAGATCAAACGCAATGTGATCGAAGAGGCCTATGAGCCCTATCTGGACAGCTGGTATGCCAGCAGCCAGAAAGTGGTCTGGCAGGACTAGCCGAGCAACACCGCGATGGCAGAACTGACCACCTGGTACCTGGAGATGACCTCCGCGCACCAGTTACAGCCCCGGGATGAGAGCCGCGGCCTCACCCTGGCTGAGTGCCAGGTGAATCAGTGGCCCCTGAACCGATTCCTATACGAGTTTGTAGGCGCCGCCTGGGAGTGGCAAGACAAGCTCAGCTGGACTGAGCAGCAGTGGCGCTGCTATGTTGAACGCCCCGAGTTGCGCACCTGGCTCGCCAGCTGCGACGGCTCGCCGGCGGGTTATTTTGAACTGGAAAAGCAGGGTGAGGACGTGGAAATCATGTACTTCGGTCTGGCGCCCAGTTTTATCGGTCGCGGGTTCGGCGGCTACCTGCTCAGCCAGGCCATCCGCCAGGCGTGGGCATGGGATACCCCCTCTCGTGTGTGGGTACATACCTGCTCTCAGGATCACCCATCAGCGCTGGCCAACTACCAGGCTCGGGGTTTTACCCTCTACAACACCGAAGTCGACGCGATCTAGCGCGCCGCCAGCAGAATTTCCAGGCGGCTGTCCGCCAGCAACACCGTGCGGCGAATATCGAAGCCCTGCAACGTTTCCTTGAGCTTACTCTGCGCCAGCGGCGCGTAACCCGCCAGACGCCCGGGCCGCGGCCGCAGCCGCAAAGCGTCGGGGCGCTCAATGCTGAAGGTCACATCCTGCTGCGGCGCCCGCGTATTGTGAACACTGAAGCCGTGCCCGTGGCATCCCGGCGCCAGAAAGGGCCGCAGACGCTCATCAATCAACCGCAGTGCTTCGGGTTGCAGGTAGTTAAACAAGTCCCAGAACAGGCACAGATCAATACGCGCATCTGCCGCCAGGCCTTCCATCGCCTGATCCACGCGTTGCGCAAGCGATACATCCCCTTCCGGATCGGCCACCAGTGGCAGCGCCGAAAAGGGATCGACAAAATGCAGTTTGCAGCGGTAGTCCGAGAAAAAAGCGACCGTCTCCGGCAGTGCGGGCCCGACATTGAGCACCTCGAAACGATGCTCGGGATCGATATTTTCAAACAGAGCCGGCAGCAGTTTGGCGCTTTGCTGCGCAGACATGGGTACTTCCAGTCAGGTATCAGCCACTCTTTAGATCAAACCCCGGCGCGATGTCATCGCTCTTTGGCTCAGCTTTGGGGGCCAGTGATACCTTGGCGCTCTCGTCGCCCGGGTCCATATCTATACTGCCCTTGAACTTGGCGCCGTCTTCCAGGGTGACCCTGGGGGCGACAATATTGCCGCGTACATTACCCGACTTGGAGATGATGACCTTCTCATGGCCCTTGATATCGCCGGCCACCTCACCATCGATACGCACAGTCTTGGCGGTAATATCCGCATTGACCTGGCCGCTCTGGCCCACCGAGACCTCGTGCTGGCCCAGCTCTACGGTGCCCTCAACCTTGCCCTGAATAACCAGGTCCTCGTCGCCAGTCACAGTTCCTTTGATAACAATACTCTGTCCGATCATGGCTTCACTCCTGGAGGGGGTCGGGGGGGCACTCGGGGCAGCGGCGCTGGGCGCGCTGCTCTGGGGACGCTCGGGCACTGGTGCAGCCCCGGGCTTATTCTTATTTCGCTCAAACATCGATTCACACCTTCGATTTGCCTGGACGAATCATCCTACCCCCACTCCACGTCTACGTCATGTGGTTAAGCCCAGGAAAGTCGACTTTTCGGTGGCTGCTCACCTGAAACTTCCCTCCCCGTCGGTACAAGGTTCAAATGCCGCAGGTTGCTCGGCGAGATGTGCGAAGGCAGGATGCCGCAGCCCAAGCCTGTCAAGAACGACGCCTTTTGGCGGTCCCGCCGAGCAGCCTGCGGCATCTGAACCACCCCCCGAGTGCCCCCAACACCCTCACTCTTGAACATATTGATGACATAGAACCAACAACGAGAAACGCCAGCCCAGCTAAGTAATTGAAAGACCAGCAAATTCGATCCGACCAATCCAAACCGTTATAAAAACCAGAAACCCAAAGAACAAATCATTAGTGGCCGAGCCCGACCAGCTCTGGTTTGATAGCAGTTGTGCCTGCGGGCACCTCCGCTGAATTGCTTCGTAATACCAAGTCAAATACCAGCAAACAGACCAGTAAACGAGCGCCGACCAAGGTGCGCGAGGGGCCAGCTCCCAGCGTCATAATCGGTAGCTCCGCCAATAAATTCGGAGGCTTTCTCTATGAGAAGACAGAAGCGTGACATGAATTCCCGGGCGTTCGACAAAGGCTATCAGGCCGGCCTATCTGGCCGTAGCCAGGAGCTCTGCCCCCACTCAGACGACGAACACCGCCAGAACTGGATTTCCGGATGGCGCGAAGGCCGCTCTGACCAATGGGACGGCCTGACCGGCGTGTCCGGGGTTCACAAAATCAGGACGCTCTGACCTCTCGAACCCCGCGCTCCAAAACCCCCCTACTCCTCCGATGCCGGACTGTTCCCACAGTCCGGCATTGCAGCGCGTACACTGCTCTGGGCAAGATCCAGCAGCTCCCGGTTAGCCACCGCAAACATGGCGAAGTCCGGAACTTCCGTGGCGTGAAGTTCTGCTAGCATCTCTTGCCAACGCGACAGTAACACCTGTTCCTGCTTGGCCCAGTCTGACAAACAGGTCAGTAGGTTGCGGTCTTCGGGAAGGTGGTGCAGCGCGCCAACTGCCAGAGTACGCTGTTGCCACTCAAGGTCCTCAAGATACGTATCCCTCGCTAGCGCCTGCCACTCATTGGTCACCTTGGCCCCGAGAATCTGGTTGCCGAACCAATCCAGTTCCAGCTGATCACCCATGGCGTAGTAGAGGCTAGCCACATCGGTCAGCGGCGCCCCACTTTCCTTGGCCGCCTGGATAATCCCCAGTGCGGTGTAGGCCAGGTGATTGCCGGCTACCCGGTGCGCCACCGTTTCATCCACGCCCTCACCCAGATAATGCTCGGCAATCTCCTCGTACTGCTCCAGTACTCGACCACGCAACAGGTCGCGGAAAGTCTCGCGCAGCTCGGCAAGGCCAGGACGGAATTCGGCAATTAGCGGAGTCGGGGCCAGGTCGTGGCGGCGATTGCGCAGCAACCAGCGGCTGGCACGTTTCACCAGGCGAATCAGACGCAACATCATGTCCTGCTGCACCTCGGCAGACACCTCGTGATCCATGGCTTCGATCTGGTCCCACAATTCACGCAGGTTAAATACCTCCATGACGGTGGTAAAGGCCCGTGCCACGTCGGCAATGGAAGCGCCCGTTGCCTTGCGCAAACGCAGAATGAAGTTGAGCCCCATGCGATTGACAATGTCGTTCGCTACCTGGGTGCACATAATTTCGCGATGCAGCCGGTGAGTGCGGATATCTTCCGGATAGGCATCTACCAACTGCGCGGGAAACGCGGTCACCACGGCATTAGCGAGGTAAGGATCGCGGCCCAGATCGGAGGCAATGAGTTCTTCCTTGAGCACGCCTTTGCTATAAGAGATGAGTACAGACAGCTCGGGGCGCGTCAGCGGCTGGCCACGACTGCGACGCTCCAGCATATCTTCAGCGCTTGGGAGGAACTCCAGCGCCCGGTCCAGGCGGCCCATCTCCTCCATTGTCTCCATGAAGCGCAGGTATTCCTCAAAGCGTTCGCCGGCCTGCATTTCCGCCAGCGAAATCGATTGCACCTGACGGTAGTTATTGTGCAGCACCAGATCGGCGACATCGTCGGTCATTTTCTCCAGTAAAGCATTGCGCTGTTTTTCAGTGAGATCTCCCCTGGCAACAACGGCATTGAGTAGAATCTTGATATTCACTTCGTGGTCAGAGCAATCGACACCGCCGGCGTTGTCGATGAAGTCCGTGTTGGAGCGACCGCCGGACAGGCCATATTCCACCCGACCCAGCTGCGTCATACCCAGGTTTCCGCCTTCGCCCACAACCCGGCAGCGCAGTTCGTCGCCGTTAACGCGAACACCGTCATTAGCCTTGTCACCCACATCGACGTGCGCTTCGCTGCTGGCTTTGACGTATGTGCCAATACCACCGTTCCACAGCAGATCGACCGGCGCCCGCAGTAAATAGCCGATCAGTTCGTTGGGCGTCAGCTGTTTGTCGGATATATCGAACAGCTCACGCATCTGCGCTGAAATCGCAATCGACTTGGCCGAGCGCAAAAATACGCCCCCGCCCTCAGAGATCAGCGTTGTGTCATAGTCAGACCAGGCTGAACGCGGCTGCCCAAACAGGCGTTTGCGTTCAGCGTAACTGCTCGCCGGATCCGGGTTCGGATCGATAAAGATATGCATGTGGTTAAAGGCCGCGACCAGCTTGATATGCTCAGACAGCAACATCCCATTGCCGAACACATCCCCCGCCATGTCTCCGACACCGACAACGGTGAAATCTGTGCTCTGCACATCGACACCCATCTCCCGGAAGTGGCGCTGCACAGAAACCCAGGCACCGCGTGCCGTAATACCCATTTTTTTGTGGTCGTAGCCAACGCTGCCGCCGGAGGCAAAGGCATCCCCCAGCCAGAAGTCGTAGTCAGCTGAAATCTGGTTGGCAATATCAGAAAACGTCGCCGTACCCTTGTCTGCAGCAACCACCAGATAGGGATCGTCCTCATCCTTGGCCACCACATGTGGCGGGCGAATCACATGGATATCACCGCGATTGTCAGTGAGATCCAGCAGGCCGCGGATAAACATGCGGTAACAGGCGATGCCCTCTTCCTGCACCTCCTCACGACTCATAGCGCCATTGAGTTGACGCGCCACAAAGCCGCCCTTGGCGCCCACAGGCACAATAACGGCATTCTTGACCTGCTGTGCCTTCACCAGCCCCAGCACCTCGGTGCGAAAATCTTCCTGTCGATCAGACCAGCGCAGTCCGCCGCGAGCCACCCGGCCACCGCGCAAGTGCACGCCTTCAACCCGGGGCGAATACACGTATATTTCGAACATCGGTATGGGCTGCGGCACGTCGGGAATCGCTGCCGGGCTCAGCTTGAATGACATGTAGGGCTTGAGGCTGCCATCGGCCTCCTGCTGGAAAAAGTTGGTCCGCAGGGTGGCCTTGATGACCTTGAGGTACTGGCGGATGATGCGATCCTGGCCAAGGTTCTGCACCTCGTCGAGCATCTCCAGGATGCGCTGCTCCACACTCATTTCACGTTCTGCTCGCCAGTCTTCATCGCCATCGAACACCGGCGAGAATCGGGTCAAGAACATCTCGACTATGCGCGCCGTAATATGCAGATGACTGGCCATGGTCTCGGCGATGTATTCGACGCTGAACGGAAACTGCAGCTGACGCAGGTAGCGGGCGTAGGCGCGCAACATCGCGATTTCGCGCCAGCTCAATCGAGTGCCGATGAGCAAACGGTTAAACGAATCACTCTCGGCCTCGCCAAACCAGATACGCGCAAAAGCGTCCTCGAATTCCTCCTTGATGTCATCCAGGTCGAAGTCCTGCGACAGGCTGTAGTGAACGGTAAATTCCTGCACCCAGAATCGTTCACCATCGCGGCTGCGAATTTCATAGGGACGTTCGCTGGTCACCCGTAATCCCAGGTTTTCCAGAATCGGCAGTACGTCGGACAGAGGCAGGCTCTGACCGCGATGGTAAAGCCTTAGCCGCAGCGTGGTGACACTATCTTCTGCCAGGCGATACAGCGACAGCTCCAGGGACTTACCCGCCGCCAGGGGCAGAATTTTGCGTATATCAGCCACCGCCATGCGCGGATCACAGTCGTCGCGATATCCAGGTGGAAAGCCACCACCCAGTTCGTTGGCGTGCGCATTACCCAGCTCTTCGCCAAACTCCTCGACGAGCCGGTTGCGCAAACGGTCTTCCCAGGCGAGCGTGGCTTGCACGAGCTCTTCCTCTAACTCAGCCGGATCGCAATCGATCGGGTTGGCCGGGTCGACGCGCAGCACGAAGTGACTGCGAACCAGAATCGACTCGGAGAACTGGGTTGTAAACTCTGACTCCTCGGCGTCGTAAGCGCGCGTGAGAATCTCCCCGATCTGCTCACGCAATTCCGTGGTGTATCGATCCCTGGGCACAAATACGATGCAACTGACAAACTTGCCATGTGCGTCGCGACGCACAAACAGGCGAGTCTGACGTCGCTCCTGAATACGGTTAATCGCATTGACCACGACATTGAGATCAGCAATGTTTGACTGGAACAATTCGTCCCGGGGATACATCTCCAGGACCCTGGACAGCTCCCGAGTCTCATGCTCTGCCCAATCCACATGCGACATATCCATAATGGCGGCGACTTTGCGTCGCAGTATCGGAATGAACTTGGGGTGCGTGGTGTACACCGATGAGGTGTACAGGCCGATAAATCGGTGCTGGCCAATGACACGCCCCTGTTCGTCGAAGACCCGCGCTTCAACATAATCAGGGTAAGTCAGGCGATGCACCCGCGAACGATTGCGCGATTTTGAAAAGCTCAGTTGACGGTGTTGCAGTTCGTCCAGGCTCATCGACGCCAGGTCGGCCTGCAGGTCGGCGACCCCGCGCGTACCGCGGTGCCGCAACAAACCCAGGCTGCGGTCGGCTGCCACACTGATGTTAGGAGTACTGCCCTTGTAGGTCACTTCAAGATATTCATATCCCAGCATAGTCATATGCTGTTCGCGCAACCAGACCAGGAAAGCCGTGGCCTCGTCGCGATATGGCGCCTCTACGCAGTCACTGCACGAAATGTCCTCTACGACAGATTCAAGCTGATCGTTCATAGCCGGAAAATCTGTAACCACCTCCATGACTTCCCCGAGA
Organism: Halioglobus sp. HI00S01; assembly: GCF_001635445.1. NCBI lineage: Bacteria > Pseudomonadati > Pseudomonadota > Gammaproteobacteria > Cellvibrionales > Halieaceae > Halioglobus > Halioglobus sp. HI00S01. The sequence goes on from NZ_LWEE01000030.1 coordinate 102,987, forward strand.
ATATCCAACAGGGTCTGGCGCAGTTCACTCATGTCTGAGGGATCAGAGCGGCGTCCCAGCTCAAAGTAGATAATCGCTTCGCTACTTGCCCCCTCCGGGGTCTCGGGCATATAGCCGAGTATTTCCTGCAGCTCACCATTGGCATCCCGCTCAACAACAACATTGGTGCTGGCCACAATATGAATGGGAAGATTGCGGCGGTTCAGCTCGCCGCGCACTGATGCTGTCACAAAAGGGATGCCCGGGCAGAGAATAGCGAGAATAGTACTAGTACTCTCCCAGCCATCTCGATGCAGCTGCGGGTTAAAGAACTCCACTTTGGGGACCTCGCCATCCCAGTGACGGAATATCTCCAGCAATTGGTACGTGCAACCGTACAGGTTCTCTACTGCAGTGCCGTGCAGGTCTTCTGCTGAGAGCCGACGCAGCAATGCGGATGACAGATGCTTTAGCGAGGCTTTGTCAGCGCTTTCGGCACGATCGTCGATGCGGCGTTCCAGGCTATCCAGCAGAGCCTTTTTATGATTTTCCCAGGTCATTGATATTGTATTTCCGTGGTAGTGGGCGAGCCCCGAGCGGTGGGCTTCTATAAACGGAAGTCTAGACCAGTTGAGAGAAAAGTGACCGCTCTCATGGAACCTTTAGTACGGTGAAAAGTCACACTTTAGACACGGGATGGAACCCGCGGTTCGATGCGCTACAATGCCTGCCTCCCCGGCACCGCTACCGCGGTCCGGCACCCCGAAAACGACACACCCGGAAAACAGGAGCGAGCGTGGCTAGCGCTGATTTACGATCTCTTCAGGACTGGCTGAGAAGCCAGATCATTGGCCAGCAACATCTGGTAGAACGCCTCATCATCGCCTTGCTGGCAGACGGCCACCTGCTGGTGGAGGGTGCGCCCGGCCTGGCCAAGACCCGCGCGGTAAAAAGCCTCGCCGATGGCCTGGAAGGGGACTTCCAGCGCATTCAGTTTACGCCGGACCTGCTGCCCGGCGACGTCACTGGCACCGAGATATACCGCCCCCAGGAGGGCTCGTTCCACTTCCAGCGAGGGCCGATTTTCCACCATCTGGTACTGGCTGACGAGATCAATCGCGCGCCAGCCAAAGTCCAGTCAGCGCTGCTGGAAGCCATGGCCGAACGCCAGGTGAGCGTGGGGTCGCAAACCTACGATCTTCCCCCGCTGTTTTTGGTGATGGCCACCCAGAACCCCATCGAGCAGGAGGGTACCTATCCGCTGCCCGAAGCCCAACTGGACCGGTTCCTGCTGCACGTCAACGTGGACTACCCCAGCGCCGAGGCAGAACTGGATATTTTGCGCCTTACCCGCAGTGAGGCACACCAGCAGACTACAGCGGCACTGCCGGCAGAACTTTCGCAGCAGAGCATCTTTGCCGCCCGGGACGAGGTCCTGGCGCTACATATGGCCGAGTCTGTAGAGGAATATATTGTGCAGCTGGTGGTCGCCAGCCGGCACCCGGAGAACTACAGCGCCGAACTCGCTGCCTGGATTGCCTATGGCGGCAGCCCCCGGGCGACGATTGCACTGGACCGCTGTGCCCGCGCCCACGCCTGGCTCGCAGGACGAGACTACGTCAGCCCCGACGACGTCCAGGCAATAGCCGGGGACGTACTGCGCCACCGGCTACTCCTCAGCTTTGAAGCCGAAGCCAATGGCGTCACCCCGGACCAGGTCATCCGCGAACTGTTGCAACTGGTACCCGTCGTTTGACTCAATTGAGTGACATCACCGGCCGCGCCAGGGGCAGTTACGTCCAGCTTGAGCAATTGATTGCACAGCGATTCCCGGCACGCAAACTGCAGCTGCTGCATCGCAACCGGGCGCTCAGCGCCCTCGCCGGCGCCAACAAGTCCAACTTTCGGGGTCGCGGAATTGATTTCGAAGAAGTGCGCCGCTACCAGGCAGGCGACGATATTCGCAGCATCGACTGGCGGGTGACCGCGCGCACAGGCGCAGCCCATACCAAGCTGTTTCGCGAGGAGCGTGAGCGCCCCGTGATGTTGCTGGTCGATCAACGTCAGGGGATGTTCTTCGGCTCTCGCTACTGTTTTAAATCCGTGCTCGCCGCCCGCCTCGCCGCTCTCCTCACCTGGTCGGCACTTGAGGGCGGTGACAAAATCGGAGGACTGGTATTCAACCGGCGTGAGCACCGCGAAATCAAGCCCCGACGCAGTCGGCGCACGGCACTCGCACTACTCTCGGAAATCTGCAAGTACAATTCGGCATTGCCTGTCCCCCCCGGGGAAGGCGGCGCCACCCTGAGTGACACACTGGCCAACCTGCGGCGCGTCACGCGACCGGGCAGCAACGTGTTTCTGATCAGCGACTTCCAGGGCATCGAAGATGACATGGCCTGCGATCACCTCTTTCAGCTCGCCCAACATACCCAGATCTCGGCCATTACCTGTGCTGACCCGCTCGAGATGAACCTGCCCCGTGGCGGTCGCTATACGGTAACCGACGGTGAACTGCGCAGTGAACTGAATACCGCCCACCAGGGATTACGCGAGGCGTATCGCGAATCCTACCGACAACGGCAAGAGGCGCTCGGCACCATCATGCAGCGACTGGGCATACCGCTGCTCCGGGCAACTACTGACGAGTCACCGTTTAATCTATTGCAAACCTACTTCGGCGAGGCCAGGCCGTGAACCCAGCCGATCCCCTGGCGGCACTCGCGCCACTGCGAGCACCTGAGGCCATCGGCGCCTGGCCGCCCGCCCCTGGCTGGTGGCTGCTCGCGATCACAGTACTCGCCGGTATTGCAGCTGGCGCCATCTGGTTGCTACGCCGCTACCAACGCAATCGTTATCGCCGGCAAGGACTCGAAGTCCTCACACGCATCGAGGAACGCTTTCAACAGAACCGCGACCCCATTGCCTGCAGTGCTGCCATCAACAGCCTGCTTAAAAGGGTCGCGCTTCAGGCCTATCCGCAGCGCAACATTGCCGCACTCAGCGGTCAGGACTGGGTCGACTTCCTACAAGACAGTGGCGCTGGCGTGTTCGAACCCGTGTTCGCCGATCTTCACTATCGACCTCGTGCCGATCATATGCCGATCGAAACCTTGCTTACCCAAGCCCGTGAGTGGATTAACCAGCACGAGGTCACGGCATGATCGAGTTACTGTGGCCGTGGATGCTGCCGCTCGCGCCGCTGCCGCTATTGGCGCGCCGATTACTGCCGCCGGCCAACAGCCAGGAGCCAGCGCTGCGAGCTCCCTTCTTTCAGAGCTGGGAAGTTCTGAGCAGCGACAGCCAGCGGCGACGCAGTACATTCCCCGGCTCATTACTGATATGGCTGATATGGCTGCTGCTAGTGACCGCCGCGGCCCGCCCGATGTGGATAGGCGAAGCCATTGAATTGCCCAACAGCGGCCGCGACCTGATGATGGCGGTAGACATCTCTGGCTCCATGGAAACGGACGATATGGAAGTCAATGGCAACCGAGTTTCCCGCTGGGAAGCGGTACGCCAGCTCGGTGCAGACTTTATCGACCAGCGGCGCGGCGACCGGCTCGGGCTGATTCTGTTTGGCAGCAATGCCTATGTGCAATCGCCTCTCAGTTTCGATGGTGCCACGGTGCGGCAGTTCCTGCTCGATGCTCGCATCGGCTTCGCAGGTCAGGAAACCGCCATTGGCGATGCCATCGGCCTCGCAGTGAAACGATTGCGCGAGCGCCCCGCCGAGAACCGGGTGCTTATTCTGCTGAGCGACGGCGAGGACACTGCCAGCTCAGTGCAGCCCTTACAGGCCGCCCGGCTGGCAGCTGACCTGGGCATCAGGATCTACACCATTGGCATCGGCGCCGACAAGATGACAGTACCGGGCCTGTTTGGCTCCAGCTTTGGCTCGCGTCAGGTAAATCCTTCGCGGGGCCTGGATGAGGCAACCTTGAATGAAATCGCACAACTCACTGGCGGGCGATACTTCCGGGCACGTAATCCTGCGGACCTCGCCAGCATCTATGCGGTGGTGGACGACCTGGAGCCCATCGAAGTAGAAAAAGCCAATTATCGACCCCGCAAGGCACTCGGGTATCTGCCCCTGGGCGCAGCGCTCATCATCAGTTTCGCCATCGCGGTCGGCAGGCTGAGAGGTATGAAGCCCTGGCGTTTCGGGCGTTTGGAGGAAACATCGTGAGTTTTCACCTCCTGCGTCCTGAATGGCTGTGGGCAGCGTTGCCCGCGCTACTCCTGGCTGCTGCGCTTTGGCACCGGGCCCGCAGTGCGGGCAACTGGGAGAGCGTGATTGCGCCCGAGCTACTGGCACCGCTGCTGGACGGAGATCGCAACCGCGCCAGGCGTAATGTCGCACCCGCTATCTTAATCATCTGGTTGTTGGCGACCTTCGCTGCGGCCGGGCCAAGCTGGCATCAAATCCCGCAACCTATACACCAGACTGAAGACGCACTGGTGGTGGTTCTGGATTTGAGTTACTCCATGGTCGCGGCGGATCTTGAGCCCTCAAGAATAGACCGCGCCCGCCAAAAGCTACTCGACCTGCTGGCGCGTCGTGACGAGGGTCAAACCGGGTTGATTGCCTATGCCGGTGATGCCCACATTGTTACGCCGCTGACGGATGACACACCGACTATCGCCAATCTGCTGCCCGCGCTACACCCGACCATCATGCCCGTGCCGGGCAGTGATCCTGCCTCGGCGGTGGCCGAGGCTGTATTACTACTACAGTCGGCCGGCATTCGTGACGGCAGCATTCTCCTGGTAACGGACGGCATCGGCGACCGCGACCTGCCCGCACTGCAGGACAGCCTGAATGGCAGCACCGCCACCCTGGCCATCATGGGAGTCGGGACCCCGACGGGCGCTCCGCTCCCCCTGCCCCGAGGCGGATTTCTGAAAGACCCACAGGGCGGCATTGTAATGCCAGGGCTGGAGGAGCGAAATCTGCGCGGCGCAGCCAGCGATGCAGGCGGGCGCTACATGCGCATGCAGATTGACGACAGCGATCTGGACTACCTGCTGGCGGAGGATGAGCTAACGCTAGGCACTCGCACCACCGAGCTTGAGCGCACGGCGGATACCTGGGAAGACCAGGGGTACTGGCTGGTGGTGTTACTGCTAATACCGGCGCTGCTCATGTTTCGTCGTGGCTGGCTAATGGGTCTGGCACCCCTCATATTCATGCCCGCGGCCGAGCAAGCCCACGCCAGCCTCTGGGATGACTTATGGCTAACCCGTGATCAGCAGGGCCAGCGTGCGCTGCAGCAGGACGACCCAGAGACCGCAGCGACCCTGTTCAAAAATCGTGATTGGGCAGGCACCGCGGCCTATCGCGGGGGCGACTACGAACGGGCCGCGCAGGACTTTGCAAGCAATGACACCGCTGACGCTTGGTACAACCGGGGCAATGCTCTCGCCCGGGCCGGACAACTGGATGAGGCGGCGGCAGCCTACCGAGAATCCCTGCGTCGCGACCCCGACGCAGAAGACGCACAGCAGAACCTCGAGCTGGTGGAAAATCTGCAGCAACAGCAGGAGCAACAACAGCAGCAGTCTTCCGAGGATCAGGGCGACGAAGGTAGTGGCCAGCAGCCTGAGCAATCACCGCCTGAGGATCAGCAAGAACCCGGCGATTCGCAAGGCGACCAGTCACCGTCAGACAACGCCAGCGAGCCGGGTGAACAGGACGCCAACGAGGACTCTCAGGAGTCCGCTGATGCCAGTGAGCAGGAGGATCAGCAACAGGGCCGCGAAGACCAGGGCAATCCCCAGGATCCGACCCAGCAATCTCCGGGCGACGAACTAATGAACATGGCCCAACAAGCGGCCACCGACGACGACCTGGAGCGCGATCAGGCCATGGAACAATGGTTGCGCCGCGTGCCCGACGATCCGTCGGGCCTTCTGCGCGAGAAATTCAGGTACGAGAGCCGTCAGCGACAACAACAGGGACAAGGCACTAAAGATGAAACCTACTGGTAAACTGGCGATTGCCCTGCTTGGGCTGCTCATCAGCCAGGTCACACTGGCCAAGGTAGAGGCAACCCTCGACCGCTACCGAGTAGCGCTCGGCGACACCCTGAATCTGACGGTAACTGTGACTGAGGACGACGAAGACCTCGGCGACATCAATACGGGCCTCATTATTCAGGATTTCGAAATTCTCAATCAATCCACTCGCAGCAGCACCCAGGTTATCAATGGCCAGCGCAATCACCAGCGCCAGCTCATACTCAACATTACGCCCAAGCGCACCGGCACATTGAGCATACCGGCGCTGCAAAGCGGCGCCAGTTCCAGCGCACCGCTGGTGGTGGAAGTGGGTGAGCCCGTCGATATAGACCCCGGCGCAGAAACCGTATTGTTTGAGGCAGAGCTGGATCGTGAGTCCGTTTACGTACAGGGGCAGCTGCTGCTGACACTGCGCTTGCAACAGGCGGTTAACTTGCAGCAGCGCAGCATCAGCGAACTGCAACTCGACGATGCATTCGTACTCCCCCTGGAACAACGCAGCTTCCAGCGCAATGTCGGCGGTCGCCCGTGGCTGGTGCACGAGGTACGTTACGCTGTATTTCCCGAACAAAGCGGCACCCTGTCGATACCCGCACAGTCTTTCAGCGCCCGCGAGGGAAGCCGTCTGCGCGGCCGCCTGGTACGCCTGCAAACGCCGGCAATCGAAGTCCAGGTTCTGCCGCGTCCCGCCAGCTACCCTGCAGGCGCAACCTGGTTGCCAGCCCGGGATGTCAGCATCGAGGAGCAGTGGTCAAGCGATCCGCAGCAGTTGACCGAGGGCGGTTCTGTTACGCGCAGCCTGCGCCTGGTGGCCGAGGGAATGCAAGGGGCTCAGCTACCCCCGATAACGATCGAGCCGGTTGCAGGCATCAAATTCTTCCCGGATCAGCCGGATATCGCCGACAGCGAAATTGCCAGTGGCAAACGCGGTGTGCGCACCGACAGTGCCGCGCTGGTAGCCACCCGACCAGGCCAGTTCACGCTGCCGGAAATTCGCATTCCCTGGTGGGATATTGAAACGGAACAACTCCGCTATGCCGTGCTGCCCGCCAGAACCATCGATGTGGCGCCAGCAGTCCAGGTGACAAGTGGCAGCATGGCGGGCCCAGGCGCGCCAGTGAGCACAACCGTTGCCACACCGATGGTAGCTGCCGCGAACAGCCTCTGGTCTTGGCTGGCGGTTTTTATGGGCACGGGTTGGGCCGTCACCGCAGGATTGTGGTGGCGCAGCCGCAGAGGACAGTTAGAGGGCACAGACGAGGCACCGGAGGCACCCGACCTGCCCCGCTGCTACAAGAGCCTTTTGGCAGCCTGCGCCGCGGGCAGTACCAGTGACGCCAGGCAGTGGCTGCTGCGCTGGTCGGCGGCGCTGGAGCCAGCGCTGGCGGGGCAAAGCATGCAGCAGGTATCGAACTATTTCGGCCATCCCGAACTGGGTAGCGCAATAGAAGAAATGAACGCCCTGCTCTACCGCAATCAGGACAACCTTCACTCGTGGGACGGCAGCAAGCTTGCCACTATCGTCAAGCAACTGCACAAGGGCAGGAAAAAAAGTGGCGCCAGGACACACGCCCTGCCGCCTCTTTATCCCACAGAAAGTCGCGCCACTACTTGAGCGACTTGCTCACCACTTCAAAGACGTCCGGTGACAAGCCGTCCATCGATGCGAGCAGTTCCAGTTCGGAGCGCATTTGCTCTGCCCGGCCCTGGTAGTAGCGCCACTTGGTGAGCGGTGCTAGCAGTCGCGAGGCAATCTGCGGATTGATGCTATTTAGCTCGGCTACGACCTGACGCAGCAGACGATAACCGCTGCCATCTTCGCGGTGGAAATTCAGCGGGTTCTGCCCGGCAAAGGTTCCCACCAGTGAGCGCACCTTATTCGGGTTACGTAAATCAAAGTCAGGGTGCTCCATCAGGTGACGCACCCGGGCAATAGCGCCGTCGTCGGGCATCGACGCCTGCACCGCCAACCACTGGTTTACAGCCAGAGTCTCATGCCCCCAGTCTTCGTAGAACTTCGCCATGGGCGCTTCCCAGTCACTGCGGCTACCAAACTGGCTCAACACCCGCAGCGCTGCGAGACGTTCGGTAATGTTGTCTGCAGCGGCAAACTGCGCATTCGCCAATGCCAGCCCGCTAGCACCTGCTGCGGCCAGATAGTTCAGGCAGACTGCCCGCAGGCTGCGTGCCGCAATTTGCTCACCGGTGGCGGCGTAATTCGCTTCGACAGCCAGCTGGGCATAGCGCTGCTCGAGCGCCTCCCGGCAGTGGCTACCCACGGCGGCCAGAACCGCAGTCCGGGCACGGTAAATACCCTGTACGTCAGCCGCTCCCTCACCTGCTAACTCCGCGAGGTAGTTTTCGCTGGGCAGCGACAACATTTCCGCCAGCATGGCCGGATCCAGCGCGTCATCCTGTAACAGCGCCCCACAGGCCTCTAGGAACAATGGATCGACCTGGGCCTCATCACCGGCCAGCAACTGCGCCTGTACTTCGGTTATAACGCTCACCGCGAGGGATTGCGCACTGTCCCATCGAACAAAGCCATCATCATCGCCGCTCATCAGACGACAGAGGTCGTTGCGGCTGTAGTCAAACTCAAGTCGAACGGGCGCAGAGAAACCGCGCAGCAGCGAGGGTACGGGTTTTTCCGGCAAGCCTTCAAACACAAACGTCTGCTCCGGCTTGTCGACCATTAATACCATATGGGTGTTGTCCTCAGTATCGGGATCAGGCGCCTCGCCTTGCAACTGCAAACGCAGGTTGCCGGCGTCGCCAAGCAGCCCCATCGCCACCGGGATCACAAAAGGTTTCTTGTCATCCTGGCCGGGCGTTGCCGGGCAGCTCTGGGAGATCGTGAGCGCATAGCTGCCGGCCTCCTCGTTCCAGGCATCGGTTACCGTCAAACGCGGCGTGCCGGCCTGGGAATACCAGTTACGGAATTGGCCCAAGTCCACACCACTGGCTTCTTCCATGGCCAACACAAAGTCTTCGCAGGTCACTGCCTGGCCGTCATGACGCGCAAAATACAGATCTGATCCCGCGCGGAAGGCTTGTGGCCCGAGCAGGGTGTGAATCATGCGCACCACCTCGGCCCCTTTCTCATACACTGTAAGAGTGTAGAAATTATTAATTTCTATGTACGATTCGGGGCGCACAGGATGAGCCATTGGCCCGGCATCTTCGGCAAACTGGGCACTGCGCAGCAGGGTAACGTCCTCAACCCGCTTGACCGTGCGCGACCCCATATCAGAGGAAAATTCCGCATCGCGAAACACGGTGAAACCTTCTTTGAGACTGAGCTGGAACCAGTCCCGACAGGTAACGCGGTTGCCGGACCAGTTATGGAAGTACTCGTGAGCGACAATGGCCTCTACGCGCTGGTAACCGACGTCGGTCGTGGTATTGGGGTCACACAACACACAGGAAGTGTTGAAGATATTGAGGCTCTTGTTTTCCATCGCCCCCATGTTGAAATCATCGACTGCCACGACATTGAAAATATCCAGGTCGTACTCGCGGCCGAACACTTCCTCATCCCAGCGCATGGAACGCTTGAGCGAATCCATGGCATGGTCGCACTTGTCGATATCTTTCTCTTCTACATAAATACGCAGCGCCACCTCACGTCCGCTGCAAGTGGTGAAGCTATCTTCGATGTGTTCGAGGTCTCCCGCTACCAGGGCGAACAAATAGCTGGGCTTGGGGAAAGGATCGTGCCACAACACGCGCGTTAGCCCGTTCGCCAGCGGGGAGGTCTCTTCCAGGTTGCCATTGGACAGAAGCACCGGATAGCGGTCCGCATCGGCGTCAATGGTGACCGTAAACACACTCATTACATCGGGGCGATCGAGGTAATAGGTGATCTTTCTAAAACCTTCCGCCTCACACTGGGTACAGAACATGGTCTGTGATCGGTACAGGCCTTCCAGCGAAGTATTCAACTGGGGTCGGATGCGCGTTACACAGGACAGCAGACACTGCTCGGGCAGGTCGCGCAATACCAGGGTTGCCTCACCCACTTCGTAACAGCTGGGATCGAGAACGTCACCATCGAGATAGATCTCGACCAGCTCCAGATCCTGGCCATCGAGGATGAGCTCTGAACTATCACCATTTTCAGTATTGCGCAGCAGGTGCAGGCGCGACGTGACCAGCGTCTCTTCCTCACCGAGCACGAAATGCAGCTCGGTGCGGTTGATCAGATAGTTGGGGGCCTGATAATCCTTCAGGTAAATCGTTCCGGGATTAGCGTCTCGCATAGGTCTTCTCAATCAAATTTTGGCGACTTCTAGGTGGTAACCAGCGTACTTGCGCATGTTGATCACGCCGGTATCGAAAATCAGGTATTGACCCTTTATTCCCTGGAATGTCCCCTCAATCAGAGGTGCCTTGTCCAGGTTAAAGGACTTCACTTTTGTCGGGTGTTCGAGCACCGGATAGCGAATACGGGTTTCTTCAGCGCCTTCCAGCGGGGTAATTGCCTGTAGGCCGAAGCGCTCCTGCAAGGCCGCGAGTTCATCGCCGCAGGCACTCATCAAAGCCTGACGACGCTGCTCGAGATCCACAGGTTCAGCATCGCCTTTCAGCATTGCCTGCCAGCTGGTTTTGTCGGCGACATGGCTTTTAAACATGGTCTCAACCAGCCCGGACTGAAGCCGGGTGCTGACTCTGAATATTGGTTGTGCCTGGGTTGCACCCTGATCTATCCAGCGGGTGGGTACCTGGCTGTGGCGGGTAATGCCGACCTTTACACCCGAAGTATTCGAGAGATAGACGAAGTGATCGATCATGCAATTGGCTTCGCCCCACTGCGGCTCGCGGCAGGTGCCCGCATCGTAATGGCACTTCTCCGGCGACATGATGCAGGTGTCACATCGGGCCAGGCGCTTGAAACAGGGGTAACAAAAGCCCTGACTAAAGCTCTTGTTGGTCTTACGATCGCAGGCAATACAATTAATCTGTCCGGAATACGATAGCGAAAGCGCACTACCCAGCAGCGCATTCATGGGCAGGTGACTATCGCCCAGTGGCAGCTGGTATTGCACTTCATCACCGAGCTCTGTTGTCATTTTGCGCACCGCGCCGCTCGCCAGAATCTCAGGCACCGTTTTCTCCTACTTCCAGTTAAGGGGTGTTTCTACGGGGTCGTCACAGTTGTCGCCTTCCTTGTGACCCTTATCGATGTAGCCAATACGCTGCTCAGCGGGAAGATGCTGTTCGCCCCAGGCGATAATCGCCTGCATGGCGTGTTCACGCTGTTCAGGGGTTACCGGTTTACCATCAGGCCACTTGCCCAGTTCCACAGCCTTGCGCAGACTCGTATAAATCTCCGGGGTCATATTTTCGATTAATTGCTGGTAGTTCATAGGGCTTCCGCAGGGACAATAAAGGCAGGCGATTATACTCCCCGCGGGCCCATAGAAAAACGCCCCGCAGATGCGGGGCGTCGATATTCCATCAGATCAGGGACAAACGGTTTCCCTACTCCCTTTGATGACCCCCCGGAACCAGTCCAGCAGGTTCTCGTCCTTAAAGTCAGAGAACTCACCCGCGTCCATGAATATCCCGTGCTCGGGACACACTTCATACCAGATGTGCTTCTGCTTGACGTCAGAGGTCAGCTCCATGGGCTTGTTACACCGGGGACAATTAATGTCTACCCGGCTATCCCACTTCCAACCCTCTTTGACACTGCCGGAGTCGACCATGGCGCTGTCGGGCAGGCTTTTAAGTTGCTGGGCTTCATCGGCGTCGAACCACAGTCCACGGCAGTTGGTGCAGCGATCAATCGTTATCCCTTCGTGAGTCACTTCCTCCATGCCGTGTCCACACTTGGGGCACTTCAGACTATGAACTGATTCATTGAACTCCATGGCGCTGCCTCTTATCAGTGTTCCGCATCCAGTATAGTCACCGCGCCGCTATCGGCAAGCCTCTCAGGTACGGCGTGACATGGCACCAAACAGGCCGCCGAGCGCCGCGCCCGCCAACAGGCCGCCCAGGTGTGCCGCGTTGGCAATCGCACCCATGCCCAGGCCTTCCAGCACCCCCAGATAACCGGCCACCAGCCAGCCGACCATAAACACCATAAGGGCCGGCGGTGGCTGAATGGCCCAAGCTGGCTGCAGCAGTGGTGCCACCCAGGCAAATCCCAGTAAGCCGTAGACAACGCCGGACAACCCACCGAATATCGACGGTCCCCCACTGGCAAACTGGACACCGTTGGACACCACGGCAATAACAACTATCAGCCCGAGCTGGTTGAGCTCGCCCAACACGCCCTCAGTGCGCCGACCGAACTCCCACAGCCAGAGACAGTTGAAGATGATATGTAACCAGCCAAAGTGCAGAAATATCGGGCTGACCAGGCGCCAGTACTGCTGCCCCATCTCATAAAACACCAGCTGCCTACCGACGATATCTACCGGCTGAAAAGTGAGCCAGGGGATCAGCTGTTGCTGCCCGAATACTTCGATGACCAGGAACATACCGATCGCCACCACACAGAAAGCGGCGGTGACCGGCCACTGCCGCCAATTCAGCGACGGCGTTGTGGCATTGGCCCTGCCCCCGCTGGCGACACTGATAGTGACCTCGTCCGCCCGCCAGGCCCGGTACAGCTCGCGCACCGGTGCCACATGTTCCTCGGCATAAACGACCAGCACCTGCCGGCCCTCTTCCTCGAATATTCGATGTGGCAGGCCACGAGTGCGCAGTAACGCAGTAAGCGGCAGCAGGTTTTCCTCGACCGGTACGTCGAGCACGACAATAGGGGCAGACACTAATCGACCAGCGCGTTACTCCAGCGCAGCTTGTCGCGGCAACTGGCATAAAAACTGTGCCCCACTGGATGCAGCAGACGCAGCGCATGGGGTTTCTTGCGAATCAGCACCGAATCACCGGGCCGCGCCGTCATGTTCTCCTGACCGTCACAGGTTACTGGCGGATGAATACGATTGCGGGCCAGAATATCAACCCGGATTTCGCTGGAACCATCGACGACAATAGGCCGGCTGCTCAGGGCGTGAGGGAACATAGGTACCAGCACGATCGCGTCGAGCGAGGGATGCATGATCGGGCCACCGCCGGACAGTGAGTAAGCCGTTGAACCGGTCGGGGTAGACACGATCAGGCCATCGGCGCGCTGGCGATAGACAAAGGTGTCGTCGATACTCAGTTCGATCTCGATCATCTGTGCCGACGCACCCGAGTTGACGACCACGTCATTGAGGGCATCTGCTTTGGCGACAACCTCACCGTCACGCACGACATGAGCGTCGAGCAGGAATCGGTGCTCCTCATCGAACTTACCGTCGAGCACATGGGGAATCTGGTCGGCAATCAAATCCGGCGTGATATCGGTAAGGAATCCCAACCGCCCCCGGTTCACACCGAGCACGGCTGTGCCATATTTAGCGAGGGTGCGAGCTGCGCCCAGCAGACTGCCATCGCCACCCGAGACAATAACCAGATCAGCCCACTCGCCGATCTCATCGGGCGTACCCACACTGACGCCGTGGCCCGGCACCAGTTCTTCCAGACGGTCCTGCAGCATGACCTGATGGCCACGTACGCCTAACAGTTCCAACAATTCCTGCAGAACCGGGCCTAGCCCATCCTGCTGGCTGCGGCCTACCAGCCCAACCTTGTCAAACATTGCCGAAGGTCCATTTTTACGAGGGCTGTTATTATAGCCACATGACTGCCCCCTCTCACAAGCTGGCGCTACCCTGGCGTAATCGCGCCGTGCGCGATCTGGCCTGGTCCTGTTTCTCCACACCCATGATCGACTGCGCCACGTTGCCCGCGCAGATGCTGCCGGCCACAACCACCAATTGCCAACTGCGGCTCAGCCGCCAGCGTCGCGACTGGCTGGATGGATTGGATCAGCAACCGGCACCACTTGAAGCCTATATCGAAACCACTCGTGGCGGCCGCCTCGGCCTGTACTTTGAGAAACTCTGGCATTTTTTTCTTGAACAGGATCCCCAAGTTGATCTGCTGGCCACGAATCTGGCGGTGCGCCACGAAGGCCGCACCCTCGGCGAATTTGATGTGATCTATTTTTGCCGCCAACGTCGCCGCCATATTCATCTGGAACTGGCGGTCAAATTCTACCTGCGCGGGCCAAACGTCACTGGCAGCGCCTGGGAGCATTGGTTAGGGCCCAACACCCGTGACCGGCTGGATCTCAAAGTGAAGCGTATGCGTGACCATCAACTGGCGCTGTCCGACCGCGAGGAGGCCGCAGCTGTGCTAACCGCTCTGGGTGTCACAGCACTCGATCGGGAAATGGAAGTGAAAGGGCGACTATTTGCTCCCTGCGATCAGCCTGGCGAGCCTCCCCCTGGCTGGCCAGTCACAGCGCCGCTCGATACCTATCAGCATTGCGCCAGCCCCGACATGCCTCCTGAGGGTGCAACACTGCTTGAAAGAGAGTTCTGGCTAGCCCCCCTGCTCGAGCGCCCCGCTCGCGACAACCGTGGCGAACCCCATGCCCATCGACCGCAACTGGTGGCAGAGCTGGATACCTGCGGCGCGGAACTGCGCCGCTACTTTCAGGTACCTGAGACCTGGCCGTCGCCCGCCTGATTGAGCCAGGCAAAGCCACGGCGCCCCTGCAGACCTCCGGTATGGACCAATACAAGCCGCTCATGGGGTGACACTCCCTTATCCCGCAGCAATTGCGCAACCGCATAGAACATTTTGGCAGTGTAAACCGGCTCAAGGGGGATGGCGTGAACGGCTTCAAAGTCGAGCATGAATTCCCGCAGCGCACCATTGACCCGAGCGAAACCGCCACAATGGAATTCGTGATGTATGCGCCAGGGCACGTTGGCGACCTGGCCCACTTCAGTTAGCAACATCTGCACACGCGCCTCCAGATCCTGTGCCCCGCGAAGGGCAGATATACCGTGCAGCTGGATATCCGGCGCCAGCGCTGCCGCCAATCCAGCAAGCGTTGCGCCACTACCAACAGGGACAAATACCCGATCTATAGACTCGGGGCGCTGATTGATCGCATCGGCGATGGCTCGACAACCCAGTACCGCTTCGGCATTCGCCCCGCCCTCCGGCAATACCACACAAGAGCCGAAGCGGCGACGCAGTACCTGCTGGTATTCAGGTTCATTGCGGCGGCGATACTCCGTGCGATCTACTGCGACCAGTTGCATGCCCCACGCCCGAGCATCCCTGAGCATCGCTGTTTCCGTCTCGCCACCGCGGACAATGCCAATCGTTTCCAAGCCCTGCTCCGCCCCTACCGCGGCCAGTGCATGCAGATGATTTGACCAGCCACCACCAAAGCTGAGCACCCGGGTTTGTCCCTGCTCGCGCAAACGCTGCAGATTCAGACGCAGTTTGAATAGCTTGTTCCCCGGTGCCCTGGCCCCCACCTGATCCAGGCGCAGCACATCGATATTGCCAAGCGTCTGCCCCAGTACAGGGGCTTCAGAGAGAGAAGAAAAAGGTAGTGGTGATGTCGTTTCCATCTATAGTATTGTCTAGTGATTAAGGTACCTGAGAAAAGCAAAATCCGTTAAGGAGCAACCATGTTACACAAACTTCTATTGCCGGTAGCGGCTGTCGCACTGATCAGCGCCTGCTCCAGTGCGCCTCCCACTGTCCAGACTGGCGATGACGCCGAGGTCATTGGCGAGAACCTTCACCGGGTCGACAATACCCGGGCTGACATGGCCTATATCGATCCGAACGCCGACTTTTCCAAGTACCGCAAAGTCATGCTGCGGCCGCTGGGCGTGGATAACGTAGAAATCGTGCAACCTGATCGGTCGACCAGCGTCAATATGCGTCGCGACTGGGAGCTGACTGACAGCGACAAGCAGACCCTGCAGCAGATTTACCATGACGCCATGGTCAAACAGTTGGGTGACAAAGGCGACTTCGAGATCGTCGACACCGCCGATGATGATGTGCTGGAGATTGCGGCCATGATCACCGGTCTGGCTCCTTCTGCCGCCAAAGACGACAATCGTTCACGTTCGGTGGGTCGTTCCTATGTCATCACCGAGGGTGCGGGCGCTATTGCCGTGGCGGTTGCGTTTGGCGACTCAGAGACCGGGGAAGTACTGGCGCTGGTCAAGGACTCACGCACCAGCAATGACCACTGGGGACTGAACAACAGCGTGAGCAATCGCGCAGACGTACAACGTGTCTTCACCAGCTGGGCCATGCAGATCAACACCTCACTGGGCAAGATTACCGGGCAGGCCGACTGACCATGCCAATGTCATTCAGGTAGCCCTCTTGCAGGGCTACCTCATAAACCCACGTTATTCTTTGCCAACACCTGCTCAGCACGGTAACTGGAGCGCACAAAGACTCCGGACACCACCTCCAGGAACCCCTTCTCAAGCCCCCACTGGCGATAGGTCTCAAACTCCTCGGGAGACACATAGCGATCAATGGGATAGTGATTTGGCGTCGGCTGCAGATACTGGCCAAAAGTGAGAATATCGACATTGGCCTCACGTAAATCATCCATACAGGCCAGGATTTCTTCCTCTGTTTCGCCCAGGCCCAGCATCAGGCTGGTCTTGGTCAGCACATCAGACCGATAAGCCTTGGCGTGGGCCAGAACTTCCAGCGTCTGTTCGTAGGTCGCGCGAGGATCGCGCACCGGATGTGTGAGGCGCTTGACGGTCTCAACGTTCTGGGCAAACACCTCAATGCCGGAATCCACCACGGTCTCCACATCCGCCAGCACGCCGAGGAAATCCGGCGTCAACGCTTCCACGGCCGTATCGGGATTACGGGACTTCACCTCGCGAACACAGGCGGCGTAGTGCCCTGCCCCGCCATCGTCCAGGTCATCGCGGTTGACCGAGGTGAGCACCACATACTTAAGGCCCATCAGGGAAACAGAATTTGCCGTATTGGCCGGCTCTTCAGGGTCGAGCCAGCCTCGCGGGTTACCCGTATTCACCGAGCAGAACTGGCAGGCTCGGGTACACACATCACCCATTAACATAATAGTGGCGGTACCCGAACTCCAGCACTCGCTCATGTTGGGGCACTTTGCCTCTTCACACACCGTCGCCAGCTTGTGTTCGTGAACAATCGAAGTGACCCGATCGTAAGTCTGCCCGCCCTTGACCTTTATTCTCAGCCAGTCAGGTTTCGCCAGCCGCTCGGCAGGGGCCGCGCTGGCTTTAACACCATCCTTAATAGCGCGAACGCCACGGGCATTCACGAACTTCTCTCCACTACTGACCTGAGTGACGGGAATAAGGTTTTCTTTCTCTGACATCGGGACCACTTTGGGCTGGAGAATGACCCCCGATTATACCTGAATAGTCCGCCCTACAAGCCAGCTTGGGTGCCCATTTTCCGTCCATGGCCCAGCGGCACAGAAACCCGTAGAATGCGCGCCATGCGTGGACACAATACTGTAGTACCTCCGGATACGGCGATTAACTGGCGTATCATCAAACACCTCATACCTTACCTGCTCGAATCCAAGTATCGGGTCGGGCTGGCGTTGGCCTGTCTGGTCGCCGCAAAAGGCGCCATTCTTTACATCCCGTTTCTGCTCAAACACCTGGTAGACGCCCTCGAGCAAGGCGGCCCGGAGCTGACCCTGTCACTATTGCTCGGACTGGTGCTCGCCTACGGTGGTGCCCGGTTCGCCAACGTGTTCTTCGGTGAATTGAGAGACACAATTTTTGGCCGCGTCACTGAGAACGCCATGCGCAAAATCGGCCTGCAGGTGTTTCGCCACGTCCACTCACTGGATCTCAAGTATCACACGGAAAGGCGCACGGGCGGCCTGGCCAGGGACATAGAACGTGGCACCACCGGGATTAGCTTCCTGATGCGCTTTTTCGTGTTCAACATCGCACCTACCCTGTTCGAGATCGCCATGGTGGTCGGTATTCTGCTGTTTAACTACGGCGCGGGATTCGCCGTAATTACCCTGGCAGCGGTAATAAGCTATGGCCTGTTTACCGTACGGGCAACAGACTGGCGAACCCAGTTTGTGCGCGAAATGAACGCCGCCGACTCCGCCAGCAATACCCGAGCTGTGGACAGCCTGCTCAACTTTGAGACGGTCAAATACTTTACCAACGAAGACTTTGAAGCCAATCGCTACGACAAGGAGCTGGCCGCCTGGGAGCAGGCCCGGCGGCGCAACCGATTGTCGCTATTTGGCCTCAATGGTGGTCAGGCATTTATTATTGCTGTCGCCCAGACTGCCATGATCGGCCTGGCCGCCTGGCAGGTCAGCGATGGCATTCTAACCCTGGGCGACTTCATTCTCATTAACCAGTTCATGATTCAATTGTTCATGCCACTGGGCTTTCTTGGCTTCGTCTTCCGCGAGATCAAGGGCTCAATGGCCAACATCGAAAAGATGTTTGAGCTTTTGGCCATCCAGCCCGGAATCACCGATCGCCCCGGCGCAAAGGCATTGGATTTCCAGCGCGGCCTAATTCGCTTCGACCAGGTTGCGTTCAGTTACGATGAAGAGCGACAAATACTCAAGAACGTGAGCTTCGATATCCACCCCGGCGAAAAAGTCGCCGTGGTCGGTGCCAGCGGCTCGGGCAAATCCACCCTCGTCAAATTGTTGTTCCGATTCTACGACCCTGACAGCGGCACCATCACCATCGACGGCCAGGATATCAGCGACGTCACCCAGGCCAGTCTGCGCCGGGAGATTGGCATTGTGCCTCAGGATACGGTGCTGTTTAACGACACTATCCGCGAGAATATTCGCTACGGAAACCCCGATGCCAGCGAGGCTGACATCGATGAGGCTATTCGTCTCGCTCACCTCGAAACGTTTATCGGGCAGCTACCTGAAGGCGGAGATACGCTTGTCGGAGAGCGTGGACTGAAACTCTCCGGGGGCGAAAAACAGCGGGTATCCATTGCCAGGACCATTCTCAAACGGCCGCCTGTGCTGGTCTTTGACGAGGCCACCTCCTCCCTGGATTCGCGCTCCGAGCAGGCCATTCTGGAAGCGCTGGCGCAAATTTCCAAAGGCCACACCAGTCTGGTAATCGCCCACCGTCTGTCGACCATCGTGGACGCCGACCGAATTATCGTGCTGCACCACGGCAAGATTACCGAAAGCGGTACCCACGAAGCCCTGCTGGCCCTGGATGGCCGCTATGCCCGACTATGGCGGGTGCAGCGGAGCCGGCAGGATGCCAGCACCGCTCAATAGCCCCTGTTGCGGTGAACTGCAGGTCACCTGAGATGAATTGCAGCGTTGAGACGCACATTGCCCGTATAATCACCCTATGAATATGAATGCAATTCTCAAAGACAAGCGCTCGCTGTTCTGGACCCTGCAGTTTGTGGGCTGGAGCGGCTGGGCGATGTCGTTCTATCTCGGCGTTATCATGTGGGGCAGCCCACCTGACCACTACCTCTGGTACCTGCCGCTAATCGCGACGATTGGCATGGCCCTGAGCCTCATACTGCGCGGCATTTACCGCTACATGTGGGAGATGGACCTGCCCCGCAGAATCGTGGCGATTGCCGCCGGCTCCTACGGCGCGGGCCTGGTGTGGATGGCCTGCCGCGGCACGATCTTCTACAACATGTTCCCGGCACAGCGAAAAATCACCGAGCGGGACGGCATGAGCTTTCTGTCCTACTTCGACGGCGCCATTTCCGCGTTCTGGGTGATGTTGGTATGGAGCGCCCTGTACTTCGGCATTAAGAACTACCTGCAGGCGCAGGAAGACCGCGAGCGCAGCCTCAAGGCTATTTCAATGGCCCACGAGGCCCAGTTGAAGATGCTGCAGTATCAGCTCAACCCCCACTTTCTGTTCAACACACTGAACGCGATCTCCACCCTGGTGCTGGACAAGAACAACGAGTTGGCGAATATCATGGTGACACGCCTGAGCCGATTCCTGCGCTACACCCTCGATAACGACCCCATGCAAAAGGTCACTGTCGCGGAAGAAGTCACCGCGCTGCAGCTCTACCTGGATATTGAAAAGGTCCGTTTCGACGATCGCCTCGAACTGCGCTTTGACATTCAGGATGAGGCCAGCCGCGCCCTGATGCCTTCGCTGTTACTGCAGCCGCTGGTTGAGAACTCGATCAAATACGCTATTGCCCATGCGATTAATGGCGGCTACATCAGCGTCAGTGCAAGCATCGAACCAGATACTCTGGTTCTGCAGGTTGCCGATGACGGCCCCGGCATCGACCTGAGCCGGGAGATCCCCAGCAATGGCGGTGGCGTAGGCCTGTCCAACTGCCGCGAGCGCCTCAACGAAATTTACAACGAGCGGCAGTCATTCCGGCTCAGCACCACCGATCCGCACGGGCTCACTATTACTATCAGAATTCCTCTGGAGTACAGCAAGGAAGGCTAATGAACAATCTCCGCGCGATTATTGTCGACGACGAGTCTCTGGCCCGTCGCGGCCTGTCACTGCGATTACAGCAGATTCCCCAGGTCGACGTTATCGCCGAGTGCGCTAACGGCGCCGAGGCCCTGGAAGCCATTGCCGCCAACAGCCCCGACCTG
Source organism: Halioglobus sp. HI00S01 (assembly GCF_001635445.1). Lineage (NCBI taxonomy): Bacteria > Pseudomonadati > Pseudomonadota > Gammaproteobacteria > Cellvibrionales > Halieaceae > Halioglobus > Halioglobus sp. HI00S01. The sequence continues at coordinate 123,508 of NZ_LWEE01000030.1, forward strand.
GTATTTCTCGACATCCAGATGCCCGGCATTGACGGTTTTGAAGTGGTTCGCCAGCTACAGACGGACAACATGCCCATGGTGATTTTTGTCACGGCATTCGACCAGTATGCGGTCGAGGCCTTTAAGGTCCATGCTGTCGACTATGTCCTAAAACCGATTGACGACGATCGCCTGCATGAGGCCATCGATCGGGCAGTTGCCCATCACAGCAAGGAGCAGTCCGAACTGACCAAGCAGCGTCTGGTGGAACTGATGATGGGCATGACCGGTGCCAGTGCCAACTCGATAGAGCAAATGGCGCAAAACGAAACGCCGGCCCAGCAGTGGCCTGAAAAACTGGTCATCAAGGATGGCAGCGACATTCATCTGATCAAGGCAGACGACATTCACTGGATTGATGCGGCAGGTGACTACATGTGCATCCACGCCGGCGGCGATACCCACATCATGCGCATTACCATGAAAGAACTGGAAGCCATGCTGAATCCGGCACAGTTCCTGCGCATCCACCGCTCCACGATTATCAATACCCGCTATATCAGCGGCGCACAGACTTTGGGCAACGGCGAATACATGCTGGGCCTGGAAGGCGGTGCCCAGCTGAAAGTCAGCCGAGGTTTTCGCGATCGGGTTAAAGAGCTGCTAAGCGCCTGACCCTGCAGAGCAGAAGGGACTAGTTCAACTGGTGCAATACCAGGCTGGTCCCCGCCCTTCCGGTAATATCGATCTCGCAATTATTCCAGCCTGCCGGAATACTCCAGAGCTCTTGCGCTGGATGACGCAGAGGCATCTCGGAACTACCACATACCAGGAATACGCCACCTATACGGCCGCGCACATCAGAAATGGAAAATCGCTGACGCGACAGGCCTATTTTCAGCGATCCAGGTCCGTCGCGAAACAGCGGCAGTAACTCACCGCGCACCGTGATGTCAGCCACATTCTGCAGCGACGCTATGGACTTACTGTAGCGCTGGGCGGCGTCGTTCACCGTATCGGTACCACGCCCTAGACTTTGCATCTGGTCGAGCGTGCGGCCTGCGTCGGCCAGCATACCGGCATTCAGTTGCAGGGTAACCACCCTATTCAATACCTGCAGGTACTGGTCGGTGGGCATGTAGGTGTTCTTGAAGTTATTGCTAATCGCCAGATTCTGGAATTCGCGCACCCGTGACAGGTGCTGTAACTCCGCTGCTTCATCCTTCCAGCGGCTGAACAGCGACGCGGCGAGAATCTGGAACTTCACCTCTTCCAGGGCATTGCGGCCGGGATAGTTCTTGAGTTCTACCGCAATATCGAAGGCGGCGTCGTAGTTTTCTTCTGCATAGAGGTTCCAGGCGGCGCGGTACTTTTCGGCGAAAGCAGCGGACATGATGCGAGGTTTGTCGAGAATCCAGGTATAGATGACCGGGTCTGCGGAGACTTTTACCGGCTTCCCATTACGCGAGGCGGGCTCGAAGCGCATGGCATTAACCTGGGCAAGTACTGCCTGCTCCACGGCCGTGACGCCGTTGGAACTCTGGATCTTGGCGTTGATTACGGTGCCCGTTTGGTCGATGTCATAGGTGTAGACGAGCCAGGCATCCTGCTGGAAATTTTTGTTCATCTGGATAGACGCATTGGCCGGGTCCAAATTGCTTGGCGGCACGAAAGTGCTCCAGGCAGGCGAGGCAAGGCCCAACAGCAGAACTGCGATCAGCGGCAGAGCGCGATTACGCATCATTTTATCTCCAGCGAATTCGATAAAGAGCTGCAGTGTAGCAGAGCCAATGATCGCTGTGGACGCTACGAACAAACTGAATTCGTGGGACGGTGAGGCCTAGTATGCACCCAGGCGGCGACGGGAGTTGGCCCGGCCCGCTTCAATCTCGGCCTCAAGCTCCATCCACAAGGCATCGTTCGGGAAACCGGTCTGTCCCTGTCCCACCAGCGTCTGGGCAGCATCAAACTCTTTCAGATCAATCTGTTCGCGAGCCGCAGACGCATAGCCCTGCACCAACGCCTGGCCGAGGCCTTGCACAGTGTCATTCTCGGCATAGCTGGGGCTAAGCTCATCATACGCTGCCTGGGCCACGTCCAGGGAGCCGCTCTCAACCGCACGCAGACCGTGACGGGCGGCATCCTCTGCTGCGGCCACCGCTTCACGCGCGCGCTCCTGCTCTTCGCGCTGGTGCTGTTCCTGCTCGGCTTTGGCGCGCGCCGCCTGCTCGGCGGCAAGCTGCTGTTCCTGCCAATCCGCCTCCATCCCCGGCAGTGCACTGTCCAGCGTCAATGCGGCGGAGCTATCCGGCATCACATCCAACGCAGCATCAACGGCAGAACGCGCTGCTGGGAAATCGCCCTGCTGTGCAGCGGCCTGGGCCTCGGCCATAAAGTCGTCCACCTGTTGCTGTAACTCCGCCGCGGCAAGGGCCGCCTCCTCCTGGGCGATTTCAAGCTGCCCCAGCAGGGGTGAAAGCTCCTGGGCATTTTCGTCTATAGTCTGGGCTTCCGCGAGTAAAACTTCTGCCTGATCCAGGTCACCGTCGGCCAGCGCCTGTTCTGCCGCTGCCAGGCTGGTCAGAAAGCTCTCCTTCTGCTCGGCCGTAAAGGGCGCCCAGCGTTCAGCTTCGGCTGCGGATTCCGCCTGTGCATTGGCGAATGCCGCCTGCTGCGCAGCCAGCTTCTGCTCTTCCTCAAGCAATGCCACTTCTGCAGTCAGTCGTTCAATACTGAGATTGGCGGAAAAATAGCCGGTAAAGCCCTCGAGCAGGTCACTGGCCAGATCGACATCGCGCTCGGCGATGGCCGTCTCCAGCTGCTCTACGTACAACGTTCCCACCTGAGACATCCCCTGGCTGGCGGCGGCGTTATTGCGATCCTGGCTCAGCACTTTGAAGAAGGCGCTGGCAGCACCCTTCAAATCGTTGGCATTCATGGCACTGTAGGCCGTAGCCAACTCCGCAGTGACGTTGCGTAAATCTCGCGCCGAATCGCCCTGCTGTCCCTGCATCCACAGATAGCCGCCAACACCGAGACCTGCGACCACCGCCAGGCCAGCCACCCACTTGAGGGCCCCACCGGACTTCTTGCCCGCTTTGGCTTCGCTGTAAGTGCCGCTGACGAGACGCTCCCGCTGCAGGCTGTTCTCCAGGCGATAAGGCCGTGACTGTGAACTCGAACTGGACACAGCAGCGCCAGACGCCTGGCTCAATCGAGTGGCTTCGAACCCCGCCAATGACGTGCGGTCATTTTCGTCAACCGCTGACAGTGACTCACTTTCCTGCCGCGGCTCCTCGGCCTCTGTGAGCACATCGTCATCCGCAAACTCACTGCTGGCCGCCATGAACGCTTCGTACAGCTCACGACCGGTCTGGAAGCGTTCATCGGCTGCCTTGGCCAGCCCCTTGTTGATGAACTCCTGGTATGCCGCAAGATACTCGGGGAGCGTGGGGATATCTTCTGTCAGATGCTTTACCGCCGTGGTGAGGGCCGAGTCTGACTCATACGGCAGCGTCTTGGTCAGCATCTCGTAAATGAGTACGGCGAGTGCGTAGAGGTCAGAGCGACCGTCCACTTCGTGCCCCTTGGCCTGCTCAGGGCTCATATAGCTGGGGGTTCCGACCATGAGCCCGGTTTGCGTCATTTGCGTTCCCGAATTGGCAGCACGGGCAATACCGAAATCCGCAAGTACGAAATCGCGCTCAGCGCGCAGCATGATATTGCTGGGCTTGATGTCACGGTGGACGTAGCCGCGTCCCGCCGCGTAGTCGAGCGCGTCGGTCATCTGCTGGGTGATTTCGTAGATGAGTTTCTGAGTCATCTCACCGTGAATAAAATCTGCCAGCTCACCACCGGGCAAAAGCTCCATGGCAATGTAGTTCAGACCTTCGAAGGCGTTGACGTCGTAGATTTGCAGAATATGCGGATGAGTCAGTCGCGCGGAAATTCGCGCCTCGCGAATAAAGCGCTCGGAGAAACTTTCATCGACATTCATCGACGGTTCCATGACCTTGATCGCCACTTCACGATCGAGGTTGAGATGCAACGCACGATAGACCGAGGCCATGCCGCCCCGCCCCAAACGCTCGTAGATCTCGTAACCGGGTAACTCGAAGTCCGCCATGCTTATATTGTGTGTCACGCTATTCCAATAGCCGCTAAGAGTAGCCACTAATTCGACTACACACAATTACACTGCGATTGTAAAAATTCCGCGTTGAAGGCACGATTATTGGTATACACTCCTGTAACGCTGAGCTGTCGAGAAAGACGATCATCGAGAACGAAATAACAATAAGCTTCGGAGAAACCCACCCAGGGCACAAACGCAGCCACAACGAGGACTGCTATGTCATTGACCCCGAACTGCGTCTTTACCTCGTAGCCGATGGCGTTGGCGGACATGCAGACGGCGAAGTAGCCGCGGCAATTGTGCGCGACACTCTGCAGGAAGATGTTGCCAAAGGCCTGCCTCTGATCGAAGCAATTCACCGCTCACACCGAGCGGTACTGGATGAAATCAATCGCCGCATTGACAGCAACATGGGCTCTACCGTTGTCGCCGCTCTCATCAGCGAAAGTGAGTACGACATTGCCTGGGTCGGCGACAGCCGCGCCTATCTTTTTAACGGTGAATTGAGACAGATTTCGCGCGACCATAACCCGGTCAGTGAAATGCTCGCCCGAGGTGCTATTACGGCGGAACAAGCCGCAGCTCACCCCGAGCGCAACGTACTGTCGCAGTCACTCGGCGTATCCGACACGATCAACGTGGCACCCGGACGTATTCGTGGCGACTTCAACAGCGGCGACCAACTGATTCTGTGCAGTGACGGATTAACTGACGAAGTCAGCGACACCCAGATCGCCCAGATCATGGCACGGGAGACTACAGTTCAGTCCCAGGTTAAGGGCTTGATTAACGCAGCCCTTAAAGCTGGCGGCCGGGACAACGTGACTGTCGTGGTGATCGGCGAGAAAGGCGATGGCAACCACTGCGCGACCAATGGCACCCTCGGCGGGCTCCCTGCAGTAGAGGTGGAAAGCGAAGACAACACAGAGCACGACAGCAAGGTGCTCCTGCTATTGGGCATTATGGCGGCAGTCGCGGTCGCCTGGGTGGCCCTGAGAATCTTCTAGATTAATCGCCGGCGCCTGGCGCCTGAATAAAGGTAGTCTGGCTGGAAGCCTGGCGCTCGCTATGGCCGCGTGTCAGCGTTTCGGTCACTCTGAAAATAATATCGTGAAAGCGCAGCTCGTCATCGTGGCGCAACCGGACCCGCCCGGAAGCTCGCTTGCCATTGACGACGGTGCCGTTGGAAGAACCCAGGTCCTCGATGTACAAACCGTCCTCAGCCTCTTCCAGGCGCGCGTGTTGGCGCGACACATGCGGGGTCACAATGGCCAGATCGCAATCCAGGGAACGGCCTAAAACCAACTCACCATGCACCGGATAACTAAGCCCACTGAGCGGACCGGTTTCAGCCGACACAATCCACTGATGCTCTTCGGCCTCTTCGCCCTTGCGCAGAAAATTGGAGACACCGGACCGACGCCGGTCATTAACCGGTGACACGTTGTCCAGCACACGCCGTTCTACGAATGACTGAGTGCGAACAATCCCGTGTGAAGTGAACTGAAAAAACCAGGTCAGCGCGAACGTTACCGGAAAGCCCAGCACAGCCGCGTAGATGAAGTAGCGTGAGACGAGATCTGCGTCGTAACCCATAGCGGGAACGACAATATCGAAGACCTGCAGGGCACCCCAGCAGACCAACACATACAGTAGGCAGGTGCGAATAACTTTACGCCTGCGCAATTCGCCAAAAAATGAACCGGTAGCCTTGCCGCGCTCATCCATGATGCAAACACCGCCTTATTATTCGAAGGACCCGCCTAATATAGTCCTTTGCCGAGGGCATGTGAATGACTCTGTAATCGTGTGTCAGCCATCTCGCCAGGCGAAATATCGCTGGAATGCGGCGTGCCGCTCCTCGTCCGTCAACTGCAAATGGGCCGCCACCTCATCGATGGCGCGCAGCTCATCGGCACCCTGGCGACTGTCGGCGGCTACCACCTTGAGCATCATCACCATCATGTCTTCACGATCGGCGGGCNCCAACACATCAATCAACACCGCCCCGACGGCCGCGAGATCCATATCGCCGGCATATATATTTAGCGCGTGAGCAAGCCGCGACTTTGCCGCGGTTACGTCCAGAGAAAAGTGCCGAGCGACCAGTTCCAGCATGGTCGCGGCCTCCTCTTCGCTGACCTCACCGTCGCCGCGCGCGACATGCTCCAGCAGTGCGACGACCAGAAAGCGCGGATCAAAGAAGCCATTTTTGCTGCTGGTGACGATCGACAGGGCGTCGCCCGTTAATTCGAGGCCATAATGGCGTGACGGTAAGGTCATGGTGGCACCCTCAGGGACGATCTGGGTGTCAGTGAAGTATAGGTGAAAAAGGCCATCCTGATGAACAAAACGACCGAGCGCCTGATCGGACGGGATTAGACCAGAACAGCCTTGGGGCTGCTGCGGCCCCTGCGGGGTGCCTGCGGCATCTCAAACGCTAGCGCGTTTGTCGAACCTGCGGGTTCTCTGCGCATTCCGGATACGTGTATTCGGAAAAGGCCATCCTGGTAAAGGATCTGGTCTAGGGGTGGGAAGGACGGGATGACCGTCAACACCCTTCGGGTGTGTTACCGCCCCTAAGGGGCTTCGGCGCTAAGCGCCTCAGTGAAAAATGCTCCTGCGGTCGCATTTTTTCGAAGGTTGGTTCGAGGCCGCATTCCGGTACCGCATATACGAAAAAGGCCACCCTTATGGGTGGCCTTTTTCGTATATGGCGGACCGGACGGGACTCGAACCCGCGACCTCCGGCGTGACAGGCCGGCATTCTAACCAACTGAACTACCGGTCCAAAACGGTAGCGGCTTTCTTGTTGGTGAAGCGTTGTCAGGCGCTTCGAAAGCCTTTCGGTATTGGTGGGTGATGACGGGATCGAACCGCCGACCCTCTGCTTGTAAGGCAGATGCTCTCCCAGCTGAGCTAATCACCCCCGAACCGGAGATGCGCATTATAGGGATTCTTCGAGGGGTGTCAAACGTTCCGGCGAAAAAAATTTCAATTTTTTGAAAACCTGAAAAGCTATTGATTTTAGTAGTAAAATTCGCAAGCAGCGATCGTTCAAAATCTGCGCAATACGAGCTCCCAACCGACACTCTCTGGAGCCTGATGCCATGGAAATCTACAAGGAATTCCACTTCGAAGCCGCACACCGACTGCCCAACGTGCCCGAGGGGCACAAGTGCGCACGATTACACGGCCACTCGTTTATTGTGAGGCTGACAGTCGCCGGGCCAGTGGGCGATGAATCTGGCTGGGTGATGGACTTCAGCGACCTGAAGGCCGCCTTCAAACCGATACTCGACCAACTGGACCACTACTACCTCAATGATATCGAGGGGCTGGAAAACCCCACCAGCGAAAACATTGCTCGCTGGATTTGGGACCGACTCAGCCCGCGACTCCCGCAGCTGTCAACTGTAGAGATTCGCGAAACCTGTACCAGCGGCTGTGTGTACCGCGGCCAATGAGTGGCAGCGAAACATTTCGGTAACACGGCAAAAAAAAGTTGACGAATTCGCAGAAGCTACAAATAAAGATTGAATCGAATTTTAATCCTCTCTCCAACATTTGAATCACCCTCAAATGTTTCCAAAAGCGCAGGATTGGTTACGAGCGGTAGCACATCAGCAAAGGTTATGCACACAACAATAGTGGTAGTAAAAGTTTCACATATTTAGCCATCACTTTAACAAACCAACATAAGGTAAAGCCCATATCTACATGTTTTTTATAAACTTTTACCGTTTGTACACTTTTTAACCAATCTGTAATAAGGGCTGCTAATACTGCGCTGAACCGCAGGTTGAACACTTTACCCACCGACTTATCCACAGAAACTGTGGACAACCCTTCACGATTCGTAACCCGGCCCAACACTCAGCTCAGACCGCGATAAATCGCCTGCTCGATGTAAGCCCGCAGACGTGCAGGTGTGTCCAGCTTTAGGCCCATCTCCGGAAACATAACCAGCGACACGGCCAACCGCATCAGAAAGTCTGTCGCCGTCTCAGCACTCACACTCGACGATATCTCGCCCTGCTGGCGCGCCAATTCCACATGCGGTGGCCAGAAAGAGACGCTGCGGGTGTAAAAGCCAGGGCTCAAATACATCATCGCCACCGTTTCCGGTTCGGTTTCTGCCAGGCTGGCGATCAGACCCTCGGCCGCGGCGGCCCGCCCCCGGGTGACAGACAGCATGAGTTTGTCCACCAGCGTCTGCTGTTGCTCCAACTCCGCTTCGGTTTCATTGAGAAAGATCTGCTGACGGCGATGCAGCACCGCTTGCACCAGCGTGTCCTTGTCACCGAAGTGGTGATAAATGGAACCGCGTGACAGCTTACCCACGCGAGCCACCTCGCCCATCGACGTGCGCCTGATACCAAAACGCTCGATGCAACGCTCGGCGGCATCGAGAATTCGGCCGACCATCGGGTCGCCCTGGTCTGATGGGTTGAACTGCCCGCTCAAGTCATTCACTAACGGTATTCTCCAGCTGTGCTACGATTGAACAATATTCGTTTTTTGTTCAATTGTCTAACCAACAACGACAGAGGTTCCATCATGACGGACCGCCAGGAATACGACTACATCATTGTGGGCGCAGGCTCCGCAGGCTGCGCGTTGGCCTATCGACTCTCCCGGGAAGCGAGCCGCAAGGTGCTGCTACTCGAAGCGGGAAACAAAGACTCCCTCCCGGCCATTCACATCCCACTGGGATTTGCCTTCATGATGAACAACCCGAAGGTCAACTGGTGCTACGAGACCGAGCCAGAGGCAGGCATGTTCAATCGCCGCATTTCCTGGCCCAGGGGCAAAGTCCTGGGGGGTACCAGTTGCATCAACGGCATGGTCTATATCCGCGGCCAACGCGAGGACTATGACAACTGGGCTGCGCAGGGTAATGAGGGCTGGTCGTACGAAGAAGTTCTGCCCTACTTCAAGCGCTCGGAACATCGCGCTGAGGGGGCCAATGACTATCATGGCCAGGGCGGCCCACTGTGGGTTGAAAATCCGCCGCTGGAAGAGAAGCTGGAGCTGGCAGACATTTTTGTGGAAGCCGCTGTTCAGACCGGACTGCCCTTCAATGAAGATTTCAACGGCGCCAGCCAGGAAGGGGCTGGGGATTACCAGACCAACATCCGCGCTGGCAAACGCCAGAGCGCCGCACGCACCTTCCTCAAAGCCTGTGAACACCGCCCCAACCTGCAGATTGTCACCGGCGCACTGGCACAAAAAATCCTCCTCGAAGACGGCCGTGCAGTCGGCATTCGCTATCAGACATCGGGGAAGCATGCGGCGACAGTCGAGGCGCGCGCCAGCGGCGAAATTATTCTCTGCGGCGGCGTCATCAATTCACCCCAGTTGCTGGAACTTTCCGGCATTGGTAATCCCGAACATCTGGAGAAGGCTGGCATCGAAGTTAGGCACGCGCTTCCAGGCGTGGGCGAGAACCTGCAGGATCACCTCACGGTTAACATCCAGCAGGGTATCAACGGCCTCAAAACGTTCTACGAGGAGACCAAGCCGCTGGCCATTCTTGGCAATGCCATCAAATACTTCACCCGAGGCAAGGGCTTGCTGGCTCACCCCGCGGCCCAGATTGGCGTGTTTTTCCGCAGCAGCGACGACGAGCCAACCCCCAATGCACAGATCCACTTCGCGCCCGCTGCCAGCGAACCGGATGCCAAAGGCAATCTGAAAACCACGCCGGGCACTACCGCCACCGTGTGTAACCTGCGGCCGGAAAGCCGCGGCAGCGTTCACGTGCGCAGCAAGGATCCGAGCCAATACCCGTTGATCCGGGCGAACTATCTGGATACCGAGAAGGATCGCCAGGTCATGATCGATGCATTTCGCCGGGTCCGCGAAATCTTTCGAGCCCCGGCACTGGCCAACCATCTGGGCACGGAGTTTCGTCCGGGCCCACAGGTAGAGAGCGACGAAGAAATTCTGGCCTACGTGCGGGCCGAAGCAGAATCCGTTTACCACCCCGTGGGCACCTGCAAAATGGGCCAGGGCGATGATGCTGTCGTTGATGAGCGCCTGCGTGTGCGCGGTATTCAAGGCCTGCGTGTGGCCGATGCGTCCATCATGCCCAATATCGTATCCGGCAATACCCATGCGCCGGCGGTGATGATCGCCGAGAAATGCGCCGACATGCTTCTGCAAGACGCCGGTGTGCGAGTCACCCTGCCGGAAGGAATGACCGACGCCGAGGAGGCGGGCAACCGCGCGCCCGCGCCACTCAAAGCAGTTGCCAACTAATCACCAAGGAGATTCACTGTGAACGCACCCTATAACGACCAGGGCGTTGCCGCCGAACTGCAACTCATCCTCGACAATCAGCGCCAGGCCTTCCGTGCCGAAGGCCACGTTGAACTGGCGACGCGCATCGACCGCCTCGACCGCTGTATCGCCTTGCTGGTGGATAACAAGCAGGCCATCTGCGATGCCGTTGACAAGGATTTCCAGGGTCGCTCACCCTATGTCACCCAGATGATGGATATCATGAATTCCATTGGCAGCCTCAAGTTCGTGAAGAAAAACCTGAAGAAATGGATGAAGCCCGAAAAGCGCAGTCCGTTCATGCCAATGAACTTCCTGGGCGCCAAAGCCTATGTCAAATACCAGCCCAAGGGTGTGGTGGGCATCATGACGCCATGGAATGTTCCCGTGAACATGATCTTCAGTCCACTGGCGGATGTCCTGGGTGCGGGCAATCGAGCCATGATCAAACCCTCCGAATTCACACCTCACACCGCCGAACTGATGCGCAAGCTCTTTGCCCAGTACTTCGAGGAAACCGAAATCTCCATCGTCACCGGTGGCCCTGAAGTTGGCGCCGCGTTCAGCGCATTGAAACTGGACCACGTTATTTTTACTGGCGCGACATCCATCGGCCGTCTCGTGGGCAAGGCCGCGGCCGACAACATGGTCCCCGTCACACTGGAGCTTGGCGGCAAATCTCCCGTCATCATTTCCCCGTCTGCCGATATCAATAAGGCAGCGGAAACCATTATTACCGGTAAATCCATGAACGGCGGCCAGCTGTGCGTGAGCCCGGACTATTGTTTTGTCCCCCAGTCAAAACTGGAGACATTCATTAAGCGCTGCCGCGACGTGATTGCAGAGCAGTTCCCACGCATCCAGGGCAACCCTGACTTTGTCGCCTGCATCAATGAACGTCATTACGAACGTGTCAAAGGCTATATTGATGAAGCCGCCGAGCGCGGTATGAGAATCGTTCCCCTGTGCCCGCCCGGCGAGGAGATGTCAGCACCCGCGGAGCACAAGCTGGCACTGCACCTGATCGTGAACCCGGACAATGACCTCGCCTGTATGCAGGATGAAATTTTTGGCGCAGTGCTCAACATCAAGACCTACGATGATCTCGACCCGGTGCTCGAGTTCATCAACGACCGAGAGCGGCCTCTGGCCCTCTACTACTTCGGCGAAGACGAGACGGAACAGGCGCGAGTACTGAACGAAACCATCTCCGGCGGTGTCTCCATCAACCAGATTGCCATGCACGTGGCCTGCGACGATCTTCCCTTCGGCGGCATTGGCCACTCCGGTACGGGCAACTACCGGGGCTTCGATGGATTCCGCACCTTTAGTCACGCCCGCGGTGTCTATCGGGAAGGCTGGGTGAATATGGCCAAACTGGCCGGCACCCTGCCCCCTTATGGCCAAAAGCTTGATAAGATGCTGGATTCCCAGATCAAGAAGTAATTCCCATGGACTTAGGCCAGTGGCTGTCCCTGGCCAGTATCTGTCTGCTGGGCGCCATGTCGCCCGGCCCCAGTTTGGCCGTTGTTATCAATGCGGCCCTGCGCGGCGGCCGCAACGCCGGCATCATCGCTGCACTAAGTCACGGCATTGCCACCGGCCTTTACGGCGTACTCACTGTGACGGGCCTTGCCGTACTGATTGCCAGCTCGCCCACAGTCTTTCTGCTGTTCCAGATTGCCGGCGGACTGTACCTGATTTTCCTCGGCGTGAAATCGCTGCGCAGCGAAGGTGCAGGCCCACTGACCGAGCAACAGGATCAGGATGCGCGTGGCGCAGCGCTGAGCGGCTTTCTGGTGGCCTTTCTCAACCCCAAGCTAGCGATTTTCATGGTGGCCCTGTTTGCCCAGTTTCTGCGCCCGGAGGCTCCGATACTGGAAAAAGGTATCATGGCATTCACCGTGGGCGCTGTGGATGGCGCCTGGTACTGTCTGATGGCACTGCTGGTTTCTCATCCACTGTTCTTCGACCGGCTTCAGCAAAACAGCCGGAATATCGACCGGGTGTTCGGGGTTATTTTGATTGCCCTGGCACTGACCGTGCTCTTCAGGGCGCTGGCATGAAGGCCTAGTGGAGTACTCGAGGCTGCTCGGTGACCACCACCGATTGCAGCGACTTGCCCAGCATAATCACATGGCCTTGGCGCCGCTCCACACCATCATAGGTGTAATCGAAACGATACTGGCGCCACACGCGCCAGCGACCGTCGTCGTCGCGACTCAGGGATACCCTCTGGATATGCACTGACTGGTCGAGCAACTGAAAATCATCACGGGTACTGGCCCGGGCGACATGGCCCAGCGCTATCTCTCGAATCCGGGTGGACGAGAACAGATAGAGACAAATGGCGCCGACGATAAACAACGTCAGGATTTCACCAAGGGATAAATACATCGAACGTGGAACACAATGAAAAAGACAATGCCAAGCATACCGAGGACAGCGCGCAACGTATAGCCGCTACTGAACCTGACGTGTAAACTTCAGCCTACCCTTCTTCTCTATGACATGGATTTCAGGTTATGAGTCAGGCCGAAACAGGCCTTACCGGTCGTCAGCGGCAGCGCGAGCAGACCCGTGCCCAGATTCTCGAAGCTGCGGCCAACGCCTTTGCCGGAGCCGGCTTCGACGCAGCTTCTCTCGCCGACATCGCCGCCCAGGCGGGCGTTAAAAAAGCGCTGGTGCAGTACCATTTTTCCACCAAAGAGCAACTCTGGCGTGCAGCCGCCCTGCAGATCTGGCAGCAACGCAATGACGCCCTGGCCATGCAACTGGGTGACGCTGCCGGCGGCGAATTGGCGAGCCGGATGCGCGAGGGCTTTACCGCGCTGGTGGAGTTTACCTGCGAGCAACCCCACTGGCTGTGGTTTATGTTTCACGAAGCAGCGGCCCAGGGCGAGCGTCAGAAGTGGCTCATTGAACACTGCATGCAGGAAGACTACCGTCTCGGTGAACTGTTTGTGATTGAGTTCCAGCGTCAGGGGCTGATCCGGGCAGGGTCACCGCTGCACCTGTTACATCTGATCTCCGGCGCGCTCACCTATAATCTGCTGGTAGCCCCCTCGACGCTCGTGGCCACGGGTACCGACCTCGCCAGCCCCGAAGCCATTCGCGAACAGGTTCGTCTGCTGCAGGAACTACTCGCGCCCTGAATAGTGGCGGATCAGGAACCGGCCGACAATGCTGTTAAACAGCGCCGGCTGCTGGGCGTGCAGCCAATGACCACAGCCGGGCATAGTTTTCAGCTCAGCCGACGGAAAGAAACCTGTTACCTGTTCACGATGCTCCGGCAAGATGTAGTCTGAGTCCCCCCCTTTCACAAACAACACCGGTCCAGCATAGGTGCGCCCTTGCTCTGGTGCCGCCCGAACCGCGCCATACCCTTGCTTGAGGCCAGCGACATTGAAACGCCAGTCATAACAGCCCGACGCACTGCGCTTGAGGCTCATCAGCAGAAAATCGATGACGCCGTCTTCCTGCAGACACTGTTGCATGACAGACTGGGCCTGTGCCCGCGAAGTACAACCGCCTGCGGCCACTGCATCCAGCGCCGCGAAGACCTCGTCGTGGTGGGGCGGATAGGCCACCGGTGCAATGTCAGCGACGACCAGCGCGTGGACCAGCTCAGGCGCCTGTAAGGCCACCTCCATCGCGACCTTGCCACCGAGTGAGTGCCCCGCTATGGCTACCTGATTCAGCCCCTTATTCGCCATCCATTCGAGCAGGCTGTCAGCCTGGGCCCGCAGGCTGGTGTCCTTGGTCCAGGCAGAGCGGCCATGGTTGGGCAGATCCAGGCTGTATACGCGATAGTGCTCGGCCAGCGACCTCGATAGCGCGCCCAGATTATTGCTATTGCCGAATAAACCGTGCAGCACGATCACCGGCCGACCATCGCCGCGCTCGTTGAAATGAATGTGTTGGTTTGGAGTTTTTGCTACCATGCGGCCCACTATAACCAATTGGATGTCACTATGCGTATTGTTCTGGCCCGCCTAGGTGCTCTGCTGTCTCTGTGTGTACTCGCTGCCTGCGCCAGCACCCCCACCTACAATCCCACCACGTTCAGTGCTGAAATCGATCAGGCCAAAATCACCGCCAACCCGATAAAAACTGTGGTCATTCCCCACGTAAATCTCGGCGCCCCTTCACGCAATTATCTGGAGAAGGAAGCACCTCGGATTGACGGCATGATTGCCGGCTACCTCAAGGAAAACGGTTACAAGGTTATTCCTCAAAGGGAATTCCAGCAGCGCTGGAGTACCGGTGTGCGCGCCTTTGGTAATCCGATTGATCCGACCACAGGCAAGGTCAACATGCGTACCTTTGCCCAGATCATGGAAAGTATCCGTGACGATATGCAGAAAGAGTTCAAACTGGACGCTTTTGTATTTACCGACCTGATGGAGCTGGAGGTCGCCTTTAACATCGGCATGAAACACCTGGCCCGCTGGGACGGTGTCAGCCGCAAACCCGCCCTGCAGGGACCCGGTGACGGCGTTTCAGTAGGCTTCGACTGGAACCAGCTGGCGGCGGTGGCTTCGCTTCAGATCGCGATCTTCGACACCCAACTGCAACGCGTGTACTTCGGTCGCGGCGGGCTGGATGCCACCGAAGCTATCGACACTCGCTCCTCAAGCGGCCGCTTTACCCGTCGCCGCAACATGCTGGAAAACGAGACGCATCTCAACGAAGGCATTCAACTGGCCTTCCACCCACTGATCGAGATGAAAGCCTGGCCGGGAAATCCCTGACAGGCTTCAGGCCAGGGCTTCCAGGCCCCGCTCAATACACCACATCGCCGACAGGCTGCCAAGCACGTACACCGGCACCCAACGCAGACGTTCCTGCCAGGGTGCCAACGGCCTGCGCAGCAGCCACCAGAGTAGCAATACCACCAGAATGAAGGCGATCTGGCCCAACTCAATACCCACATTAAAAAACAGCAGCGCCAGCGGCACGTTGTCCTGTGGCAGCCCTGTTTCGGCCAGCGCGCCGGCAAACCCCATTCCATGAAGGAGTCCAAAGCCACCGGCTAACCACCAGGGGTGACGCCAGAGCAAATCGTTACTGCCCTTGCGGGTGAGCTCTACCGCCAGCACAAAAATGCTCAGGGCAATGGTGAACTCCACCAGTGCCACCGGGTAATCGAAGAAACCCAATGTCACCAGTGACAGCGTAATGCTGTGACCAACCGTGAAAGCCGTAATCGTCCACAACAGGCGCGCCCCGCCACCCACCAGCAATAGCAGTCCAAACACAAACAGCAGGTGGTCGATGCCTCCCCAGATGTGTTCAATGCCGAGCACACTGTAATCCGTGACCACCTCACCCGCACTGGGCTCGGCAGGCACGATAAACTCCGCCTGTTCAGCGTTGAGCACTTCCTGATACTGCCGCCCATCTGCCATGCGCAGCATCACCATCGCTGAAGCCTGATTGGCCCCCAGCCCCGAAACCCCGATAGCATCGCCTACCAATCCGTCTTCGCCGAGATCAGCACAGGTGATCTGGAGGCTGGTGACCTTGCCTGTTCCCTCGACATGAGGCGGGCTGCTCTGGGTGACCGCACAGCTCTCTGGCCACGTCGGTAACAATGGCACATTGCTTGTGGCCTGCACCGGCGTCTTCCACACCAGGTGATACTGGCTGGCGTCAATCTGGTTAATTTTCAGGAGCGACGGAGCAAAGCGATGCGCACTGGCTGCGTTGGTCAATCCCAACCCGACACTCAGCAACACTATGCTGACCAGCAAACGTCTCATCGCAACACCTCGTAGTCCTGGCGCATCCTGGCAATGCTGTCTTCCAGCGCTGTGGCGCGGGCACGCGACTTGAGGTCACGCTCCAAAAGCGGACGTACTTCATCGAGCGTAGCGGCGCGAGCCGGCACAATCTCACTCACGTATACATAGTGCTGGCCGTAAGTGGAACGCACCGGCCCCACCCAGGCATTCGCCTCGGGCTGTGCTTCCAGCAGATTTAACACAAAGGCACTGCCAAAGTGGCGCGCCAACTGATCCGGCGTCTGGCGCACAAAGCGATAGCCAGGCAAAAACGGTGAACTCAACTCCCTGGCCTCAGTGGGCGTGAGCCCAGTGGAATTAATCTGGTCAATCACCGACGCAACATCAGCTTCGCGATCGCGATTGAAGTAAATGTGTTCAACGGTATAGCGAGGGGGACGACGCAACTCTTCCTGCCGTTCGTTGAACTCCACTGCCAGTTCAGCCTCGCTGGGAGCGGCTGGCGGGTTGGCGGCCAACAACAGCTGTTCGACCACCTGAATCATCCGGCGCTTGACCACTTCATCGCCCAGATGAAGGCGCATTTCCAATGCCTGCTCGTAGCGCTCCTGCTCAGTCATCCCCTCTCCCAACCCAAGGAAAAACATATTGCGCAGTAAGCGCTGGTATACCACGGGATCGTAGAGATGCAGCTCGAGTTCAAGAGCGCGCTGGTAGAGCATATCCCGATCGAGCTCGGCGTCGATGAGTTTCGCCATCTGCTCGTCTGAAGGTGGTCGGCCAACCGCCGTAAACCACTGCTCTTTGAGCGCTGCAATCCTGGCCTCAGGCAGAGGGCCGATAGTCGGCAATGGCGCGGGGAACAACCGCCCCTGCAGCCAGAACAGCAAAGTGCCCAGCAATAAAAAATGTACCCAGGGCCGATTCAACCTGGCCAGTAAACGCATATATAACTCCGGGATTAGTTCACCAGTACTGGTTGAACTCCTCAGGATTCATCTCAGGAAGCGGCTTGGGCTTGCCGTCGCGAGTACCGAGATAGACAAAGCCCGTTATCTCTTCATCGGCAGCCAGCCCCAGGCTGGTCATAAACGGGCGATCAAACGCGACATCACCGGTGCGCCAGATGCCGGAATAGCCCAGCGACTCTGCACCGAGGAGCAAACCGTGCGCTGCGCAGGCAGCGGATTGGCGCTGCTCGATATGCGGCACCTTGGGGTGCTCGGAGAGTTTGCAAATCACGACCACCACGACAGGCGCTCGCAACGGTGCATTGCGCGCCTTGGTCTGGGCGCTTTCATCCGCATCCGGGTTGCGGGCCAGCAGCGCCTGCAGCAGCAGCTCACCCAGGGCTTCACGGCGTTCACCGGAGACTGTGAGAAAGCGCCATGGTCGCAGTCTGGCGTGATCTGGGGCGCGTAATGCCGCGGACATCATCTGTGCCAGCTCATCGGCATCAGGCCCAGGCGAGGTTAGCTTAGGAGCAGAATTCCTGCTCGCAAGAAACTTGAGGTGTTCGTTCATCAGCATACCGCGATTATTTTAGCCGCCACATCATAGCAGTAGCGGCAGTGATTTTCTTCAGCCCGCCAGGCCCGGCCCTACCAGGATATTCATGAAGCCTTCATCTTCAGGCACGGCGTCTACATTGTCACACCACTGCGCCAGCTCCTGGGCACTGCTGCCAACCAACCGATGCTCAATGTGATCAATGATCCAGAACGGCGCTTCCAGTGTGGCCAGGCTCTCAATCAGTTCACGACCACTGCTACCACATTGGCGCAGGGAACGCGGCGTGAGCTCTACAATGATCCTGGCGGGCACTGACTGAGCTTGTAACAGCGGTAATAGACCCAGAACAACACCGTGCTCGGAACCCTGGGTATCAATTTTCAACAGGTCGATATTCCCGATGCGTGGCGCCAGATAGTCACTGCCGTTGAGGAGCTCGATCGCCACACTCTGGCGCGAACCCCCGGCATCAAATATCTGGTGATCGCCAAGATTGTTCTCGCTGAGAAACAGGCGCGCCTGGCCGGGCTGCGCCGCGAGTCCGGCCTGCACGGATTCGATGCAGGTGAGACCATTGTCGACGATGCTCGCCTGCAACAGGGCAAAGTTGTCCGGATCTGGCTCAAACGCATACACATGCCCCTCGGCGCCGACCACGGCCGCTGCCAGCAGCGAGAAATAGCCAATGTTCGCGCCCACATCCACAAACACCTGCCCGGGCCGCAGGCACTGTAATACCAGGCTGGACTCGTAAGGTTCCCAGACGGCAGTATCTCGCAATTGCCTCGATACGTGCTGGTCGTGTTCATCGTGGATATAAATTGTCAGTGGCCTGGGCAGCCCCGGTGCAGCAAGATTTACCCGCTGCCTGGTAGAAGTCGTCATGAATTAATGTGCTTTTACTTTATGTTTACCACAACGCGTACAGACATAGCGGGTGACCAGCCTGCCCTGCTTCACGTCGAATTGCTTCGCTACGTCGACCTCCCATTTGTGGTGGCCGTGTCGACACAGCGTCTTGCCCTTGTGCTTTTCTTTGAGGGTAGGTTTGCGAAACGGAATGACGTCAGCCATAACTAGAGCAGGGTGCGCTCCAGCGCCTTGTTCCAGGATACCTGACGCTTGCGACGGGCACCGGTACTCATGGCCACGGAAAATTCGCTCTCCACCTGCCAGATATCGCGAATATCTTTCGGGCTTTGCCACATGCCAACTCCCAGCCCGGCCAGATAGCAGGCGCCGGCGACCGTCGTTTCAATGACCTGGGGGCGAATCAATTTGCGCCCCAGCACATCGGCCTGGGTTTGCATCAGCAGGTTATTGGCAGCAGCGCCGCCGTCAACCCGCAGGGGCTTCATGCGCTTGCCAAGATCGGACTCCATAGCCCGCAAAATATCTGCGTTCTGCAGGGCCATCGCGTCCAGGGTAGCCCGGGCAATATGGCCCCACTGGGTACCGCGGGTCAGTCCCGTCAACGTGCCGCGAGCCTCGGGGGCCCAGTGCGGAGCACCGAGCCCGGTCAACGCAGGGACGAACTCAACGCCGCCGTGATCCGGCACTTCACGGGCCAGCGCTTCTACTGCAGGAGCGTTTTTTATGATCTTTAAGCCATCGCGCAACCACTGCACAGCGGCGCCACAAATGAACGCGCCGCCCTCCAGGGCAAACACCGGCTTACCTTGCTCCCCCAGCTGCCAGGCCACCGTGGTCAACAGGCCTGCATCAGACTGCAAAGGCTCTGAACCGGTATTCATCAAAATGAACGAGCCCGTGCCGAACGTACACTTGGCGTCGCCTGGGGCGAAGCACGCCTGGCCAAACAGCGCCGCCTGCTGGTCGCCAGCCACACCGGTAATCGGGATATCATCGGGTAATCCTGGCACACCCTGGGTTCGGCCCAGTTCAGCACTGGAAGGCGCGATGCGAGGCAATATATCGACCGGCACCTCAAACAAATCGAGCATTTTGCGATCCCAGGCGCAGGTCTTGAGATTCATGAGAGAGGTACGCGACGCGTTGGACACGTCGGTGACATGGCTCTTGCCGCCACTGAGCTGCCAGATCAGGTAACTGTCGACCGTACCAGCTGCCACCCGCCCTGCTCTGCGCAGGCGTGAAATACCGGATGTATTGTTGAGCAGCCAGCGAAATTTGCTGGCCGAAAAGTAAGGATCGAGCACCAGCCCCGTGCGTCGCCGTACATCGCGTTCATGGCCAGCAGATTTCAGCTTTTCACAGAAATCAGTGGTGCGTCGACACTGCCAGACGATAGCGTTGTTCAGTGGGTCTCCGCTCTGGCGATCCCACAGCAGGCTCGTCTCGCGCTGATTGGTAATGCCGATCGCGGCAATATCTGCGGCCTTGCACACTTTCTTGCGCAACACCGCGCGAATGCCCTTGAGTACCGAGCCCCAGATTTCGTCGGGCCGGTGCTCTACCCAACCAGGCTTGGGATAGACCT
Source organism: Halioglobus sp. HI00S01 (assembly GCF_001635445.1). Classification (NCBI taxonomy): domain Bacteria; kingdom Pseudomonadati; phylum Pseudomonadota; class Gammaproteobacteria; order Cellvibrionales; family Halieaceae; genus Halioglobus; species Halioglobus sp. HI00S01. The sequence continues at coordinate 143,627 of NZ_LWEE01000030.1, forward strand.
GCGGGAACTCGTTATTAACACTGGCCCTGACTTTGCCTGCCGAATCCATCAAAGCCACCGTGCTGCCCGTGGTGCCCTGGTCGATCGCCAGAATAAAGTCGGCCATATGTCATCTCCGAGATTCGCTTAGTCGCCGTAGCCCTCTACGGCCTTGATTTCCAGAAAATCGGCAAACCCATGTTCGCCCCATTCCCGCCCGTTGCCGGACTGTTTGTACCCGCCAAAGGGTACGGCATAGCCGCCCCACTGGCCATTGATTTTCACATTGCCGGCGCGGATCCGTGAAGCCACTCGACGCGCATGCTCCAGGTCCTCGCTCTGGACGTAGCCGGCGAGGCCGTACACGGTATCGTTAGCCATCGCGATGGCCTCTTCCTCACTGTCGTAGGGAATCATGGTGAGGACCGGGCCGAAAATTTCTTCGCGCGCGACAACCATCTCGTTGGTCGCCCCGGAGAACACCGTGGGACGTACGTAATAACCTTTCTCTAAGCCCTCTGGCAGACCCGTGCCCCCGGCGACCAGACGAGCACCTTCATCAACTCCCTGCTGAATCAGCCCCTGGATTTTGTCGAACTGCAGCTTGGAAACAACCGGGCCCATTGTGGTGGCAGGGTCTGCAGGGTCACCGACAACCACTGAGGCCGCTGCCCTGGCCGCAATCTGTTCGGCTTCAGCAAGCTTCGCAGCCGGCACGAACATACGCGACGGGGCGTTACAGGACTGCCCGGTGTTGGCAAACATGTGCAGCGCGCCACTGGTCACAGCCGCTTCTAGATCCGCGTCATCAAGCACAATATTGGGGCTCTTCCCTCCCAGTTCCTGGGCGACACGTTTTACGGTTGGCGCAGCGTTCTGGGCGACCGCGACCCCAGCGCGCGTCGACCCTGTAAATGACATCATGTCCACATCCGGATGGACGGAAAGCGCTGTACCAACGCCAGGACCATCGCCGTTCACCATGTTGTATACACCTGCCGGAACACCGGCTTCGTGCATCACTTCACTCCACAGCCACGCCGACAAGGGAGCCACTTCACTGGGCTTGAGCACCATGGTGCAGCCGACGGCCAGGGCCGGAGCGACCTTGCAACCAATCTGGTTTACGGGCCAGTTCCAGGGCGTAATGAGGCCACAAACACCGATAGGCTCCTGAAAAATCCGGGTATTACCCATCTCCTGCTCGAACTCAAACTCGCGCAGCACGCGCAACGCTTCCACCAGATGCCCCAGTCCACAGTCCGCCTGTTCTTCCACTGCAAAGGTATGGGGGGAACCCATCTCCTCGCGAATTGCCACCGCGATATCATCATAGCGTTCGCGGTACACGGCCACACAGGCCTCCAGCAATTCAATCCGCTCCTGGCGCGTTGTACGGCTGTAGCTCTCAAACGCCTCCCTGGCAGCGGCGACGGCGCGATCGACATCGCTCTGCCCGCCGATGGAGATGACGGCGCACGGGGCTTCATTGGCGGGGNTAATCACATCCAGATCATTGGGTATCGCTGGATCAACCCACTGGCCATCGATGTAAAACTGACGGTAGTCGCGCATCTTTGTATCTCATTCTGATGTTGAAAAAGAGCCCAAGTCTAGCAGTGCCCCCGTCCTTGGGTATCACCCCAGAGGGGTGTACAATTCGCGCGGTTTTTAACCAGCTCAAGACAGATCAAACATCCGGAGATCCCCATGGATAATGAAGAATTGACCCTGTTCCGCGACATGGCGCGACGCGCCTATGAACAGGAGATTGAACCCCACTACGAAAGCTGGGAAGAGCAACACCTCGTACCGCGTGAACTCTGGAACACCCTTGGCGCCGCGGGCCTGTTGTGCCCCGATATGCCTGAAGCCTACGGCGGTGCCGGCNCCTCGCCACGGGTCTGCCTGGCCATGATTGAGGAAATGTCACGCATGGGCTTCGGTGGCCTGGCCAGCGGCTACGGAATCCACAGCAATATTGTGGCGCCCTATATCAATCACTTCGGAACCGAAGAACAAAAGCAGCAGTGGCTGCCGAAAATGATTACCGGTGAAGCGGTTGGCGCACTTGCCATGACCGAACCCGGCGCGGGTTCCGACGTGCAGGGTATTCGCACCACGGCGGTTCGCGATGGCGAAGAATGGGTTCTGAACGGCTCGAAAATCTTTATTACCAACGGCATTCACGCCGATCTGGTGATTGTGGCGGCGATTACCGACCCGGGCAAAGGCGCCAAGGGCACATCGCTGTTTCTGGTGGACGCCAGCCTGCCCGGCTTTGAGAAAGGCAACAAGATCGAGAAGATCGGTCAGCACGCCTCCGACACGGCAGAGCTGTTCTTCCAGGATGTACGCCTGCCCGCCTCTGCCCTGCTTGGCGAAGAGAACAAGGGGTTCGTCATTATGATGACGGAACTGCCTCGCGAGCGCCTGGGTATTGCCGCACAGGCAGTGGCGGCCGCCGAGGGCGCCATGGACATCACCGTGGACTACGTGCTGGAACGCAAGGCTTTCGGCCAGACAGTAGCCTCATTCCAGAACACGCGCTTCACCCTGGCTGAAGTCAAAACCGAGATTGCCCTGAACCGGGCGCTGTACGAAAAATGTGCAGACGACTATGCCCGCGGTGAGTTGACTGCGGACGATGCCGCGATGCTGAAATATGCAAACACCGAGATGCAATGCAGCACGATTGACCAGTGTCTGCAATTGTTCGGTGGCTACGGCTACACCGCTGAGTATCCGATTTCGCGCTACTACACCGATGCGCGTATTCAGCGCATTTACGGTGGCACCTCGGAAATCATGCGCGAACTCGTGGCGCGCTCTATTCTGGGTCGATAACGCCATAAAGGAGCGACCAATGGTCGCTCCTCTCATTTATTTGGCGCCCAACTGTTGTACCACCACGCACCACTTCTCCATGTTTTCGCGTGTGGTGTCATTGAGCTCTATCCCCACCCAGTAGCCCGGTTTACCGCGAGCCTCCTGGCACCACTTCGTCTCACCTGCAAGTTCTAGATTGTCCTTCCAGTCCCCCATGGGGACGGCAATATGCAGCACACTGCCCGCCGCTATTTCCTGTGATACCAATAGGCGCAACCCCGCTACCGAGACATCGACGGTCTCACAGCGGATGACGGCGCTTTCAGTCTGACGACGTCCCCCGCCCGCTTCGACCTCGAGGAAAAGTGCCTGTACAACAGGTACTCGTTGATGTTCTCGGCGCTCGGCATAATCAATGGCTTCGGGCATTGCTTCCTCCTGGTAACTGACAGCCGAAAATATAGCCACAGCAAGCCTTAGCCGTCAGCAGAGAACTACAGTTTTCTCCAGTTTTTTAGGACCGGAATTCCCCCACCAGATCGAACATGGCGAGAGCGAACAGGCCCAGGGTCAAAGTCACCACCGACAATACCGTGGTGAGCACCACGATATTCGCTGCCAACGCGGCGTTGCCCCGCGCCGCCGCCACCATGATGTAACCCGACGCCGCAGCGGGTGTGGCGACCAGCAGGAATAACACCCCCAGCGCTTCGCCCCTCACACCCAGGGCAAGCGCCAAAACTACCGTGAGCAATGGCGCCACCAACAGCCGCCAGGCGCAGGCCTCCCAGGCCAGGGCCCCCGAGCCGCGAAGCTCGTCCAGGCGCATGGCTGCGCCGATGCAAAGCAACACCACGGGGAGGAAGAAGGCAGACAACGAGGAGGCACTGGCGTGCACGAACGCAGGGACTGGGAACGGCGACAGCGACAACGCGACCCCGGCGGCGATGCCGATGATTAGTGGGTTACGGGCAATGTCCGTCACCGCACCCCAGACCGAGGCATTACCGCCGAGTGTGAGATTAAGAACAATCACTGCGAGAATATTGTAGAAGGTGGTCATCACTGCAATGGCCAATGCTGCCAGACGCGCGCCCTGATCCCCGTAGGCGGAGACACAGAGTGCGACACCGACAATCGCCAGATTGCTGCGATACGCCCCTTGTACAAAGATGCCCCGCTCCGCAAAGGGGTGGTCGCGCCAGGCGCTGTATAGCCAGGCTGCAGCAACTACCAGTGCAGTGCTGAGCAGCCCCGCAGCCATATAGGCAGTGCCACTCAAGTGGCGAAAATCAACGCCGGCGGCTCCGGCAAACAGCATCAGCGGCAAGCCGAGATTAAAGGACCACCAGGAGATCCAGCCATTCAGCGGCTGGGGAAACCAACCTATACGATTGAGTAGCGCGCCGGCGGCCACCCAGCCAAAGGTGGGCAATGAGACCGCGAGGCACGCAGAGAGGAGTGATGAGGCGTCGTGAAGGTTCAAGCGCCAATTCTGGCGCAAGCCGCTCGCTTACGCCAGTTCGGTCAGGGTATCAGCCAATGCGCTGACCAGGCTGTCGATCTCATCCTTCTCAGTGATGAACGGCAGACCCAGCTGGATGGTGTCGCCACCGTAACGCACATAAAACCCCTTCTCCCACATGCGCATGGCGATCTCATAAGGACGCCGGGCGGGTTCGCCGGGATAGGCCGCGAAGGTCAGGCCGCCGGCAAAGCCGTAGTTGCGGATATCCGTCAGATGCGGCTGCCCCTTGAGTTGATGCAGGGTCTGTTCAAAATATGGCGCCAGTTCGGCCACCCGCTGCGGCAGTTTTTCTTTCTCAAGCACATCCAGTGCGGCCAGGCCGGCGGCGCAGGCCACCGGGTGGGCAGAATAGGTATAGCCGTGTGGGAATTCCAGCATGTACTCAGGGCCGCCCTGGGCCATAAATGTCTGGTAAATCTCGTTGCTGGCAATGACGGCACCCATCGGAATAGCGCCGTTAGTCACCTGCTTGGCCACATTCATGATATCAGGCGTTACGCCAAACGCTTCAGCGCCGGTCATTGCACCCATGCGGCCAAAAGCAGTAATCACTTCATCAAAAATCAGCAGAATGTCATTGGCATCGCAAATGTCGCGCAGGCGCTGCAGGTAACCTGCCGGGGGAGGAATGACCCCCGCAGAGCCCGCCAGTGGTTCGACAATCACCGCCGCGATATTCGAGGCATCATGCAGTGCAATCAACTCATTGAGCTCGTCAGCCAACTGCCAGCCACTACTGGGCATGCCGGGCGTAAATTCATTGCCGGCAATCATGGTGTGCGACAGATGATCAGCGTCTACCGCAGTACCGAAAAGCTTGCGGTTGGCGCCAATGCCGCCCACCGAAATTCCACCGAAGTTCACGCCATGGTAGCCCTTGGCCCGGCCGATCAATTTAGTCTTGGTAGCCTGCCCCTTCAGACGCCAATAGGCCCGGGCCATTTTCAGCGAGGTATCGGCACTCTCAGAGCCAGAGTTAGTAAAGAACACGTAATCGAGTCCTTCCGGCGTCAACTCTTTCAATCGGTTTGCCATGGCAAAGGATTTGGGCTGGCCATATTGAAACGCCGGGGTGTAATCGAGCGTGCGCAACTGCTCGCTGACAGCGTCGGCGATTTCAGGCCGATTGTGGCCCAGACCGCAGGTCCACAGGCCAGACAGACCGTCGAAAATACGCCTACCCTTGTCGTCGAAGTAGTAGGCGCCTTGCGCCCCCACCAGCATGCGGGGATCGTCTTTGAATTGACGGTTACCGGTGTAGGCCATCCAGTGCGCTTCGAGTTCCTCTCGAGTCAGTGGCGGCTGGATATCGGTCATACTGGTCATGGCGTAGGTCTCAACGTAAAAACGCGCAGTTTACGTGCCACTTTAAGTTGCATAAATCATTAACTATAAATATAAAGTTTCAGTATATTGCAACTTTTAGTCAAAGGCGGACTGATGGCGCGAAAAGCACTACTGGGAAACGTCACCGATAACGACCTGCGATTGTTACGTGTATTCAGGGCTGTGGTCAGCTGCGGCGGATTTGCTGCAGCCGAGCTAGAACTCAACATCAACCGCTCCACTATCTCCCGACACATCAAGGATCTGGAAACCCGCCTGGGGGTCACGCTGTGCCGACGCGGCCGTGGCGGATTTTCGCTGACGCCCGAGGGTGAGCAGGTGTATGCAAGCGCCCAGAAAATCATGATTGCGATGGATGAATTCCAGCAGGACGTCAAAGGCCTTCACCAGGCCCTGACGGGGCATCTATCTATCGCCATTTTCGATAAGACTGCGTCCAACCCCGACTGCCACATTCATCGCGCGTTCGCCGCATTCGACAGACGCGCCCCGGAGGTGGAGCCGGAAATCTGCGTTGAGCCCATTAATGCCATTGAACGCGGGGTCATGGAAGGGCGCTACCAACTCGGCATTATCCCCAACCATCGCCCCTCCTCCAGCCTGGATTACTTCAAGCTCTTTGAGGAACAAATGTATCTGTACTGCGCGCGTGAACACCCATTGTTCGAACGCGCCGGCGGCGATCTGTCCGCTGCCGAGGTACGCGCCTGCCGCTATGTGGGCATTGGCTACCATTCACCTAACATGGAGGCCAGCCGCAGTATCGGACTGGAGCGCCACGCCACCGCCCATGACCAGGAAGCGGTAGCGCACCTGGTGTTGTCAGGCCGCTACATTGGTTACTTACCTGAACATTATGCAGACACCTTTGTCGCCAAGGGTGTGATGCGTCCGCTGCTGCCAGACACGTTCCAGTACGTTTGTGAATTCAGTGCAATCGTGCGTCGCTCGCCACCACCGTCACAGGTCGTGCAGGCGCTGCTGGATGCACTGGTCGCGGCGCATCGCGAGGTGTAAGCTCACTCTGTCACGCCTGAGAGGGGGAAGCGCGATGAAGTTGATCACCCGCATGTTGATGCCAATCGGTCTGGGGCTGTTACTGGGCGCCTGTGCCTCTAGCGACGTATCGCACCAGGTATCTACCTCGGTGGCCCCCTATTCCGACTACGCCCTGTTTACCCCCGTGGCAGACATACCCGACACCACCGCCATCCATACCCTCGACGAAAGGCAGCGCACCGAATTCCTAAGCTATTTTCACGACCCGCAACGCGCTGACCTGTCGCGGCATCGCAGAGTTGCGGATTTCATTACCTCCTTTGGCGAAGTGTTTACCTTCTACGACGACACGCTGACCGCCACCAATACGTTCGCCCAACAGCGCGGTAATTGTTTGTCGCTGGCTATTCTCACTACCGCCCTGGCTGAACTGGTCGACGTTGAAGTACAGTTCCAGCAGGTTGAATCGATTCCGGTCTATAGCCTGGAAGGGGCCACCGCGCTCAAACAACAGCATGTCCGTAGTTTTATCTACACCCCCACCACCCGGGCAAAAGTGGGGTCACTAATACTGCGCCCCGCCGGGGTCACCATTGATTATTTCCCGTCGGGCGACGAGGTCTTCGTGGGCAACATCAGCCGCAATCAGTATCTGGCAATGTTCTACAGGAATCTCGCGGCAGAGGCGCTGGTCGAGCAAGAGAATGATCGGAGCTTTGCCCTGCTGCAGCAATCGCTACTACTGGCACCGGAACATCCCGATGGTCTCAACATGATGGGCGTATTACATCGCCGGGTGGGTGACACTTTGCGTGCCGAGAAAATCTACCTTCACGCCATTGCCGGCAACCCGGACAATGTCTCGCTACTGAAAAATTACCAGCTACTGCTGGCAGCCCAGGCCCGGGAACAGGAAGCCGAGCAGTTGGGGCGCCAATTACTGGCCCTCGAGGATCCCAGCCCGGTGAACTGGCTGGCCGCTGGCAACGCTGCATTTGACCAGGGCGACTACCGCCAGGCCAGGGCCCTGTACAAGCGTGCCTCCAGTCTTGCCCCCTATATGCACGACGGCTACTTTGGTCAAGCGCGCTCCTCGTATATGCTGGGAGAGATTGACCAGGCAGAACGCATGCTCTCCAGGGCGCGCGAATACGCAACCGACGACCAGCGACAGCGCTTATACGAAAGAAAGCTGTCAGCGTTGACTTCACACTAGTCTGCCCCCATTGAATACTTTATCGCTGGAGGCAGCGGGCCTTCACGGTTTACTACGCAGGAAAATTACATGACCGAATACGTACCACCCACAGTATGGACGCACGACGCCGAGAGCGGCGGTAAGTTTGCCTCGATCAACCGCCCCATCGCAGGCGCTACCCACGACAAGGAACTGCCCGTGGGTGAACACACTCTGCAGCTTTACTCGCTGGGCACACCCAATGGCCAGAAGGTCACCGTACTGCTGGAAGAATTGCTGGAGAAAGGCATTAGCGAAGCGGAATACGATGCCTGGATTGTGAATATTCTCGAGGGCGGCCAGTTTAGCTCAGGCTTTGTGGCGGCCAATCCCAATTCCAAAATTCCGGCACTGGTCGACCGCAGTGGCGACACTCCGGTGCGCGTATTCGAATCAGGCGCCATCATGGTCTATCTGGCAGAAAAATTCGGCGCGTTTTTGCCGACCGACAGCGCGGCACGCGCCGAGACCATGTCCTGGCTGATGTGGCAGATGGGCGCCACCCCCTTCCTCGGCGGCGGCTTCGGCCACTTTTACGCCTACGCGCCGGCCAAATTCGAATATCCCATCAATCGCTACACCATGGAGGTCAAGCGCCAACTGGACTTGCTAGACCGCAATCTGGCCGAACGTGAATTCATGATTGGCAACGAATACACCCTGGCGGATATGGCGATCCTCCCCTGGTACGGCAAGCTGGTAACAGGCGAGCTATACAGCGCCCAGGAGTTCCTGCAGGTAGAGTCGTACACACATGTTATGCGCTGGGCGAACGCACTCGAAGCGCGCCCAGGTGTTGACCGCGGCATGCGCGTGAATGTGCGCTGGGGCGACGAAGCGCGCCAGGTTCCCGAGCGCCATAGCGCCGCTGACTTCAAGTAAACCCGGACGCAGTCGTGAGCCAACACCCTGGCATTCAAGAGCAAAAACGCATGGGCGCGGGCATGATGATCCTCGCCTGGGTGGTTTTGCTCGGCCTAGGGGTGTTGTTCTTCGGCGATGTACTTGAAAAGCAATTCAATCCCAATCAACGGGTGGACACCCGCATTGGCGAAGGCGGCGCGCGCGAGGTTGTTCTGCAACGCAATCGGTTCGGCCACTACGTCACCAATGGCACGATTAACGGCCAGCCGGTGACATTTATGCTCGATACGGGCGCTACCGGCGTAGCCATTCCCGAGCCAGTTGCCCGACGGCTGGGCATTCCCCGCGGACGTCCTTATCGCACGCAGACCGCTAACGGCATGTCCACCAGCTACGCCGCAACACTGGACAGTGTGGCCGTGGGCGATATCGAATTGCGGGGCGTACAGGCGGGCATTGCCACCGGCCTACAAATGGAAGAAATCCTATTGGGTATGTCTTTCCTGAAGCACATTGAGTTCACCCAGCGCGGCGACACGCTGATTCTGCGTCAATAACCGCTCACTCAATGCGGTGCGTAACAGCGTACGTTCGCAGACTAAAACGGGCTTAATGCATACCCTTGCTGGTGCAACAAGGTGGCGGTGGTACTGCCTGACAGCGCTATCTCCACCCCCTTAATAACATCATCAGCTGACACATCGCGGTAGGCGGCAGACTGGCCGCATAAATAGAACTTCGCGCCCTTCGCCAACAGTGCTTTTACCAGCGGCGCGCTTGGGTTGGTACTACCGAAGGCCTGATCATTGAGAATATCGCGATGCGCTGGCCCTGAAACAATAAAGGCGACATGAATCTTGTCGACCGGCACACCGGCCCAGTACTGCAGATTCATATAGCTGGCTCCGTTATCGAAGCTGCGATTATATTGACCCTCGTCCGCGCCGTGGGTCACGTTAAACATCACCTTCATAGCGGCGCCCGCAGGCAGTCTGGGAGCGTCTACCCGGGCAATGGGACCGTAGCCTTCAATCAGGTCGCCAGCGACAAACTGTTCCGGGCCGGCGACAGCATGCATTCCGAATACCATCAGAGTAAACAGCGTGAATGTGTGTATCGTCGTCACAGGCATTACCTCTTGTAACGGTTTGCAGGTACTCCATCGATCAAGCACCTGGTAGGGAAAGCCTAGGCTTCTTCAACCGCCAATGTGTCTTCGTCGCCACGGAGCATATAGAGAATTTTAGCGACGAAAATACCCATGAACACATAGCCCAGCAGAGCTTCGGCCATGACCCAGATCTTGGCATCGTGGACAGGCCGGAAATCCCCATAGCCCAGGGTCGTCCAGGTGACGACACTGAAATACATGGCGTCCAGCCACTCGGGGCTAATCGTCTGCCCGGTAGCGCTGTCGATAATCCCGAAGGAACGGTAGATCAACGCGAAATAGAAGATGACCAGAATCGCCTGGACCAGAAAAAGGAACAGTTTAAGGCCACGGTTATCGCTGTGGAAAAAGGTGTAGCTGTAATAAAAAGTGGTGAGGCATAGCACCACGATCGAACTCCACAGCGACCATCTGCCGAGCAACGAAATACTCGCGGTCAGGGCAAAGGCCGTCAGCAGCCCTGCCAACAGGACCAGTTCATCGCGATAACGCCTCACACTTTTCTCCTACACGGTTTATGTCGTGAGGATAACTTTACCACGGGCCTTGCGATCAATCAGACAGTTGAAGGCATCTTCGTACTGCTCTAGAGGGAAGCAATCGGTGACTACCGGGTTCAGCTTACCTTCTTCAAACAGTTTCCAGAGTTCTTCCACATTCTGCATCTGCACCGCGGGTTCCTCACCTGCAAACCGGCCCCAGAACACCCCTACCAGAGAGCAGCCCTTGAGCAGTGTGAGGTTGAGGGGAATCGCAGGAATCGGGCCGCTGGCAAAGCCAATCACCAGATAGCGGCCATTCCAGCCCATGCTGCGCACAGCTGGTTCGGCGTAGTCGCCGCCGACCGGGTCGTAGATCACATCCACGCCCTTGCCACCAGTGAGTTCCTTGACCGCAGTCTTCAGGTCCACCTCGGAGTAGTTGATCACCTCTCCGGCGCCCAGTTTTTTGCACAGCTCCAGTTTTTCTTCGGAACTGGCGGCCGCAATCACCTTGGCGCCCATCAGTTTGCCAAGCTCTACCGCCGTCGAACCCACGCCGCCAGCCGCGCCCAGCACCAGCAAGGTTTCACCCGCCTTGAGCTCAGCTCGCTGCTTGAGCGCGTAATAAGACGTGAAGTAAGTGATGCAGACACCGGCAGCCTGCTCAAAGCTGAGCGTCTCCGGCACGGGGAATGCAGCCAATTCATGCGCCACAGCCTGTTCACAGAACGCGCCAGTGCCGCCCGCAAAGATGACCTTGTCACCGGGCTGATAGCGGGTCACCTTGTCGCCCACTTCGCGCACAATACCCGCGCACTCGCCGCCGGGAATAAACGGCATATCGGGCTGCATCTGGTACTTGCCCTGGATCATCAGTACATCGGGGAAGTTGAGGCCCGCGGCCTTCACATCCACCAGAATCTCGTGCTCACCGGGTGTTGGCGCCTGCCAATCCTGTGCCAGGTTTAATTTTTCAGGCAGACCGTGTTCGCTGCAGATTACTGCTCTCATGCCACTTACTCCCCGGTGATGCCGAGCGCCTCTGCGGCCTTGGCGACAAATTTGAAGCCCTGCTCTCCGCCTGCCTGCAGCGCGCGTTCGCCTGCGGGATCGGTAATCGCATCCCAGTTGGCGGCAATCGCCTCTGGCGTTTGCTGGCCCTCGGGCAGGTAAACACCTTCGGTCTCAATCATGCGAGCGACTGAATAGCCACCTGCACCTGCACACAGGATGGTGCGGGTAGGAGCCTCTTCGCTCACCAGATACAACACCGCAGGAGTCACTTTCTCAGGTACCAGCAGATCCAGCGCCTCCTGGGGCATCAGGCCTTCGGTCATGCGAGTCGCCGCGGTGGGCGCCAGAGCATTGACCTTGATGTTGTACTTCGCGCCTTCCTGAACAAGTGTATTCATGGCACCCACAACACCCAGCTTGGCGGCGCCATAGTTGGTCTGCCCGAAGTTACCGTAGAGCCCGGATGAAGAAGTAGTCACAACAATACGGCCGTACTCCTGCTGTCGCATAATGTCCCAGCAGGCCTTGGTGCAGTTGATCGTGCCCATCAGGTGCACGTCTACCACCATCTTGAAATCGTCCAGGGACCCCTTGGCGAAACTCTTGTCACGCAGGATACCGGCATTGTTGATCAGGATGTCGACCCGGCCCCACTTGTCCATGGCCTGCTGGACCATGGCTTCCACCTCGTCGAACTTGGCCACGTTGGCACCGTTGGCAATGGCTTCGCCACCTGCCGCTTCGATTTCGGCCACTACGGCAAGCGCCGCTTCACTGGAGCCGCCGGTACCGTCGGTCGCGCCGCCCAAGTCGTTCACAACCACTTTGGCGCCGCGCGCCGCCAGCTCGATCGCATGGCAGCGACCCAGGCCCTGTCCAGAACCGGTAACAATGGCCACCTGGCCGTCATAACGAATTGTCATACTTCTACTTCCTCTTGAATCGGGGTGAGCGCCAATCAGGCACAAACCACCATGTTGAGCCATTCAGCAACTAGGGCGGGTGTTTCCTCGCCTTCGATTTCCACGGAAATGCCCTGCTTGATCAGCAATCGTCCGCCTTCTTTTTCGGTGAGGCTTAACAGTTCGACATTGGCGCGAACACGCTTGCCCGCGCGCACCGGCGACAGGAAGCGAATCTTGTCAAAGCCATAATTCATGCCCATGACAATGTTATCCGGCATGACACCGACCTCTTCGATCATCTTCACCAACATCGACAGGGTCAGAAAGCCGTGGGCGATGGTGCCGCCAAAGGGAGTCTGCTTGGCGGCCTCTTCATCGATGTGAATAAACTGGTGGTCTTCGGTGCAGTCAGCGAAGGTATTGATGCGGTCCTGGGCGATGGTAATCCAGGGGCCGGGCTCGAATTTGGTTCCTACCAGAGCGTGGAATTCCTCTAGAGTGACTGTGCTTTTCGCCATGTGTTATCTCCATAGTTTCGACCAAAGGGACTGCATAGTAGCAGTGGCGTACCCAAGTAAAAACTATTGTCAGTAATCGAGCCAATTAATTGCATGAATGGCCGCCAATAAGTCTGATTTATCGTCTAGGAATAACCTTGACTGCAACCGGCTGGTCGCACCGAACGCCACGCTGTCATCGCCGACCAGACCGACTCCTGACAGATCTGTTCTTCGGCGGGCAGGCACAGAGAGCCATAGTTAAATCCGAGAACCATCATTGTCAAATGCAATTGGAATATCCCCGATTGATAGCCTAGATTAAACACATACATTCACTGATCACAGGAGATCACCATGGCAGCTATTACTCAGGTACCCAACGTCACCTTCAAGACCCGCGTACGCGACGAGTCGGTAGAAGGCCCTAACCCTTTCCGCTGGCAGGACACGAGCACCGCCGACCTGTTTGCCGGCAAAAAAGTAGTCGTGTTCTCGCTGCCTGGCGCGTTCACCCCGACCTGCTCGTCCAACCACCTGCCCCGCTACGAGGAGCTGTACGAAGAGTTTCAGGCCCAGGGTGTGGACGACATTATCTGTGTGTCAGTAAACGATGCCTTCGTCATGTTCCAGTGGGGCAAACACATCGGCAACGAAAAGATCACCCTGCTGGGTGACGGCAACGGTGAGTTCACCCGCAAGATGGGCATGCTGGTAGACAAATCCAACCTCGGCTTTGGCATGCGTTCCTGGCGCTACTCCATGCTGGTCAATGACGGCACTATCGAAAAAATGTTTGTCGAGCCGGACTTCGGTGACAACTGCCCCACCGATCCGTTTGAAGTGTCCGACGCGGACACCATGCTCGCCCACCTCAAGGGCACCGATGCCCCGGGCGTTTCTGCACCAGTCAAAGCCTTCGAAGGCTAACCCTGGTTACACGACGGACGCCGCTGCGGCGTCCTGAGCCTGCCGGCGCAGCGTATTGCTGCGCCGGTCTTCGCCGTCATGGCTCCAGCCCGGCGCGAAAAACACATAGCGCAGTTTGTCCCGCCAGCGTTCAGCCCGCTTTACGTCATGCCACAGCGCCCGATACTCATGGGTCGCCACATCTACAGGTCGATACGACGTAATATTTTTGGTCAGCCCATATACCGGCGCTTCGCCCTCGCGCTCGGCGGTAAACGAACCAAACAAGCGATCCCAAACAATCAACACCCCGGCGTGATTGCGGTCGAGGTAGGCAACGTTAGAGGCGTGATGCACGCGGTGGTGGGAAGGCGTATTGAACACGTATTCCAACGCCCGCGGCAGACGACCGACCAATTCCGTGTGAATCCAGAACTGGTAAAACAGGTTGATACTCATCATGGTAAATACCATCAAGGCATCAAAGCCCAGCAATGGCAGCGGCAGCCAGAACATGTACTTGTGGATGCGCTCACCCACCCCCTGGCGCAGCGCTGTCGCATAGTTCATTTTGACCGCGGAGTGATGGCTGACATGTCCGGCCCAGAACAGCCGCACTTCATGGTTGGCACGATGCATCCAGTAATAGGTGAAGTCATCGAGTACAAACAACAGCGCCCAGGCCCACCACTGGCGCTGGACTACATCCTTGAGCGGTGACCATTCGTGCAGCTGGTAGATCACCACAAAGAAAAACAGCTTTGGCAGAATGTCGACGAATGCGACGAATACCGCCATCCACAACGATGCCTTGGTATCGCGCGTCTCGAACAGCTCAAGACGCTGCGTGCGGCTGTATGCATATTCAAGCGCGAGGGCGCCAAAGAATAGCGGCACAAACCAGTAGATCAGGTCATCGCTGCGAAAGTCCGTGAGCATTGCCTGCCAATCCATATCAAATTATTACCGTTGGGAGGACACAAACACTTACTATACCGATATTAGGCACGAAGGACACAGAGCACTGCGCAAGCGGCACGACAGTGGCGGGACAGTGATTGACTTCTATACTCATTTTCAGCTTTGGCGCACGCTGGCGCGGTGGTTATCACCACCATCACCACGGCCACGGCTGGTACGGCGGGGGCTATCGTGGCCCGGTCGTGATCAATACGGGCAACATCAATATCGGCAACAGCGTTAACGTCGGTAACAGCACCAATATCGGCAACAAGATCAAGCGCAATGAGGTAAAAGTAAATCGCGACGGCCTGCGCCGCGACAACCTCTATACCCGCAAAGAGAATCGCAACAACCTGGCGGATCCCGGCGTAGCGCAGCGCGATGTGAAAAAGGCCCGGTCCAACAAGAACCTGAAGAACAATGTCTAGGCCGACCGCGATGGCAAGATCTCGCGCGACGTGAACAACAAGTGGGAGTCTCTAGACAAGGGACAATGGAAGGCCGACAAGGAGCTCAACAAAAAGCCCACCCAACCGGTTCAGCGTGATTACAGTAAGGTCGGTCAACGCGACCACCAGAAGCCGACCACCCAGGACCGCTCCCATAACGCCAGCAGGGATATGCACAAACCCACTACCCGGGATATGCATAGACCAACCACTAACCAACCGCACCAATGGCCGAGCAACATGAACCGCCAGCGCGACCTGGAGCGGGCTCGCCAGGCCAGGGCCCACGGTTCGCGCATGGAGGCGAATCGGCCAGTACAGCGCCGGGAGTTCCAGCGTCGGCGCTAAGCTGGTACTGTAGGCGGCTAGTGTCACCTGCCCGCCTACAGTACATATTTTGAGCAACACCACCAAAACAAAAGACAAATCCGGCCACACACCCATGATGGTCCAGTATCTGGCCATCAAGGCAGAACACCCTCGCGACATGGTGTTTTATCGCATGGGTGACTTCTATGAATTGTTCTACGACGATGCCAAGAAAGCGGCGGAGATTCTCGATATCACCCTTACGGCACGGGGCAAGTCTGCCGGTGAACCCATTCCCATGGCAGGTGTGCCCTTCCACGCCGCCGAGAATTACCTGGCGCGTCTGGTCAAAGCCGGCGTTTCGGTAGCCATTGCCGAGCAGATCGGCGACCCCGCGACCAGTAAAGGGCCGGTGGAACGCAAAGTTGTGCGCGTGGTGACGCCCGGCACAGTTTCCGACGAAGCCCTGCTGGATGAGCGGGTGGATAATCTGCTGTTGGCGCTGAATCACAGCGGCGAAGACTACGGCCTGGCCTACCTCGACCTGAGCACCGGGCGCTTTCGCGTGTTGGAAGTGAGTGGCGAAGAGGCCCTCGCCGGAGAGCTGCAACGCCTCAACCCCGCCGAGACCCTCTACTGCGACACCATCGGCCATACGCTGGTCAGTGAACGCAGTGGCGCCCGCGCCCAACCGGCCTGGGAGTTTGACACGGAAAGTGCCCGGCGCGCCCTCAACACTCAGTTCCAGACCCATGACCTGCAGGGCTTTGGTTGCGATGGCCTGGACCTGGCCATCGGGGCTGCGGGCTGTCTACTACAGTATGTGAAAGACACCCAGCGCTCCAATCTGCCGCACCTGCGCAGCATGAGCCACGAGAGCCGCGCCGAGAGTGTCATTCTCGATGCCGCTACCCGCCGCAATCTCGAGATCGACATCAACATGAGTGGCAGTGAGACCAACACCTTGTTTTCGGTGCTGGACAAAGGCGTCACCGCCATGGGCAGCCGCCTGCTGCGGCGCTGGCTGCACCGCCCACTGACCGATATCACTACCCTTGAAGCGCGCCAGAATGCCATTGCAGCGCTGTGCGCCAACTATCACTACGAAACCGTCCGCGAGCAGCTCAAACCCATCGGAGATATGGAACGTATTTTGGCCCGTGTTGCGCTGCGCTCAGCTCGCCCCAGGGACCTGACCCGACTGCTCAGCTCCCTGGCGGCCCTGCCGCCGCTGCGCTCCGAACTGGGTCATTGTGATGCCCCGCTTTTGGCACAACTAAGCCTTCAGGCGGGCGACTACCCAGAGCTGGTGGAGCTACTGGACCGCGCCATCATTGAGAACCCGCCGGTAGTCATCCGCGACGGCGGGGTTATTGCCGATGGCTACGACGCCGAGCTCGACGAGCTGCGGGAAATCAGTACCGGGGCCGGCAATTACCTGCTGGAAATTGAGCAGCGCGAGCGCGAGACTACTGGCATCAGCACTCTCAAGGTGGGCTATAACCGTGTTCATGGTTACTACATTGAGATCAGTCGCTCCCAGTCAGACCAGGCACCCGCCAAATACGTTCGACGCCAGACCCTGAAAAACGCCGAGCGCTTTATCACCCCCGAACTCAAGGAATTTGAAGACAAGGCGCTGTCCAGCAAGAGCCGGGCCCTGGCCCGGGAAAAAGCACTGTACGACACGCTTATTGACCGCCTCAACGAACAGCTGGCGCAGCTGCAGGACACCGCTGCAGCGGTCTCCGAAATAGACGTGCTGGCCTGCCTGGCCGAGCGCGCCGAGAACCTCAGCCTGTGCCGGCCACAATTTGTGGAGGACCAGGTGTTCGAGGTTAGCCAGGGACGTCACCTGGTCGTCGAGCAAGTCCTCGAGGAACCGTTCATCGCCAACGACACCTTGCTCGACAGCAAGCGCCGCATGCTGCTCATTACCGGCCCGAACATGGGCGGTAAGTCGACGTACATGCGGCAGAATGCGGTCATCGCCCTGCTCGCCCACATCGGCAGTTTTGTGCCGGCAACCACGACCCGGCTGGCGCCCATGGATCGTATCTTTACCCGCATCGGATCTTCGGACGACCTGGCCTCCGGGCGCTCGACCTTTATGGTGGAGATGACCGAGACCGCCAATATTCTGCACAATGCCACACCGCGTTCACTGGTGCTGATGGATGAGGTTGGCCGCGGCACCAGCACCTTCGATGGCCTCAGCCTGGCCTGGGCGGCGGCTGTTGAACTGGCGCAACGCGTGCAGGCATTTACACTCTTTGCCACCCACTACTTTGAGCTGACGACACTGCCGGACACCTGTCCGACGATGGCCAATGTGCACCTGGATGCCACCGAGCACCAGGATCACGTGGTGTTCCTGCACCACATTCAGGAGGGCCCGGCCAACCGCAGTTTTGGCCTGCAGGTCGCCAAGCTGGCGGGTATTCCCGGCCCCGTGCTGCAGGCCGCCAGTCACAAACTGCAGGAACTCGAACAAGGGGCGCCGGAGGCACCTGTGGCTCGCACAGTCAGCCCTGTTCCGCCCTCACCCCAGGTCGACCTGTTTGCCAGCGCCGGCCCCCATCCGGTGGTCGAGTCCCTACAGGATCTGGATATCGACGATCTGAGCCCCCGGGCCGCCCTGGAATTGCTCTACCAGCTGAAGAAAAAGCTGTAGTGATGACAATAGCTTAGCCCCATGGCGGAATCCCGGAACCCGGTCACATTCGAAGGCAAGATACACCTTCAAATCATCAATTCTTGCGGGTAAACTAACGCCCGCTAGTTAGCCCCCAGGATCAAGAGGCGTTTTTGGAATGACATTTGTTGTAGGTGAAGATTGTATTAAATGTAAGCACACGGACTGTGTGGAGGTCTGCCCGGTAGATTGTTTCTACGAAGGCCCCAACTTTCTGGTGATTCACCCCGATGAGTGTATTGACTGCGCTCTGTGTGAACCCGAGTGCCCAATCGATGCCATCTTCTCAGAGGACGAACTCCCCGAAGATCAGCAGGTATTCCTGGAGCTCAACGCCGAGCTCGCCGAGGTGTGGCCCAATATTACCGAGATGAAAGAAGCCCCGGCCGACGCCGAAGAATGGGCCGGCAAGCCCAACAAGTTGGAGCTGCTGGAGCGTTGATCGCCCTGCAATCGCATCTTGAAAGCCCCGCCAATGCGGGGCTTTTTTGTTGATGCGTATCGGAATCTTAATGCTGGCCGCTGGCCAGTCACGCCGCTTCGGCTCGGACAAACGCACAGCCCAGCTGCCCTCGGGCAATACCTTGCTCCGGCAATCATTGCAAAACGCCCTTGGCAGCGGCCTGCCGGTGGCGGTATGCGTACGCCCGGGAGAGGAATCCCTTGCTACTGCGCATGGCGCACAGGCGCTGGTCTGCACAGAAGCAGACTTAGGCATGGGACACAGTCTGGCCCAGGGTATCGTCCAGCTACCGCCCTGGGACGCGGTGCTGATCGCCTTGGCAGACATGCCTGAGATTCAGCCTGCAACTTTTTGCACCATCGCCCGGGCAATCATGCCTGAGACGATTTGCCAGCCCATGTATCACGAGCGCCCGGGACACCCGGTGGGTTTCTCAAAGCATTTTTTCCCCGCCCTGACGGCCCTACGCGGCGATGTCGGAGCGCGGAGAGTTATCGAGCAGCAGGCTGCCGCGCTGATCAAAATACCTCTGGACGACCCGGGTATTGTGCGCGACATCGACACACCAGCCGATCTGCCGCCGCGCCCTCTGAGTACCTGAAACAAATGCGGGAGAGTCGACCCAGACTCAATAAACTGCACTGCACTGGCGAGGCAGACCGCTATCTTCTATAGTGACACGACAGCGTTCCATAACAATACCAATGAGGACCTACGCATGGACAACAAGATCGTCGCCCTGATCGTTTCTATCCTGCTTCCCCCCCTGGCCGTGTTCTTGAAAAAAGGCGCCGGCTCGGACCTGATCATCAACATTGTCCTCTGCATCTTTCTCTACCTGCCAGGCATCATCCACGCGATCTGGTTGACCGTTTTATAACACTGCATGGATTGGCGAATCGCCTTTGGTCTGGGTGTCACTACCACCTGGATCACCGCCGGCCTGTTCTACCTGCTGGGCATTGTTGGCTGGAATAACTTCCTGACCCTGCCCACGGCAGACATCGGTAGCTTTCTGGAAGGTGCCTTCGCGCCCCTGGCCTTTTTGTGGCTGGTGATCGGCCATTTCATGCAACAGAAAGAGATTACGGCAAATACCCGGGCAATCTCGATTCAGGAGCGCAGTGCCCGCCGGCTGGAAGTACACTCCCAGCGCGATTCCTATTTCAAACTGCATGACATGGTGCAATCACAGTTGGGCTCGATCGCGGGGTTCCACTACATGTCCGTGTGTGGCCCCACCGGGACGGGCGAAATCACCGGCGAGGAGTTTGCCGAACAACGCAATCACGCGGCCGCCTCTGACCCCAGCTGGTTCGTACGGAAAATGATTAGACTGGCCGTGGAGAACCGGGACGTAGACGGCGCGCTACAGGACATCTTTTTTGGCACGGATATTCGCGCACGTCATTCCGCAAACTTTTCCCGCGCCTTCTGCAAGCTACTGACCAACGCCGAGGCCGTCGACACCGATGAGATCATTGCCGACGCACTGCTCAATGGTTCCGCTGCCGGCATTCTCTATCGCGTCATACTCCACGTTCAAGCCGACGAGGAAATTGGCAGCCTGATCGGCGACCCTCGAACGGCTGAGGATTCTCCACAGACCGACTGAGTTGGCCTATCCGGCGGCAGCGGCTTCAGGCTCGCGTGAGGACGCCACCATTCCCCGAACCGTAAGCTGATAAATGGGTGCCCCCTTGGCGCGCATGATCGGCTCGATTTCGTCGAACAAGCGCACGTAGTGATAAAACGGCACACGCGAGAATAGATGGTGAATCGAATGATAGTTCTGGAACACCCACAGCCAGGTCACCAGTTTGTGTAGCCGCCCCGGTACCAGAATGGTGGAGGTGTCGACATAGCGACCAACATCGCGGTGCGGCCGATGCACCAGGTAAGCGAACAGGTATAACACGATGGCAAACCCAATCAGCCAGGCAATGCCCATGAGCAACACCACTTCCTGCCAATAGCCGGCGACCAATAGGCCAAGCCTCGGCAGCACCGCGGCCGCTATCTCCAGGCAGAAGTACAGGTTTTGCTTACCCTGAGCACGAGACCAGCGGTGTCTGACGTAGTAGGTGTACTGTCCCCTGGCAACATTGAGCGCTGCCAGCGCAGCGTCAACCGGGGCGTTGCGTATCTTGCTGACGTCAAAGTCAGGGTCCTCCCCGGCGCTGTTGGTATGGCGATGATGAGCCAGATGCTCATGCCGATGGGCAGTAAGCGGCGTCATGAGAATCCAGGCGGCCATATACCCCAGAGACTCATTGATCCAACGCAGTGAGGGGTGACTGCCGCTAATCGAGCCGTGAACAGCCTCATGCAATACGGTGTAGCTCAGGTAAGTCACGCTCGCCATCAGCGGCACCGCTGCCCACAGTGGCAGTTGTCCAGTCAGGCTGCCGGCCAGAATCGCCAGGTACCCTGCCCCCAGGCTCAACCCGAGGATTATCGTGGGCCAGGCCACCTCGCCCATGTAGCGCTTGGCACTTTGCAATGCCTGCTGGTCCAGCGTGTCCGCCTTGCTCATCGCTCGTCTCCGACCGTATTCAACGAAGTGTCACTATGGCTGTTCGCATAAAAATTGAGCAGTGCAGTTATCGCCATTATGGTGTCATAATCCGCCAAAATATCGAGTTTTGCACAATGGATACGATCAGTCCCGTTTATGCTCGCCTGGTCCTGCGGGACCTCGAGCAGCACGACATCGACCCCAGCCCACTCTTCATTGGCATGGGCCTGAGTCGGCAGACATTGCTTGAGGGCGGTGACATCTCGCTCGACGACTTTCTGCATATTCTGCGCACCGGTCAGGCGCTCGCACCCGACAACCGCCTGGGATTGATGCTGGGCCGCAATGCCCACACCTCGGTGCTCGGGCCACTGGGGGCCGCCATGAACATTGCACCGTCAGTGCGCGAGGGCCTGCGATTGCTGGAGAGTTTTACGCGAGTGCATATCAGCTATATCGACTTCGATATCAGCACTTCGCCGACCGGCGTGACCCTGGGCATCATTTATCGCGAAGACACCGGCACACTGGAATACTTCCACACCGAAACAACGGTAATGCTGCTGCAGCAGTATATAGAGACCACGGTGGGCGAAACGCTGGTCGATGCGCACTATGAATTCGCATACCCCACACCCGACAATCTCGAGGATTATCAGGCGGCGCTGCACGGTGAGCTGAGTTTCGACGCAGCGCGCAACCAGGTCCACTTACCCCGCTACTGGCTGGACAGGCCCTCGCCCTACTTCCACGCCGAGATGTGGCAGCAGGCGCAACTGGACCTGTCGCGTCTGCTGGCAGAACAAAGCAAATCCATTGACGGCNCCTTCACACGCCATATCAGCGCCCAGTTACGCAGCGGGGAACCGCCACTTCCCGATCTCGAGGCAGTGGCCGCTAGCCTGCACGTATCGCAACGCACCCTCAATCGACGCCTACTGCAGGAGGGCAGCAGCTACCGCCAGTTAAAATCAGCGGCGCTCGCCCACTGGGGCAAACTCTACCTGGAGCACACCGACGACAGCGTTGAGAGCATCGCTGCGGCACTGGGCTACCAGGACGCGGCAAATTTTCGGCGCGCGTTTCGACGGAACGTAGGGACAACGCCCAACACCTACAGGATGGACCGGCGGGGCGNTCGCTAGAAAGTCACTGAGCGAATCACCCTTCAAATAGGCGCGAAGAACAATGCGAGGTCATCGCGACTCGGGAGGGATGTGCTTGGCCGTGGCGGAGAATTCGCGAAGTTCATCGATGGAGTAACGGGTACTCACCCGCCTGGCCGAGGCAGGCTGATGCTCGAGGCTGACACCGGGCCGCCTTGCGGTTTGCGGCCTGATCGGCCTGGCACTGAAACCACCGCCGCAGTTGGGACACACGTTGTCGAGTATCTCATCAACACAGCGGCGACAGAATGTGCATTCATAGGTGCAGATCATTGCCTCGGTCGAGTCCGGCGGCAGGTCCCTGTCACAGCATTCGCAGTTGGGGCGCAGTTCCAGCATTGGCCTATTCTCTACCCAGTAAATTCAGAGTGTATCCAATGACGAACACGACAAATGCAACCAAACTGATCGGCGGCAGGCCGCCGTGCCAGCCCGAGGGATTGAGCCAACCGGAATAGCCCATGAACAGCAGGTGCAAGCCGCCCAGCGTCAACGCGTAAATCAGGAAGCGCCGCGAGGTAATAAACGCGATAAACGCGACATCCTCGCTCAACTTGGTCTGGAAACTCAGGTTATAGGCCCACAGCACCACAAAGCCGAGAACACCCGCCAGCATACTCAGGCTCGCCACCGGCGTCAGCGTGCCGTCGGGGCTGAAGAACTTGCCGTAGTAGGCCGTGGAAAACAACATAAAGCTGATCAAGGTGTGTATCAGTATCAGCAGGAAACCGGTCATGCCGAAGGCCTTGCGCGCGGCCAGCCACTTGTCCGGCACGGGCAGGCCCAGGTTGCGTGCAGGCCCCAACGCAAAATTGAATGCCAGCAGTATAAATGCGGCCAGGCACAGGCCCTTGTTCAGAATGAACATCGAGAACTCGCCCCAGAGGACATCACCCGCGATATGGTAGCGGAGGACGGCATAGCCAACAGACAGCAGCACCGTACCAGCAATGACGCTGCCTCCAATCCCCTCATTCCCTTGTGCCTGCATTACGGATCTCCTGCTATCGGTGTCTCCGCAAGCTTAGTACAGACCTGTGACCGACGAAACGCTTTCAATCAGCGGTCGGTTTCGGTTCGGGATTGGCAAAGGTAAAACCACGCGGCGAGGAGCCGTGAACGCGCAAATGTTCCAGGGCTTGTTTGCCGTCCTCTATACAGGGCAAAGTGCCCGCCGGGATCCACCAAAGCACCAGGCTGGGACCCTCCACTTTCTCGAACCAGTGCTTCTTTTTCTTCAGGAAATCGAGGTGTTCACTGGCATAAACATAGTCGCGCAATGCATCCAGAGACTGCCACACAGACATATTCACCAGCAGAGACTCATCCTCGTAAGCGAGGATGTCGGTAGCATCGCCCTGCTCACTCTGCAGGCGCCAGACAAATTCCGGGTTGGCATCGGCGAGGCCGTTAATGCGCTCGAGGTTCTCGGCAAACTCGCGCATCACCGGCTCGTCCATGGTGCCCAGGGCACGAGCGATATTAAACTGTGCGAGGTGAAATTCTGTGCTCATAAGTCTGCATCCCTTTTTCTGCCTGCACTACTTAATGGGGCGGGCGCAGTGAGAATCAAGCCAGCAATGCGAAGAACTACCGCTGCGTGGCCAGCAGCGACACTGCGAAGACCAGTTCAGCGAAGTTGCCGACCAAGAATCCCCAGGGCTGGGCGCCCGTTGCAGCATTTACCAGGAAAATCCACAGCGCTAAGAAACAGCCAGGGCCAGCCCGCCGCGCGGTGCCTGAGTGGAGCTATCAGGATTGGAAGAAGAAGGCGCAGATCATACCATCGGGTTCATTACCGGTGACTGCGTGCGTGGTGGGCATAGCCCCACTTAACGCCTGATCAGTCTAAGGTTACGACCATAATATTCTGAGTAACGCCCTCTGCGGTGAGGATGAATACGGCGTCTTCGTAATCGGGCGGCCCGAAGCGCACCTTGGCGTTGTTAGACATGGCCACAGGTTCCTTGGGTATGCCAATAAAGTTGGTATCCATCTCGCCGTTGCCATTGGCGTCGAAATAGAGGGAAAATGCGTACTCGCCTACGGGTAGCTCAATGTTGCCCTTCACCAACTCCCCCTCGCGTGATTGCTCGACATCCAGCACCAGGTTCGTTACGGTGGCATCACCGAGCCAGGTGTCCCTTGAATCGTAAAAGCCGATATAGAGTGAGCCAGATGCGTTCGCCAAACCGTTGAACTCTAGATTAATCATGCCGGTTTCTTCTGCGGCCAGTGGCAAAGCAAGAGCGATTGCTAAAGTGGCAGCCAGTCTTTTCATGGGTCTCTCCCTGATTCTCGCATTGTTATTCGTCTGCGCAAGTATACGAGTTCTGGACGACTACGGATGATGGTGTCGCAGCACCCCACTGCCAGTCGATACCGGAATACGCCAGATAACTTCTTTTCATTGTCACAGCGGCGACCAATTGGCCAGAATGACCCTATTCTTCACTGAGGAACAGTACATGGATGTATGGGTAGGATTCACCTTGCTCGCAGCGGTAATGCAAACCGTCCGCACTGCAGGCCAGAAACGTATGGCAGGCAGCCTGACTCCCATGGCCGCCACGACCGCACGCTATCTGTTTGGCCTACCGTTCGCCCTGCTCTATCTGTTCACAATCGCCTCAGCTGAGCCACGAGCGGCGACCCGCTTGGCACTGGCCAATAGCACGTTCCTTGGCTATGCGGTCATGGCCGGCATGGCCCAGATATTGGCGACTTACTGGCTCATCCGTCTGCTAAATCTGCGCAACTTTGCCATTGGCACAGTGTTTTCCAAGACGGAGGTCATTCTAACAGCCGTGCTGGGAGCTGTGTTCTTCTCCGCCACTCTGACTGGCGCCGGCTGGCTGGCAGTACTGGTGGGCAGCGCCGGTGTTCTGGTGCTGGCCATTCCCGGCAGCCGGCTGGAAATTGAGCCACAGAGCCTTAGCCTCGGCTTGCTGGCCGGGCTGGGGTTTGCGCTCACTTCTCTGTGGCTGCGGGCGGCCAGCACTTCACTGACGGGCACTGCGATAGAGAGCGCCGCCATTACGCTGGTCTACGCGGTGTCACTACAGACCGCAGCTTGCATTGTCCATCTCATCATCAAGGAACGCCAACAACTCCGCCGACTTGCCAGCGAGTGGAAGCTGGGCCTGTTTATTGGCGTTAGCAGTGTGATGGGATCCATAGGCTGGTATACCGCTGTGACACTTCAGGACGCGGCGCTGGTCCGCGCCCTGGGTCAGGTTGAATTACTTTTCGCGCTGTTAATGGGAAGGTTCTGGTTTGGAGAAACGTTGTCGAGAAGGGAATGGATAGGGATGGCCCTCATCTCCGGTTGCGTATTAATACTCTTACTGTTCTGAGGGCCACGGCAGCCTTAGTCCGGCGCCAGGGCGTCGATGGCCACGGGGTCAAAACCATTGACGCCGTCTTTGCGCAGGGCCTGAATACACACGTGGTCCGCGCCATTCTCCCAGTGCGATTCAATACGCTTCATGATGGCAGTTTCGTCACCCCACGCGACAATCGCGTCAACCAGTCGATCACTACCGCCATCTTCAAAGTCGGCCTCTTCAAAGCCCAGAGTGAGCAAATTATTGCGGTAATTCGGCAGACCGAGATACATCGCCATCGCGCCGCGGGCGATTTCGCGGGCCTTGGTAGCGTCGGTTTCTAGCAGCACTTTCTGCTCGGGCGCGAGAAACTTATCTGGACCGAGAATACTGCGGGCCCGGGCGGTATGCTCTGGCGTTACAAAGTACGGGTGTGCGCCATCTGCATTGCTACCTGAAAGCCCCAGCATTTTTTCGCGCAGCGCTGCCAGTACCAGCAGGCCCTGCTTTTCAGGCTGGGGGCCCATATACATGGCCTCCTCCATACGCTGCAGATAGTTGCGCATGGTCGTCAGGGGTTTACCGTATTCCTGTTGGCGGAGACCGCCCACCATCTCCGCGTGCGAAACTCCGATGCCTAGAATCAGACGGCCGCCGCTCAACTCGTCTAGCGAATTGCGGGACGCCTTCATCGCCATCGCATCACGGCCATATAGGTTGACGATGCCGGTGGCAACGCAGAGCGTTTCAGTGGCTTCTGCTATAACCGACAAAGTGACAAAGGGATCTCTACCTACGGCATCTGGGACCCATATGGCACCGTAGCCTTGACTCTCTGCGCGCTGAGCGAACGCCCGGCACTCATCGAAATTATTGTTGTCCATCCAGCTCCAGATACCGAGCTTGCCTATATTGTGTTTCTTCATTTTCAATCCCTTATCGTCCAAGCGTTAAATATTTATCAGACGAATATTACTAAGAAAGCGCACCGTACGCGCCGAATTAAGAATCCAAAATGCGGGACCGGCGAGGCAATGTCTACCGACTAACCGACATAAGGTATAAGATTGCGCCTATTAACGCGGTATTTATAACAACATATGCTCTCCAATCTTTATAGGGCGCTTGCTGCTACCAGCAGCGATTAAGGCTGATATTCTCTTGATTGGCTGAGATCAGTCCCATATCTGTCTCAGCTGCAAAGAGGCATAGCAGTGGCGAGGTAACGTTGTCGAAATCAAAACACTAGATTAGGTAGAAACCTAGCCACTTGCCTGTTGGCAACGACGATCGATGCAAACATGTCACTCAGTCCTCTTATCAATATCGGAGAGCACATCACTCATCGGCAGCACGTCCGCATACTTGGCGTGCATGTCGAACAAATTTGCCGCGTGGGCCTCCATATTTCGATCACCAACTGCCTCTTTGGCCACTACAACACGGTAGTCGTGCTGCAAACCGTCCACAGCAGTTGCGCGCACGCAGCCGCTGGTGCTGAGACCGGTTACAACCAATGAGTCGACTCCGCGCGCACGCAATTGCTCATCAATGTCAGTACCGCGGAAGGCACTCGCCCATTGCTTTTCGACAAGCACCTCTCCGTCTCGCATGACCAGCCTGTGGTCCACCTTGACCCAATGCGAGTCCGGCGTGAGTACATTCAGTGCAGGCACGCGCTCGCGAAAAACCCGTGCCTGGTCGTCACTATAAAACACCACCGTTGTAAAAAAGATTGGCAAGTTCGCACCGCGAAATACAGCCAGCAGTTCAGCGTTGGCAGCAACGACATCGGGGCAGTCACAGCCCAGCGGACACTCCGGGTTAGTAAAGCCCTCGATCATATCCACGAGCACCAGTGCCGGCTTGTTACCCAAACCCAAGCTCTTTCTGTTCAGATCCATGTCATTCCCTGTTTTCATAGGCTAATCAAAAGAACGCGGTCAATGCATTTATTCATTCGGCAGTATTACTGATAAGAGAAGAGGGCGAGGCAATCTAAGTTGAGCCCGAACTGCAGAAACGAGTCTAGCGACTGCCCAGAATCGTGTCAGGCGGTTATCAGCGGCCTCACTGCCCTGTAGCTACTAGCTAATACAAACCTGCAGTACTGCAGTTACCGCTTCTGCGTCCAATAAAGATGCCGTAAATTCTACTTGGTCCAGAATCATTGTTGCTTAAGCTCTGCATACTAACTAACCCGCTGCACTTGTGAGAATTTTACGCGGAACGGACACCCAATCGCCCATTTCTACCATACCTATCCGTGGCTCTGTATGACCACTCTGCCATGTACCCAAACGTTATTTCTAGCTACTGTATTTCAAGGCCCATATATCTACGCAATCGCAGCGTTTGCCGACCACTGTCTGGGCCGTTATCTACCATTCTGGTTCCACCCCATCGAAAACCAGTTAGGGCACCTACTGGCACGCTCTACGCCCTGATGCTAATGCTGCAGGGCAGCTTGTTTTTCACCAGGGCGCACCGCAACTGCCTCTGGACCCGGCTGTTGGAAACCTTCGTGCTCATCCACGGAGCGCTGGCGTCCTATGTGTCCATTCATGGTGAGAAGTGATCCATGTTCCCGTTTGGCTTTCTGACCATTTTCGCCGTTTACAGGGTTCACGGTCCGGGGCCGCGGAATCGCACCCGATGGTGAGTATGCGCTGGTGTTTATCTGCTGTAGCGTGCTGTGGATGGGCATTGCCCTGTGGCGCTGGAGCCGTGCCCAGCGAAGCCAGCCTGCGCGCACTATCCCTCGTTAATACTGACGAGATTATCGGGCCCTGAGGACGGATTAGAGGGCTCAATCAACGGCACGGTCTCCAGCGCCCGGCGCAACTCGGGATTGCGACGGCGTGCCGGTGAAGGAATCGTGAATATCTTCTCCCCTTCATGCAATGCCATCGCCTTGCTGTCGATCTTCCAACCGTGCTTCTCTACGTGCACTTTGCGCACCTTGCGCCAGGCACCCGTAAATTTGTCCTGCTCTACCGATACTTCGTTCTCGAGCGACTCAGGCAAGTAATGAGGTGACAGCGCCTCGACGATGTCGGCATCCTCCTGGAACACCCGCAGCGTACGTTTTACGGAGCCGCCGTCGAACATGCCCCACTTGAAGAAGTTGCGCACCTGCACCACAAACGAGCGGGTGGTGTTTTCATCGATGGGCGTATTACAGTCGAAAATAATCATCGACATCCAGGAATTGACCTCAATGTGCAGGCGCACGGTATGCCCGGGCAGGTAGAACGAAGGGGGGCACGTGAGTGGCTGCCTTGTCCTTCCTGAACAGGCGATTAATGCCCATGCCGCCTTCCAGGGGCGGCGGATAAAGCACACACGAGGAACTGCCGGAATACTCCGTGCGCTCGATTTTCACGATGTGGTTCTTGTCTGCCATTTCCCGATAGCCAAAGCCAGGATGGACAAATGACGTATGGGCGATGTCAATGCCGTTCTCAACCACGCGGTTGACATCGGCATTCCAGGTGAACTCAGTATAAATGGGGCGCCAGTTATCCCGATCATCATATTCCGGGAAAGGTGGGATGGGGTAGCGATCAGCCTCGTCCAGTTCGCCCATGAACACCCAGATCATGCCGTAGCGTTCTTCCGTGGGATATGCGTCTATCCGCGCATGCTCAGGCACCGCACCGCCCTCACCCCGGGAGGGCGTCAATTGTACTTTGCCCTCCGGGTCGAATTCCCAGTCGTGATAAGGACAGACCACACAGTCGTGTTCGGTGGTCCAGCCACCTGACAGTGCGCCACCGCGATGAATATAGACATCGCTCAGGCAGTGAACTTTCCCCTTGCTGTCGCGAAACAGCACAAGATTTTGTCCCAGTAGTTTGGCCCGCACTGGCTGGTCTTTTACCTTGTCGACCCATTCGGCCACATACCACAAGTTGATTAGCATGATTATTCTTCCAGCTAACGTCCAGACTACGCCCTGTGGCGCTATTCGGATCACTGTCCAGCTCGTGTTGGGCTCTCGCCAAAAAAAAACTTCAGGAGGTGAACCAAACGCCGGATTCAGCCCGTATCTCCAACCAAGTCACGACGAGAGTTCCAATGAAGCACCTGATTACTTCCGTCGCCATTGCCTTGAGCCTGGCGTTCGCTCAAAGCGCTGCTGCCGCCGCGGAAGCGACCGGCGAGGCAGCTCTCATCGTATATCGCTTTGACAAAAACGCCCGCAGCCACGGCATCAAGGTCGACGTCCGCGCTGACCACCGTAACGAGGGCCGCATCGCAACTGGCGAGGTAATAGTCATTACTCGCGACGCCGGAACCGTACAATTCGGCTCCAGCCTTCCCAACAGCCCTGCTGCTGAACTGAAACTGAAGCCCGGCCAAGTCCACTACGTCGAGTATAGCCTCACTGTACGCAACACCCGCAGCAAGCTGGAAGTTCGCGAGGTTGGCGAGCAGGTAGCCAAGCTGCACCTGGACGAGTTGCCCGAGTCCACGATCTGAACACCCCATCCTATGTCCCCGCTTATGGCGCCTGAATGGCGCCTTTTTTTATTGTAAAATCGCCGCTCTTAAAGCCGAGAGCCACCATGTCAGCCAGCCCCACCAAACTCAATCGCCGCTTTTCGATCGCGCCCATGCTCGATTGGAGTGATCGTCACTGCCGTTTTTTCTGGCGACAGCTGACCCGCCAGGCCTTGCTTTACACCGAAATGGTGACCACCGGCGCGTTGCTGCACGGCGACCGCGATCGCTTCCTGAATTTCAATGCAGAAGAACATCCCGTGGCCCTGCAACTGGGAGGTTCTGATGCCGTTGATCTGGCCCGGTGCGCCAAATGGGCCCAGGAGTGGGGCTATGATGAGGTTAACCTGAACTGTGGCTGCCCATCCGACAGGGTCCAGTCAGGCATGTTCGGAGCCTGTCTGATGGTTGCACCCCAGCGTGTGGCGGACGGTGTTAAAGCCATGCGAGATGCCTGTGAACTGCCAGTGACGGTCAAGCATCGCATCGGCATCGACGATATGGAGTCCTATCAGGAACTCATCGACTTTATCAGTCCAATTGCCGAGGCAGGCTGCGAGGTCTTTATCGTACACGCCCGCAAGGCCTGGCTGCAGGGTCTGTCACCCAAGGAGAATCGGGAGATCCCGCCGCTCAACTATCCCTGGGTTTACCAGCTGAAGCGGGACCTTCCGCACCTGGAAATAATCATCAACGGGGGCATCAAGAGCCTTGCTGAATGCCAAGATCATCTGCAACACGTCGACGGCGTCATGATTGGCCGCGAGGCCTACCAGAATCCGTGGATGCTGGCCGAGGTGGATTCGAGCCTTTACGGGATGGACAAAACCGTACAATCCCGCGATGATGTCATCGCTGGTTTGCTGCCCTATGTAGCCGACCAGCTCGAAGGCGGCGCCCACCTGAATCACATTACCCGGCACATTCTCGGCCTCTACCAGGGAGTTCCGGGAGCGAGGAAGTTCCGGCGCCACCTCAGCGAGAACGCTTACAAGCAACAAGCGGGACTTGAGGTACTCACCGAGGCACACAGACTGGTGCAGGAAGCGACGGCCTACGCCGAAGCCAGAAACCGGCAGCCGTCCGCAAACGAGTTCAGCGCCCACTAACAGGAACTCTGTAATGACCAGTAAACTGGACCAATTAAAGGCCATGACCGACGTGGTGGCCGACACCGGCGATATCGAAGCGATCAAACGTTTCGCGCCACTGGATGCAACAACCAACCCCTCACTGCTACTTAAAGCAGCAGCCCTCCCC
This sequence comes from Halioglobus sp. HI00S01, assembly GCF_001635445.1. Taxonomy (NCBI): domain Bacteria; kingdom Pseudomonadati; phylum Pseudomonadota; class Gammaproteobacteria; order Cellvibrionales; family Halieaceae; genus Halioglobus; species Halioglobus sp. HI00S01. The sequence continues at coordinate 175,043 of NZ_LWEE01000030.1, forward strand.
CACTACGCCGAACTGCTCGATCAGGCTAAGCACTGGGCCACTGCCCAGGGCGGCTCCAATGAAGAACAGCTCAGCAACTGCTGCGACCGCTTTGCGGTCGACGTGGGCAAGGAAATTCTCGCCATTATCCCCGGCCGCATCTCTACCGAAGTCGACGCCCGCCTGTCCTTTGACGCCGAGGCGACCAAGGCCAAGGCGCGCAAACTGATCGGCATGTATGAAGAAGCCGGCATCAGCCGCGATCGTATCCTGATCAAGGCGGCCTCTACCTGGGAAGGCATCTGCGCCGCTGCGGAGCTGGAAAAAGAAGGCATTAACTGCAATCTGACGCTGTTGTTCGGCTTCGGCCAGGCCGCGGCCTGCGCAGACGCCGGTGTGTTCCTGATTTCACCCTTCGTGGGCCGTATCCTCGACTGGTACAAGGCCAACACCGATGTCGTCGTTGCAACGCCACAGGACGACCCCGGCGTGCAGTCGGTAAGTCGCATCTACGACTACTACAAGCAGCACGGCTACAACACGGTGGTGATGGGCGCGAGCTTCCGCAACACCGGCGAGATCGAAGCCCTGGCCGGCTGTGACCGCCTCACCATCAGCCCTGCGCTGCTGGAGGAACTCGCTGCCGACACGGGCGACCTGCCTCGTCAGCTCAGCGCCGACAACGCCAGCTCCGACGTCGCCAAACACAGCCCTACCGAGTCTGGATTCCGCTTTGACCTCAACGCCGACGCCATGGCCACCGAGAAACTGGCCGAAGGTATCCGCAACTTCGTGGTCGATCAGATCAAGCTCGAACAGCTGATTGCTGCTCGCTCGGTTTAATTTCTCGGAACTGTTCTTACTAGCCGGTTCGGGGTTTCTGAACAATCGGGCCACGCTTTTTACGCAGTCGAGGCGGCGGAGGGCTTTCCGTGGGGAGTGTCTGAGCAGTGCTCGAGGATTGCGCAGCAATCACACTCCGAGTTGCCCCGCGGCCTTAGCCGCCGGAGCGGAGTTTGTGGCCGTGAAGAAATCCGGAACGGCCATCGAAACAGCGGCTAGCGACAAGAGACCAGCAGTTTCAGCGGCGGGAATGGAAAACTATCAGCGAATCGCGGAAATTCCGACCGCTTCGCGGACATTGGCGATCAGCGCCGAAGAGTGCTCCCGCGCACGCTCGGCACCCTTGAGCAGCGTCTCTTCGATGTAGCCCGGATCATCCATAAGCTCGTTATAACGCTCCCGCGCCGCACCGATCTCGTCGTTCACCAGCTCAAACAACTGCTTCTTCGCCTCACCCCAGGCAATGCCATTTTCAAATTCCTTGCGCATCCGAGCAGTTTCAACCGCATCGGCAAACGCCGACCAGACCTGGAACACCGTAGAGTCATCCGGATCCTTGGGCTCGCCCGGCTCCAGCAGGTTGGTCTTGATCTTGTTGATGTGCTTCTTGAGCTTTTTCTCGGTCAGGAACAGCGGAATGGTGTTGTTATAGCTCTTGGACATCTTGCGTCCGTCCAGGCCCTGCAGCACCGCAACACTGTCGTCGACCACCGCCTCGGGCAGCGTGAAGACATCGGCGAAGTTGTGATTAAAACGGCCTGCAATGTCACGCGCCATTTCCACGTGCTGGATCTGGTCCTTGCCCACCGGGATCTTGTGTGCGTTAAACATCAGGATGTCCGCCGCCATCAGCACCGGGTAACTGAACAGGCCCATGGTGACTGCGAAATCCGGATCTTCGCCCGCTTCCTCGTTCGCCTGCACGGCGGCCTTATACGCGTGAGCACGGTTCATCAAACCCTTGGCCGCGTTGCAGTTAAGGACCCAGGTCAGCTCGGGAATTTCGGGGATGTCCGACTGGCGGTAGAACACCGCGTTGTCGGTATCCAGACCTAGGGCCAGCCAGGTGGCCGCGATTTCCTTGGTCGACTGACGCACCAGATCCGGGTCCTGACACTTGATCAGCGCGTGGTAGTCCGCCAGGAAAAAGAAGGACTCCACGGCATCGTCACGCGAGGCTTCAATCGCCGGCCGGATGGCACCGACATAGTTACCCAGATGAGGGGTGCCGGTAGTGGTAATACCCGTGAGAACACGCTGTTTGGCCATGAAATGCGCCCTTTGAGAAAAAGGCGCAATGATACCGGCTGGTGGGACGGCTGGCTATCCTGCCGTGGCCGCCAGGGCCGTCAATATGGCGGCGTAGCACGGCTGTAACGCTGCGACGGTGAAGCGCTCTAGCGCCACGTTCGGCCGCTGGCCACTGGTCAATATGTGCGCGAGTGACAATACCAGGGCGACGGCGTCTTCAGGCGAGTCGTAGCGAAGCTCAGGCGGGTAGATTTCCGGGTAGGCCAGCCGGTCAGGTACCAGCGGCACGCTACCCGCGAGCACCGCTTCCAGCACCGCCAGGCCCTGGAATTCATGCCCGGCCGTCGACAGAACCACGTCGGCACCGCCCTGCAAGGCGCGAAAGTCTGCTTCGTTTTCGACGAAGCCGAAGCTGACCAAACGGTGCGCAAAGGCCTGTTCCACCCGGGTGAACACCGCGGGCGAATTGCGAAACTGCTGACCTGTTACGGCCAGCTCATAGTCGAGGTTTGTGGTTTCCAGTCCCTGCAGAATGGCTTCCAAATCTTCGCCGCCCTTGTCGTGTTCAAAGCGCGCACTCCAGAGCAGACGCAACGGTCGATCTGGATACTCACCCTGACGACCCGGCCATGGCAGGGAGGCATCGGACGGATAAGTGTCGAGCAGCGGCACGGGCAATACCCCTGCTTTGCCCGCCAGCCGATCTGCGACGCCAGGAGGCACTTCATCGGGCATTTTACTTAACAGGCCTGCGACACCCGTGAGGAACGTATCGCGGTTGTAAGCGGAGTTAAACAGCAACTGGTCCGCTGCCAGCGCCGCGTACAGGCTGACCATCTGCGCCTCCAGCAGGCTGTGTTGCTGACGATCCTGAGGATAGACGAATTGATTCTCATGAAAATAGAGCAGCGAGGGTAGCCGGGCCAGGTTCGGGACCAGTCCGCGCAGCGTCGCCAGATCCACCATGGAGGTGGCGATGAGCAGATCGTAGTCGGCTTCGAGGGTGGCTCGCTCGGTCAGCGACCAACTGAGGGGGTTACTGCGAACCCGCCAGCTGAAGTAGCGCGGCGGCAGTTCCAGTTCGGTCCAACGCCACGCGGGGAACATCTCCCGCAGACCGCGCTGCCAGTAACGGTGACTCTGGGCAGCGTAGGCAGAGAGCAGGAGAACCTTCACTCAGCTGGCTGCCAGCGACCCCGGATGGTTGTAGAAGCGGCGTAGTACACGCGACAGATTGAAGGCGTCTTTGGTGCCGGCCAACTCCCGTATAGAGTGCATGCCAAAAGTAGGCACACCAATATCAAGGGTGCGCACCCCTACTTCCCCGGCAGTTATCGGACCGATCGTACTACCACAGGCCATATCCGTGCGCACCACGAATGACTGTACGGGCACGCCTTCCGCTGCTGCCAGCATGCGATAAAGGCCAGTCGTCTCGCTATTGGAGGCGTAGCGCTGATTACTGTTGATCTTGATTACCGGCCCGGCGTTGAGCAGCGGCCCGTGATTTTCGTCGTGCTTGTCGGCGTAGTTGGGATGGATACCATGCGCATTGTCAGCGGAGATCATCATAGAGCGTTCGGTGAGTGCGCTATAGCCTGCCAGGTCTCCCGCCAGTCGTTTCAGTACGCTCCCCAGCATGGGGCCCTGGGCGCCAACGGCTGACAGGCTGCCGACTTCCTCGTGGTCATTGCATACCAGCAGCACGGTAGCCTGACCATCCCACTGGAGCAGCGCCTGCAGTCCGGTATAACAACTCAGCAAGTTATCCAGGCGCGCAGACGCTAGGAACTCGCCCTTGAGCCCGGTGACGGCCGCCGGCTGCGTGTCGTAGAAACACAGTTCGTAATCCAGCACCTTTTCAACGCCGCATCCGGGATGTTCTACCACCAATTGTTCGCGCAGAATTTCCCTGAAGTCTGCTTTCTCATCTGCGCTTAGCTGACAGAGGATTGGCGGAATGTCTTTTTGTGGATTGACCGAACGATTTTTGTTGGCTTCGCGATCCAGGTGAATTGCCAGGCTGGGAATGGTGGCAATCGCCCGACGAAAATCGATGAGCGCAGTACGTAAGCTGCCAGCGTCACACTGAAACGATACTCTGCCCGCGAGAGACAGGTCGCGGTCAAACCAGGGATTAAGCAACGCTCCGCCGTACACTTCCACACCGAGTTGCAGGTAACCATGTCGCTGCCGCTCGGGCGCAGGCTTGACCATAAGGCAAGGGCTGTCCGTGTGTGCACCCACCATCCGCAGGCCCTCTATGGGGCCCAGTTTCTCACCGATGCCAAACGCCACGATCGAACTGCCGTTGCGCACAACATAGTAGCGGCCACCGGGTTGGATATCCCAGTCGGTATCCTCAATGAGTTGGCTAAAGCCTGCGGCTTCCAGGCGGCTGACCATCTCCGCGACGGCATGAAACGGCGTGGTAGCCCGTGCCAGAAACTGGCAGAGGTCTTCGTTGAACTGCTGCGAGTTATCCATACTGTACTCCTGATCTATTTACTGCGCTCGCGCATACGCGCGAACAGGCTGGAGGTGTCCCAGCGGCCACCTCCCATGCCCTGCACGTCGGCGTAGTAACCGTCCACAATTTGGGTAATTGGCAGTTCCAGCCCCATACGGCTCGCCTCTGCCAATACCATACCCAGATCCTTGCGCATCCAGTCCACCGCAAATCCGTGCTCATACTCACCGGCCAGCATGGTCTGGTAGCGATTTNCCATCTGCCAGGACTGAGCGGCGCCCTGAGAAATAACTTCAACCACGCCAGCAGAATCGAGACCCGCCTGCTCTGAGAACTCCAGCGCTTCAGCCAGCCCCTGTACCACGCCGGCGATACATATCTGGTTAACCATCTTCGCCAGCTGTCCACTGCCACAGGCACCGAGCAGGCGCACGCAGCGTGCGTAACACTGCAGCACGGGCTCAGCCATGGCAAAGGTCTCCGCCTCGCCACCCACCATGACGGTTAATACGCCGTTCTCTGCACCCGCCTGACCACCGGATACCGGGGCATCGAGAAAACCAATACCCTGATCGGCAGCAGCGGCCGCCAATTCGCGGGCGAGCTCGGCGGAGGCCGTCGTGTGATCGACAATAACGGCTCCACTCGCCAGGCCGGCCAGCACACCTTCGTCACCGTAGATCACCGATCGCACATCGTCGTCGTTACCCACACAGACAAACACCTGGTTTGCTTCAGTCGCTGCAGCGGCCGGTGTCAGCGCCATGGCGCCGCCGTATTCATCTACCCAATCCTGGGCTTTGCTGACAGTACGATTGTAAGCCGTGACCTCATGACCAGCGCGCTGCAAGTGTCCGGCCATCGGATAGCCCATGACCCCCAGGCCAATAAATGCGAGTTTCATGTATTTTCCTCTAGCTGCCCAGCCAGATGCTGAAGAGCACAATGGCCAGGGCAATGCGATAATAAACAAAAGGCCGCATTCCTACCCTGTCTAGCAGGCGCAGGAACAGCGCAATACACGCGTAAGCAGCAACCCCGGACACCACGGCACCCAGCGCCATCATTGGCACGTCAAAGGGCTCGCCCAGCCCCATCAGCTCCCAGGTTTTCAGGCCACCAGCGCTGGCAATAATTGGAATAGACAACAAAAAAGAGAAACGCGCAGCGTCCTGGCGACTCATATTCAGCATGAGCGCCGCAGTTATCGTAACGCCAGAGCGCGAAACGCCGGGTACCAGTGCCACTGCCTGTGCACATCCGATAAACAGGCCGCGCCAAAATGTCAGCGGTTCATCGCCAGGCGTGCGCTCTGCGTGGTGGTCGGCAAGACCCAGCAATAATCCGAAGATCAGCGTGGTACTGGCAATGACCAACAGACTGCGCGCGTGGTCTTCAATAAATTGCTCCAGAATTATGCCTGCCAGGCCCGCAGGAATGGTGGCAAATCCCAGATACCAGACCATCCGGCTATTGACGGTGGTGCCCTGCCCGGCCAATGAACCAAACCAGTCCACGGCAAGTTCACGCAATGTCTGGCGATAGTAGTACAACACCGCGACCAGCGATCCCACATGCACGGCGACATCAAACGCCAGCCCCTGGTCGGGCCATTCAAGTACCAGCGAGGGTATAACCAGGTGCGCAGAGCTAGAGATGGGCAGAAATTCAGTCAGCCCCTGCACCAGGGCCAATACGATAGCTTGAAAAGCATCGATCACGACGGTTTGCCCTGTTCATGAATTTTTTTCCAGTTAACCTCATCGCGCACATACACGGGATGTACATCTGCCGCTTTCTGAGAAGTGCCTGACGCCAGCATTCGGCGCGCCGCAGGTATCAGGTCACGCGCCTCGGGAAGCACCTGAGCGTGAACCGCCGTTAGTACTTTCTGCACTGATTCGGGAAACTGATCGACAAAAGCGCATCCATCGCCGATCGCCACCATTTGCGCAGGCAGTTCCGCAATCGTCATCTGTTCGGGTTTTACGCCCGCTGCGGCCTGAACTTCGAACACCTCATCGCCTTCGATGCGATACAGGGCGAAATAGACTTCCTTGATTCGAGCATCGAGGCAGGACAGCACATAGCCGCCCTCCTCCACCAGCCCCTCGCGCAGCGCTGTCTGCACCTGGCAGGCCAGCGTAGAAACCGGTACTGCAGGAACACCTGCTGAAAACGCCAGCCCCTGCACTGCACTCGCAGCAATCCGCAGCCCGGTAAACGACCCTGGCCCCGAGCCATAGGCGATGGCGTCGATATCTTTGACACCATCAGGCAACAGTTCACGGAGCATGCTAAACAGGCGTTGGTTATGCTGCCGCGCCGCCAGTTCGTGGCGATGCTCAGTGTTACCATCACGCCAAAGAGCGACGGAACAGGCTTCAGTGGCCGTTTCAATGGCAAGTATGCCGGTCATGGTTTCTCGGTATGCCGCTACAAATGTTAAGCTGCGATTATCCCACAGGCACCGTCGAGTAAGAACCGTTGGCTGACGAAAACCTTTTTCCCGCAAATACAATCACAGGACTACTGCTGGCTGGAGGCGCAGGACGACGCGTAGGCAACCGCGATAAAGGTACATTGCCCTGGCGCGGCCGGCCTATGGCCACCCACTGTGTCGAGCGAATGGCGCCACAGGTCAAGGAACTGTATATCAGTTGTAATCGCAGTCAGGCGTTCTACAACCAGTTCGACTGCGCACTGATTAGTGATGAGAGAGCAGATTTCCAGGGTCCGCTGGCGGGCGTGGAAGCCATGGCCGGTCACTGCAAGACCGAGTTTCTATTTCTAGCGCCTTGCGATACACCGCAACTGCCGTTGGACCTGGCCCAGCGTCTTTTAACAGCCCTGCAGCACAAACCCGGCGCAAATATCAGCTACGCGCGCACCGTACAACGTGAACACTACCTATGCGCGTTAATGCGCGGCTCATGCCTCGCAACAGTAAGTGACTTCCTCGACACTGGCGAACGGGCTGTCAGACTATGGTACGGCCAACAGGGGGCCGTCAGCGTGGATTTCAGCGACACAGCCGAGGCCTTTATCAATATCAATACCATGACGGATGTCATGGTCACAGCTGAATAGCGGGCATAAAAAAACCTGCTGTCATCGCTGACAGCAGGTTTCTCATACAAACTCGCGGCGTTTACTTCTTCTTCGCTGCTTTTTTCTTTGGCGCTGCCTTCTTCTTTGGTGCTGCCTTTTTCTTGGCTACTGCTTTTTTCTTAGGAGCTGCCTTTTTGACTGCGGGCTTTTTCTTCGCTGCCGCTTTTTTCTTAGGCGCCGACTTTTTCTTGGCTGCGGCCTTGGCTTTGGCAGCAGACTTCTTCTCTGCCAAACTCAATTGCTTGGCCAGTTTTTTCTCCAGGTCAGTCAGCTTTTTGGCGTCTGCCTTGGCGCGAGCTTTCACCCAACTTTCAGCAGCTTTGGCCATGGCAATGGCTTTGTCTGCTTCAGCTTTAGCTGCCAGTTCGGCTTTACGTACTTTCAATTTCTCGTCTGCCGCAACTTTGAGTGCCTTCAGGCGAGCCGCTTCGGCCGTATCAGCCAGACGCTTTTTGGCGTCAGCCATTTTTTCACGCATGGCCCTAATACGCGCACTGTTCTTGGCAGAAGCATTTTGTGCACTTTTCACAGCACGTTTGTTAGCTGCTGTGGCTTTTTTGGCTGCCTGCTTACGCGCTGCTTCCAACTTCTTACGCGCGCCTGCAAGCGACTTCTTCTCTGCATCCAAAGCCTTTTGAACTTTAGCCAGAGTTTCAGTAGCTTTCGCTACTGCGGGAGATACTGCTTGTTTTTTCGCTACTGCTTTGCGTTTTGCTGCTGTTTTCTTAGCTGCTGGACGCTTCTTAGCCGGTGCCTTTTTACGGGAAGCCGGCGCCTTTTTTGCTGTAGTTTTCTTCTTTGCCGTTGCCATTACGTTCATCTCCAGGGAAGTTATTAGGTAACGCAGTTCAAAAATAGCAACAAAGTTAAAGGCTTACAACAAATGCAAACGGTTTTTCATAGGCAAAAAAAAGGAGCCGGCGGCTCCTTTTTTACTGCAAAAACCGTTTTTACGCGTCAACCAAGTTCGTCGAATACGCGATCGCGAATTTGTTCGACACTGCCCACACCTTCTATTCGGTGATAGGCAGGCGCATCGCTGCCCGTCATATCCTGATAAAAGTCGACCAGTGGACTGGTTTGTTCGTGATAAATTTCCAGGCGCTTGCGAACAGTCTCTTCCTGGTCATCGTCACGCTGCACTAGTGCTTCGCCGGTCTCATCATCCACGCCTTCAGTCTTCGGCGGATTGTGAATAACGTGATAGACGCGACCAGAGCCCGGGTGTACACGACGGCCACTCATGCGGGACACAATCTCTTCGTCGTCCACGGCAATCTCAACGACATGATCAATACTGACACCCTCTTCCACCATGGCCTGAGCCTGGGGGATCGTGCGGGGAAAACCATCAAACAGAAAACCAGAGGCACAATCGTCTTCAGCGATACGTTCTTTCACGAGACCAATAATGATGTCGTCTGACACCAGACCGCCGGCATCCATCACTTGCTTGGCTTCGATGCCCAGCGGGGTTTGAGCCTTGACCGCGGCACGGAGCATGTCGCCGGTGGAAATCTGGGGAATACCGAATTTTTCGGTAATGTATTGGGCCTGGGTGCCTTTTCCGGCGCCCGGGGCGCCCAGCAAAATCAAACGCATTGACGAGGTTCCTCGTGATAATATCGGCCGCCGTCAACAGCGGCTTGGCTAGGTTGGTAACGTGGGAGGAAAGTAACCATACACAGCGGGTTGCGCGGATACAACCCCTACCTTTCGCTAGGACTGAGCGGCCTTGGCACGCTCCCAAAGGGCGTCCAGAGCAGCCTCGTCGAGCTGGTCGAGAGACTCGCCATTCTTGCGCGCTATTTTCTCCATAGCTTGGAATCTCTGCTCGAATTTACTCGAGGCGCGGCGCAAAGTCGTTTCGGCATCCAGCTTTAGGTGACGGGCCAGATTGACGCCGGAAAACAGCACATCTCCCATCTCGGATTCAATCTCGGCAGCCTCTCCCTCACGAAGTGCAGCCCGCAATTCACCGATTTCTTCCTCCAGTTTTTCCAGCACCGGCTCTACATCCGGCCAGTCAAAGCCGACTGAGGCAGCCCGCTTCTGTAGCTTTTGTGCCCGCGGCAGTGCCGGCAGCGCTACCGGGACATCCGCCAGGATGTCATGAAGGTCACGCTCGCCACGCTCCTGCTGTTTTATGGCTTCCCAGCTGGCGTTGACCTCAGCTTCAGTGATATCACCGCCGACGACTCCTTCGATATCACCATTGGCGAACACGTGCGGGTGACGCCGTACCAGTTTCGCAACCAGGGTATCGACAATTTCGCCAAATTCGAACAACTGCTGCTCTCGCCCCAGCTGACTGTAGAAAATCACCTGGAACAACACATCGCCAAGCTCCTCGGCAACATGACCGAAATCCTGTTCTTCAATGGCGTGCGCCAGTTCGTAGCACTCTTCCAGCGTCGACGGCACGATACTGGCGAAGTCCTGCCTGAGGTCCCAGGGACAGCCGTGCTCCGGATCGCGTAAACGCTCCATCACCCTGAGCAGATCGTCGATCGTATATTGACTGCGGCTCATTCAGCTGTGCACCGATTCGCGGAAATCACATTGTGCAAACGGTTGATCCGCTCCAAAAGCTTGGATAGCGACGCCAGATTTGGCACTTCAACCCGCAGGCGCATGGTCGCAGTGTGGGACTTCTTGTTGGTCTGGGTATTGATCGACAACACATTGATATGGGCGTTGGCGAATAAGCCGGTAATATCGCGCAGCAGACCGTGGCGATCATAGGCTTCAATCGCCACATCCACTTCGTAGTTATCGGTGGGCGCGCCACCCCATTCGACTTCAATCACCCGCTCCGGAGATGCCTCCTGGAGTTTTACCAGGCGTGCGCAATCCGTGCGGTGAATACTGACGCCGCGACCCTGGGTAATGAACCCGGTAATGGCGTCGCCGGGCAGCGGCTTGCAACAACCCGCCATGTGATTGAGCAGGTTACCGACACCATGCACCTGCACCTCGCTACGGTAGCGGGTCGCCCCCGGCCGGGCCAGCTTGAGCTCGGGTTCGGGGCGGCGTTCTACCAGGCCCTGGGCTGCATTCAGGACCTGGCTGGAGACGAGTTCCCCGGAGCCGACCAACGCAAACATGTCCTCAACGGATTTCGCACTGACTTTGCGAGTGATGCGCTGGTAGTCGACGCTGGTAAGCGCCAGACGCCTGAACTCCCGCTCCAGCAACTGACGCCCGGCGGCAATATTTTCCTCGCGCGCCTGGGACCGGAACCAGTGCTGCACCTTGGCTCGCGCCCGAGAGGTGCGCAGATAGCCCAGCCCCGGCTGCAGCCAGTCGCGCTTGGGCTGGCCTTCATTACTGGTGAGAATTTCAACTCGCTCACCGGTCTTGAGCTCATAAGTAAGGGGCACGATCGACCCGTTGACTTTAGCGCCGCGACAACGATGACCGACTTCCGTATGGACGTGATAGGCGAAATCCAGCGGTGTCGCGCCGTGGGCGAGATTGACGACATCGCCATCTGGCGTAAAGACATACACCCGATCCTGGGCGACATTGAAGCTGAATTGTTCGGCGACCTCGTCGGCGTCACCCGTTTCCTCATGCCAATCGAGTACCTGGCGCAACCAGGCAATTTTTTCCTCGTAGGTGCTGGCCATGCCATCACCACCATCAGAGCCCTTGTAGCGCCAGTGTGCACAAACCCCGAGCTCGGCTTCTTCATGCATCTGGTGGGTGCGGATCTGTACTTCCAGGATTTTCCCTTCCGGGCCGATTACCGCGGTATGCAGTGAGCGATAGCCGTTCTCTTTAGGGTTGGCGATATAGTCGTCAAACTCGTTGGGAATGTTGCGCCACAGGCCATGCACCAGCCCCAGCGTCGCGTAACAGTCCTTCACCTCTGGTACCAGGATGCGCACCGCGCGAATATCGTAAACTTGGGAAAAGCCAATACCCTTGCGCTGCATTTTGCGCCAGATACTGTAAATGTGTTTCGCCCGACCCTCGATTTCAAATTCAAGGCCAGCGCCACCGAGGACGCGACTGAGCAACTCTTTAACATCAACGATAAACTGATCGCGTTCAAGGCGCTTGCCGTCCAACAGCCGGGCAATTTTGCGATAGGCATCGGTGTAGATGTAGCGGAACGACAAGTCCTCAAGCTCCCACTTGAGATGACCAATGCCGAGCCGGTGAGCCAGCGGTGCATACACGTCAAAGACTTCCCGGGCGACCAGTTCACGGCGCTCCTCGTCATTCTTCACCGCGCGGATCGCGCAGGTCCGCTCCGCCAGTTTGATCAGCGCCACCCGCACATCGTCCACGAGCGCAATCAACATCTTGCGTATGTTGTCTTTCTGGGCGTGTGCCTGGCCTAGCACGGGATGCTCCTGGTGCAGGCGCAGCTCGCCGATGGCAGCCATGCGCAATACGCCCTGTAGCAGCTCCTCTACCTCTTCACCGAACCGGGCTCCCACCTCTTCGAGGGTAATTCGCTTCTCGCGCACAGCCCGATAGAGCACACCGGCTACCAGGCAGGAGGCCCCCACGTGCAGCTCCGCGAGAATTAGTGCGGTGTCCAGCCCCGCCGCGAAACAGTCGCTTTCGGTCGCCCAGTCGCCGGGGTCTTCGCCCTCGCCTGCCGCCAATTGCTGCAGCAATCGACAGGCTTCCAGCAACTGGCCTCCATCCTGGTCATCGAGGCTGATGGCCAGGTGTTCAACCCACTCATCGAGGTCAACGGCTGCGCCACTGGCGGGGTCGGGAAGTTGTTTGCGAACCTGGACCATGTAATTCAGGACCCTGCGAACACGCCGGTCGATAAGTAGCGGTCGCCGCGATCGCAAATAATGGCCACGATGACGGCATTCTCAAGCTCAGCCGACAGGCGCAGCGCTCCGGCCACGGCCCCGCCTGAAGAGACGCCACAGAAAATTCCCTCCTCGGCGGCCATTCGGCGCATGACCCTCTCAGATTCCTGTTGGGAAATATCGAGCACCCGATCGACTCGGGCAACATCATAGATCGCCGGTAGATAAGCCTCCGGCCAGCGGCGAATCCCAGGGATACTGGAACCATCTTCGGGTTGCAGGCCGACAATCTGGATGTCGGGATTCTGCTGTTTGAGGTAGGCCGAGGTCCCCATTATGGTGCCTGTCGTGCCCATTGAACTGACAAAGTGCGTGATGGTGCCGTCGGTCTGCTGCCAGATCTCCGGCCCTGTGCCGGTCAGGTGGGCGCGCGGGTTGTCCGGGTTGGCGAACTGATCCAGCACCCGACCCTCGCCGCGAGCCTGCATCGCCATAGCCAGATCCCGGGCGCCTTCCATGCCCTCCTCCTGGGAAACTTCGACCAATGTGGCGCCATAGGCGGACATTGACAGTTTGCGCTCATCGCTCATATGCGAGGGCATAATCAGCGTGAGCGGATAGCCGCGAATGGCTGCGGCCATGGCCAGGGCAATGCCGGTATTGCCACTGGTGGCTTCTATCAGAGTATCTCCGGGCTGGATATCGCCGCGGGCTTCAGCCTGAGCGATCATGCTGATGGCAGGACGGTCTTTAACCGAGCCAGCCGGGTTATTCCCCTCCAGCTTGACCAACAGCGTGTTACTGGTCTCACCGGGTACGCGCTGCAGGCGCACAAGGGGAGTATTGCCAATACAGGCTTCTATCGTTGGATAGTCAGGCATTGCTTTTCACATTCTATTTCGCACCGCGCAGTGTACAGGCTCAGGACAACACCGCAAAGGCGACGACACAGTCGGTTTCATCTGCCAGGCTGAGCAAAACCCTGGCACCGCCCCGGGTCCTGGCCACTTCCAGTGCGCCGCCACTGAGCACCACACCGGGGGCCCCGTTCTCATCGTGAACTATGCATATATCCTGCCAACTCACCCCCCGCCCAATNCCCGTCCCCAGGCATTTTGCAACCGCCTCTTTGGCCGCAAAGCGCTTGGCGAGCAAATTGCCAGGACGCGAACTGGCGGCGTATTCCACACGCTCCTCGGGGGTCAGGATCCGCTCAACAAAGCGATCACCCAGGCGCCCCAACACCTCGTCGATGCGCTCGAGTTTCAGAATATCGGTGCCTATCGCTATCACTCAATCACTCCTGTGGTTGGGCGCGAAACAACTCGCGACTGCGCAAGGGTGCGTCTCCCAGGTGCACTGCCAGCGCCTGGCGCATCAATCGACGCGCCGTCAGCCGAGCGCTGCCATCGAACACCCCGGCGGCTATTTGCAGTAAATCCTCGCCCAGATAAGCGGGGCGATTCTGGGCATTGCTGCCGGCGCAAGGCAGCAGGCCTGTGTCCGGATCGAAAAGGTACCACGTGGCTGCATCGAGCGGTTCGCCGCTGCTGCCCTCCCGGTCCAGATCCAGCCGATATCCCAGTTCGTCGAGCAGTTGTAGTTCGAAGCGCCGCAGCACGTGCTCCACATCGACACCCTCACCCAGGGCTTGCACGGCGGCGGCATAGCCTGCAAACAAGCGCGGATGAGGGTCGTGGCGATGCAACAGACGCACCAGGATCTCATTCAGGTAAAGGCCGCTGTAGAGACGTTCGCTGCGCAAGTGGGTGGCGGGCCCCGCCGACTCCACCTGGGTAAGGGTCTTGAGCTCGGAGCGACCGGTAAAACTGATCAACAGTGGTGAAAATGGCTGCAGCAGCGCCGCCTGGCTGCCACCGCGGGTTTTGCGCCGTGCTCCCTTGGCCACAAGACTGACGCGGCCGTGTTCGGCGGAAAAAACTTCCAGAAGATTACTCGAATCCCGATAGGGGCGGCTGTGCAGCACGTAGCCTGGTTGCAGCGATACTCGCATGGGCTACACCGGCGACGGTTCAGATATCGTCGTAGCCGAGACTGCGCAAAGCGCGCTCATCGTCAGACCAACCCGATTTGACTTTCACCCACAGCCGCAGCATCACTTTATTATCGAACAAGCGCTCCATATCTCGGCGCGCTTCAGTGCCGATCGAACGCAGACGGCTGCCCTTCTCACCAATAATGATTTTTTTCTGCCCGTCGCGCTCGACAAGAATCAGCGCGGAGATATGCACAATGCCTTCGTCGTAGGCAAACTCTTCGATTTCCACGGTCACAGCGTAGGGCAACTCGTCGCCCAACTGGCGCATGATTTTTTCGCGCACGATCTCCGCGGCAAGAAAGCGCTGGCTGCGGTTGGTAATCTGTTCTTCAGGAAAAAAGTGCTCTGACTCCGGCAGGTATTTAAGAATCTCTGCCTCCAGTTCATCGACGTTGTGCTGCCGCAGCGCCGAAGCAGGAATCACCGCCTTGAAATCGGCTTTATCGGCCAGCATCTGCAGGTGGGGCAGCAATACGGCCTTATCGTCGAGCAGGTCTACCTTGTTCACCACCAGTACCGCTGGCAGACCCGATTGCACCACCTGTTGCAGGACCATTTCGTCCTCGTCGGTCCAAGCGGTGCGGTCAACCAGAAACAGCACCAGATCCACATCTTTGATCGCCGAACTCGCAGCTCGGTTCATATAGCGGTTAATGGCCTTCTCAGCGGCCTTGTGCAGCCCGGGCGTGTCGACAAAAATAATCTGGTGATCGTCCTCGGTCTTAATGCCCAGCACCTGGTGGCGGGTCGTCTGGGGCTTGCGCGAGGTGATACTGATTTTCTGGCCGAGTATGTGATTGAGCAGCGTAGACTTGCCCACGTTCGGGCGCCCGACAATGGCGACATAGCCACAGCGTTTGGATTCACTTGCCATAGGCGTTCAACCTCTCAAGCGCAGTGCGAGCAGCGGCCTGCTCGGCCTTGCGACGACTGCTCCCCGCGCCTTCCACCACCAGCGCCGGCTTGGTGAGGCGGCAGGCGACGTGGAACTGCTGATTGTGATCATCGCCGAGCACACCGAGTAATTCGTACTCGGGCAGTGGCTTGCCACGCCCCTGCAAGTACTCCTGCAGACTGGTCTTGGCGTCCTTACCCGCGCTGCCCAGGTCCAGTTCTTCAAGTCGCGTACTAAACCAGGCCAGCACACAGCGGCGACAGGTTTCGACATCGCTGTCGAGTAAAATAGCGCCGGTCACGGCCTCCAGGGCATCCGCGAGAATAGACGTACGTCGCCTTCCACCGCTCTTGCGCTCGCCGGCGCCGAGGGTCAAATGCTCACCCAGCTCCAATTCCTGAGCTACCTCCGCCAGGGTGTCACCTTTAACCAGGGCGGCGCGCATGCGACTCATATCTCCCTCGCGGGCATCGGGAAACTTGTGGTAAAGCTGTTCGGCAATGATGTGATTTACGATGGAGTCGCCGAGAAACTCCAGCCGCTCATTGTTGCGGTTACCGGCGCTACGATGGGTCAGCGCCAGCTCAAGCAGACTGCGGTCTGCAAACTCATAACCGAGAGCGCGCTGCAGGCGCGCGGCCTTTAGCTCGCGGTCATTCACTTGACGTTGGGCTGTCCCGCCACGAACAGCAGGTCGTCAAAACGCAGCACCAGATCGAGATTGGCGACGGCATTGACCCGGCCCTCGTAGCGGCCATCAATATACATCTTGCCGCCCTTGCGATAGAACTGGACGTCCTTCACCTTGATCGCCTTGATCTGGTTGGAGTTAAACAGGTTGGCCAGGCGCCGACGCATCTCACCAATGGTCGTCACATTGGGTTTGTGTTCGTCGGAGATCGTTGTGAGGATGTGTTTGATGGACTCATACTCAGAGTACACCGGGACAATTTTCACGATGCAGAGCACATAAAAACCGGCCATCATGGCGATGATCAGACCACCGAACAGGCCCATACCTGCTTGACGTTGACGTTGACGCATATCCGCTTCCCCTGAGCTATTCCGTTTGCTGCTAATTAATTATAGTCATTCAATCAGGCCAACGCGGCTGAAGCTGGGGATACTCAGGAACGAGTCCCAGTGCATCCAGATCGCGAAAGCCTTGCCTACTATATCCTTTTCGGGGACCTGACCCCAAACGCGACTATCGGAGCTATTGTCGCGATTGTCGCCCATCATGAAGTAGTGTCCCGGACGCACCAGCACCGTGAAGTCACGGGGCATGCGGCCCTCGTCGACCTGCATCAGATGGCGGGCCTCGCCCAGCGTCTCAAGACCAACACGCTGACGCACATTGGGACCCGGAATAATGGCCACGTCTTCGCGACTGACCTGTTCGCCATTCACAAACAGGCGCTTATTGCGGTAACTCACCGTATCGCCGGGCAAACCGACCACGCGTTTGATGTAGTAGGTGTCATTCATGTGGGGCGGGAAAAACACCATCACATCACCGCGCTCCGGTTCATTCAGGTCCGCGACTTTGGTGCGCGTTACCGGGAGGCGGATGCCGTAAGTGAACTTGTTCACCAGGATGTAATCGCCCACCTGCAGTGTGGGAACCATGGACGACGACGGAATCTGGAACGGCTCGACCAGAAACGAGCGCAACACGAACACCACAAACAAGACCGGGAAGAACGACCGCGCATATTCGACCACCACCGGCTCCGCAGCCTGGCTGGCTACGCCGGCGCGAAACTGCTCTCGCTGCGGGCTACCCTCTGCCTCCCAATCCGGGTACTGCTCCTGCAGTCCAGCAATGGTCTTGCGTCGCCCTGGAGCCAGAAACAGCGCATCCAGCAGCCATACCAGGCCGGTACCGCCGACCAGGATGACCAGGATCAGGGGAAAATCTATTGTCATACCACTCATTCAGGGTCCGTCCTAGCTGTCTACCTTAAGTACTGCGAGGAAAGCCGACTGGGGGATTTCCACGCTGCCTACCTGCTTCATGCGCTTCTTGCCCGCTTTCTGCTTCTCGAGCAGCTTCTTCTTTCGGGTCGCGTCGCCACCATAACATTTTGCGGTGACGTTCTTGCGCAGGGCTTTCACCGTGGTACGCGCCACAATCTTGCCGCCGACGGCTGCCTGGATCGCCACGTCAAACATCTGCCTTGGAATGAGCTCTTTCATTTTTTCGGTCAGCGCACGACCGCGATACTGTACCTGGTCCTGGTGGACAATCACTGCCAGCGCATCGACGCGATCGCCGTTAATCAGCACGTCCAGGCGCGACAGTTTGGCCGTTTCAAAACGCTCAAAACTGTAGTCCAGAGAGGCATAGCCGCGGCTGACCGATTTCAGGCGATCAAAGAAATCCAGCACCACTTCGGCCATGGGGATGTCGTATACCACCTGCACCTGGGCGCCGAGGAACTGCATGTCCTTCTGTACGCCACGCTTCTCTACACACAGGGTAATCACATTACCCAGATAATCCTGGGGGACCAAAATATTGCAACGGGCGATGGGCTCGCGCATCTCCTCGATATCAGCCACGTCCGGCAGTGATGAGGGGTTGTCGACCTTAATAGTTTCACCGTTTTTGGTGACCACCTCATAAATTACCGTGGGCGCAGTCGTAATCAGATCAAGATCGTACTCGCGCTCCAGGCGCTCCTGGATAATTTCCATGTGCAGCATGCCAAGGAAACCACAGCGAAAACCAAAGCCAAGGGCGTCAGAGCTCTCCGGCTCATAGAACAGCGAGGCATCGTTGAGCGTGAGCTTGCCCAGCGCATCTCGGAAATCCTCGTAGTCATCAGAGGAAATCGTAAAGATGCCCGCGTATACCTGGGGCTTGACCTGTTGGAAACCGGGCAGCGCAGGCACATCCTGCTGCTTTTCGTGCACCAGCGTATCGCCCACAGGCGCGCCGTGAATATCCTTGATGCCAGCCACAACAAAGCCCACTTCGCCGGCCATCAGGCAATCTTTCTCGTGCCGCTTGGGCGTAAAAATGCCTACGCTGTCCACCTGATGCGCCTTGCCCTGGCTCTTGGCCACAATTTTGTCGCGCTTACGCAGCACCCCCTGCTTCACACGCACCAGCGAGACAACGCCCAGATAATTATCGAACCATGAGTCGATAATCAGCGCCTGGAACGGTGCATCGCGATCGCCCTCGGGCGGGGAAATTTCCTCAACCAGATATTCCAGCGCATCCTCGATACCCATACCTGATTTCGCCGATACGGGCACAGCGTTGGTGGAATCGATGCCGATAATTTCCTCGATCTCGATCTTCACCCGGTCAGGGTCGGCCTGTGGCAGGTCCATTTTGTTGAGAATGGGCAGCACTTCCAGCCCCTGCTCGATGGCGGTGTAGCAGTTGGCAACCGACTGGGCTTCAACCCCCTGCCCGGCATCTACCACTAACAGCGCACCCTCACAGGCCGCAAGAGAACGTGACACTTCGTAGGAAAAGTCCACGTGGCCGGGGGTATCAATGAAATTGAGCTGATAGGTCTCGCCATTCCTGGCCTTGTAATCCAGGGTGACACTCTGTGCCTTGATCGTGATACCGCGCTCGCGCTCGATATCCATGGAATCGAGCACCTGCTGCTCCATCTCACGATCGGACAGACCACCGCAGTGCTGGATAAAGCGGTCAGCCAGCGTCGATTTGCCGTGATCGATATGGGCAATGATGGAGAAATTTCGGATGTGTTGGAGGTCGCTCACGCAATCGGGCCTGACAAGATTACAGGGCGGCCGGAACAGGTCGCCCAAAAAACGCGCGATTGTACCTCAAGCGGCCCCCCGCCGCTATTGCTCGAGGCGTAATCCAATAAACAACGGCGTGCCGCGACGCATCAGTCGCAGGGGCACGGAAGCGCCTGCTTCCAGGCCCTCGACAACGCTGGCGAAGGCATCCAGGCTCTTCACCGGCGTATTACCGATCAAGGTAATCACATCGCCCGGGCGCACGCCCGCCTCGGCTGCCGGCGAACCGGGCACAACCTCATGGACCACGACACCGCCACCGAGGCTCCAGCGCTCCAGCATCTCGTTATCCGCTTCGGCGACAACGACGCCGATCCGCCCCCCCTCATCGCCCTCTGCACCGCCGCTGGCCAGCGCATAGCTGTCATCGGCAGCGAGACCGCCGACCTCTACCTTCAGGGTCCGGCGCTTGCGATCGCGGACGATTTCCGCGCTCACCCGGGCGCCCGGGGCGATCAGACCCACCACATGCGGCAGGTCGGAGGAAGTGGGTATATCCTTGCCATCGAACGTTACAATCACATCGCCCTCGCGCAGNCCCGCCTCATCCGCGGGACCATCCTCGACCACCTGGACTACCAAGGCACCGCGAGGCCGATCCAGTCCAAAGGACTCAGCCAGATTTTTGTCCACGTCCTGAATGGTCACGCCCAGCCAGCCGCGAGTCACCTTGCCATGCTCCTCAAGCTGAGACACAACGTTGCGCACCACACTGACCGGAATAGCGAAGGACAGACCGATCGAACCACCACTACGGGTGAATATCTGGGAATTCACTCCCACGACTTCGCCTTCGAGGTTAAACAGCGGGCCACCCGAATTACCGGGGTTAATGGCCACATCGGTCTGGATAAAGGGCACATAATTCTCGCCATTTTCGGTAGGCAGGCTGCGGCCCTTGGCACTGACGATGCCGGCAGTCACTGAGTAATCGAGTCCGAATGGCGAACCGATAGCCAGCACCCATTCGCCTACTTGCAACTCGCCTGCGTCGGCGAACTCGAGTACGGGCAGTTTCTCAGCATCGATACGCAGTAATGCGAGGTCGCTGCGCGGATCTGTACCGACAATCTCGGCTTCGAACTCGCGGCGATCGCTCATCCGCACCAGTACCTTGTCGGCACCGGACACCACGTGGTCATTGGTCACAATCAGGCCATCCGCGTCGATAATGAAACCTGATCCCATACCCATGCGGGGGCGCTGGGGCGCGCCATCGCCGCGGAACTCGAAAAAGCGACGCAGATATTCAGGCACTTCCTGGGGCCCCTGCCCCTGCGGGGGGCCGCTTGCCTCAACAATGATCTTGACCACAGCGGGAGAACTCTCGCCCACGATCTCGGTAAAATCAGGTAGTCCGGCTGCGCGCACCTGGGCAGCAAACAGCAGCCCGGCCGCAATCACCAAAAGCAGAGTGTTTTTAATGGATACCTTCATAGTTACCTCGTTACAACGAAAAGTCAGCCCAGGCGCAGAGCCTGGGGAGAACTGCTTAGAACCTCTTCCAGCACCGGCTGGAAACTGGCGTCCTGACGATGGCGATGGGCGTGCAACCGCACCAGGCCAACACCTGCGGCCAGGCCGGCAACAGCGCCAAGCGCTCCGCCAACATCGCCAGCGAATGCTGACCCCAGTGTAGCCAAGGCCAGCATGCCGAACACCGGCACCATATAGACAATCATTGAACCGCGCAGAATCACTTCCTCGGGAATGCTGATGCGAACCTCGTCATCCACTGCGCACTGGCGGGGGTGTACCTTGCCGGGCAAGGCGCGAATCAGGGAGCGATGCCCCTCGGAAATCCGGTTCATCACACCGTGGCCACAACCACTTTTTGCCGCGCAGCTGCCACAGGTTGTCCTGCGAATGGTTTCGACCCAGACGCTGTCGTCTTCAACGGCTACCACGCGGCCCGTTTCCAACAGCATATCAGCGCTCCCAGGCCACCGAATCGGCGACCATGCGCGCCGTATTCACTGGCACTTCACCGATGACGGTCAACAACACGGGATGGCCGGAAATCTTCACGCCACGGGTATAGGAGGTGCTACTGCCCTTGCGCACCACGCCCTCGCCGGGACGAATCTCGCGTTCGAGCTCTTCAATAAACACCGAGAATACCGCCAGGCCGTCGGTAAAGGTCTTGCGGCCGCGCGGTGACCCCGCGAGATCAGTCGATGTAAAGCCCGCCGGCAACCAGCCCACCTTCCAGCCATGGCTATCGGCGATTGCTGTGGGTTCGGGCATCGTGCGGGCTGCCGTGGCAGCCGGCATCGCGGCAGCAGCCACAGCATCGGTAGCGACAGATTCCTCGATGGTCAGGCTTGCGAACTGAAATTTCTCCAGTACGGTATTGCCGTGGCCAATCGTGGCGGACTTTAGTAACAGACCGGTTTCCCGGTCAAGTTCCATAATGTGGCCGTAGCGGTACATATCGCGAGGCGCCACGGCGATACGGACAGACTTACGCCCTGCCACGCGATCGCCTTCGGTGACGGTTAGCTTGTAATTGACGGCAATGCCGCACTTGTCACCCTCGAGGCGCAGTAATTTCTGTCCGGGGTGCACAGCATCCAATGGGTTATGCTTGCGCGTGACCTCTGCCCCTTGCCCGGTGAGCTGGGTCATGCGATCGGAAATGGCCTCACCGTCAAAGGTGTGGGATACCTGGACGACCTGCATATCCTCATTGTCACGCTGCAGGGTAACCACACCCTGATAACTGACCTGATCGGAACTGCGGGACATTTTGTCCAGCCATTGAATGGCCGCCGGATTGACGTCTGCGCAATCATCGGCGGATAGCACTGGCGCGGCGACAAACGCCAGGGCCAGTGCCGCGAGTCGGGGCAAGCGGGCTGCGCTCATACTATTTGCGAATCTTCTCTACCCGGGCGAAAGGCATCAGACCCTGCGGACTGTTAAGCGCAGCCTGTTCGGCATGCTCCTGCATGTACATTTCCATACGCTGGCGGGCCAGTTCCTTGTACGCGGTTTTCCCCGCTGGCTGCAGCGAGGGTACGGCTTGGTTGCCGTAGCTGGCCTGGACCGCAGTGGCACCCATGGTATTCACAAGGCCCACGGGCGACGAACCTACCGTGGCCACCGACTGGCTGCCATAGGGGTCGTCAGCGGAGCTGATCTTGGCCAACTGCTGACCGCCCAGCACCACCGTGGCCGCCACAGACGCGGCAACCGCAAAGCTGGCGAATGGCCGACCAATGCGCTGGCGCAGGCTCGGTGCAGCCTCGCTCTCGTTGATGGCGGTGCGCACTCGCGCCGAAATATCGAGCTTGAGATCACCGACGCCCTGCCCTGTCATCACCGAGCGGGTGGCGTGATAGCGCAGCCATGTCTGGCGCAATTCGCCGTCGTCTTCAATCTGCTTAAGTACCCGCTGCAACTCAAGCTCATTGGCCTCGTCGTCCATCAGGGCAGAGAGAGATTCCCGCATTTTGTCACTCATGTGTTGTCCTCGCGTCGTTACGCGTCTATCGGGGAGCATCAGCATTCAGTGCTGACCCTCCAGTTGTTCTTTCACCTTGGTGTCGATCGCTTCACGAGCACGGAAAATCCGCGATCTGACCGTTCCCACCGGGCATTCCATGATGTCGGCGATGTCCTCATAACTGAGACCATCAAATTCACGTAAAGTTACCGCAGAACGCAAATCATCTGGCAGATCGGCTATCGCGGCATCCACCACGGCCTTGAGCTCAGCGCCAAACAGGGCGGTTTCGGGGGTCTCGATATCCCGCAGGGCACCGCCGCCCTCGTAATACTCGGCATCTTCTACTTCCACGTCGGAGCCCGGTGGCCTGCGAGAGCGCGACACCAGATGGTTCTTGGCCGTGTTTACCGCAATCCGGTACAACCAGGTATAGAACTGGCTGTCGCCCCGGAACTTGGGCAGCGCCCGATAAGCCTTGATAAAGGCTTCCTGGGCCACGTCCTGCACCTCATCAGCATCGTGCACATAGCGGCCAATCAGGCTCATGATCTTGTGCTGGTACTTGAGCACCAGCAGATCGAAGGCCCGTTGGTCCCCTTTCTGCACTCTCGCGACAAGCTGCTGGTCCGTCTCGGCGGCCGTCACTCCCCTGTCCCCTCCGTGGTCATGGCAAAACCGCCCTGACAATAATGTTTCTGTAGTGTACCCGCATAGACCGTCTTCGCGGGCATAAGTTCAGCCCGGTACAATGCCGGGCGCCTGTATGAAACTGTTTGCATCGAAAAGTTCCCCTGCGGGAATTCCTTATTCCACCGGAGGTCGTATATACTCGCAGCCGGCCGTGCCCAACCCGGCTAAGTTGTTGAGGCACATCATATATTTCGCATTCCGAGGCAGCAAGCGAGCGCGCCATGCCCACCACTCACAAGCACGACGTCCTGGTTATTGGCAGCGGTGCCGCAGGCCTGAGCCTGGCCTTGCACCTGCCGACAGACTGCCGCGTAGCACTCCTGTCGAAGGCCGACCTGAATCAGGGCTCGACCTACTGGGCTCAGGGTGGCATGGCGGCCGTGCTGCACGACCGGGATACGGTCGATTCCCACGTGGAAGACACGCTGGCGGCCGGCGCCGGTCTGTGCGACCGCGAGGCGGTAGAGTTTACCGTGCGCAACTCCCGGCGCTGCACCGAATGGCTGGTCGAACAAGGGGTCGACTTCGATTTGCGCCAGGACCAGGCCGACGCCGATGACCGTGAATTCCACCTCACGATGGAGGGTGGCCACAGTCATCGGCGGATTATCCATGCGGCGGACCGCACCGGCAGAGCCATATCCGAGGTACTGACTGAGCAGGCCCTGAGCGCCGACAATATCGAAGTTTTCACCCATCGCGTTGCCGTCGACCTGATTCGCCACGAGGATCGCTGCCAGGGCGCCTACATTCTCAACCGCAATACCGGGCACGTGGAGCTGTTTCAGGCCAAGGCGGTGGTTCTGGCCACCGGCGGGGCCAGCAAAGCCTACCTCTATACCAGCAACCCCGACGGCGCCAGCGGCGACGGCATTGCCATGGCCTGGCGCGCCGGCTGCCGGGTCGCCAATATGGAATTCAACCAGTTCCACCCGACCTGTCTTTACCACCCCAAGGCCAAGTCATTCCTGGTCACTGAGGCCCTGCGTGGCGAAGGCGCCCACCTGTTGCTGCCCGACGGCGAACGCTTCATGGACCGCTTCGACCCACGCGGTGAACTGGCCCCCCGGGATATTGTCGCCCGCGCCATCGACCACGAAATGAAACGCCTCGGTGCCGACTGCGTGTTTCTGGATATCTCCCACAAGCCACGCGACTTCCTCGAAGCCCACTTTCCTACTGTGATGAGCCGCTGCCGTGAATTCGGTATCGACATCGCGGAAGAGCCGATTCCAGTGGTGCCCGCTGCCCACTACACCTGTGGCGGGATCATCGTCGACACCGCGGGGCGCACCGACCTAGAGGGCTTGTACGCCATCGGTGAAGCCTCATCCACGGGCCTGCATGGCGCCAATCGGATGGCGTCAAACTCGCTGCTGGAGTGCATTGTTTACGCGGAGTCGGCCGCTCATGATATCGCCGCGTTATTGCCCGAGCTCCCCTCTCCGGCACCGGCGCGCGGCTGGGACGAAAGCCAGGTCACCGATTCAGACGAGGATGTGGTTATCTCTCACAACTGGGATGAGCTGCGTCGCTTTATGTGGGACTACGTAGGGATTGTGCGCACGGACAAACGACTGCAGCGGGCACTCCATCGTATCCAGTTACTGCAGTCTGAGATTGCCGAATACTACGGCAACTACAAGGTGGGCAACGATTTACTGGAACTGCGTAACCTGGCTATGGTGGCCGAACTAATGATTCGCTGTGCCATTGAGCGCAAGGAAAGTCGCGGACTGCACTACACCCTCGACTACCCGGAGCAGCTACCAGAGGCGCACGACACAATCCTGCGACCGCTAAACTCCCCGCTCCAGGGTTAACCTGACGCGCAATCTGCGCCGGGCCTCGTGGGGCACAGCATCCGCCAGAATCCACACCGGGTAGCGAACACCCCGCATATCACGCAGGGACAAGTATATACCCCCAGGGCCCACCCTTGAAGCGCGCTCCAACTGCACCGGCTCATTGCCGTTGCACCGATCCAGCGTCCACCCGCCCCCGTGCCACCCCAGCTGCCAGCCTACCCAGGGCTGGGCCACCAGTTGCGGCGACCACAGACCTATGAACAGCGCACATAACGCCGCCAGCTCAATATGGCCGGACGCGCCCACCAGTACGCACGCAGCCAGACAGGCTACACAGTGTATAAGCTGACAGGCCCGATATCGCGGCGAATCAGCGATACTCAGGCGGAGTGTGGGCGAAGTTGAGAATCTGTTGGACAATCGCAGCGTGCTCCGGGTCTTCTGGCTTTTGGCGCTGCAAGAACCAGGCAAACAAATCCTGGTCCTCACACAACATCAGCTGCTGGAAGCGCTCCCGATCGACATCATTGAGGTCGGCGTAGCGAGCCTGCACGAAAGGTTCCAGCACCAGGTCCAGTTCCAGCATGCCGCGCCGGGCAGCCCAGCGCATACGGTTAATCTCTTGTTCAGCTACCATTACAGATTCACGGACGGTTGTATTCATCGACGCCGGTCATTATACAGGCAAAAGCGGCCGTAGTGGGACGGCTGACAGCGGACCCGCCAGCGCCTATCATGGGCGCCCCAGATCAGAGGTAATGACATTGAACGCCCAATTCGTACTGCTTGAGCAGGAATCCCTGCTCCATATCACCGGCCCGGATACGCTGAAATTTCTGCAGGGACAGACAACCTGTGATGCTGCGGCCGTCACTGCAGCGCAGGCCGTTGTGGGCGCCTATTGCACCCCGAAAGGCCGCATGGTCTGCGATTTCCTGCTTGGCCAACTGGGCGAGGAACACTATGCTCTGCGTCTAAGGCGCAGCGTCGCGGATGTCGCGGCTTCCACGTTTGGCAAATATATTGTGTTTTCAAAGGCAGACATCGCCCCCGAACGCAGCGACTGGCAGGTTGTCGGCATCTGGGGCGAAAGCAGTGCCCAGGCGCTGTCCGAGTTAGGTATTGACGTACCCGGCGGCCGCTATCAATCAACCGCTGGCGAGGGCTGGCTGCTGGTGCAACTGGACGACGAGGGTCACTACCTGGAAGCCTGGATCGACATGCAGGAACACAGTGCGCACTACGATCGCCTGAGACAGGCGCTGCAGGCGGGCGACGCCAATGCCTGGAATGGCGCACAGATTCGCGCGGGTATTGGCCGCGTGGAAGACACCACCAGTGAAATGTTTCTGCCACAGGATCTCAACTACGATGTCACCAGCCATGTGAACTTCAGCAAGGGCTGTTATACGGGCCAGGAAATCGTCGCTCGCCTGCACTATCGCGGCAAGGCCAAACGCCGTGCGTACCCCACCGTGGCCGCCACGACTGAACAGCCGGCCGCAGGTGTGGCGCTGTATACGGCAGGCAAATCACAGAGTGTCGGTACGGTGGTTAATAGCGGCCGGGATGGCGATCAGGTGCTGTGCCTGGTGAGCGCCACCCGCGAGGGGCTGCAACAAGGATTGCGCGTGGGCAGTGAAGACGGCCCCCTGCTGGAGGCCCTGCCACTACCCTACGTCCTGGAAGACTGAGCTTTACTCAGCTCTCCAGATTGGCCTCGATAGCATCGAGGAAACCGTACATATCGACGACCTTCTCATCGTCGGGATTGAGGGTCTTGCCCTTGAGATCACCGGTGATTGTGCCCTGCGCCACGGTTTCAATCAGGGCGGACTTCAGGCGCGAAGAATACTCGGCCAGGGCGGCGTTATCCTCACGGCGAGCCAGTTCTTCAAGTGCATTTGCCACGGCAAAAATCAGTGCGGAGGAATTGAAGTTGGCCTCTTTGCCGTCCGTTTCGAGATAACGCAGGTAGAGATCATGTGCTGTGCCGTGCGGAGCTTCGTAAAGCATAGTGCCGTCTTTGCTCTCAATCACCGAGCTGGCAGTGGCTAGACTGCCACCGAGGGCGGCTGAAATATCCGAAAAGATATCGCCGTCGAGGTTCTGTGCAGGGTACAGGCCCCAGCGCGGGGGATCGCAGATCATCTTGCTAAGCTGGCGTGAAGGACGCATGATCATGAACGACGGCGGCGGTGTATCCAGGGCAGCCAGTTCCTTCCGGATCTCCAGGATAATCGAGCTGTATACCTCGTCGTAATTGACAAACTCCCGTTTCAGCCCAAAGTACACTTCTTTCTTGTTCAAGGCCGCGTCGCGGAACACCTGCTTGACCCAATCCTTGATCGCCGCTCGGTCGTTGGACATAAACAACAGCGGATCACCCGCTTTCACGTCCCGGGCGTGCTTTTCAACGCCGTCCATAACCACTTTGATAATGCCGTCTTCGGGCGCCGGAGTGTTGTAACTGCCGTACTGGTCACCACCACCGGCACTCATCCGCGAGATCGAGACGTGAGCCTTGCGCTCGGGCAGTCCATAGCGCTTGAGCTGCTGCACCAGCTTGTACAACTTCATACCACTGACGTTATCGGGAACGCCCCATAGCGCGCGCTCAGGAGGATTGGAGACAATGCGGGCTGCCTGGGCATCGATCAGCTCGTAGTGATACTCGAGGCCGGCAGCAGCGACCTTATCCTTGTAGTCGCTGTTATACACTTCCTCGATCGCGGCGCGCATAACGCCGTCGTAGCCCGCCACCACGGTATCCTTGAGACCCAGGTAGATGTCGCGCTTTTCATCGAGTGCGCGCTGGAAGAACCGATGGGCCCAGGCCTTGACCTCATCCAGGTCGTTGGACGCGAGCATCCAGGGATCGCCCTTGCGCAGCGTGCGGCGGTGCAGCTCTACAGGATCACCGCTGCTGCCCACGAAATAGACCTTGGCAACACCGGTGGCGTCAGACAGTTCGCTGTAGCTGAAGTCGAGACCGCCGGAGTCCATGGTATCCACTTCGATTTCCCGGCCGACCCAGTCTGGGCGCACGCTCTTCAGGTTGCGAAACTCGATATCCTCGCGCGTGATGTTGCCGCCTATGCCCTTGCGGATCGCGCCATTGGGCGACTTGGTCGCCAGTTTGTCTAGCGCGGCTTCGCTGATATCAGGGTACTTGGCGAGCAAATCATCCAGCTGCGAACGGTTGACTGTCATACCCGCATTCTTGATACCGACACCGTGTTCCTTGAGGGAATCGATCGCATCCAGAACCACCTGGCCATTACTGGTCAGGCGCTGCTCTGCAGACAGATCAATCTCCACCAGATCAATGTCCAGTCGCGAGGTAACAAATTGCTCCAGAATCCTCTCGAAGGCGATCTGGGCCATTTCGTCGCCGTGCAGTATCACCATGGGTTTGGCGACCTGAATTTTATTAGTCATGCTATCTCCAGTTAAAAAGCGGTCTCAGGCAAAAGACCGGACATTAGTCGCTCCGGGTGCGCGTGCCTACTCGATTTTAGTCGATACCCGGTTATCAGCGAGGGTAAAGTGGGTAACCTCACCTCGCTGGGAATACAGTTCAGGCAGAAAATAATTGAGGCTCGCTACCTCCTCCACCTGATGGCGCTGCCACTGTTCCATGACAGCAGGATGGAACATGACATTGCGAATGTAATAGTTGAGCAGCCCGCCCAGCACCGGCATCTGCGAGCCAACGGTCGAGCTTACTGTGTAATAGGTTCCCCCATCGCGCTGCTCTAAACGGTGTTCAATCCGACCCATGGGCAGGCCCGCAAACTCCGGTATCGCCACCATGCGCTCTGCGGACAGTTCTTCCAGACGGGCCTGGCCGCGACTGTCATAAGGACCAAACCACTCTTCACGCTGAATCAACGCACCCTTTCCCATCCCGGCTGAGCCATCGTCCGCCGCTTCAACCACCCGAATCCTGCCGTGCTCAGTGGGATGAAAAATATGGTAAAGCGGCATGCGCTCACCGCCGAGGTCAACGGTCGACACCGGCAACACCCGGTAAAACCAGGCCACCATGGACGGGCTGATGTCAGCCAGGAAAAAATGCTCTACCCGGGCCTGAATGAGGCCGTTGGCATCGATATGCCAATAGCGCTTGCTGTCGCGATAATCAGGTAGTGTCCAGGGTAGCTGTCGAGGCGGGTCGCGATACAGCGGTGCTGGTTGGGCCACCCACAATAGTGCCGCCGCAACAACAATTACCACTGTCAGTCTTTGCCAGATTCGCACACCGCCCCCCGAGAGGCGCGCATTCTGCCACAGAACCGCGTCTCTAGACAGGCCCTCAGGGTTGCTATCCGGCGCTTCGACACGGACAATCGCCCCCTTGACGCCCCAGGAAGCGAAAGCATGACCATCAAGAAGACCTACATTAGCGCCGACCAGTTACTCGTTGACTCCTATGAACTGGCCCTGAATGTGCTCGACAGCGATTTCAGACCGGACTACATCGTGGGTGTGTGGCGTGGCGGCGCGCCGGTGGGTATCGCCATCCAGGAGCTGCTCAAGTACGCGGGCCACAAAACCGACCACATCGCCATTCGCACCTCGCACTACACCGGTATCAACCAGACCAGTGAGTCGGTGATTGTGCACGGCCTGCACTATCTCATTGAGAACGTTAACGCTGAAGACAATGTGCTCATCGTGGACGATGTATTCGACTCGGGACGGTCAATCCAGCAGGTGATCTGGGACCTGGAAGCCAAGTGCCGTCGCAACACCCCCACGTTCAAGATAGCCACGCCCTACTTCAAGCCAAGCAATAACAAGACCGAGCTGGTACCGGACTATTTCCTCTATGAAAGCGAAGAGTGGCTGGTGTTTCCCCATGAACTCGAAGGGCTGAGCGCAGCCGAAGTACTGGAAGACAAGCCTGGTTTGCAGGGGCTGCGAGATCGCATTGTCGCCCTGCACCCGGAATAATTCACGCCTCGGCGGGCAGCGACCAGTCCACCGGCGCCTGCCCCCTGCCCTGCAGATAATGATTGGCGGCGGCAAAATGGCCGCACCCGAAGAAACCGCGATGAGCACTTAGCGGCGAAGGATGCGGCGCCTTGAGCACGCAGTGGCGCTCCGTATCAATGATTGCACCCTTGCGCTGGGCATAGCTGCCCCAAAGCAGAAACACCACCCCTTCGCGCTCGCGGTTAATCACCTCGATCACCTTATCGGTAAACCTCTCCCATCCCTTGCCCTGATGTGAAGCGGCCTGGGCGCACTCTACCGACAGTACACTGTTCAGCAGCAGCACCCCCTGGCTCGCCCAGGCAGTAAGGTGACCGTGGATCGGAATCGGGAGACCGAGCTCGGCATTGATCTCCTTATAGATATTCTTCAACGAGGGCGGCACTTTCACACCCGGCTGCACCGAGAAGCACAGCCCGTGGGCCTGGCCCTCGCCGTGGTAGGGGTCCTGACCGAGAATAACGACTTTCACATCGGCTAGTGGCGTGTGGCTGAAGGCGTTGAAGAACTCGCTGCCGCGGGGAAAAATGCGCTTACCGGCAGCCTTTTCGGCGCGCAGGAAATCGCGCAGTTCCTGCATATAAGCCTGGTCGAATTCTTTACCCAGGTGAGCCAGCCAGCTCGGCTCCAACTGCACCTCACGGCCCGTCACCTCAATCACAGGCCGCCATCAAGTACACCTGATCAGTGCCGGCGTCGGCCTGAATGTTGATGGTGGGGATCAACTTGCTGCGTTCGCGCTTACCCGCACCCTCGTTGACCGCCGGCCCCAGCGCCGGCGCGTTAAATGCCTTCATGCGCTGCTCCACACGCGGCTTGCGATAAAGCGTCGTGCGCATGCGCGGCACGCGACCGGCGCGCTCAATCTGGTTTTCCATGTGCTGCGGCGCCCATTCCTGACCGTGGCCGGAGCCGGCTGCGCGAGTAATGCTCTCGTTCATCAGTGTGCCGCCCAGATCATTCGCACCCGCGCCGAGACAGGCCCCAACGCCGGCCTCTCCCATCTTTACCCAGGAGGTCTGGATATTGTCAATCAGGCCTGCAAACACCAGCCTCGCGACCGCGTGCATGAGCACTGCCTCGCGGAAGGTCGGGCCTTTGCGGGCGCGCCCCTTGAGATACATGGGGGCTTCCATGTGCACAAATGGCAGAGGCACAAATTCGGTGAACCCGCCCGTGCGCTGCTGCAAATCCCGCACCGCCAGCAGGTGATGGGCCCAGTGTTGGGGCGACTCAATGTGGCCGTACATGATCGTGGCGGTGCTGCGCAGCCCCACTTCATGGGCAGCCTCCATCACCTCCAGCCACTGTCCGCTGTTGAGCTTGTCGGGACAGAGCGTCGCGCGCNCATCATCGTGAAGAATTTCCGCTGCGGTTCCGGGGAGCGTGTCTAGCCCCGCCGCTTTCAACTGGCGCAGGTAATCGGCCACCGGCAGGTTCAGAGTCGCCGCCCCCTGCCACACCTCCAGCGGTGAGAACGCATGGATGTGCATATCCGGCGTGGCACTGCGCACCGTCGCGATAATATCCAGATAGGTCTGGCCGGTGTAATCCGGATGGATTCCGCCCTGCATACAGACTTCACCGGCGCCACGATCCCAGGCCTCTATGCAGCGGCGGGCAATCTCTTCGCCGCTGATATCGTAGGGCCGGCCGCGCAGGTTCTCGCTTTGCTTACCCTTGGAAAAGGCGCAAAACTGGCACTTGAAGTAGCAGACGTTGGTGTAATTGATATTGCGGTTAACCGTATAGGTCACCTCCTCACCGACCTGGGCTGCACGCAGTGCGTCTGCCGCCTGCACCACATGGGAAAAATCGGCGCCGCGGGCCTCAAACAGCCGCGTCACCTGTGCCGCCCCAAGGGCCTCTCCCGCAACGGCACGCGCCACAATGGCACGAATATCGTCACTGGGGGCAATCCCGGAGGGCATTTCGCGCAGCAGCGCAGCGTCCACATCAGGTACCGGCCGCTCTTCACCGGGCACCCAGCTGTCGCGGCGGGCATAGCCGGTGGCATCACACTGCTGCATTACCGGACCCAGCATACCCGGGGCAAGCCAGCGCTCGGCATCGCGAATATACGCAGGATAAATCGTCAGCCGCTGGTCGAGGAACTTACCCGCCGCCGCAGTCTCCCGGGCCAGCTCCTGCAAGTGCGGCCAGGGCGCCTCAGGATTGACGTGATCCGGGGTAAGAGGAGATACACCGCCCCAGTCATTAATGCCGGCAGCTACCAATTGAGGCAACACCCCTGGACTGAGGTTGGGTGGCGCCTGAATGCTCATATCGGCGCCAAACACCAAACGGGCCGCAGCAATCGTCCACAGCAGATCCGCCAGGTCCGGCTCCGGCGCCTGCGACATGAGGGTGCCCTCTTTGGCCCGGAAGTTCTGGATAATGACTTCCTGCAGATGGCCGTGGCGCTCATGAATGCGACGCAGGGCCAACAGCGACTCAATCCGCTCGCGACGAGTTTCACCGATACCGATGAGAATACCGGACGTAAACGGCACGCCGGCCTCGCCCGCCAGCGACATGGTTTCCAACCGCACCGCAGGAATCTTGTCGGGCGACCCAAAGTGCGGCATGCCCTGCTCGCACAGCCGCTCGGACGCCGATTCGAGCATAATGCCCATCGAGGCACTCACCTCGCGCAGTGAGGCGATTTCTTCGGCGGTCATACAGCCGGCGTTGATGTGGGGCAACAGGCCCGTTTCCGCCAGAACGCGACTTGCCACCTCGCGTACATACTCCAGCGTGGTCGAAAAGCCCATCTCAGCCAGCGCCTCACGCGCAGCCTTGTATCGCAGCTCGGGCTTCTCACCCAACGTAAACAGGGCTTCCTGGCATCCTTGCGCCGCTCCCTGGCGACACAACTCCAGCACTTCCTCAACCGGCATAAAGACCTGCTCCAGTTTTGAGGGAGTCTGGGCAAAGGTGCAGTAATGACAGACGTCGCGGCACAGTTTGGTCAGCGGAATAAAGACTTTACGCGAATAGGTGATGACATTGCCGTACCCCTGATCGCGCACCGCTCCAGCCAAAGAAACCATGGCTGGTAAATCGTCATAGTCGGCCAGCGCCAGCGCCTGAGATGCATCGGGTGTGCCGCCAGAGGTAACTGTGTCGTGCAGCTGCTGCCAGTCCAGTTCAGGGGCGGGGCTGAAGTGGGCGGCAACGCCGGAGTCGCGCAACCAGCGAGCGCTTTGCTCACCGATATGCTCACAAGCCAGCAGCAATGCCAAATCGTCAGGTTCATCGATATCCAGGCCAATACCCGGGCGTTCCAGTGGAACTTGCCTTAGACCGGCCTGAGTGGCCCAGCGCCGGTGGCGCTGGAAGCTGCCTTCGCCGAAGTGGTACTCAGGCTCCACGTGCTCTGCCAGTGCGAGCAGGTTGGTGCCCTGCCCTGCCGTGTCCGCACCTATAACCACGTCGGCGTCCGCCAGTGCGGCCAGCACAGCGCTGAGATCGCTTTCGCGCAACAGCGGCAGATCTGCGTGCAGCACCAGCAGCGGAGTCGTGTTATCGGCGCGCAACTGGGTGCTGGCCGAGGTCAACAACCCGTTCAGGCCACTCAGCTGCAAATCAGATTCGGCAATAACGGTGGCGCCGTATCGCTGCGCCAGTTCATGCGCCGCGGGATCGTCAGAAATCACGTAGACCTCGCCCACCTGCCTGTGGCTGGTCAGCATGGCCAGCACGTCACCGGCCATGGCTTCCACCAACCCGGCCCGCTGCCCGGCCGTTAACAGGGGTGCCAGCCGGCTTTTTGCACGCTGCAGGGATTTGAGAGCCACAATGGCGCGGGCCCTGTTCACATCGCCTCCAAAGCCAGACAGTGACGTGCGAGCGTGATTTTGTGCTGCAGATCTCTCATAATGGTTGGTGCTATCTCCACCCGGATGCCCAGTGCTTCTATTTCTGGGGCCAGTGTAGCGTCACTTTCGTCGATCACGAAATAGTCAACCAGGCCCGGGTATCGCCGTTGATAATGCTCAGCCACACCCAGAGCGGTGACAGGGACGGCGAGCTCACTCATCATTTTGGCAGCAGGCCCCTTGATCGCCAGCCCCGCCACGATCGGACTGACCACGATGACCGGCGCCACCGCATCGCGCAGTGCAGTCCAGACACCGGGCACCTGTAATATTGGATCGACACTGACATAGGGATTAGAGGGGCAGATGACCACGCGCCGGTAGCCACCCTGCTGCAGTGTCCGCATTACGGTTTGATTGGGCCGCGCGGAGGTAATCCCCTCGAAACTGAAGCCCGTGACCTCAGGCTCGCACTGGCGACGCACAAAATAATGCTGAAAGTGCAAGTCCCCTTCATCACTGTGCACCTGAGTGCGCACTGGATCGTCGCTCATGGGGTAGACCGCGGCCTCAATACCCATGGTGCTCGCCATCGATGCAACAATGTCGCTGGCATGACGGCCCTCGCGCAGCGCCTGGGAACGCCAGGTATGCGTCGCCAGATCACGGTCGCCCAGGCGAAACCAGGTCTCACCTCCGAGGGTCTCCAGCGCTTCCATGAAATTCCAGGTTTCGCCTTCAATACCCCAGCCCTGCGCCTGGTTGGCGCGCCCCGAGAGGGTATACAGAAGGGTATCGATATCCGGCCAGATGGGCAGGCCCAGATGCTCGAAATCGTCGCCGGTATTCACCAGGATATCGAGATCAGGCCCTGCAAGCTCGCGCGCCAGGCCCAGGCAGAGCTTGGCCCCACCAACACCGCCGGAAAGGGCAAGGGTTTTCGAAACAGGCTCAGCCATTAGCGGAACATGTCCATCGCCTTATCGCGCAACAGGACCCGAGAGTTGGTCTCGGCGGCACGGAGCCGCGCACCGCGCACATGCACGACCGGACAGGCCTCTGCGGCCTGCCCCATGATAAAGGATGCCGCCGCAGCAAGTTCATCGGCAACTGCCGCCTCAGTCACCTCGAGCACGTTGCCGAACATATCCAGCTCACCCACCTGATTGAACAGGGGGTCAAACCCGGCAGTGCCAATGGCAATGCCCACGGTGCCGTTGCGCCAGGCGCGGCCGGCACTGTCATTGATAATGATATGGGGCGCAGCGCCACAGGTCTGGCCGAGTTCGGCACGCAGTCTGGCGGCAGACGCATCGGCGTCATGCGGCAACAGCAACACCCGCGGGTCATCCGGGGCAGTTTCGATATTGGACTTGTCGATACCGGCATTGGCGTGCACGTAACCGTTGCGGTGTTCGACGATAACTACGCCGGGACGCACCCGCACAATTTCATTGCTCTCCCGGAGAATGAGTTCGGCTTGGCGGGGGTCTTTATCGGCTTTTGCTGCGAGTTCATGCGCCTGGGCACTGGGCTCCACATCTGCCAGGCGGACGTAGCAATCCTCCGCCTTGGAGACGATTTTCTGCGCCAACACCAACACATCGCCTGCCTGTAGCTCAAGCCCGTTGTGGGCCAGGCTGTCAGTCAGCATCTTGGCGAGGTCATCGCCGGGCTCCACCCTGGGAAAATCCACCAGGGCGGTCAGCTGGAGGGAGCCGCTCATTGTGCAGCCAGTATATTCACTCGTCGCCGAGGCCGGTAATACGGATACCGGCGTGACAGCTGTACTGCTTGTTGATGACGATCAGTACGGAAGTGAGTGCCTCTGCTGCAGCAGCGTTATTAATCATACCCGCATGGAAGCCGCGCATGCCCGCTGCTTCTACCAAGGTAATTACCTGCTCCCTGGCAGCCTTCTTGTTGCCACAGACGAGCACATCGCAATCCAGGTTACTGCCTTCCTGAAGGTGGGCGGCGGCAACATTCTGGAACGCCGACACGACCATAACCTCTTCACCCAGCAGGTCCTGGGCGATCTGACCGGCACTGCCGCCTTCGGGCAGTTGTACGCGGGCCACTTTCGGCGGCACCAGCGGCACGGTGACATCGATCAGAATTTTACCCTGGAGTGCCGGTTTGACCAGTTCCAGGGTCGACGCCTGGTGGCTGAAAGGCACGGTAATCGCAACAATATCTGCAGCCTCAGCGGCGGCCAGGTTTTCCTCGGCAGAAACGCTGATCTCGGCAACGCCGCGCTCAGCCATAACTTCCTTGAGATCAGTGACGGCGGCATCCGCCTTTTCCTGGGTGCGAGAACCAATAATTACCTGGTAGCCAGCTTGCGCCCAGCGTCGTGCCAGGCCTGTTCCTAGGTCGCCTGTGCCGCCCAGAATGGCCAGCACCGGTAGTGAATCTGTTGTCATGATGTTATTTCCCAATAATCGATGAAGGCAGCGCAGTACAGCAATTCCAACCATGCGCTGCTTGTCATTGGTACCGCCGGGCGGCTAAAGCAGATCAAATGTTCTGCCGTGGCCATTTGCTTTAGGATGGGCACCGGACCGGCATAGTATGTGTTTAGTCAAACCACCACAAGCCCGGCGCAACGGCTGTCAACTGGAGTAAAACTATATGGACAACCCCCTGGATTTCACCGGCAAAACCATACTGGTCACTGGCGGCGGCAAGGGCGTCGGCAAAGGCATTAGTGAACGTTTTCTGGCGATGGGTGCGAATGTAGTGATCTGCGGCCGCAGCGAACCCGACAAGTTGCCCCGTGCCAATGGCAATACCGCCCGCTTCACCCCCTGTGACGTGCGCGACTACGAGCAGGTAGAAGCCTGCGTCGACTTCGCGGTGCAGACCTTCGGCACGCTGGATGTGCTGGTCAACAATGCCGGCGGTGCGCCCTATGCCGACGCAGCGACAGCCTCGCCGCGTTTCTCTGAATCCATCATCCGCCTCAACCTCATCGCCCCGCTTAATTTCGCCCAGGTGGCCAACCGGGTTATGCAAACCCAGGAAAGCGGGGGCAGCATCATTAATATCGCCAGTGTCAGCACCATACGCCCGTCTCCGGGAACCGCGGCCTATGGCGCAGCCAAGGCCGGCCTGGTCAATCTGGGCACGTCACTCGCGGTTGAATGGGCGCCGAAAGTGCGCGTCAATGCGCTGATTGTAGGCCTGACCCAGACCGAACAGGCGCATCTGCACTACGGTGATGATGAGGGTATTGCCGCGGTGGGCGCCACAATCCCCCTGGGACGCATGGCGGTTCCGCAGGATATTGGCAATGCCTGCCTGTTCCTGGGCTCCTCGCTCTCGTCCTATGTCAGCGGCACCAGCTTCGCCGTTCACGGTGGAGGCGAAAAGCCCGCGTTCCTCAGCGCAGCAAACGTCGAGCAAGGCTGACCCCAAGGTCCATCACAGCCTGTTATAATGCCCCCTGTCCACTGACCCGGCACAGGGAACCTCGCCATTGAACAAGCTGCTTCACCCGCTATACGGTTACCCGCTGGCGGGGCTGGAATTTATTCGTGCGATTGGCCAGAGCATGCGTCACCTCGGCGAATCACACCAGCCAAGCCCGCAGCACACCATCGCCGAGCACTTTTTCGGGGTGAACGTGGCACCCGCCGACAACGCAGAGGGCGACGATTATATCTGCGCTCGACTCAGTGAACTGGGCCTTCGCCACGTGCGCATGCACTTCAGCTATGAAAGTCTTCAGGGGCCGGCCGAGCGACTGCTCGAACGACTGCTGGGCGACGGCTTTGAGGTCATGCTCGATCTGTTGCCCCCGGCAGCCGAAGCCAACCTGATATTCGATGATGTCCAGGCGCAGCAGCGCTGGGGCAATTTCGTCGAGACAGTATTTTCCCGCTGGGGTGAGCGAGTGCATGCGATCGAAATTGGCAATACACCCAATCGCGGCAAGTGGTCAGGGTTTAGCTCTCCCGGCATCGTCATGGCGACCTACATCGCCAGACAGCGCACCCGCGACGCGACAGTCCCGGTTGGCGGGCCTAACGTGTCCGATTTCGAACCGCTGTACAACGCCACCTATCTCAGCATGCTGAACCACCTGGATGTAGCGCCTGCCATCCACACGGACAATTTATTCGTGGAGCGGGTGGTTGAGCCGGAAGCGTTCGACCACCGCGTATTGGGGCGTCTCGCCCGCGATCTGCTCAAGCTGAATCTAGTCAAGAAAGCGCGCATGCTGAAAGCCATGGGCACCTCGGTAGGCGCCAGCCAGCTGTACTGCACCTACACCTGCTGGACGATTAAGCGGCTACAGCGACGCTACGCTGAGCCCGAGCAAAAGCGGGTCGACTACCTGGTGCGCTACCTGGCCCTTGCCAGCGCCAGTGAAGCACTCGACAAAGTCTACTGGGGCCCGCTGATCTGTTCCCGCGATGGGTTGATCGACGACGCAGCCGATGACTACCCGGTCATTGACCAGGTGAGCTACTACCAGCGTATTCGGGGCAACGCCGCACATTTTCAGCCGACACCGGCATTTACCGCACTGGGGTATTTGATCGATCGTATGGCAGGTGCCCAGTGCCAACAGTTTCATCATGATCCGGCCGGGCTGACCCTGGGACAGTTCATAGACTCTGAGGGGAAATCATTTCTACTCACATGGTGCCGCGATGCTCAAGCCTTGCCGCTGTCGAACGTACTCAGCAGTGGCCAATTGCGTCATGCCAGCTTCCGCAATGCCGGCGGAGAGTCAATGGATGCGCCCGTGGTCATCAACGAACACCCCCTGTATATCGATTTGCCCATGGACACGCTCCACCCCGGGCTGGCGAACCCACAATTTGCTCCTGCCATGACCAGCCTCGCCCACTTAAGCAGTCGCCAGTGGCAATCCACGCCGTTACAGGACAGTGCCTGGTATGGCGCGGCCATGCTGCGCGCGGACGCGCAACAAGAGGACCTGGAAGCGGCACCACTGCTGCATCCTGCGGCACTGGGCCAATACCCCGAGCTGCAGGTCATGCGCGATAAGCGCAACCGGCTGTGGAACATCGCCGACCCACGCCAGGCTGACAACACGCTGACGGTAAAACTCAATCGGGTTGTCGGATTCAAACGATTCACTTACCGGTTCAGGCCCAGTAAAGGCCGTCGCCACTGGGACAATGCCTGTCAGATGTTGCGCCGCGGCGTCGCCACACCACTGCCGGTGGCCTTCTTCGAGGCGCCGGAACAGGCTGGCATTCGCGACTCCTGGTACGTTTGCCAGTTCGTCCCGAATGCGTTTTCAAGCCGCGACGTCTATCGCGCATTCAATGACGGTGCTGCGACATATCGGGGCCTCGACAAGGCCACCTGGTTCGACATCATCGCCGGCTTCGTGTGCCACATGCACGACAAGCAGATCATCCACCGCGACTTGTCCTCGGGAAACCTGTTGCTCATCCAGGCTGATGACGGCCAGGTAGAGGCCATGGCGATCGATATAGGCAGGGCGCGGACCTGGTCCGGGCCCGGCTCAAAAGTCCGCAATCGGGACCGCATGCTAGATCTGATTCGCATCGCCTACAAACTCACGTGGCCGGATCGCGAACTTTTTATTGACGTATACGAGCAGCATCTGGGCAAATCACTGTCCCCGCTGTGGCGCATACCGTTCCACTACTACGACAACAAACAAAGGTTCAAAAAGTGGCTTAAGCGCAAACGCGGCAAGTAGCGCCCTCACGCGGTTTGTCGCCACCCGTTATAACGTTATACTGCCAGAGAAAACGGGGCCCTGCCCCGGCCAGCAGCTGCAATAACATCAGGATAAGAATGCCCGGAGCGCCAGAACAACCTCCCTCCCTACACGCCATGCTGGAATTGGAGACGTCCGCCCGACTAGCCGGCCAACTCGCAGTGCTCGACAGGAGCGAGTTTACCCTTGCTCAGGTTCAACTTATTCAAGGATCCACTACTGGAGACAAAGTCCGGGTTAAACCCGGTATCGAGGCTACCCTTTACTACAACCCCGATGAGCCCGATGAAAAAGTGACGATTCAGGTGTCGGCCATCGATGGCAAAAACCTTACCCTGCGGCTACTCGAAACCGGCCATCGCGACACGATTCTGTGCCTGCTCGCTCGCCAGGAGCAGAAGAGCCTGTCCGACGCAGAACACGAGCTGAAAGGCTCCAGCGCCGAGCATACCCGCCTGCTGCGCGAACTGCGCACCCGCTCGATGTTGCGGGTCTCTGAGCTATTCAAACACTTTCTTCACGATCTGGTACCGCACCTGGTGGAAAAGTCAGCCCAGACCGGCAATAGAAATGACCAAGGCCACCCACTGTACGACGGTGCCAACAAAATTCGCCACGAGATGGAGCGCCTTAGTCAGATCACCTTGCATACGGTGGCCGGCTATTTCAACGAGTTCTGCCCCCCTGAAGGAGGCCGTAACTTTACTCAGGGAGGTACGCCGGCCGATCAGTTGGACCTGGTTGACCTGAACGACTATGAGCACGACCTGGCGATTAATCGCATGGTAGCTATGGGTGAGGAGCAACACGCCCTGCCGCTGGAAGCGCTTATTCTCCGCACGGCCAAACTGATCAGCGCCGATCCTCTCCAGGTGCGTCTGCCCATCCACCCACGCCAGCTGAGCCAGGCCTTTCAGATAGGCATCAGCTCGCTGGAACTTCCCCCGGAAGCAGCTGGGGCAAGCTACGACTACTTTGCGCGCAAGGTCATCCGCAAGCTCGATGAGCCCTATCAGCACCTCAACAGTTTCCTCGAGGAGCACGGCATCGGCGGCGGGCTGGAGGAACGGATACGCACCAAAGGATCACTATTGCGCCCACCGACCACCGGGACCACCACGCGCAACCCGCGCTCGGGCCCACCCGCGGCCGTTGACTCTCACGCGAGCAGCGACGGTCAGGGCGAACAGGCTCATACAGCAGCTGCGCCGCAGACAACACCCGGCAGTATCGATCCCTCTGCGCTGAGTATATACCAGTCCATCATCGACGCCCTGAATCTAAGACGCGGGCTGGGCGTACAGCAGGCAGCGCCGGATAACTGGGGAGCGCCTGTTGACGGTACTGCAAACACCAACCCGCTGGCAGATGCCCGGGCAGTGGCCAGTGCGCTGGGCAGCATCCAGCGCGACACCGCAGTGCAGGCGGCCCTGCGTGAAGCCACCTCGCTGCGCGAATTTCTCGCCGATCACCGCGAGCAGCTGGGTGATTTACACGGCACCGGCGGTCTCAGCGCCGACAGTCTCAACCAGCTCGATCTGGTCGACAATTTATTCGGAACGATTCACGCAGAACTCAATGTCAACGATGAGCTTAAACCCACTCTGAGTAACCTGCAGATTCCACTGGCAAAACTTGCCCTGCTGGACCAGACATTTTTTGCCGATCGCGGCCACGTGGCTCGCGACATGGTCGACAAACTGTCCTCATTGGCCACTTCGGCGAACTTTCCCAACCGCGTACTCGAAGAACGCATTAACCATGTCGTTGACGAAATTGTTAACGACTATCACCAGGACGACGCTGTATTCAGCCGCGCCCTGAGCAAAATCGACCGTCTGGTAGATCAGCAGCAGCGCGCCATTGCGCGCAATGTTGAGCGAGTCGTTCGCACCCAGGAAGGTCAGGAGAAACTGCACCAGGCAAGGCGCGCCGTCAGCGATGTGATTAACGAGCGTATCCGCCCGCCGGCTGCGCCGCGCGTATTGCTGGACCTGGTTGAAAGTGGCTATCGAGACCTGCTGGTTCTCACCCATGTCAAAGAGGGCCCCGACAGCCAGGTCTGGTCAGATCAGGTCAACAGCCTCGACCTGCTAGTCTCGTGGTTAGCCCAGCTGCAGGACGGCGACGCTGATCGT
Organism: Halioglobus sp. HI00S01; assembly: GCF_001635445.1. Taxonomy (NCBI): domain Bacteria; kingdom Pseudomonadati; phylum Pseudomonadota; class Gammaproteobacteria; order Cellvibrionales; family Halieaceae; genus Halioglobus; species Halioglobus sp. HI00S01. The sequence continues at coordinate 216,867 of NZ_LWEE01000030.1, forward strand.
GACGTGGGCATGCAGCGCGGCATGGAAGCGGAAACGCTGCTGGATATGGTAGGTCAGCAAATTACTTCAGCACTGCCTACCAACGTGGCTCACGAGTCCGTGCTGGAAGAACTCCGCGACATCCTGACCAACAATCAAAGCGTTGAATCGGCCGAGGTCGATGCGACGCCGACAAGCGAAGATAAAGATACCGAAGCACTTCATTCTAAGGTACGGGAACTACCGCGCCTGCGACGCTGGGTACGTCGCGTTGAACAATTACAGCCCGATTCCTGGTTAAGTTACCGGGACGCACAGGGGCAGCGCCACCGTATGCGCCTGGCCTGGATTAGTGATGAGAAAGATCGATTTATCTTTGTCGATGAACGCGGCCACAAAACCGCCGATCTAAACGCGGTACAGCTGGCGCGTAAACTCAGCCAGGGAGCGCAAACACCTACGCCCGCGGACGACATGTCGGTCGTGGACAAGAGCATTTACCGGACACTGGAACAGGCGCAGAAAACCCTCAGCTTCGCCCGTAATCACGACTCGCTGACCCAGCTTGTTAACCGCGATACCTTCGTCAATCAGCTGGAAAGAGCGCTTAACCACGCCCGGCAGAAACAAACGCAACACGCGCTGCTGTATATCAACGTCGATCAATTCGATCTGGTCAACCAGGTCTATGACCAGGTGAGCGGCGACCAGGTACTACTGGAATTCAGCAAACTCCTCGCGCAGCTGCACGGCAAAAAGTGTTCTTCAGCGCGTCTGGAGGGCGACGAGTTCGCGCTGCTGTTATTAGATCGCTCAGCGGAACAGGCGGCCCAGTTAGGAGAGAAAATTCGCAGTGATATCGAGCAAGCCAGTCTCGATATCGAGGGCGAAAAAGTCTCATTTACCGTTTCCATCGGTGTCGCACCGATCCTCGAGCACAGCCAGGCGGCCGCGGAGCTGCTCGAGTCAGCCCGCGTGGCGATGCACCACGCCAAGGAACAAGGGCGCAACCGTGTAGAGATGTATCACGAGGATCAGGCCCAGGCGACTACCTACCAAAACGAGAAAGACCGCTCCCGGGAAGATCTCGAGCAGGCATTGGCGACCGATCGCTTTGTATTGCGAGCTCAGCCCATTGTGCAAAGCGCTGTCGATGGCGATACGCCGCAGCGTCGGCACTATGAATTGTTGCTGGCCTTACGCAACAAGGACGGCTCCATCACGTCGCCGGAAGAGTTCATCCAGTCTGCCGAGCAGTACGGCTTTATGACACTGGTCGACCGCTGGGTGATCCGCGAGGCATTCAGCTGGATCAGCCAGCTGATGGACGATCAGAAAGAAGTCCCGCACCTGGCCATTAACCTGTCCGGCGTCAGCGTCACCGACGACGATTTTATGGAGTACCTGCTGGAGCAGATCTCCGAGTTCGGTGTGGGCACCAGCCTCATCTGCTTCGAGATCACTGAGACTGGCACTATCTCCAACCTTGTCAAGGCCGCCGACTTCGTCCAGGCGTTTCGCAACATTGGCTGTAAGTTCTCAATCGATGATTTCGGCACCGGGCTTGCTAGCCACAACTATCTGCGCGAACTGCCCGTTGACTATGTCAAAATTGACGGCACATTTATCTCCAATATCCACCACAGCCGAGCCGACTACGCCATGGCCCGATCGATTAACGATCTGGCGCACTTCCTCGGCCAGGAAACCATTGCCGAATCGGTGGAAAACGATGAGATTATTGCCAAGCTCAAGGAAATTGGGGTCGACTACCTGCAGGGCTGGGGCGTGGGCAAACCGAAACCCCTATTCGAGATTACTGCCGAACTTTCCACCATAGCGCGATAATCCGCCGTGCACGCTTCTTTCGACACTGACTACGACGAGCTGATAGGGCTGATATACCAGGGCCCGCTGGAAGAACAGCCCTGGCAAACTGCACTGCCAGCGCTGCGCGAGATGCTCGATGTTCAGGTAGTGTCACTGGTATTGCGCCCCCCCGCCGTCGGTGATCCCGGGCTGATCCTCAATAGCGTCCGCCCTGAAGGTGCCGATGCGCCCGCATTGGCCAGCCCCGATGACTGGGAACTGACAGCCTATCGCGATGAGTTTTTCTCCCTCGACCCGTTCGTTAATCTGCCGCTGGAAAAAGTGACAGCGCTGGAAGACATATTGCCCGACGAAGCGCTGACTGCGTCGGACTACTATCGACAATACCTGCACCCGATTGGATTGTTCAGGATTCTCGGGGTCGACACTGCAGAGCCCGGCGGTATGCTGGCACGGCTGCGTCTCTCGCGCCGAAAGCAGGAACCTCGTTTCACCGAACGCGACCGCGAGTTGCTGCGACGGTTGACCCCCCATCTCAGACGAGCCATAGAAATATACGCAACTCTCAACCGCACCACCTCGGAACGCGATGTCTATGCCGGCGCCGTTTCGCAACTGGCGGTGGCCACCATCATCCTCGACGAGCAAGCCAGAATTCGCAACGCCAATCCGATCGCCCAGGTGCTACTCGAAGAAGGTGATGGTCTCACCCGCAACGGCGACAGCCTGCAATTGGCCGGGCGTGACGCCAACCGTCAGCTGCAGCAGGCGCTGGCAACAATCATTGCCGCACAGGCCCAGGGGCAACCCTCAGTGGCTCACGCGCTGCGAGTTCCGCGCTCTGGCAGCCGCTCCGATCTCGGTCTGGTAGTACGCCCGGTGCCGCACTCCGAATGGAGTCAGGGCCAATCAAGCCCCTGCGCAGCGGTCTTTATCTCGGACCCCGATCAGCACGAATCGGCCTCCAAACAAACCCTCGGAGAGCTGTTTGAGCTCACTCCCGCAGAAGCCAATCTGGCCATTTTGCTGGCGCGCGGCCTGAGCCTGGCAGAGGTCTCTGAAGTACAGAATATTTCCCAGCACACCGCCAGGGCCCAGTTAAAGTCGATCTTCGCGAAAACCGGTATTTCCCGACAGGCCGAACTGGTGCGATTGATTATCAAGAGCGTTGCCTCACTGGGCTAGGTTATCCCCGCCTCTCGTCGACCCAGATCAACAAGCGCTGTGCAGGAATTTGATACTTTGCGCCTGTATGACCGCCGGCCTTCCACGATGAACAACGACCTTATCACAACCACCACTATCACCTCGGAATTTCGTGAGGAAATGACCATCGCGCGCAAGTACGCCTGTCAGGGGCCGCGCTATACGTCTTATCCCACCGCTCACCAGTTTCGCCAGGACTTTCCGTTTCAACAATATCTGGATTGGCAGGCAATCGACGGCGACCGCCGCCGCGACCCGCTGTCGATTTATCTGCACCTGCCCTTCTGCCGGGACATCTGCTAATACTGCGCCTGCAATAAAATCGTGACCCGTGAGCAAGGCGTTGCCCAGACCTACCTGGAACATCTGCAGCAGGAAATTCGCCTGCAATCAGCACTGGTTGGCGACACCCGGCCGATCACCCAGATGCATTGGGGCGGGGGCACTCCAACGTACCTGGATCACGCCCAGATCACCGAGCTCATGCATATGCTGGCCAGCCACTTCAACCTGCTGGACAAGGGCTATCGGGAATATTCCATCGAGATTGATCCGCGCACAGTGGAGCTCAACACCATCGCCCTGCGGCCCGAACGCATTGCCTGTTACAACTACGCTCACCTCCCCGAGCGTTTCACCAGCCAGCGGGCCATCGATCGTTTAACGCTATCCACCCCGGAGTAGAACCTGTTGTTACATGAGCTGATCAGCCACACGCTGCAGAAAGCCGGCTATCGCCTGATCGGCATGGATCACTATGTGCTTCCTGACGATGAGCCGGCAATCGCTCAACAAGAGGGACGCCTGCAGCGTAATTTCCAGGGTTATTCACTGCATATGGCAGACGACTTGTTGGGCCTGGGCATTTCGGCCATTAGCCAGATGGGCGACTACTACCTGCAGAATGAACGCAACCTGGGCGACTACTACAGCGCCATCGACAGCGGCGCGCTACCGGTCAATCGCGGTGTAAAGACAACCGCCGAAGACCAGCTGCGCCGCCACGTGATCATGCGCCTGATTTCCAATCTGCGACTGGACCTGAGCGAGTGCAACGAACGCTTTGGCATCGCCTTTAACGAGAAGTTTGCGACGCAGCTGATCTCGCTCCAACCGCTTGTTGACGACGAACTTCTGAGCATCTCTGGGGACGAGGTGCGAATTCACCAGCAGGGGCGGCCCTTTCTACGCAATACCTGCCTGCCTTTCGACGCCTATCTGACGGCTCCAAAAGGTGACGAACCCGCGCCCAGATTCTCCGCAACCGTCTGATTTACGCCCAAAAATCACGTTACTGCCACTGTGGATTTTAGATTATAATTAGCACCGTTCTAGTGCACGGGATTTCTCATGACGAACATTGCAGAGTCGAGAAGCAAAAGCTACCAGACTTGCACCCACGACCTTCAGGTCAGCTGTGGCAATTGCCGCCTTAACAGCATCTGCCTGCCGCTGGCCCTGGAGTCAGACGACATCGCCCAGTTGGATGACATCATCCAGCGCAGCAAACCTCTGCAAAAAAACCAGCACCTGTACCGCGAAGGCGACGACTTCGAGTCGGTATATGCCGTTCGCTCGGGCACGCTCAAGGCCTACAAGACCGCTGATGACGGCCGCGAGCAGGTCACTGGTTTTTACTTTCCCGGAGAAATTCTGGGCATGGATGGTATCTCCAACAACTCCCACGCCTCTTCCGCCAAGGGGCTGGAGACCGCAGCCATCTGCGAAATTCCCTTTACCTCACTGGAAAAACACAGTGCGCTGATACCGAACCTGCAGCGCCACTTTTTCCAGCTGATGAGCCACGAGATCACCGAGGATCAACAACTGATCACCCTGCTGAGCAAAAATTCGGCAGATGAACGTGTGGCCGCACTATTGCTGAGCATCTCCGGTCGCAATGCGCGCCGCAAGCTCAGCGCAACCCAGTTCCGTCTACCCATGCCGCGGGTAGACATTGGCAACTATCTTGGGCTCACGGTGGAAACCGTGTCCCGGGTATTCAGCCGATTGCAGAAAATGGACATTCTGCAAGTGGACAACAAGGAAATAGAAATTCTGGATAGTCAGGGCCTGAGGAACATTGCCAACCTCAGTAGCTAGCGCATGATTATCGGCCGCTGTTGTGTACACCTGTATTTGACGCAGTCGACGACCATTTCTATCTTGATTCACATCATGGTGAATTACCTGACAAATCCTAGAATGCACGCAACTACCAGAGTAGATTTGGGGAGATAATAACCAAATGATTCAACATACCTTCGGCTTGCTTGTTAAGCCTAGTTCCCAGTGGAAGAGCATTTCTGAGCTGTCCGACAGCTCCTTCAAGACTTTGCTGCTGTATCCCTGGATTCTGTCGATTATTCCAGCTGTGGCCTGGTACTACGGGACCACCGACATAGGCTGGACAGTCGGCGATGGAGAGAGCGTCCGACTGACCAAAGACAGTGCCTTACAAATTTGTATCCTATTTTATTTAACTCAGGTAGTATGCCTCGCCGTTTTGGGCTACTTCGTTCACTGGATGAGCGACACCTACGGCGCGGAGTCCAGTATTGCCAAGGGCATCATCATTTGCTCCCTGGCAGCCACCCCCATGTTTATCTTTGGCGCAGTGGGTTTTTACCCTGTGCTTTGGCTGGACCTACTCATCGGCATTGTCGCCGTGTGCTGGGCCGTCTACCTGATGTATTTGGGCATCCCCATATTAATGGACATCCCCGAGGAACGCGGATTTCTGTTTTCGAGTGCGGTTATGGGCGTGGCACTGGTATTGCTGATCTGCATTATGGTCGGCGCAGTGATTTTATGGGACTTCGGAGCGGCACCTGCCTTTACCGACTAGCCCACTCAACAATGATTTTTGCCTTTCTCAAAATCTGACTTTGGAACGAAACCATGAGCGAGCTTAACTCCGCACTGGAACATCCCACCTACAACTATAAGGTGGTGCGCCAGTTTGCAATTATGACGGTAGTCTGGGGGATAGTGGGCATGCTGGTTGGCGTGATTATCGCCGCCCAGCTCGCCTGGCCCGAGCTGAACCTGGGTATCGAATACCTGCATTTCGGGCGCCTGCGCCCGCTGCACACCAATGCGGTAATCTTTGCCTTCGGGGGCTGCGCCCTCTTCGCCACCTCATATTTTATTGTCCAGCGCACCTGCCAGGTGCGCCTGGTATCGGACAAGCTCGCTGCATTTACATTCTGGGGCTGGCAGGCCGTGATCGTCGCGGCCGCTATTACCCTGCCACTGGGCCTGACTTCCAGTAAGGAGTACGCCGAATTGGAATGGCCCATCGACATCCTGATCGCCGTGGTCTGGGTGGCCTACGGCGTGGTGTTCTTCGGCACCATCATGAAGCGCAAGGCGCGCCACATCTATGTCGCGAACTGGTTCCTGGGCTCGTTTATCGTCACAGTTGCTATCTTGCACATCATGAACTCCGCAGCAGTACCTGTATCGGCCTTTAAATCGTATTCAGCCTATGCCGGCACCGTGGATGCGATGGTCCAGTGGTGGTATGGCCATAACGCCGTGGGCTTTTTCCTGACCGCGGGTTTCCTGGGCATGATGTACTACTTTGTGCCCAAGCAGGCGGAGCGCCCCGTGTATTCCTATCGCCTGTCTATCGTCCATTTCTGGGCGCTAATCTCGATTTACATCTGGGCCGGCCCCCACCACCTGCACTACACCGCCCTGCCCGATTGGGCACAAAGCCTGGGCATGATCATGTCACTGATTCTGCTGGCTCCTTCCTGGGGCGGCATGATTAACGGCATGATGACCCTGTCCGGCGCCTGGCATAAGCTGCGCACCGACCCAATTCTGCGCTTCCTGGTCGTCAGTCTGTCGTTTTACGGAATGTCGACATTTGAAGGTCCGATGATGGCCATCAAGACCGTTAACGCACTGTCTCACTACACCGACTGGACCATTGGCCACGTGCACTCTGGCGCACTAGGCTGGGTAGCCATGATTTCCATTGGCTCGCTGTACCACCTGATTCCGATCGTGTTCGGCCGCGACCGCATGTACTCCACCGACCTGATTAGCGTCCACTTCTGGATGGCGACCATTGGCACGGTGATGTACATCGCTTCCATGTGGGTAAACGGCATCATGCAGGGCCTGATGTGGCGCGCCTACAACCAGGACGGCACCCTGACCTACAGCTTCGTTGAGTCTGTCGCCGCCAGCTATCCCGGTTATGTGGTCCGTGTACTGGGTGGCGCCGTGTTCTTCGGTGGCATGCTGGTCATGGCCTACAACGTATACATGACAACCCGCCGCGACGTCGAAGCCCAGCCTGCACCTGTTGCAGCCAGCGCCGCCTGAGGAGTGACGAGAATATGAAACACGAAGCAGTTGAGACCAACATAGGCTTGATGATTGTCGGTATGATCATCGCCATCAGCTTTGGCACGCTAGTGGAATTGGTGCCCCTGATGTTCATTAAGGAAACCAACGAACCCATTGCGGGCCTCAAACCCCTTCCCGCACTCGAACTGGAAGGCCGCGACATTTATATTCGCGAAGGGTGCAACACCTGTCACTCGCAGATGATTCGTCCCCTGCGCGCCGAGACCGAACGCTACGGGCACTACTCAGTGGCTGGCGAATTTGTCTACGATCATCCCTTCCTGTGGGGCTCAAAGCGAACCGGCCCTGACCTTGCCCGCGTAGGTGGTCGTTACTCTGACGACTGGCATCGCGCGCACTTGTACAACCCCCGCGACGTCGTTCCTGAATCCAACATGCCGGCATTCCCCTGGCTGTTTGAAAAGACGCTCAGTGGCGAGCACACCGCCCAGAAGATGACGTCTCTGCGCACGGTGGGTGTGCCCTATACCGATGATGACATTGCTGACGCAGCGGCGGCTGTCTCAGGTAAGAAAGAGATCGACGCCCTGGTCGCCTATCTGCAGCAGCTCGGTCTGCTGCTGCAATCGAGGCGCTAACACCATGGACATCAACGATCTCCGCGGCCTGAGTACGCTATTCCTGATGATCTCGTTCATCGGCGTGTGTATCTGGGCCTACAGCAGCAAACGAAAATCGGCCTTTGATGAAGCCGCACAACTGCCCTTCGCAGATGAAGAGCAGCATCAGAACACCATGCAGGAGGAAGTAAGGAATGACTAGTTTCTGGAGTTTGTGGGTAATCATCCTCACTTCACTCACGATAGTGCTCATTACCTGGATACTGTTCGCCAACCGTTCACGCGAGAACCCGGAAGCCAAAACTACCGGCCACGTCTTCGACGGTATCGAAGAGTACGACAACCCGATGCCGGCGTGGTGGTTCATGATGTTTGTCATCACCATTGTGTTCAGCATTGGCTATCTGATCATGTACCCGGGCATGGGTAATTTCCAGGGCCTACTCGGCTGGTCCCAGGAATCACAGCACGATAAGGATGTGGCCGCCGCAGAGAAGCGCTATCGCGACATGCGAGATCGCTACCTTGCCATGCCCATTGAGGAAATCGCCAATGACCCTGCGGTACGCAAAATGGGCATGCGTATGTTCAGTAATAACTGCGCTATCTGCCACGGTGCCGATGCCAAGGGCGCCTACGGCTTCCCCAATCTGACGGACGATGACTGGATTTGGGGCGGCACCCCCGAGGCCATCAAAGCCACACTGGTTGACGGGCGCAAGGCAGCCATGCCTGCCTGGGGTGGCATTCTCGGCGACCAGGGTGTGGCCGATGTTTCAGCCTATGTGATGTCACTCAGTGGCCGCGAAATTGATAGCGCTCAGAAAGAAGCCGGCGCGAAGCATTACCAGACCTATTGTGTCGCCTGTCACGGTGCAGATGGCAAGGGCAATCAGGCATTGGGCGCTCCCAACCTGGCCAACGGGATTTGGCTTTACGGCGGCTCCCTGGAGCAGATCACGCACAGTCTTCGCGCAGGACGCAACGGCGTTATGCCTGCGCAGAAGGGCCTGCTCAGTGAGGATAAGATTCACATCCTGACGGCCTACGTCTACGGCCTGAGCAACTAAACTGTAACAACGTCCACTCGAGGGGCCCGACGCCGGTCCCTCAACCTCACGCCCCTTTTCTGTGAGCACATGCCATGTCTGACAAGGACCTGATTGATCTGAAAGAAGTCGCCCCCGCCGAGGTTGGCGAGGTCGATCTTTATCAACGGCGCGAGCGCATCTACACGCGCAAGGTTGAAGGCTTTTTCCAGAAGGTCAGGCTCTACACCGGCTGGCCGTTGTTGCTCGGCTACTATCTGATGCCATGGCTCACCTGGGATGGGCGCCAGGCCATTTTGTTCGATTTACCCGAGCGCAAATTCCACATCCTCGGTCTCACCTTCTGGCCGCAGGATTTTCCGATGCTGGCCTTCCTGCTCATTATTGCCGCCTACATGTTGTTCGCGGTGACCACCTTCGCAGGGCGAATCTGGTGTGGCTATACCTGTCCACAAACCGTATGGACCACCATGTTCATGTGGTGGGAACAGAAAACCGAGGGCAGCCGCAATCAGCGGATGAAGCTGGACAAGGCCCCCATGTCGATGGAGAAATTTCGCAAGAAGTGTCTTAAGCACAGCGGCTGGTTATTTATCGGCTTTGCCACGGGTGTAACGTTTGTCGGCTATTTCTACGGCATCCGCGAACTGCTGGTGGACTTGTTTGCGGGCACGGCCGGTGCCTGGGCATATTTCTGGACCCAGTTCTTCACCTTCGCCACTTATATCAACGCCGGCTGGATGCGGGAACAGGTGTGCATGTATATGTGCCCCTACGCACGATTCCAGTCGGTGATGTTTGATCAGGACACACTCATCGTATCCTATGACAAGGTCCGGGGTGAGGCTCGCGGCAGCCGCAAGAAAACCGCCGACCCCAAGGAACTCGGCTTGGGTGACTGCATCGACTGCGAACTGTGTGTACAGGTCTGCCCGACGGGTATCGACATCCGCAACGGCCTCCAATACGAGTGCATTGGCTGTGCGTTATGCATCGACGCCTGCGACTCTGTGATGGAGAAAATGGACTACGACAAGGGCCTGGTCCGCTACACCAGTGAACGAGAGCTGAATGGTGAAGGTAAGACACATTGGCTGCGGCCGCGTATCATTGGGTACGTGGTAGTACTGGCAGTTATGTTTGGCGCGTTCGGCTACAACATGCTTTACCGGGTACCGCTGGAGTTAACGATCATCCGCGATCGCAACCAGTTATTCGTGACTACGGATACCGGTGCCATAGACAACATCTATACACTCCAGTTGGCGAACATGTCCCCGGAAATGCATGAATTCACCCTTTCCATCGACGGCCTTGAGAACGCTGAGATTATTGGCGATCGCATGCACACGCTCGATGGCGAAGAAATTCGCTCGATAAGCCTGCGAGTGCGGATGATGCCCGAGGACCTGGACAAGCCTAGCACTGCCTTTAATTTTGAAGCCCAGGCAAGTGATCGTGAAGATCTCAGGATTGTTCACGAAACACGATTCGTAAAGCCACTGTAGGCGGCCTGACAACAGAGTAGTAAAGCGATGAGCAAACAACTGCCCCGCGAGGACAGTCAACCCTGGTACAAACAGTTCTGGCCCTGGTTCTTAATCGCCCTGCCCGCAGCCGTTGTGGTAGCCGGGATTAACATGGTGTTTGTAGCGCATGAAGGCGCCGATGATCTGGTGGCCGACGAGTACTACAAGGATGGCCTGGCCATCAATCGCAAGCTGGAAAAGATCGAGCGCGCCAGATCGCTGAACATTGCCGCTAATATTTTCATACAAGGCAGCGACATTGTGATCAAAACCTCGGGGCCCGTGAATGATCAGCTGCTCAAGCTCGATATGTCACACCCCCTCGAATCCAACCAGGACTTCAGCCTGATGTTGGTACAGAGCGTACCAGGCGAGTATCGCGGCCGCCTGCCCGCCGAAGTAGCTCCGCGTTGGCATTGGTCTCTCACCAGTGAAGGTGAACAGGCTTGGCGCCTCGACGGGTCAGTCACCGCCGCAGATTTAGGCAACGGCCAGGGTGGCTGACGCCGGCCTCCAGGCCGCGCGGGAAGCCCCGCCCTGCTATCACTGCGGTGAAGATATCCCCCCCGGCGTGGACCTGCACGTAGAGATCGGCGGCGAAGCACGCGCAATGTGCTGTCCTGGATGCCGCGCCGTGGCGACCATGATTACCTCCAGTGGACTGGATACCTTTTACCAGCAGCGCACGGCCTACAGCGAACGACCGGTCGAACAGCAATTCAAGCTCAATGACCAGTACTTGGTTTACGACGATCCGCAAACAGCCGCACAATTCGCCGACATGCAAAGCGATGGCACCGTGCAAGCGCGGGTGTTGCTGGGTGGTATAACCTGTGCTGCGTGTACCTGGCTGATCGAACAAACACTGGCGCCAATCCCGGGCATCTCCAGCGCCCTGGTCAATCTGCAGCAGAGTCGCCTGGACGTCGCGTTTGATCCAGCGCAAATAAAACTCAGCGAAATCTTCAGCCGCCTTGAGTCACTGGGCTACCGGCCACGCCCCTTCCAGGTCAGCACTCAGGTCGAACAAATGCGCGCAGACTACAAGCGCGACCTGCGCCGTCTGGGCGTTGCCGGCTTTGGCATGATGCAGGTGGGGATGTATGCCATTGCACTCCATGCCGGGGAGATTCAGGGAATTCAGCAGCAGTATGAAGGCCTACTGCGATGGGTCAGCCTGCTGGTCGCCAGTTTTGTTGTGTACTACTCGGCGGGGACTTTTTTTTCCACCGCCTGGCGTCACCTGAAACAAGGTGCACTGGTCATGGATTTACCGGTCGCTCTGGCGATTGGTCTGGCCTTGCTGGCCAGCGCGTGGGCGACGATTAGCGGCACCGGGCAGGTCTATTTTGATTCCGTGGTCATGTTCACATTCTTCCTGTTACTGGGTCGATTCCTCGAAGCCAGAGTACGGCAGCGCCACACCATGACCTGGTTCGACGCCGAGAGTACGCTGCCCGATGCCGTGAGTTGTCGTCGCGACGGGCAATGGCAGACCGTGCCACGCGCCCAGCTTGTGGTGGGTGACACAGTCTTGTTCCCCCCCGGGCAAACCATTGCCATCGATGCCATCGTAACCAAGGGCAGTAGCGCAGTACGGGAGGATACATTTAACGGCGAGCACCTGCCGCGCAGCGTTGCCGTGGGCGATACGGTTTACGCGGGTACGATCAATGTGGAAGCCGGGCTGGAAGCGCAGGTGCTGTGCAACTACCTGGAAAGTCGGCTCGCCGCCCTGCAGAAATCTGTAGAGGTGGCACAGACTGAAAAACCCGCGCTGGCCCGTATGGCCGACAGAATTGCATCGTGGTTTGTAGCGGGCGTACTATTGGTCACTTCCGCAACGGCGTTTATCTGGTACCAGATTGATCCTTCCCAGGCGCTGTGGATTTCACTCTCCGTACTGGTCATCAGTTGCCCCTGCGCACTGGCCCTGGCCACGCCGGCCGCGTTGACGGCCGCTGCCAGCGCCTTGCGAACTAGGGGTGTCATTGTGCGCGGAGAAAATGCCCTGGAGGCACTGTCTCGAACCACGCACGTATTGTTCGACAAAACAGGCACGCTCACCGAGGGGAATCTGTCTATTGCCGAGGTGCAGTTGCTGGGCTCAGCAGACCGCACTGAGGTACTGGCTATCGCCAGCGCACTGCAACACTTCTCCAATCACCCACTGGGGAGCGCCTTTGCAGACCTGCCCGGCAAGGCGGGATTGACGGACGTGGAATACACCGTCGGCGCCGGCATGGCCGGGATGCTCAACGGGCATGAGTACCGCATGGGCAGCGAACCCTTTTGTCGTGCACTCTTGCCCGGGCTGACGGCTCAACCGCGACAGGAATTGTATTGGGTCGCCCTGTGCAGCGACGAGGAAGCACTGGCCTGGATTGGCCTCAATGACCCACTGCGCAGTGAAGCGCGGTGCGTAGTGGCCCAAGCACAGCACGCCGGCCTGACTGTTGGCCTGCTCACTGGCGACCGTTCCGCCGCCGGACCCGCACTGGCCGAACAGCTGCAGCTGGACAGCTGCGCCTATGGCCTGCGGCCACAGGAAAAAATGGCACAGGTTCAAGCCCTCCAAGCCGATGGCCACGTGGTCACCATGGTGGGAGACGGGCTCAATGACGCCCCGGTACTGGGAATGGCTGATGCATCATTCGCAGTAGCCGATGCCACTGATCTCGCTCGTACCCAGGCTGACTTTGTGGTCGCCGGCGGGGATCTCGACGCAATCACCCGTACCTGGCACCAGGCACGCCGCTGTCGCCGAATTATTCTGCAAAACTTTGGTTGGTCCCTAGGTTACAATATCAGCGCTATTCCGCTGGCAGCAATGGGATATATACCTCCCTGGGCAGCGGCCATTGGCATGTCATTAAGTTCACTCATTGTCGTGGCAAACTCGCTGCGTCTGAGTAAGGAAGCCTCGCTGCAGGACTGAATCGTGGATAGTCTCTACCTGTTGATTCCCATTGCTATCGTGTTTGTTGCCATTGCCATCAAGTTGCTGTTGTGGGCGATTGATAGCGGCCAGTACGACGATCTCGACAAAGAGGCGTGGAGCATTCTCAACGAGGACAAGACCGCGCCCAAAGAAGACGATGACGCCCGCTGATCTAAGCTATCTCTCCGCGCTTGCGCTGGGCCTGGCCGGCAGCGGCCATTGCCTGGGCATGTGTGGCGGTGTCGCCGCCGCCTTGAACCTCGGCGGACAACGCAGACAATCTGTGACAGTTTCCTACCACGTTGGACGCATTTCCAGCTACGCCCTGCTCGGCGGCCTGCTCGGCCTGATTGCAGGCAGCATCGACCTGGTTGCGTGGACGATTGCGTTGCGCTATCTGGCGGGCCTTCTGCTGATTGCCATGGGCTTGTCCGTGGTCAATTGGTGGCAAGGTATTCGTGTCCTGGAACAAGCTGGCAGTAAACTCTGGCAGCCAGTGCAGCGGTTTTCTTCGCGATTTCTGCCCATACAGCGCCCGCATCAGGGACTGGCACTGGGATTGTGTTGGGGCCTCATGCCTTGCGGACTGATTTATTCTGCGCTGGCCTGGTCCGCCACTGCACAAAGTGCTGCCACCTCCGCAGGACTTATGTTCGTCTTTGGCATCGGCACCCTGCCTGCCATGCTCGCGGTTTCACTGGGCGCCGATCGCCTGCAGCACTTTTTACGCAGGCGTGGACTCAAGCTGTTCATTGCCATTGTGCTCATCGGCTCCGGCATGCTGACACTCTATATGGTGTATGCCCATGGGGAGCACCTGCAGCAGATAGCACCCGGCCAGCCCGCCGAAATGGACCATTCGCACCTGCATCATCACTGAGCGACACGGCACTCTCTGTATGCAACAGGAGATCATCGACACCATACTCGACGCGACCTCGGCAACGGCCATCAGCGATGTTCATGCGGTACAGTCGCTGTGGAGCGGTTACGGAGAAATACTCAGGGTATCGCTGCAAGGCAGTATCTACCCGTCCGTCATTCTCAAACATATTCAATTGCCGGAAATATCCAACCACCCGCGTGGCTGGGACAGCGATCGCTCTCACCAGCGAAAGATCCGTTCCTACCAGGTAGAAGCATACTGGTACCGTCACTATGCACCGCGCTGCGGTGCCGACAGCCCGGTACCCACCTGCCTTGCAGTAGAAGCCAGTGACAACGAGACTCTACTGCTTCTGACAGACCTCGATGCCGCGGGCTTTGATGATAGAAAACAGGCGGTTGACCTCGCAGATATACACGCATGCCTGGACTGGCTGGCGGCCTTTCACGCAACCTTCCTGGGCTCGGACGCCATTGGGCTCTGGGAGTGCGGCACATACTGGCATCTCGATACCCGCCCGG